>JAZRWI010000013.1:0-48815 GCA_045599645.1 Candidatus Avigastranaerophilus sp.
ACGCCAGAAAAGCGGTGCCAACGTCTTCCTTGAGTGCGCTGAGCTATTCAACAGTTAGCAGTCACGAAAATCCCGATGAGAAAAGCAGACAGCTTACTACATCGGGATTTTTTTTACAAGATAACCTGTGAACAGTAACGATTGGTTGAGTGCAAGTTAGATATTTTTTTTAGTAACTTGCTTATTTTTATAAAAATACTTAGAATTAAATTGAGTAGCGCTTTTGGATAATGATGCCATTATTTGAGATTTTTTATGTGTAAATTAGATACTATAAGGCTTAATAGTCGGGAAATTTATGCTTTGGCTGCAAAATTTAATGCAGACAAAGTATACGTATTTGGTTCTTGCGCACGTAAAGAAGAAACTCCTGATAGCGATATTGATTTCTTGGTTGATTTTAATGCTGATGCGTCTTTAAATGATCATGTTCATCTGCAGTCCGCACTTCAGCAGCTTTTCTCCTGTAAGATAGATGTTGTTTCAAAACGAGGTTTAAACCCACTTATAAAAGACGAAATTCTCTTAGAGGCCGTTGCAATATGAAGAAAAATCGAGATGATTTTTTTTTGAAACATATTGTTATGGCGTTTGAAAATGTTTTTTCCTATATTAATGGAATTTCGTGTGAAGAGTTTTTACGCAATAACTTGATAAAAGACGCTGTTGTTAGAAACTTTGAAATAATAGGTGAAGCAACCAAGAATCTCACCGTTGAATTTCGTCAGAATTATCCAGATATAGACTGGAAAGGATTGGCTGGCTACAGAGACATACTGATTCACCAATATTTTGGAATAGACTATCTAATGGTTTGGAACATGTCTCAAAAAGAGGCCAGAATTACTTACAATAAGATAAAAGTTATTCTATTACGCATTAGCTAATATCACTCGGCTTGTTTTTTTTCTGCCAGAAGCCTATTGCGACAAGCTTTATACTCTGCCTATATAATATGACGAGCAAATATGCCTGGTTTAGCGAAGCGCATTAAAAAATATAGCCGTAGGCTTATTTATAATCGGCGTTTGCCGATTCATTCATATACGGAGTATCATTCGCATTTGGCGATGGCCAAATCATTCATCTCATTCATTGGTTTTCTCAATTGCCTTGGCGTAGGGACTCAGGCTTTCCTGCATTTATTGCTGGGGTTCACCCGCAAAAACAGTTTCCCAGAGGGTATTTAAATTTTCTAAGATAGTTTGATCTGAGGCGTCTGGTTCTGCTATTGGAGTGCCGTCAGCCTTTGGATCTTCACCTTCAACGTAAGTTAATATGCAGATATCTTTATCTGCAGAGTCTTTGATTGCCTTAGCCCCAAACACATACTTGTTACCGTTTTTACCTTCAAAGACTCTAGATGCTATTGAGGCATAGCTTTCTAATTTTTTTAATTCACTATCTTCATTTATTGTATCTAAATTGCCTGAGACAGATTTGGCTTTGGCTGTGGCAATGCTAATAAGAATATTAGCCCCGGTTCGGGTATTTTGATAGGCTGTGCGCATATTTGATTTTTTAGCGTCGTCTAATACTTCCTTGGCACCACCAAAGAATGTGGGTGCTGTGCTTGCTGCTACTATAATTAATACTGCTATTGTAAGCAAGAGTTCCATCAATGTAAAAGCTTTTCTATTCATTGTTTAATAATACCATAAAGTTTTATTAATAAAGGATAATACAACTGATTCTCATTATTAGTATAAAGACTGTAAAATCCATAGCTAATCATTTAATTATTGATATTATGTGGTATGGCGCATTGGTTAGTATATGTAATTATATTGCTTAGTATATAATAGAGAAATATTTTATAGTAAAAAATAGACAAAAAAAAAGAGTTTCTTTTAAGAAACTCTTTTTTATATCAATCTATTAATTGCCTGAACCAGAGGTAATCAAGGTATTTAATTCATCATATGACAAATTGCTGTTTAATGGAAGATCAACTTTTTTGATACCAAACATAACATGAACAGTCTTGTCAGCCATAAGCCAACTAGCACTAAGAGTACCACTAGCAGTATCGTTTAAAGCAAAATTACGAGATGCTGCTGGAGCAAAATCATCTAATTTTTTACCAGAAATAAGTGCACCTTCGACTGATAAGTCAACGTCTGCTGTTCCGTCAGGAAGATTGCCCTGAGAAGCAGCGATTGAAACCATAAGGTTAGCACCAGAAAGAGTGTTCTGATAAGCAGACATGAAAGAAGACTTCTTAGCTTCCTGCATAGCTTCCTGAGCGCCGCCGAAGAATGTTGGAGCTGCAGCTGCAGCAACGATTGCGAGAACTGCTACAACGAGCAGGAGTTCCATCAAAGTAAAACCTTTTTTATTCATAATAAAACATCCCTTCATAAAATTACAAATACCTTGTGCTTAAGCACGTGGCTATATATACAAAAATTATATTACAAA
This sequence comes from Candidatus Avigastranaerophilus sp., assembly GCA_045599645.1. Taxonomy (GTDB): domain Bacteria; phylum Muiribacteriota; class Ozemobacteria; order Ozemobacterales; family Ozemobacteraceae; genus RUG334. The sequence goes on from JAZRWI010000013.1 coordinate 2,422, forward strand.
GTCAAGACAAAATATTTTTACATTGTAAAGATATAAAGTTTTTGGATTATTCTGCTGTATCTGGAGAAATCAAAAACTTAACTTCATGGGTAGCCGCTCCATTGGTTGCAGAAAGAGTGATTGCTGCTATTCCAATACTGTTGCTGTCCTGATCTTTAAGATGTTCAACATTTTTTAGAGATACAGTAATGCCGTTATTGCTCTGCATTTCGGTAATAATTGTCTGTAATTCATTGGTAGAATAATTATCGAAGGTTACACGTCTTGTTATAACGGTGCTGACTTCCTGAAGCGTGTTTATGATAGCTTCCTGGCTGGTAATCTGATTGAAGCCACCAAAGGAATTCATGAGAAATGGAATAGAGCTTGTTGCAAAAATTGCAATTATGGCTACAACTAATAATAATTCCATTAATGTAAATGCTTTTTTATTCATTCTAGTGTGCCTCAGAAGGAAACTGTCTTAACAACAGTGGAAATATCATAAAAATCGGGCGCGGTAACTGTTATTACACAAATTCTATTTGTTCCTGTCAGATTGGTTTCTGTTGCATCGGCTTGTTTTTCAACTACGGTTAAGGTTAAATTGGTAGTGCCGTCTGGATGAATAACAGAGTTTGTTGGTATTTTGTCTGATGTTTTTGTGATTGTAGCATTTTCACCAGAACCAGTAGTTGTGAGAACTAATGGATCTTTTATGCTTGTCAGAGTAGCGTCAAGCTTTGAGAAGCCTTTTGATTTTATTAGCATCAAAACGTTGTTTGCGGCCGTCTGGGTTTTGAACTTGGCTATTTCTACGCTTGTAAAGTCACTAGTTGATGCTAGCATATATGCCATGGAAAGAAATACAAAACCCAGCATTGGTATTGCTACCAGAAGCTCCATAAGGGTAAAACCCTTGGTATTATGTCTTTTCATATTCTTATTTAACATTTATTTCTATTGATTTTCCACTGGGACAGTTAATTTTTACTGTGTTTCCTGAAGGTTCACATTGCCCCTTAAAATCGAATTTAAAGCTTTTGTTGGCTGCAAAATGATATTTGTCTGGCAATGCATAGGTGCTGCTGCCAATAAAAATTGAGCCGTCCTGTTTAAATTCAATCTTAGATTCACCAACACGACCAGCAATAGCCATGCTTTTCGTGTTTGATATCAGATTCTTTACCATACTTTCTGCTGTACCTTCGTGCATAGTAGCAACAGCTTCATTGAAATATGGAGCTGATAAGGCAGAGATAATGGCTAATACTGCTATTACTAGCAATAACTCCATTAATGTAAATGCTTTTTTACTCATCTTATTCATATTACTTCGGGCGTATGAAGCTCATCTTGAAAAGTGGAATGAATACCGCAATCATGATGAAACCGACCAGAACAGCCATACCGGCAATGAGACAAGGTTCAAGAACACTGAGAGCAGCTTTGATGGCTGCGTTCAGTTGTTCGTCATAATAAGACGCTATTTCAGCAAACATCTGGTCCATGGTACCTGTTGTTTCACCCGTTTCAATAAGCTTCTGGGCCATTGGCGGGAATATGGGATCATTTTCCAGGGCTGCTTTAAGGTTGCTGCCCTGATCGATGTAGTCACGCATTTTAACTACGGTAGCTCTTGGGGTTGGCAAGGTCATTGTATTTTCAATAGCCACAAGAAGTTCTCTCAATGGAACACCAGCCTGAAGCAAAAGGCCCATTGATTCAGAAATCTGGACTACGTAATAACGCTTGGTTACATTTTGAATAACTGGAACCTGCAATGAGAATTCACAGATATTGTTTCTGCCACTTTCTGTTGCTGCATAATAAATGAGTGCTATAACAGCCAGAACCAGACAGATAATAACTGTCCAGATATTTTGTGACATGAAATTACTTACTTCGATAAGAACTTTGGTTGCCCATGGAAGTTCCAGACCTGCTTTTGCAAACAAATCTGAAAATCTTGGTACTGCAAAGCCCATCAATACTATCAAAACAACTGTTGCAACGAAAACTAGAACAGAAGGGTAGGCCAAGGCGCCAAGAATCTGGCCCTTCAATGCCTGACGGCGTTTACTGCTGGCGGCAAGCTTAATAAGAACCTTTTCAAGAACACCGCCTGTTTCACCGACTCTAATCATGGCAACAGTGAATTTATCAAATATATCAAGGTGATAGCTCAAAGCTTCAGAGAAGGAAGAACCGTTGTAAACTCTGTTTCTTACGTCAGCGAGACATTCCTTGAATCTTGGGTTATCTTCACCGTGTTCAAGTGATTGCAAGGCTTCAGCAAGGTTTACACCACACTTAATCATTATGGAAAGCTGAATGAGGAAAGTAGAAAGGGTTTCGCCTGAAATTCTTTTGCTGAAAGGATTGATATCTGCTTCAAGGCCTTCTTGTTCTTCCTGGGCTTGAACAATGGAAGTAATCAGGTAGCCCTTGGAGGTAAGTGCAGCTACTGCAGCACTCTGGTCCTGGGCTTCTATATTATCGGTAATTATTTTTCCTTCAGGGTCTTTAGCCTGATATTTAAATAATGCCATTTGGTAACTCCTTCAATTAAAGAACGCGGGCAAGCTCTGTTGCGCTTGTTACACGGTTGCGAAGTTTGTTAAGGCCTGCTTCCTTCAGAACTATTGTTCCGGCTTTTACTGCTACTGCTTCCAGCTCCTGGCTTGTTGCCCTAGCAATAATAGCTTTGCGAATGTCTGGATTTACAATAGTTATTTCTTCAACACAGCTTCTGCCTCTATAACCAATACCAGCACAAGCGGCGCAGCCTTCGCCTTTATAGGTCTGGAAGTCGATGCCAAGTTTGGTTCTTAGCTCGTCTGGTATCTCTTCTTCTTTTAAGCAGTGAGAGCAGTTAACTCTGACAAGTCTCTGGGAAATCATACCTAGAAGAACATTGGCAGTCAAATAAGGTTCGACACCCATTTCACCAAGTCTAACAGGGACTTCAGAGGTGTTACCGCAGTGAACAGTGGAGAAAACAAGGTGACCTGTCATAGCGGCATTGGTTGCAAGCATTGCTGTTTCTTCGTCACGTATTTCACCAACAAGAACAATATCCGGATCCATACGGAGAATAGAACGCAAGCCGGAGGCAAAGGTCAAGTCAACCTTGGTGTTAACCTGAATCTGGTTAAGGGTTGGAAGTCGTATTTCAACCGGGTCTTCCAGTGTAATAATCTTTACACTTTCCTTGTTAAGCTTCTGTAGAATAGAATACAGTGTTGTAGTCTTACCAGAACCTGTTTGACCGGCTACAAGGATGAGACCGAAGTTGTGAGAAATAAGTTCATTTACTTTTTCGAGACTTTGTGGGGCAAAGCCAAGCTTGTCGAGTTCCGGGGCTTTGGCATTGCTGTTTAAAAGTCTCATTACTATGTTTTCCCCGTCGATACATGGGCAGACGGCTACACGAAGGTCTACACTGCGACCTTCAGATTCAAACATGATACGACCGTCCTGAGGTATTCTGTGTTCGCTTACGTCAAGCTTTGCCATAACCTTGATGCGTGAAACAATGACTGGGTGAAGGCTGAGCTTTGGTCTGAACATTGTCTTCAGGATACCGTCTATTCTGTATCTGATGTGGAAATCGCTTCCGTCGCGTTCAATATGAACGTCAGAGGCTCTTTCCTTTATTGCGCCTAAGAGAACCTGGTTAACAAACTTAACTACAGGGCCGCTTTCAAGCAGGGCGTCATCCGGTTCAACAGCATCCAGCATTGTTTCGACCTTATAGTCTTCAATGAAGCGCATACTGCTGAGGCGGTCTTCGTTACCGGAGTAGTTGCGCTGAATGGCGCTGCTGACCTGCTGGTTTGTTGCAAGATTGAAAATAACTCTGCGTTTGATGTGATTTTCAATGTTACCAACAACAGCGGTATTCATTGGGTCAGATGTGGCGAGCAGGATTGCGTCACCCTTCTGGCTTACTGGAATAATATTATACTGTTTGGCAATCTGAGGTGAAATCAAATGCAAAAGGGTAGGGTCTACAACCAGTTCATCCGGTGGCATCATCGGAATACCAAACTGGTCAGACAAGGTTGAAAGCAATTCGGGTTCAGTAATATAACCCAAGTCAATAAGAGCCATACCTAATCTGGTATTTTGTTCTTTACTGATTTTCAGGCCTTTTTCCAGTTGACCTTCAGTTATCAAACCCTGGTCAATTAGAATATCACCGATTTGTTTCATTGTTTTTTACCTCAAATTTTGCATAGAATTATGCCGAATTTTCTTTGCGCGGCTATTATACCACAAATTATTATAAAATAAAGAGTGAATAATTAGACCATGTGAGCAGCCATATGAGCAGTAGACAAAACAAAAAGCCTGGGTCTTGCCCAAGCTTTTGTTAGTTTATTGGTAGATAGCTATTAGTTATTAGAGGTGTTTAAGTTAGTTCTAATTTCATCAAGCTTTTTCTGGAGATAATTTTCCACTTCAGTAGCATTTTTCTGCTGAGGTTTTGCGATTCCTTCAGTAGTTTCTTCTTCTGCCTGCTGATTTGTATTATCTGCTGGAATTGCTTCGACGTTCTTGGAAGCTTCTACTTCTTTGGCTTCTTCAACCTCTTTTACTGGTTCAGACTTATAGACTTTATTGATTCTGGCTCTATATTCAGCGGATTTCTTTGCTGCTTCTTCACGTTCAAGATTTGTTCTTGCTGGTTCAGAAACTGGTTTGCCGTCGCTGTTCTGACCGTTGTCGATTTCTCTTGGCCATTCAACGTTTTCGCCATAAACATCTGGTCCGTCAACTGTTGGCTGAGCTATTTCTTCAACAGCCTGAGAATATCTCAATGGCTTGATTTCATTCATTTCATGAACAGCCTTAGAGGTAACTTCATTTCTGTGAGATGGATCAACAACATGGGCAGTAAGAAGGATAATGAGGTTAGTCTTAGAATTATTTCTATTTTTGTTTCTGAAGGCTTTACCTACTAAAGGAATCTGGCTAAGTATCGGAATTTCAGTAACGGTATTCTTGGCTGAGGTTTCTATGAGACCACCCATAACCATGGTTTCGCCGTTATTGATTTTAATTGTTGATTCTGCTTTTCTTGTAGAAACCTGAGGAACAACATTGTTGCCGAGAACAACGTCTTTTACCCACTGAGAAACTTCGGGAACAACATTCAACTGAATGGTGTTATCCTTCAGGTTAACTGTCGGGGTAACATCAAGCTTAATACCGACTTCCTTGAAGGCTACGCTGGAGGTTGAATTACCACCGTCGGTAATTGTGCTGCCAGAGGTATAAGGTATTTCATCGCCTACATGGATGCTTGAAGTCTTGCCTGTTACAGTTATAACACGTGGCTTAGAGAGGACTTCACTCTTGCTGTCTGTTTCAACAGCTTTAAGCAATGCCTGAACATTAGCGAAGCTTAAGGTTCCACCATGCTTAAACTGTTCAGAAATACTCTGAGCAATTGGCATAGCACCAGCTGGAGCAAAATAGCCTGTAGCTCCATTACCGTCTAAGCCGTTCCACTTCATTCCAAGCTGTCTGTCGAGACCATCATCAACAGCAAGAATAGTGGCTTCGATGGCAACTTGTGGAAGAGGTCTGTCGATAGCTTTGAAATAAGAATCGATAACGGCAATCTTTTCCATTGTGGTATGAACAACAATAATTCTTCTTGCTTTATCAAGAAGGAAATATTCTGTTTCTATAGGATTCCCGTCTTTATCGCGGAGATTTGCACCAGAAGATGTATTGTTGCTATCGGTTTCACGATCGATTATTGTTTCAAGTTCTTTTTCTATTTCTTCAAAATCAGCGTGTTCCAGTTCATAGGTCTGGGTAACATATCTCAAGCCTTTAACCAGCTTAGAGGTATCTGTTGCTGTTTGCTTAACTTCCATTTCATCAATGTTTTTGCAGAGAAGTTCAGCAGAATTAACCAGACTTTCAGGACCCATGATAATAACTGAATTTGTTGGAACATCATGGACTGCATTGATTTTGGGATTCAATTCTTTTACAAGCTTCTGAATGTCTGCAGCAGTTCTTTTTCCTAATGGAATAATCTTAGTGATAATTGGTTCTGCCTTAGGAGCAGTTGGACCACCGTTATTATTGCCATCACGATCTGAGAAGCGTGACCAGGATTCTCTTGGCTTGAAAACGTGGAGACGATTACCTTCAAGCATGTAGTCGCTTGCTGTATCACCAAGAACACGTTCCATGGCTTCGTCGAAGGAGGCATTGGCCAGATCTATGCTGACTGTATTTGTTAAAGGCATATGGAACATTGGAGTATAGCCGAAGTGTTCACAAATCAGGTTTACTGCTGCTTCTGCGCTGATTTCATTAATTGAGACAGTCAAATCTGTTGGTCTCATGCCAGTCAGTGAAGCATTGTTTGCTGACTGCGCATAGGCAGGAATACCGAGTGCCAGTGAAAGCATGGCTACAGCTAATCCTCTGTTGTATTTATTAAGCATTTACATACTCCTTTTGTTCTTTATCTAACTTCGAATCTTTGTTCAATGCTGCCGTATTTTACTACGCAGCCGTATTGGTCTACTTCTTTGAGTGTGATGCCATCGTGGGTATCACCAGCGGCAAACTTCAACAGGCGGGAAGAATTTTCCTTGCTGCCATCGGTGAAGATGGCCAGCCATCTGCCAAAGCCATCCTTCATGATGCCCTTCAGTTTCATTGTTTCAAAGAACAACTGCCTGAAAGGCTCTTCATCTTCCGGTAGATTAATTAGAAGCTCTTCCCTTTTGATTTCCTTTCTAATGAGAGGCTGTGGTAATGGAATTGCTTCTGTATACTTGGGCTGAGCAAAATACTTAACTTCATCAGCCTTATTAACCTTCCACAGGAAGAAACAAACCATGAAAATTGAGCCAAAAATAGCGGCTTTCATCCAGAGCTTCATTTTTTACCTCCAATTTCCATTGGCTTTTCCTGGAAAACTACTTCAACTCTACCGGATAGAGTTACAAGCTTTTCCTTGGTTTCCACTTTGAAGTTATTGAGTCTCATGAACTGGGATTCAACTTTTTCGTTTGTATTAGGATCAACCTGAGTGCTGACTTCCATTGCTGCTAACACCTTAACTGCATCTGCGGCAGTGCCTATGTATTTGAACCTGAATTCCCAGAAAACTAATGGTCCGCTTACCGTGAATTTACCTTCCGGAACAACGTCCCATTCACCTGGAATTGTTTCTCTGAGCCTGTCGAACGGGCCCATCAGGTTAGCTCTTGCATTTGCAAATGCTGGAAGCATGAAGTTCAGTCTTCTGGTTTCTTTTTCAAGATTAGTCCTCTGGGCTTCCAGAAGTTCTTTGTAGGCTAATTCTTTACCACCTTCAAAGCGGGATAATGAACCCTGAAGGTTGGCAATTTCCTGCTTCTGGTCAAAGGCAGTTTTCAATGCTGGGTTATAGAAATAGGTGTAAGGCATAACAACTATGGCTAAGGCGATTATTGCAACTAAGAAATTCTTCATGATTATTATTGCCTCACTTTCTACCCTTACCGTCACCAATGAGTGCGGTAATTGTGAATTTAATGCGGCGGCTTTCCAGATCGCTGATTACTATTTCTGCCTTAGAAAGGTCACTGCATTCTTTTATTCTGTCTAAATACTGAAGAGCACTTTCCGGGTCTACTGTGTAGCCAACAATGCTTACTTTAGCTTGCTTGTAATTTACGTCAAAGGTTTCAAGTCTTGTTGATTCCGGAAGATTTTCAGTGACATGTCTGGCAAGACGTGAAGAAATACCACGCTTTTCGATATCAGAGTTAATCTGACTGGCCAGAGCTACAAGCTTAGTCTGTCTTTCAGATTCCGTTTTGAACTCATTGATAAGCTGTTCAACTGGTGCATGCTTTTTCTTAAGTTCTTCCAGTTCATTGCTGATAGCTGCCTTTTTACCCTGAATTACCGGATAAGGGATACAACTCATTGCTACTGCAACGGCTATGGTTGTTACAGGATTGAAAATCAATGAACTGATATTGATTTTTATAGGTGGAATCAGGTTGGGAACTAATGCGTCACTTGCACCGCAGAGCCAGGCTGCCGGGTAATCTTCGTATTTTTCACCGTTTTCGTCAGATTCCATACCTGTAATTATATGAACAGGAATATCGAAACGGTCACCGATCATCTGAGTGAGATTTGGTTCATCAATTACATTGTAAGAGAGATAAACCTTAGAATCTGTTGTTAAGAGCTTTTTTGTTCTTAATTCAGCAAAAATACCACCAAGGTGGGTGATGAGGTCCAGACGGTTTTCTTTGATTGTATCAAGAATAGCCGGCATCGGGTTCGGATGATGACCGCTAATCATGGCGCGGGCTTCATCTCTGACTAGTGAATAACCAGCAAAAAGAACACTTTCAAGTTCTCTCAGGCTACCAGTAAGAAGTGTTCTTACAGAAATAATCTGAGCGCCTCTGAAAATAATGATATAAACCTTGGAGAAACCAATCTGAATACAGATATTTACATTGTTGCCAAGGTTCCCGAATTGTCTTCTTAATGAACCGAACAGTGAATCCGGAAGAGTGGTTATCTTGCCAAGCTTTGCGCTTGATGCAGCACAAAGGCTTTTTATGTTATCAATAATTGATTTGGTTACATAAGAAACTACAACGTCTCTTTTCTGGGTAACCTGATTAACTAACCCTTTGTTCAGTTTGAAGCAGAGCTCTTCAGTTATGTCGAAGAAATCTCTTCTGTTAATCTGAAGATTGCTTTCGATGTCTTTGTCTGTAGAGTTGGCAGGAAATTCCATTACGGTTGTTCCGCCGTTTGCAGGGCAAATGAAATTTATAGTCGCTTTTGGAGCGAAAAATTCAGGAATGGCTTTTTTTAAAGAAGTCCAAATGTCGCCTGTTTCTGGTACAACAATTTTGCTAGACCAACCAGTGCCATTTGTACACTTTAACAGTCTTGCATAATCGTTTTCCAGTTCGACAAAGCCTTCTAATTCTTTAGCTTGCCACATATTTTTTCAATCCTTACATAGTTTTAGACAGTGATAAAATAACCAAAAACATACAAATAGCAAGCTAATTTTTCTAAAATTTAAAAAAAATTACTAAACTAAAATTAATAGTGTATAGAATAAATGCTACTGGCAAAACCCCACGCGCCGAAGTGCTTCTAACTACGAGTGTTACCGGCAAAACCCCACGCGCCGAAGTGCTTCTAACTACGAGCGCTACTGGCAAAAATCCACGCGCCGAAGTGCTTCTAACTACGAGCGCTACCGGCAAACCCCCACGCGCCGAATTGCTTCTAACTACGAGCGCTACCGGCTAAAAAACACGCGCCGAAAGGCGTATTTCACTCGCGAAGCGTTTTCACTCTTGCGAAGCAAGTTTTCACTACAGGCGTAGCCTGTTTTTCACGACTGCCGCAAAGCGGCAGTTTTTCACGTCGGCATCAGCCGACATTCTTCTTGTGCTTTCTAAGCCAATATTTAAGTATCACATAAATAGCCCTACATCCATCTCTCCAGCCGATTTTCTTCCCTTCAGCATAGGTGCGTCCGTAGTATGAAATCCCTACTTCATAAATGCTACAGCCACGCTGGGCAAGCTTTGCTGTTACTTCTGGTTCAAAACCAAACCTGTTTTCTTCTATATCAATAGACTGGATGATTTCGCGCTTGAAGAGCTTATAGCAGGTTTCCATATCTGTCAGGTTAAGGTCAGTGCACATATTGGAAAGCAGAGTCAGGAAGCTGTTGCCCATGCTGTGCCAGAAATAGAGTACGCGGTGAGCGTTTCCGCCGGCAAAGCGTGAACCGTAAACTACATCGGCTTTTCCTGCAAGAACTGGAGCAAGGAGCAGTGGATATTCGTTTGGGTCATATTCCATGTCTGCGTCCTGAATAATTACATAGTCACCGGTAACTTCCTTGAAGCCGGTGCGCAAGGCTGCGCCCTTACCCTGATTGTGGTCATGGTAAATAACCTTGTCTACGAGTTTATAAAGTTCGTTCTGGAGAAGCTCACGAGTGCCGTCAGTAGAATAGTCATCTACAAGAACTATTTCCTTTTCTTCGACAGGGGCTTCTTTTACGCGCATAATAATATCTTTTAGAGTATTTTTTTCATTATATACAGGAATAACTATTGATAGTTTCATATATTAGCTCCGTGAAAGTTTGGGTTATTATACTTTAAGAGAACTGTTTTTTTCAACAATAAAGGCTTGGTGAAGAAATCCCCCCTACCCCCCTTTACGAAAGGGGGTTGTTTAGCGGGCCTTTACGAAAGGGGGTTTTAGCAGACCTTAACGATATATCGCTTCGCGATTCGATATGTTGCTGGCGCAACTCGATATGTCGCTGACGCGACAAGGTTAGGGCTCGTAGCGGTTGGTGTCGACTATGGCGGCGGCGAGCTGGTCGCCCTGGTTAAGTAAGGCTCCGAAGAAATCTTCGATTTCTTCGGGGTAGGGGTCTTCTATCTCATCTTCAGAAGGTGGAGTGGAAGCCAATTCTATTGACTCGGTTCCCGAACTGGAAATTTCTTCTGTTTGTTCAGGTTTAGAGGCTATTTGCTGGACTTCGGGTTCAGTATTGGTATTTTCTTCCATTGGGGTAGTTGCTTCAGATTCGGTTACACTGTTGTCTGTAGGAACTGCTGCAACTTCTGCTACAACATTATTATCCGTAGTGTCTACTGTTGCTTTGGCAGTTTCCTGGCTTGCTACGGGTTGAGTGATTGCATGATTTTCTTCATCAACCGGAGCAGCAGTGTTTGTAACAATAGGCTCTCTGGTGCCGCCAGATACCATGGCAATCATTTCCCTGGCGTCTTCTTCCGGTTCTTCAGCATCAGCGATTTCCTGAGGTTCTTCATCCGATGTTGTAACAACAGCTACTATTTCTGTTTCTTTTTCGGCTTCAGCAATCTGTGGCTGATTAGCTATGGTTTCTCTGTTGAAAGCGATAATCTGTCGGTCAACATTGTTTCCCTGTATATAGTTATAGAGCCACCCTCTGATGTCTACTGAAACAGGATTAACAGGACCCATGGTAATTGGTGTGTGACAGCCGTAGACTCTTTCAAGAGAATTGCGTAAACGTTTTTCCTGATAATAGAAATTTTTCTTTGTTTCTCCGTCTGAAGCTGTAGCCAGTTCAGAACCTCTGGCACCCCATCTGTATTCGATAGAGTGATACGGGTCGAAGGACAAATCAAAGAGACGATAGTTTACATCTGCAAAATTCAAGGTAACGTTCTTGCCAGCTGAATTCTTGTAGGTGATGCAGAACTTTGGTGCAAGCTCGTCATATTTCAGTAAGAAATTGTATGCAAGGGCTCTTGCCATCTGGCGGTCCTGCTGTTCGTAGGCCATTACCATCTGGCGTGTAGTATCGTAAAATTCTCTGAAAGCTACCTTCAAACGAGCATCGCGTGATGGGGTAGAGAGTTCTTCCCAGATTCCGTCTGTACCATAAATGTTGTAAGGCAACTTACCAGGATGAGGTTTGAGATGACAGCCTTTTTGAATAGCCATATCTACTGCCATAGCACGATATCTGATGTCTTCGTAAATATCCTGCATCATGTAGCAGAATTCTGTCATTGGGTCGGAACGAGCACCACTGCTGGCTATAGAAAGTCTGACATATTCGTGATAGCCGAGACCGCTTTTCCCTTTTACGGAAAAGCTCTTTGCATACTGGTCTGTTGCAGAATAATCTTTCAGATTGTGATTCTGGGTTCTAACGGTCTTGCCTTCAGCAGTGTAACGGATCTGACGCCATTTCTTGAAGCCACCGCCGTTGCTCTTACTACCTTTAGAGAACTTAGTGCCGAACCATGGCTTTGAAATACTCTTGTCGGGGTGGGCATCTATAAGTCTTATACGACCATTGTCGTAAACCTTGGCGACAAGTGCTACGTGACCATCCGGGTCGTAATAGATTGTGCCAGGGGTTAGATTTTTTTTACTGATTTTTATCGGATAATGGTCAGAATTTTCAGAGGAAGCATCCATTCTGAAGTAGCCGGAATTAACAAGAGCTACCTGATAGAAAAGCTGCTGAGGTGACTTGAAGTAGTCCTGGTCTTTGAACTGCTTGGCTTTATTGCCTTTACTGTATCTTTCGTCGCCACCGTTCCCACCAATTTCGGAAACATAACTGAATGGCAGACGCAGTTTGTAGGCAACGTAAGCTCTGACCATGTATGGAAGGTCAGCACAGTCAGGTGAGAGGTTAAAATTTTTGTCTTCCTCACCATATAATGGGTTTACCTTGGGGTCTTTGATGAATTTATTAAGATTGCCATATTTGGAATCGCATATGCGTTCAACAAAATCGCTGTAAACTTTTTCGTCCTGATCAGTCCATTGGGAACGGCAAACCTTCCAAGCCTGTGCATGGGCTGTGGTTGCGATTAGGAGAGTTCCGACAATAAAAACGATATGCCTGATATATTTCATCATAAGGTGAAATATATTTAACTTTTTGAAAATAGCTAGTAGTTTTTGTTAAGCACCTGCAACTGGTGAACCTTCATTGAAAGACTGGTCTTCGGGAATACGGAAAAATTTTGCGTATGCAGCGCTTATATGACCGCCAATAAGAATAATACAGCTTGATAAATATATCCAAAGCATAAATGCGACTACTGTTCCCAGAGAACCATAGACTAAGCTGTAGCTGTTGGGGCCTTGAGTAATATACCATACGAAGAGTGACTTAGTGACGAGCATTGCAATACCTGAAAAAGAGCTGGCCACTATTGCTTCACGCCATAATACCTTGCAGTTCGGTATGTATTTATAGAACATAATTAGAAGAGTGAATATAGTCAAAACAGGCAGGAACTGTATAAACAGATGCTGAAATCTGTTAGCTCTCAAAATCAATGTGCTGAAAAAATTAGGGTATAATCTCGGCAAGGCATCTGATGCTGCAGTAATAAGCATAATCAGAATCAAGAACAGAATTATAACACTGATTGTAATCAAGCCAATAAGCCGATCCATTAAAAAGTGGCGGGTACCGGCTGCTGTCCAGGCCATGTTTATGTTCTGGGCAAAGCCTGCAAAAACAAGAGTGGCAGACCAGATAAGCATTATGGTGCCGACGTATCCTACGGTTTCACTGGCTTTAATAAGATGCTGGATGTTAGCCATTACTATCTGTTCTGAGCTGGGAAGATAGTCCTGAACCCATTGCAGAACCTGTGTCTGAGCTTCAGCACTTTGAATGAAGGCTGTGTTCAAGGCAATCAGTAATAGTATCAGCGGGAAAAAGGAAAGAATAGCATAATATGCAATGGCTGCAGCTGCTTCTGTAACTTTGGTTTCGCAGACTCTGTCTATGATATATTTTAAAAACTCTTTAAGGGTTTTCAGCATAGCAAAGCCTTAGAAAATCGGATTTTCATAGCCTTCTTTAAGGATGGTGGCAAGCTTTTCCTTGAAAGCGACTTCAATGCCTATAGGATCAAAGCACATGCGCAAAGATTTAGAGCGAAAATCATCTACTTCATCGACCAGGTTGTTATCTTCAGGCTTGCCATAGATAAACACTTTAAGCTTTTCGAGTCCTTCCTTATCGTCAGGCTTGAGTCTGGTTGCTTTACGCTTGAATTCTTTGTCCTTTTTGTCTCTGGCTACCTTGTTCTTGGCTTCTTCAAGGAAGTTCAAGCAGTCATCGTATTCTGTATGACCGATATGTTCGCTCTGAAGGTTAATATAGCCATTGGCGATTCTTGTGGCCAGCAGAAGGATATCAGTTTTATCAAATACTTTCTTGTGATGACCAGTAATAGTAGGAATGAGGTAATCAGGCAGATGCATCATGTTTGCCATGAGTAAGCCTGCTTCTGTATGATTGTAGCCAAGAAGAAGGTTTTCGACTTCATCCAGAGGAATTTTCTGGGCTTTTGAAACATTACGGCAACGGGCTGCTTCTTCAGGAGCATAAAAACTAATGAGAAGTGAGCCTATATCGTGCATCAAAGCTGCAGAACGCATTTTCCAGTAAACGTGCGGGTTGTCACTGAAACGTTCTCCAAGAAGTCCTGCGAGAGTAGAGCAACGGCGCATATGCTTCAGTCTGTCCGGCTGATTTGAGAAAATCTGACATAATATGCTGAAGGCTTTTTCTATGAAAATCTGTCTAATACCGTCTACGCCAACAAAAGAGACTGCTTTGTCCAGCTTTTCAAAAGGCGTGCTTACTCTATCAAGCTTATTGATTGCTGCAAGAGTTTCGCCAGCTGTTACCGGATTTTCTTCAAGGGCCTTAACAACGTCACTGAAACCAAGATTTAAGTCTTTCAGCTTTTCAAGATAATCGATGCAGGTGCTATTCATTAAAGGCATATTTGCAAGCATCTGTGCGGCTGTTTCAATGCCAGGTTTGTTTTTTAAACGCAAAAGACCTGCCTGAACTGTTGGCAAAACAGCAATATTTGAAAGGTCAGCTTCAATCTGATAAGGAGTTTCAGGTATGATAACTATTTTTTCAGGATTTTCTAGATTATCAAAAAATGCCTTAGTGCCAGCTGTGAGACATCCTGGTATTCTTATTTCTAGAAAAATAACCGGGAATTTCTGCATAAGAGTCATCAAGGCTGGAAAAACCTTGTGATTAGCAGTGATTACTTCATCGATAATTATTTCAGGAAGCTTATTCTGAAAAAGCTTAAGCTGAAAAGGAAAACTGCTGTCATTTTCCATTATAAGTTCCTCCTGATAATTATGCTAGATTAAGCCTGAACCGTAAAACCATATTCAGGATTCTGATTATCCTGTGTAATTAATTCCGGTACTACGTCTATTAAATCTCTCTGAAGCAGAAATGTCAAATCCTCACCAAGGCCTATGTCTATAACGTGCTTGCCGGCACCTGACATTTCAAGCAGACGCCTGTCATCACGATAATACCCGAAGATTCCAAGGGAAGCCTGAGCGCCATCGCCGAGAGAGAATTCCTGATCAGAGGCAATTTTAGAAACTATCCTTGATACAAGATATCCAGCACAGTATGCGTCGTCAATGGCAAATTTTTCTTCTCTACCTGCGCAGACTAGAAGTATGTCGAGATTGTGGGCTACAGCGTAGTCGTAGGCTTTCTGTGCAACTGAGCCTGCATTGAGGAAGCACCCCAGATATACCTTTGGGGAAACAAGAAGGTCTGCAATAGCTCTTGTGCCGTTGCTGGAGGTGAATACTATGTTCTTGCCGGTCAGGTCGGCTTTAAAATATTCAGCAGGGCTGTTGCCGAAGTCGAAACCTTCAGGTGGCAAGCCCTTTCTTTCGCCACAAAGAAGAGGATGAGTTGTTGATTGGGAAGCAATCTTGTTGGCTTTGCCAATTGTTGTGGTAAGTGTCAGGCTCCCCGGCTTCTTTGAAGAAATAACAGTAAGGCTGGAGCTGGCTCTGATTACGTCAACTACTATACAGACCTTGCTGGAGATTGCCTGAACTTCAGACGGAGTGAAGGCTACGTCAATAAGCATTGTTTGTTTCCTTTACAGAACGGCTTGTTGCTGGAATATTTCTTGATTTGAAATATGCTTCAATACGTTCATAGTATTCGTTGTTTGTGCGCTGATTCATGATGAAGTCAAAGGTTCCTACAGAGCGGCATACGTGAATGAAGTCGCTGAGGAATGTGAAAACTGCATTTGCATAGGCTTCCTTGGCGATTCTGAAACCGTTCTGGGCATCAATAAGGTCAAGAATATCAATAGCACCACGAGAGTAAGCGCTACGAACAACATCCAAGGCCTTTCCTGCATATTCAACTCTCTGCTTTGCAAGCTTGATGCTGATAAATGAAGCCTTTGCATCTTCTAGAGATACTCTGGTCTTGAGTTCAAGCTTCTGCATTACTGCGTCGCGCTTTGAGCGCAATGAATCAAGCATATCGTCAGCTTCTCTGAGAGCAGCTCCTGTTAAAGCACCGTCGAAAACCGGGAAGGTGAGGCTTAAAGCAACCTGCCAGTCATTGTCATCAGGGAATTTGAACAATGAGTGGAGGGGCATATTAATATCTCTTACTTTGCCTGCTGCAGCCATTTCTGGGTGCAATTTAGTTAATGGAAGGTTTACGTCACTTATGTATGGTTTGTCTTCTCCGGCACCATTTTTGTGAATGGTTCTTGTGAAGTTACCAGCCAAATCAAGTGTTGGTCTGTGCTGCTGTCTTCTTCTGTGAGCTCTGCGGTTTCTGGCTGCGGCTTCAAGGTTGTGGTTGATAGCACTGAGCTCTGGTGAGAATACGAAAGAATCTTCAACAAGGAAGTCACCGAAAATATCGAAGCTGAGAACGTTGTCGATATATGGCGCAACTCTGTTGTAGTCAAAGAAGAAAATATCAGAGAACAGGTCGTCTTCAAGAGTGTTGAAGGGCTGGTCCTGTTTTGCTGAAAGGGCTTCATTTAATGCAAGTTCTGATTTTCTTTTCTTGGCTGCAGCTTCAACAACTGACTGTCTTGCTGTAGCCATCTGGATTTCCCATCTGTAAACTTCGGCAGGACCTGCAGACCCAGCTTTTTCACGCTGCTTTGCAAGTTCAAGGTTTGCCTTGGTTACTTCAAGGTTATCTGTCTGAATGTTCTTTAAGGTCTTGGTCTTTAAAACATTAAGATAAGAAATGGCTGCGTCCTGAATGATATCAAGTATGAGAGCGCGTTCTTCATCCTTTTTGGCGGCCAGTAAATACTTCTGGACGTCAACGTTAGCCTTGCCGTCTTCACTTATGATTGTATAGCGGAGGTTAGCGCCAATCTGAGTTGAGTATTCTGCCGGAGTCAGCATTGATTCTGCACGGTCTTCGTCTATAGCAACTTCTCTTATATAGGTATTGCCACGTGGAACAAGTGCTGCTCTTGCTTTATCAAGAGAATGCTTCTGACTTTTTACTTCATGCTGCTTTGCAAGCTTTGTGAGGTTCTTAGACAGAGCAGTTTCTATAGCCTGTGTAATGGAAATCTTTCTTTCAGTGTCTACTTCTTCGTTTATAATGTCAGCATCGCTCATCTGGCTGAAGCTTGGGAAAACACCGACTTTGCGGCATGTTTCCATGTTGATGGTCATGCGCTGTGTGTGAGAAAATGTAACAGGGAAATTGGCCGGGTCTTCATTTGAAATGATGCGGGCAAGGTTGTTGGCAATGCGTCTAGCAAGTTTCTGGGTGTCAATGCCTGTTGCAATTGTGCAAAGCACGCCGCAATCAAGCATGTCTCTGCCGAACATTGCCATTGTTGGAACCTTAAGTTCGTTTATACGTGCAATAACCATGCAGCGATGTTCTTCTGGAAGGTCTGGCAGCGGAGCTACATAAACTGCTTCAGCGTCCTGCATTTTCAAGGAAATATCATAAGCCTTGGTATTAGAAGGAAGTATTTCCAGGTCTACACCAGTTTTTTCTGTCTGGGCTTTGAGACTGTCAGCGAGCTGTGGAACGCCGTTGATCATATATGGACTAATAAGTATGTGAAGCTTCTTGAAGGTTCTTATTTCCTGGAACTTTTCAATGTGCTTGCTTATGTCCAGATTCATGTCAATGTATGAAAGATTCTTTTTTCCGCTTGTGCCGTTTTTCTTGCTGAGCTTCTGCATTTCTGCATTATAAATATGAGAAGCGATTACCGGCTTGCTGTATTTATCAAGAGTGGCTGCAATATGTGATGCAACAGGACCAATCGCAATGACTGTGTCAATGGTTTTGTCATTCATAAGCCTGGTAAGGCCGCTTTTGATTTGATTCGTATCAAACTTACCTGCAAATTTTTCTTTGAAAACTACTTCATCGTCTGATGAAAGAGCGTTTGGAAGTTCATCGTTTATTGATGAAACGAAAGCAAGAGTATTATCTGACGGGCCGTCGAAGACAATACCGACGTTAAGTGTTTTTGTATAGCCAGGAAAGCTTATTCCCAAAAACATAAGGAATAATGCTGAAAGTCTAATACTACGGGAAAAAGACATCTTCTCACCTTAATAGAATGAATTTTGTAGAGATGATTCTACCATATATATGTAAAAAGTCAAAATTTGCTTGACGAGTATGCACTGACAATAATATAAAATGTAACTGAAATTAAAGATTGAGGTAAGCAAATGAACGATAGTTATTTTCATCGCATTGCAGAAGAATTAAAAATACATTTCCTGCAGGTTATGTCTACAGCACAGCTTCTTGAAGAAGGCGCAACTGTTCCATTTATTGCAAGATACCGCAAGGAACGCACTGGCTCTTTGGATGAAGTTGCTATTACTACAATCAGAGACCGCCTGGATGAATTTGCTGAATATGATAAGCGCAAGGAAGCTATTGTTAAGTCTTTGACCGAAAGAAATCTTTTGACCGAAGAATTGACCAAGAAGCTTGATGGCGCACAGACTCTCGCTCAATTGGAAGATATTTATCTGCCATTCCGCCCAAAGAAACGCACAAAGGCAACTATAGCCCGCGAAAAAGGATTAGAACCACTTGCAAAGCTTTTGCTGGAACAGTCTATTTCTGTAGACCCAGACAAGGAAGCAGCAGCTTATATAAGCGAAGAAAAGGGCGTTAAGAAGGCTGATGATGCTCTTCAGGGCGCTCGCGACATTATTGCTGAAATGATCAGTGAAAATGCTGAAGTCAGAGAAATGCTCAGAAATCATTTTGCGATGGAAGCTGTTCTCAGTTCAAAGGTTGTTAAGGAAAAAGAAGTCGAAGGCATTAAGTTCAAAGATTATTATGATTGGCAGGAACCAGCTCACAAGGCTGCTTCTCATAGACTTCTTGCTATCCTTCGTGGTCAGGATGAAGGCGTGTTGAAGGTCAGCATCCAGCCAGAAGCCGATAGAACCATTAAGAATATTCAGAAAATGTATCGCAAGAACTTCTGCCCGTCCTGGGAACATGTTCGCGAAGCTATCGAAGATTCTTATAAGAGAATGCTCTCTTCCTCAATCGAAAATGAATATCTCAAGATGATTCGCGATAAGGCTGAAGAAGAAGCCATCCGTGTATTTGCTGTTAACCTTCGTGAAAAGCTGATGCAGGCTCCTCTTGGTCAGAAGTCAGTTCTTGCAATCGACCCAGGCTTCAGAACCGGTTGTAAGACCGTTGTTCTCGATCCACAGGGCAAACTGCTTGAAAATACCGTTATTTATATTTCCCAGTCTGAAAAGGCTTTGGAAGCTTCAGCTATTCTTGTTAAACAGCTTATTGCTAAATATAAAATCCAGGCTATCGCTTATGGTAACGGCACAGCAAGCCGTGAAACAGAAGCCTTCATCAAGAGCCTCAAGCTGCCGGCATCTATTGTTGTTGTCAGAGTAGACGAAAGTGGCGCTTCTATATATAGTGCTTCCGAGGTTGCACGTGAAGAATTCCCGGATTATGACGTTACTGTCAGAGGTGCTGTTTCGATCGGTAGAAGATTGATGGACCCGTTGGCGGAACTTGTTAAGATTGACCCGAAGTCAATAGGTGTTGGTCAGTATCAGCATGACGTTGACCAGTCTAACCTCAAGAAGGGCCTTGATGATGTTGTAATGAGCTGCGTTAATGGCGTAGGCGTTGAAGTAAACACTGCAAGCAAGCAGCTTCTCAGCTATGTTTCAGGTTTAGGCCCTCAGCTGGCTAAGAATATCGTTGCTTACCGCGATGAAAACGGTCCATTCAAGAACCGCAAGGCTCTGCAGAAGGTTCCAAGACTTGGACCTAAGGCTTATGAACAGGCTGCCGGCTTCCTTCGCATCAGAAACAGCGACAACCCGCTTGATAAGAGTGCTGTTCACCCGGAAAGCTATCCAATCGTTGAAAAGATGGCTGCTGACCTTAATTGCAGCATTGAAGACCTTCTGAAAGACCAGAGTCTTCGCAATCAGATTGATCTAAAGAAATATGTTACCGAAACAGTTGGTATTCCAACATTGAACGATATCGTAAAGGAACTTTCTAAGCCGGGTCTTGACCCTCGTGAAAAATTCGAAACCTTCTCATTTGCTGAAGGCATCAGCGAAATCAAAGACCTTAAGGTTGGAATGAAGCTTCCTGGCATTGTAACTAACGTTACTGCATTTGGTGCTTTCGTTGATATAGGCGTTCACCAGGACGGTCTTGTTCATGTAAGCCAGCTTGCCGACAAGTTTGTAAAAGACCCGAATGAAGTTGTTAAGGTTGCTCAGAAGGTTATGGTTCGCGTAACCGAAGTAGACATCCCACGCAAAAGAATCGCTCTCAGCATGCGTTCCGAACGCAAACAGGTCGAAAAGTGGTAATTCTGTTTTCAACACCCTTTTAAAGACTGTCCCAAAACTAGAAATTTGTAAAAATCTCGATGTACAGTAGACTCCTAAAAACCTCCCTTTTCAAGGGAGGGTAGGGTGGGTTTTGATTATTTAAGGAACTTGTTTTGAGTGCATAAAATCAATTTTTCGAACGACGTTTTTTTTGTTTTAGGGTGAAAATCCTGTATTTGATGTTTGAAAATACAAAATGCCTTCTAGTGAAGCTTGTAAAGAGCTTTTTTTGATATGTTGAGAAAAGTTCTTCATAGTGATAAAATTATAAATACATTGAGTTAAGGAGAGTTCTGAGTATGAAAAAGACCATTTTTTTGCTTTTTCTTTGTTTATTTGCAACAGCTTTTTTGGTAGCTTGCGGTGGTGGCAGTGGCGATAGTGACATTTCATTAACTGGTGAATCTGGTATCCAACAACCTAGAACTATATCCATTGCTAGTGTTTCATCTATTAAAACAAATGAAAAGAAACATATTGGTAATGATTCTGTAGCTACTCTAGATTTACCTGCTAATTCTGTTCCTGATTGTAGTAGTTATGACGTCAAAATGACTAAAACAGAATTACAGGGACTTGATTCGAATAGTCTCGATTATTTTAAGAAGAAAAATAAATTTGACTCTTCAGCAGAATTTCTTAGCCCGATTATAGGCATAGACATAGAAAAGTCTTCTAGGACAAATTTTAGAGGTAGTGTAACAGTAAATGATGATAATGGTTTTCAACTGTTAGAAGTTAGCGTTGTTACTGTTAGCTTGAATTCCTATGCCTTTGATTGGAACAATTACTTTTACTATTTAGCTTCAAAATCAAATGAAAAATCTGGATGGTCTTTTACTCCTCTTAAGGAAGAAAACTTTTCTGGTAAGTCTAAGAAACTTGAAATTAACACAACATCAGTATCAAAACAGTATGTTGTTTTGAGAATGCCGCAGTCAATTCATAATACTGATACTCAGACTGAAACCCAGACTCAGACCCAGACTCAGACTGAAACTCAGACCCAGACTCAGACTCAGACTCAAACTGAAACCGATGTTGATACTAGTCTAATTACTGAAATCAGCGTAATGGCTAAGCCTGAAGTTTTGATTGCATCTTCTGATACCAAGAGATTTGAAGAAAATATGCTTCTCACTGTTTGCGTTAAATACGAAGGAGAAAATCCATTCGCTTATTCTACGCCAACGGTAGATTTTATGGCATTCAGCCCATTTGAACTTGGTAATTCAATAAAATCAAATTCTAACAATAATATTTATAAATATACTTACAAAGGTTTGGTTTCACCTACTAGCGATATAGGGGGTAAAGCAACCTTTGAAATAATAATTCCAACCAAAGGTATGGTTTTTGATCCTGATAAATACCCGTCTAATATTTTCTTGACAGCTAATTTCAGGTCTAAGACAAATAAGGAATATAAGAGCATGGAAACAGGTATTGGCTTTGTTTATAATGCTCCAACTCCCGTTATTTTGACAAAGACTATTGATGTTACTAAGTTGGATCCAACAGAAACTATGGATGTTGCAACTAATACAAGTGTAATATTGAAGTTCTCTGATGATATTATCTGGACTTCTTCTGCACGCCAGTATGTAACAATTTCAAGTGATACAGAAGTATTAGACTGTGATTATATTTATAATTCTTCTGCTAAGTATCTTGTTATTACTCCAAAGAAGTCTTTGGCTTATTCACATTATTATGTAGTTGAAGTTAATGACGGTCTTTCATATGATGAAAATACTAAGTTTACTGGTGATACAAGATTTGCTTTTACTACAGCTGACAAGCCTGTAGACCCAGTAGGCCCGACAGATCCAACAAAGATTACTGTCGCTATGACCACACCAAAAGCAGATAATCCACGCATTGCGACTAATACAGTAATTGTTCTCACCTTCTCTGAACCCATAACCTGGAAGGAAGGCGAGTCAAGCTCTTTGATAAATATACTTGATGAAGCTTCTGTAAAGGTAAATTGTATTTATACATATAATAGTTCAAATAATCAGCTCATAATGATTCCGGAAAATCCTTTGAACTATAGCACGACTTACACTGTTGCGGTTGGTGAAGGTCTCAAAAATGAAGAAACAAATCTTATGGTTGTTTCCAATAGTTTCCAATTTACTACTGTGGCTAAGACTCAGGTTAAAGCAGCAATTAGTGCTGTTGCGAGCAGTGTTGTTAATGGCAGAATAGTTCTTAATCCTGCATTTACTGTTTCATTTGTTAATGCTGTTAATTCTGTAACAGAGGCTGAAGCCGGCGTTAAAGTTAAACTTAATGAAATTGAAATAGCAAAAATATGTTCCTGGAATCCTGCAAAGGATAAAATGACAATTACTTTCAATTCTGCTTTGAATGTAAGTTCAACTTATAAGATTACTATGGCAGATAATATTATGGACGTTGAAGGAACAGCTATATTGCCATTTAATGATTACACCTTTATGACTCTCGCCACTGCTGAATCTGGTGACGGTTCAGCTGACAATCCATTCCTTATCTATACTCCAGAACAGTTGGATAGCGTAAGAAACAATACTAGTGCTCATTACAAGGTTATGTGTGATATTGATATGACTGGTTATTTATCTCCAACCTGTACTGAAGAAGAAGGCTGGTTGCCAATACCTGGTTTATCTGGAACATTTGATGGCAATGGAAAAACTATTCATGGTTTTAAAATATATCGTTATTTAACAAATCAAGTTGGGCTATTTTCACAGGTTACTGGTAGTGTTAAAAATCTTATTATTGGTGATGATGTAAAAATCGTTGGTCTTAATAATGTTGGAGGGATAACTGGTTTATTATTTGGTAATACTGTTATTAGCAATTGTGAAAACAATGCTTCCGTTTTTGCAATGCAGGCAAGAGCTGGAGGTATAGCTGGCTTAGTTGATGATACGTATTCCTCTAGTATTGCTGGGAATATTACTAATTGCAGAAACAATGGTGAAGTTTATAGCTTAACTGGTTTTGCGTCAGGAATATGTAATAGTGATGGCGATCTGCGGTGCAGTTACAAACATTGCTGTAATTATGGTTATATTCATTGTGATGCTGGATATTGTTTTGGAATAGCTTATAATGCTTATTCAATTACTTGTTGCTATAATGCTGGGGTAGTTGGTTCGGAAGAAAATAAGTCTGGAACTGGGGTTGGTATTGCTAGTGTTTTTATGAGTTCTTATAATACTGGTAAGGTTTACGGAACCGGTGTTACTAGCAGTGCGGCTCATAGCTGTTATGATGTTGGTGATAGCTCAGCACCAATAAATAATACTGATAACAAATACAACTGTTTTGTTACCAGTACCACAAGAAGAAATGGCAATCCAGTAACGTCCATATCCTATAGAGACTGTAGTTATGTCTTAGAAAATGGTTATAAAGCAGAAATAGAATCTAAGGAGTGGACTGGTGTATCAACTTGGAATGACACGTCTATTTGGGAACTTCATGACGATGCATTGCCGACTCTAGTAAACTGCGGTTATCATCCATTAGAATAAAACTCTAGGCATTTTATTAAAAAGAATCGCTCTCAGCATGCGTTCCGAACGCAAACAGGTCGAAAAGTGGTAACATAAAAGGCTGCCTCAAAATACCCCCTTTTGTAAAGGGGGGTAGGGGGGATTTCTTCACCAAGCCCTTATTGACAACATTCATTTATTGATAGCGTTGTTATGCATGCCACCCAGCAACGTCGCGCGATGGTTCGTGCGACGTTTTTTGTTTTAGTGTGAAAATGTGATATACTCATCAATAGAGGACTTGAGGGTATTGGCGATTTTGGCATAACGATTGCTCATATACCCATAAAGTATCTTGGAGGTTATTGATTATGGATATTAATAAAATGACAATGAAGTCTCAGGAAGCTCTGCAGACTGCTCAGAATATTGCTGTCCAGCGCGGTCATCAGGAAATATCTACAGAACACATGATGGTTGCTCTTATAGCAAATGAAACAGATTTGATTCCTAGACTTTTTAATAATATGAATATTCCTTTGTCTACAATAAAAGACAGAATAGATCAGATTCTTGCCTCACTTCCAAGAGTATCTGGTCCGGGGATGACACCAGATAAATTCTATATCAGCCAGGAATTATCACAGGTTCTTGTTAAAGCTGAAGAAGAAATGAAGTTCATGAAGGACGAATATCTTTCTGTTGAACATATTGTAATGGCCATTCTCAGTGGTGGTGCCTCTACCAAAATCGGTAAAATCTTTGCCGATATAGGCCTTACCAGAGATAGATTCTTAACTGCTCTGACTGCGGTAAGAGGGAATCAGAGAATTACTTCCGCTAATCCGGAGCAGACCTACGAAGCCTTGGAAAAATATGGCCGTGACCTTGTTCAGGCCGCAAAGGCCGGTAAGCTTGACCCGGTAATCGGTCGTGATAATGAAATCAGACGTGTAATGCGCATTTTGTCCAGAAAGACAAAGAACAACCCGGTTCTTATCGGTGAACCAGGTGTTGGTAAGACAGCTATTGCAGAAGGTCTTGCACAGCGTATTCTACACGGTGACGTGCCTGAAAGCCTGAAGGATAAAACCATCTTTTCTCTTGATATGGGTGCTCTTATTGCTGGTGCCAAGTTCAGAGGCGAATTTGAAGAACGTCTCAAGGCTGTGTTGTCTGAAGTTAAGAATAGCGATGGCCGTATTCTTCTGTTTGTTGATGAATTACATACAATCGTCGGGGCAGGTAAAACCGAAGGCTCCATGGACGCAGGTAATATGCTGAAGCCTATGCTGGCTCGCGGTGAACTGCACTGTATCGGTGCCACGACACTTGATGAATATAGAAAATATATCGAAAAGGACGCCGCCCTTGAAAGACGTTTTCAGCCAGTTCTTGTAGAACAGCCGAACGTAGTTGATTCTATTTCTATTCTCAGAGGCCTTAAGGAACGCTTTGAAGTATTCCACGGTGTTAAGATTCAGGATAGAGCACTTGTTGCAGCAGCAACACTTTCTGATAGATATATTTCTGACCGTTTCCTTCCGGATAAGGCTATTGACCTTATTGACGAAGCCTGTGCAATGATCAGAACAGATATCGAATCAATGCCGGCCGAACTTGATGAAGTAACCCGCCGCATTATGCAGCTTCAGATTGAAGAAGCCGCTTTGGTTAAGGAAAAGGATGCTCAGAGTATGAGTCGTCTTGAAACCTTGCGTAAGGAATTAGCAGACCTTAATACCCGTGGCGACGCAATGAAAGCCCAGTGGGAAAGCGAACGCAACGTTATTAAGAAGGTTCAGGCCCAGAGAGAGCTTATTGAAAAGCTCAACCATGATGCTGCTGAAGCAGAACGCGCTTATGACCTGAATAAAGCTGCTGAATTGAAGCACGGCCGTTTGCCTGAAGCCCAGAAGCAGTTGAAGGCCATGGAAGAAGAGCTCAAGGAAAAGCAGAAAACCGGTAAGCTTGTTAGAGAAGAAGTTACTGAAGAAGAAATAGCTGATATCGTCAGCCGCTGGACAGGTATTCCTGTTAGCAAGCTGATGGAAGGCGAAAGAGAAAAGCTTCTTCGTTTGAGCAACCAGCTTCACAAACGAGTAATCGGCCAGGATGAAGCAGTTAATCTGGTATCTGATGCTGTAATTCGCTCTAGAGCAGGCATTAATGATCCGAACAGACCTATTGGTTCATTCATATTCTTAGGCCCGACAGGCGTTGGTAAGACAGAACTGGCCAAGGCATTGGCTCAGTCACTCTTCGACTCAGAAGAAAATATTGTTCGTATCGATATGAGTGAATACATGGAAAAATTCGCTGTATCACGCCTTATCGGAGCTCCTCCAGGATATGTAGGCTATGAAGAAGGTGGCCAGCTTACTGAAGCAGTTAGAAGAAAGCCTTATTCTGTAGTTCTTTTCGATGAAATAGAAAAGGCTCATCCAGACGTATTCAACCTGCTTCTCCAGCTTCTTGACGATGGCAGACTCACTGATTCTCAGGGCAGAACCGTTGATTTCAGAAATGTTGTTGTTATCATGACAAGCAATCTGGGTGCCCAGACCTTGCTTGAAAGCCTCAATGACAAAAATGAAATCACTGATGCTGCTAGAGAAAGGGTTATGTCAGAAGTTAAGAGATTCTTCAAGCCAGAATTCTTTAACCGTGTAGATGATGTAATCCTGTTCTCTCCATTACAAAAGACTGAATTGAACAGCATTATTGATTTGCAGCTTGCCGAAATCCAAAAGCGCCTCAACGAACATCAGATTACTCTGAAGGTTTCAGAAGAAGCCAGACAGTGGCTAATAGACGCTGGCTACAGCCCAATATATGGAGCAAGACCTTTGAAGAGACTTATACAGAAGGAGCTTGAAACACTTCTTGCTAAAGCTCTCATCGGAGGTAGCATCTGCGACTCTTCTACTGTTACAGTAGTTGTTGAAAACGGTAATCTTGCTCTTAAATAAAATAAACAGGGTTACTTCTTAACCCAGTTATCAACCATAACGGCGGCCTTGTGCAAAGGGCTGCCGTTTTTTATATATCCGGCCTTTAATGCTGATTCTAGCCATTCTTCTTTTATATCCAGAACAAACTTAGCGTTTTTCTTGCCAGCCACAACCTTGCCAGCGATTCCTGCAAAGCCAGTAGGAATCGTAGCGATAACCTGATCAAAGCTACCAGGGACAGCGGCACCGACTTTGATGGCTTTCCACATGAAGGAAATGCCGTGAAGAACGTAGGCCCATTCCCCACTGCCTGCGAAAGCGTCCTGGTCTATGGCAAAAAACTGAAGGCCGTCTTCGGCAGGGGCGACGTCATTAGCACCTTTGCTGGCAACCACACAAACCTTATGACCTTGTTTTACAAGCTCATTGATAGATTCTTTTACCCTGTAGTTTTTGTCTGAGCCTGAAAAATAGTTCTGGGTGATTACTAAGATATTCATTGGGTTACCAGTTGATGACATAATTAAGCGCCTCCGCGTCTTTGTTGCTTAAAATCAGAACCTTGGCACCAACAGCTTTTCCGATTTCAGGAAAACTGATGTAGTCGTCGATGCGCAGGTTGCCTTCTGTGATTATACTAAATTTTGTGCCGTTAGTCATTTGGCAGCGGGCAAGAGTAGGGCTGTCGTCGCTTAGACATATCTCTACCTCTGTTTCTGGTGCCAGATGAATCAAGCTGATAAAGTTACCGCTCATTCGCTTCTTCTGCACTTTATCGTTAATTTCGATTTTATTCGGGGAAAATGCGACCGATCTTGTCAGCTTCTGCGAGAACTGGTCTTCTATTTCCACTTCCAGCTTGTTTGTTGCTTCATCAAAGCTTCTTCTGATAATTCTTGCTCTTTTACCGAAAGAATAGTCACCCCAAATGTCTGACTGATTCTGGTGTTGAACCATCGGAAGATTGTGGCCTTCAGTTTCTCGGCTCATCTGACGAAGTGTTTCATTGTCAAAATCACTGCAACCAGTATCAATAATGCAGCGATTGTTGTTTATTGATAGCTCATAAGAAAGAATATCGCAGTGATTGTGCCCTGGTTGAAAGGCTGGGGCTGGTTCTCCGCAGTTTAAAACAAATGAAAAATCTTCTTTGTGATTTATGAAGTATCCAGAGGTTTCTAATAATTGAGGCTTAGCAGCTTTATCTGGAGCAATGCCTGCTATTTTCGCGCTGTCACCGAACTGAGCTATGAAGCCGTCTTGCATGGTTATTTTCTGAAGCCATCTGTGGGCTTCCTCTATTTTTGCATCACAAAGTTTAACAAGTTTCTTTAGCTTCTTTATAAGCTGTGGTAGCAGAAAACTTTTTTGACTAAGATTCAGAGCAAATTCTCTTATATCAGATAATGCTTCAGTCATTTTTATATGAAGCATTGGAACTCTTTCGAAATAGGCACCGTCAGACAAAAACTGCCTGTTTATCTGCTTTATGGCTTCTTTTGTTATTTCTTCCAGCTGGAATTCCAGTTCGTTGTTGAAATATTGACTTGAACAGACCATTTGTGTGCAGCCAGCCAAAAAGCCTCGGAGATTTTCTAAAAGATGGTTGGAAGGGCAGTGAAGTTCAAGGTCTACATAAAGACGTTTAAGTTGAATGCTTATGGCAGGCTTCAAAACAGAGCATACTTCAGGGGATACATCATTGGAATTTAACCATTTAACCCAGGCGGTAAGTCTTTTTGAAAGTGTGTAAGGCTCCCAGGCAGGATAATGCTCGTTTTTGTGCTTGGTAATCCAGTCTAGAATCAGGAAAGAAACCAGCTTTACAGATAGCTTGTTATACGGTTCTTCGTTTATCCATTCAAAGGAATTCAGTTTTTCAAGCCAGTGTTTCCCAAACTCTGTGCTAAATTCCTGATTTTTCCATTGCATATCTTCCAGTTGAAACCTATGAGATTTGCCAAAGAACGATAATTCCAGCTCTTTCTGGGGAAGAAGATTAGTTTTAACACTTTCTGCTAATATGGCAGCATGTGAGGCATCAATAATATTCAGATTCTTGCGCCTGTGTGAAAAGATTAGTCTCCTGCAGACATTTATCAGTCCAAGATGCTTAAGACTATAATAGTATCTGAAAAGATTCAGGTATATTTCACGAGTAGAGTGCAGCATTGAAGATACTCTTTTCACCCCTTTTGTTTAAGTGACTGTCTGAATACTCGATTTTATGCATTCAAAACAAGTTCCTTCTAAAATCAAAACCCTCCCTACCCTCCCTTAAAAAGGCTGTCTGAATACTCGATTTTATGCATTCAAAACAAGTTTCTTCTAAAATCAAAACCCTCCCTACCCTCCCTTGAAAAGGGAGGTTTTTAGGAGTCTACTGTACATCGGGATTTTACAAATTTCTAGTTTTGGGACAGCCTCTGTTAAAGGGGTTGGTTTGCTTACCCCCTTTGTTAAAGTGACTGACCTAATTACCCCCTTTGTTAAAGTGACTGACCTAATAACCCCCTTTGTTAAAGGGGGCAGGGGGGATTTCTCCTTCACCCCATTACTTTTTCGCAATCAACTTGCCCAAAGCCTTCAAACCAATCATGTCAAAGCCCTTCGAAAGGTCACGACGAAGCAGTGATGGGTCATGCATATATACATGTCTTCTAGAAAAAGCTCTGCGAGCCAGATTTTTCAGGTTGGTATTATGCTTATGGAATGTTGTTTCTGCCTTTTCAGACAATTCGACAAAGCGTTCGTGAGAAATGTTAAGAACGCGCTTCTTCGGGTCTTTGAAGAATAAATCCTTGGGATTTGTATTTAAGAAGTGTTCCAATGGCGGGTTCGGGTCTACAAGACCCATTTCTACGCCCTGATCAAAAAGCTTGGTTCTTGGGAATGGATTATAAACGCCAAGACCACCATAATAAGGCTTAGACTTCTTCAGGAAAGCCAGAGTCTTCAATATATCTTCTTCTGTTTCCTGTGGCAGACCAATCATGAAATAGCCTGTCCAGAAGATTCCAAGCTTATTGAATAAGGCAGCGGCTTTAAGAATCTGTTCGTGGGTAATTCCTTTGTCGGTTGCTTTAAGAATTTCTGTTGAACCGGATTCAATACCTATGCTGAGCTGTGAAAGACCAGCGCTCTTCATGAGTCTTAGCAATTCCTCATCGATGATGTCTACGCGTGTTGTGCAGTTGAATGTAATCTTGAACGGAAGTTTCTTTATAGCTTCACAAAGTTCAACTGTGTGCGCTCTTTTTACTGTGAAAGAGTCATCCTTGATTGAGAATTGAGTGGTTCCGTAGGTTTCGTGAACATACTTGATTTCTTCAATAACAGAGGCAACACTTCTATAGCGAACCTGTCTGTTCCACATGTGGAAGCAGTAGCTACAGCAGAATGGGCAGCCTCTTGAACTGAGTATTACACCCATATCTTCTGAGGAATAGTGTTCTGGATTCAACAAGGCATCGCGTGCCGGGAAAGCAAGAGTATCAAGATCCTTTACAAATTCGCTGTCTGGATTATGTATGACTTTACCGTCTTTTTTCCAGGTAAGGCCTTTGATGAGGCTCAAATCTGTATGGTCACGCAAAGCATCAAGAAGCTGCGGGAAGCTTTCGTCGCCTTCCCCGCGGATAATATAGTCTGCTTCAGGAATCTTTGCTGTTAAATCAGGCATTGCACTGGCATGAGGTCCGCCAATGACTATTGGAATATTTGGAAGCGCTTCTCTGCAGAACTTAGCAGTCTGGATAACTGAACCAAACTTTGTGGTAAGAGCGGTAATGCCGATTATATCAGGGTTTTGTTCTATTACAAGCTTTTTAAGAAGCTTCCAGGTCGGATGGTCAGCATCATTCAAAGCTTTGATATAGTTACTATAGCTTTTGTATTCCTTGGAAAAGTCTAATGAGCCATCTTTTGTTTCGGCTGCGTCCATATCAAGAATCTTGCATTCATAACCGGCTTTTTTTGCCGCACCGGCTACATAAGCAAGACCAAGGGGAAAATACAGGCTGAATATGCCTGCAAAGCTTTTGAATGGAGGATCTATTAATAAAACTTTCATTTTTTTGACCAATCTATATATATGCGAATTTAGTAGTAATTTATCAGATTTCCTCATTATTAGCAACTCAGTTAAGTGAATTAGCCTTCGGTTATGGATTCAGTTCCGCTCACGGCAGTGCCTTCCTCCATTTGTGGGGGAAGGTGGCACGCGGAGCGTGACGGATGAGGGAACTGCATTCAATGCGAATTATGAATTGTGAATTATAAATTGTGAGCCAAAATCGATTGAAACTGTTGTGTACACAGATTTCTAAAAAATATTAAAAATTTTTAAAAAAGTTGTTGACTATGATGTACATTTTTGATATTATGCATATCCGTCACGAGGTGATATGAAAATTTAATCGGGTCTAGCCCCGTTAAATCTTCGAAATCTCTAATGACAACGGGGTGTAGCGCAGTTGGTAGCGCATATGGTTTGGGACCATAGGGTCGCTGGTTCGAGTCCAGTCACCCCGACTTGAACGCAATCGTTCGTTTGCGGGAATAGCTCAGTTGGTAGAGCGCCACCTTGCCAAGGTGGATGTCGCGGGTTCGAGTCCCGTTTCCCGCTCCGATGATTTTTGGTTGCGCCAGTAGCTCAGGTGGATAGAGCAGCAGCCTTCTAAGCTGCGGGCCAGGGGTTCGAATCCTCTCTGGCGCGTTGTTAGGCTGTAACTATTACGGTCTATATGGTCGGAGTAGCGCAATGGTAGAGCACAAGATTGTGGATCTTGCGGCTGCGGGTTCGAGCCCCGTCTCCGACCCTCTTCCGCGCTTGTAGCTCAACTGGATAGAGCGACAGACTTCGGATCTGTAGGCTGAGGGTTCGATTCCTTCCAGGCGCGCTTGCAACTGAAATTGTCTCTGAGGTCCGCTAGCTCAGGGGTAGAGCATCTGACTTTTAATCAGGGGGTCGTTGGTTCAAATCCAACGCGGATCACTTATAAATGGTTCTTTCGAAAGATTGAACTTCGGGAAATTAGCTCAGCTGGTAGAGCAACTGACTCTTAATCAGTGGGTCAACGGTTCGAATCCGTTATTTCCCATTCGTTCGCGGGAATAGCTCAGTTGGTAGAGCGCCACCTTGCCAAGGTGGATGTCGCGGGTTCGAGTCCCGTTTCCCGCTCTTTTTTATATAACCCTTTATGGGAAATTAGCTCAGCTGGTAGAGCAACTGACTCTTAATCAGTGGGTCAACGGTTCGAATCCGTTATTTCCCATTCGGTTTAAAGGCCTGACCTTGTGGTCAGGCTTTTTTTATGCTTAAAATCAGTTGGTAATAAAAATATTTCTACTATTGTAAATTTTTTCTGTCGATGGTACTCTATCTGAAATAAAATTTTAGTCAGGAGAAAAACAAATGGCAGATGTAAAAGCATTTCCACAGAGCGAACTTGACAATATGCACATTGCTAATGGCATGGTTCGCCTTGATTTTAAAGCTGTAGCAGCAAGTGATACAAAAGATTTACGCCTTATTATGGCTCCTCAGGGTTATCTTCAGGTTTTCAACATGATGCAGAGAGTATTGGATAAGCTCGAAGCTGATGGCAAAATTCAGAGAGTTCAGCAGCCAAAGAATTAAGGAGAAAAAACCATGAGTAAAAGCTTTGAAGAAATTTATACCGATGGTATTGAAGAAATTAATATGGAAAACGGTTATGTAACCCTTTCATTCATGACTGTTCAGCCATCTGGCGATCCAAAGAATCCAGACCGCGAAGTTAAGGCAAGTGTTCAGATGAATTTCGACCAGTTTATGGATGCTTATTATAAGCTTGGTAAGCTCGGCGGAGTTATGGCTGAAAAGGGCATTATCGGCGTTCGCAAACCAGAAGACGGTAAAGGCCTTTCTGATTTCAAGAAACCAAATTGATTAAGCAACCGCTCTTGGCTATTAGCTTTTAGCTCTTAGCCGAGAATATAACAGCTGTAAGCTACAAGCCGCAAGCTGTAAGCTACAAGCCGCAAGCCGCAAGCTATAAGCCGCAAGCTACAAGCCGCAAGCTACAAGCCGCAAGCCAATAGCTAAAAGCAGAAAAAAAGCACTTTGGTAACGAAGTGCTTTTTTTCTTTGTAGATGACTCTGATTGTTATATAATATGCGTGATTTTATTGTTTCTTTAAGAAGATTAATAAAAACTTTGCTAATACAAAGATTCGAAGAACTAGGCTAAGTTAGAGTGGACAAGGATTTTCCAATCCCCAACCCCATTGGCCGAGTGTTCGGACAGTCTTAGGGGGTATAAAATGAGTCTCGCAAAATGTGTTGCTTTATTTGCAGCATTATCAATCCCGACCATCGCACTTGGTGCAGAAAAGGAATTTAACGTGAAAGAAGCTTTAAAGAACAGATTTCTCAGTTATGTCGCTATTGAAAGCACTTCAAATGAAGCCAATGAAGCTTGCCCGTCAACTCAGGGCCAGTTCAAGGTTGCTGAAACTATTAAGGCTGAACTTGAAAAGCTTGGTCTTAAAGATATCATTCTTGATGAAAACTGCTATTTGACTGCTTATTTGCCAGCTAATACTGACAAGGATATTCCTGTTATTGCTTTTATTTCTCATATGGATACTTCTCCAGACTGCTCCGGTAAAGATGTTAAGCCTCAGATTATCGAAAATTATGATGGTGGAGACATCAAGCTTGGTAACAGTGGTCTCGTTCTTAAGGGCTCTGAACAGGAAGGCCTCAAGATTGCCAAGGGTGAAACTATTATCACTACTGATGGAACAACTCTTCTTGGTGCTGACGATAAATCCGGTTGTGCAGAAATCGTTACAGCAATTGATTACCTCATCAATCATCCAGAAGTAAAGCATGGTAAAATCTATGTTGCTTTCACTCCAGACGAAGAAATCGGCCGCGGAACCGACAAATTCCCGATGGACCGTTTCCCGGCCAAATGGGCTTACACTGTTGACGGCGGTGGCTTAGGCGAACTGGAATATGAAAATTTCAATGCTGCTTCTGCTGTTGTTGAATTTGAAGGCGTAAGCATCCACCCAGGTTCTGCAAAAGATGTAATGGTCAACAGCCAGACACTTGCCTGCAAATTCCATTCAGAAATGCCTGTAGCAGAAACTCCGGAACATACTGACGGTTACGATGGATTCTTCCACCTTACCGATATGTCTGGCAGTTGCGAATATTCAAAGCTTTGCTACATTATCAGAGACTTTGATAACGAAAACTTTGAAAAACGTAAGCAGTTCATAAAGGATAAGGTTGCTGAATTCAACAAGAAGCTTGGTGCTGAACGCGCTAAGGTAACTGTTAAAGATAGCTACCGCAATATGCTCGAAAAGGTTAAGCCTTTCCCACACATTATTGAACTTGCTAAGGACGCAATGAAG
This sequence comes from Candidatus Avigastranaerophilus sp., assembly GCA_045599645.1. Lineage (GTDB taxonomy): Bacteria > Muiribacteriota > Ozemobacteria > Ozemobacterales > Ozemobacteraceae > RUG334. Next base: position 36,542 of record JAZRWI010000013.1, read on the forward strand.
GAAGCCGGCGTTGAACCTAAGGTTGTCCCGATTCGTGGCGGCACAGACGGTGCTAGTCTTTCTCATAAAGGCTTGCCATGTCCAAACCTCTTCACTGGCGGAAACAATTTCCATGGCCGCTATGAATTTGTAAGCCTTGACGTAATGCAGAAGGCTGTAAATGTAATCATCAACATCTGCAAAAACGTTAAATAAGCCGAAAAAGCTAAATTTCTTTACTTAATAATTGAAATAGATTATATTGAAACCTTCCAAGAGATTGGAAGGTTTTTTGTTTCAAATTTAACTAAAATTTGAATGATGTAATTCTAAAATTCTTAAAAGTAGGCCAAAGAGGTTGATTTTAAGGATTTAAGGTTTTGTAGCAGGTATTGATTTCTTCCCCCCGTTAAGGCTTCAAGGCTTTAACAAAAAAGTTTCTAAGAGAAATGGAGAAACAAAAATGGCTAAGAAGTATCAGATTACGGCAATTTCAGACGCACTTACCGATATTATCGTTCAGCAGGACGACGAAACCATGAAGAAGCTCGGTCTTAGAAAAGGCCAGAGCATAGAAATAGACGACGACACAATTGCCAGATTCCGCTCAATTCTTAATGAAGACGAAATGGTAATCAGTCCTGGTGGTTCACCAACAAATGTTATTTATGGTGCCAGCAACCTTGGACTCAAGTGCGCTTTTATCGGTTGTGTCGGTAACGATGATTACGGTTATGATTACATCAATAACCTTCGTGAAAACAATATTGACACCTATATTTCCATTAAGCAGGGTGACTCAGGAAGATGTTTCACCTTTGTTGGTAAAGATGGTGAAAGAAGCTTCGGTCTTGATTTTGGTATAACCAAGCAACTGTATCCATACGAAATTCTTCATAGCCTTATCAGAGACTCTGAATACCTTCATTTTTCTGCTTATGAATTCCGTGGCGATAATCCAATCAACAAGGCAACCAGATATGCTATTGAAATAGCTAGAAAGTCTAATACAAAGATTTCTTTTGACCTTGGTGACAGCGGTGTTATCAAAGAAGCCAGAAAAGAAATTGAAGCTAATCTGTTTGATGAAAAGATTGACTTGCTTTTTGCTAATGAAAACGAGGCAGAAGCTATGTGCGGAGATAAAAACTTCGAAAAGCTTCTGAAATATGCAAAACTTGTAGTTGTTAAACTTGGCAAGGAAGGCTCTATCGCTTATACACAGGATTTCAATATTCATGTAGATGCCTATAAGGTAGACCATGTAAAGGATACCAACGGTGCCGGTGATAACTTCCAGGCTGGTTTCTTCTACGGACTTCACAAAGGCTTGCCTCTCAAGACCTGTTTGAAGATTGGTAACTTCCTGGCTTCCAACATTATCAAGAGAATCGGTGCCCAGTCTCAGGTTAAGATAGAAGGTATCGAATACATCATCTGATATCGAATCTAAAAAAATGACCGCTTCGGCGGTCTTTTTTTTACCCAAGTATGGGATAACTCCTAAAAACCTCCCTTTTTAAGGGAGGGTAGGGAGGGTTTTGATTTTAGAAGAAACTTGTTTTAAATGCATAAAATCGATTTTTTGACAGCCTCTGTAAAGAGACTGTCCCAAAACTAGAATTTTGTAAAAATCCCGATATACAGTAGACTCCTAAAACCTCCCTTTTCAAGGGAGGGTAGGGAGGGTTTTGATTTTAGAAGAAACTTGTTCTGAGTGCATAAAATCGAGTATTCAGACAGCCTCTAAAGAGACCGTCCCAAAACTAGAAATTTGTAAAAATCCCGATATACAGTAGATTCCTAAAAACCTCCCTTTTTAAGGGAGGGTAGGGAGGGTTTTGATCTTAGAAGAAACTTGTTTTAAATGCATAAAATCGATTTTTTGACAGCCTTTGTAAAGGGAGGGTAGGGAGGGTTTTCTTTCTTTATTCTTGACAATATATACATTTTTGGTAATTTTATAGAAATATGTTATAATAAAATAAATAAATATTTATTTTAGAAAATAAGAAACATAACCTAGGTAAAAAAATTGGCTTGCGAAACTAAATTTGAATTTATATTGCAATTTGAGAAGATTCTCGGGGAAATGAAAAGCAAAAACTCCGAGACTTATGGTCGCAATATCCAATTTTTGAGCGTTGAACCAATTGAAGCTGTCAGACCAATTTTAAAAAAGTTTTTCCCTTCTGATTCAGCTTTGATAGACACTTTGGTTCGCAAAGACATTGACCTTATGCTGATGAGAATCTTGAGAACAGAAGTGCTTGGTTTGCAGAATGACGGCGAAAAGCTGGTCAGAAAAGCACGCGACATCGTTGCCAAGTTCGGCTTCCTGCCACCAGTAGCTTTTTTCTATGACTACAATGGCGCAGAACTTTATGAATCAATGCTGGAAACAATTTACCGAATTCTTAAAAAGAACGGTAAACCACAGAGTCTTTCTGAAATTTGGCATAGATTTTCTGCACCTCTTGTTGCCAGTTTTGAATTAAAGAACGTCTTTACCAAGGAATTGCTCTTTAAGATTAGACAACGTCTTAAGAACTATCTTGAAAAAGATAAACGCTTCTACATCGACGCAAGAAGCCCGAAGAAGCTTTATATCGGCCTGGCCGAATGGGAAAAGACCTTCGATTTCTATAACGAGTAGGCGATTATCTTGGCACTTAGCAACAGTAAAATTTCCGGTCAGCGAAGCTTTACAGTCTTTTATGTATTTTGGCTTGCAGCAGTAGGTTTTATCACTGTTATGCTCAGAGATTCTGATTTGGGCATTTTAGCTGTTTTTGTGATGCTCTGCGTTCTGACTGTTGTTATAAGGCATAGAGCCAAAGAGCAAAATTCATTGAAAATGATTTGCAATTTCTATGAAGAAGCACACCGTTTGAATGACCTTGAAATGATTCAGACAGACGAACATGCCTACCAAAAAATCCTTAAGGCGGTTCAGGAGCTCGGTAAATTTGACTGGGTTGTGCTTTTCCTGCTAGATACCGAAAAAAGATGCTTTATTGCAAGCGAAGCCCAGGGAATAAAGCTTGGTAATTTTGAAAATATTAAGTTTGAACAGCTTTGCAATGGAGATGATAAAGTAGAATCAGACCCTAATATGCTTTCTTTCAAGCTTCTGCAGTATGTTTTCAAAACCTACGATTTTAAGGGCGCCCTTGCCGGAGCTACACTTACCCATGACAATGCTTTTTACGGCAGTCTTCTTGTTGGAAGATATGATGAAGAGCAGACCCTTACCTCAGAAGATAACTTTAAGCTTGATTTGCTTTCTGATCAGGTTTCAATATGCCTTCATAACTATAAAATGCATAAGGAGCTTGAACAAAAAGCCAATGCCCTTGCCGAACGCCAGGTATCTATCCAGCGTGAGCTTGATATGGCTAGAATTGTTCAGGAAGGTGCTTTGCCCAGAGCTCTGCCTGATGTAAAAGGTTTGAAGGTCGCAACCTTCATTAAGCCTGCCCGCTGTGTTGGTGGCGATTTCATCCGATATGTCTACGGGAATAACCCAAAGCAGCTTGGTTTCTTAATCGGTGACGTCTGCGGAAAGGGTGTTCCTGCTTCTCTTGTAATGTCTGTTGTTTACTGCCTCTTTAAAGAAAAGGGAAGCATAGAACGTGACCCTGCTGACTTGATGAGCTCTGTTAATGTTTCCCTGAAGGAATTTCTTGGAGCAGGCTCTCACTTCAATTCAACTGCACTCTGGGGTGTGTTTGACCTGAATCAAATGACTTTTACTTATGCCAATGCAGGCCACGATTTCCCGCTTCATTATTGTACAAGTAGCAAAAAGCTTGAAGAATTCCCTTCTACTGGAACATTGCTTGGATTATTCGTAGAAAGTGAATACAAGACACGTTCGTTCAAGCTGGAACACGGTGACAAAATCATTTTCTATTCAGACGGTCTGGTAGATTTTTTTGAAGCTAAGGAAAATCTTGATGATGGCTACAAACATCTGATGGACTTTTTTAAACTCCGTCAGGATAAGACTCCGGAACAGATTATTAAGGAAATCTCGGATCTGGTTGATCAGAACCCAGGCGCTGTGAAGGATGACATCACCGCCTCCGTAGTAGCCATAGAATAATTCATAATTCATAATTCATAATGCATAATTATTTGTTTGTTTGTTCGATTGGATTTGCTACTGCTTTAACCGGCTCTCTGCTAATGCGAAAGTCAGAATGTTCAATTTTAATAGAGATGTTTTAACCCCTCCTTTTCAAGGAGGGATTAAGGGAGGTTTTTGATCGGAGCACCCAGCATTTAACATTTGCCAAACAAGATAAAGGCAGTATGCTACAAAAGAAAATCTCCCACTACCTTTAACAGAGGCTGTCTAAAAACTCGATTTAATGCATTCAAAACAAGTTCCTTCTAATATCAAAACCCTCCCTACCCTCCCTTAAAGAGGCTGTCTGAAAAGTCGATTTTATGCATTCGAAACAAGTTTCTTCTAAAATCAAAACCCTCCCTACCCTCCCTTAAAAAGGGAGGTTTTTAGGAGTCTACTGTACATCGGGATTTTTACCAATTTCTAGTTTTTAGACAGCCTCTAAAAGGAGGGTTTAAGACATCTCTACTAAATTTTATATGCTGACTTCCGCTTTGTAGAGAGTTGGTCGAAGCAGTAGAAAAAACACGCGCCCTCAATCAAACATAGGAGTGAAGGCTGCTGATTAAGAAGTTTACGGCGAAAAGGGTGAAGAGGGTGACTGAAAAACCGGCTACGGCCAGACAGGCTGTCCAGGTGCCGCTCCAACCACGCGCTAGTCTAACATGTAAATAGATAGAATAAACAAGGAAGGTTACAAGTGCCCAGGTTTCCTTTGGGTCCCAGCCCCAATAACGGCCCCATGCCTTGTTTGCCCATACCATGCCGAATACAAGACCGCCAATGGTATATAACGGGTAACCGAGAGCAATAGCCTTATAGGTCAGGTTGTCCAATACAGAATCTTCTGGCAGCCATTTTTCTGCCCCTCTTCCAATGGCGCCTCTGAATAAATAGGTCATTATTGAAAGCAGAATAGAAACAACGATTGCCGGGCATATCAGCCAATAAACAATAATCTGCCATTTATCTTCAAATTTTGGATTAGCCTTTAATGTAAGAGCTAACAGAATCATTCCTGCTATGAATATTATGGGCAGACCTAAGGTAACTACGTAGCATGCAACTTTTTCACTGGTGTTTTCAAAGGTTGTTTTGCCGGCTGAATTGCCAAGTATGCGTCTGAGGCAGTACATATAGCTTAGAATGAAAGCTACCGCAAAGCATGATTCCCCTAAGAATGCGAGGGAAACATGAACGTGAAGCCACTTAGACTGCAAAGCTGGGATTAATGGAGTTACTTCTGACGGAAACAGTGATGAAATACCAATCATCATAATAGCAAGAACGCTGGAACCTGCTTCCAGAAAAGCCAAAGGATGCTTTCTTGTAAAGATTACACCAGCCAGCACTACGAAGGTTGAAAGTGTAACCATGGATTCATACATGTTTGACAGCGGAGGATGACCTGCTTCCTGCCAGCGCATGCCAATAGCCACCAGCGCACAAATTGCACCAAACCAGTTGGCAGTGCGGGCAACCTTATAAAGCTTCTGCTTGTTCATACTGAGATAAACACAGTAGAGGCCAAAAGCGAGCAGATAAAAAGCCATTGCGGCTACGAAAAGTGCTGTTTCGTTCATTAGTCTTCCTTCTGAGCTGTTGTCAGTCTATTTTCGAAATCCGGCAGTTCTTTTTTTAGTAATGAAGCCGGACGATTTGAATTCAATGCAATTGTGGCTGTGCCGTCATTATTGAAAATAACCCATTCTTCTCTGTAAGAAACGTAAAAGCTGAGCATCATTCCAAGGCAGAAAAGAATGCAACCGAACCATACAAGCGGCTTGCCAGGGTCATAGGCTACCTGAAGTATTGCTTCGTATTCATAATCGGCACTCTGGAAGGTAAATTTCAAAGGCAGATTTGATACATGAGCAGCAATTTCTGATTTATCCTGAGCAAAGCACCAGGTATGACCGACTTCGCAGTTAGCCTGAGGATCAAAAGCAACTATCATTGCTGCTGGATTCTTTAATTCCTGTGAAGCATTAAAGAAACCGCTTTCAGTTATTTTTAAATCTGGCAAAAATGAATTTACTACGATTGAATGTTGAAAATCTTTAATTGTAAATGCTTCATTTAGATTGACTTCAAGTGTTTGCGGGAAAGAGTCGTCTGCAGGCTTATAGTCTTCCCAGCCTTTTACCCCTGGAACGTAGTCTACAATCATTTTAAGGTTTTTCCAGTTCTTGTTCCAGCTTGAAAGATAGAAACCGTAATTTTTATAGGTAACCGGGTAGTTTACCTGAATCTTCATGGGTTCTGTTTCAGCAGCAGTTTCGAACAAGGTGCCTGATGCAACCTCAATAAATCTTAGTTCGGCATTCCAGCTTTTAACCTTCTGCGGATTCCCGTTTTCATCGTTGTAGTGTTCCATCCAGAGCTTATCAAAAGCTACTTTAAATTCCGGATGCATAATGCCATTGTTATAAATCTGGTGCAGGCTTTCAATCTTTTCACGCATTGTTTCTAAGCGTGAGTCATGAGGATTGAATTGTCTGATGTGTCTTGCCCGGCGACTCATACTGTCAGCTTTTACGGCAGAACGGATTACATCTAAAGTCGGCATTGGAATTTTTTCACCGGCTTTACCGGCAATAGACATTTCAACGCCAAATATCAAGCCTAATAGACCACCAAGAAATACAAGAACCAGACCAACATGGAGTATAAGACCACCCACTAGAGCTGCTTTCCCGGAGCTTCTGAAGGCTACCTTCGGGCCATCTTCAAAACGACCGATTTCGAATCCTTTCAGACTTTCGTCTGATGGCGCTTTTTCCAGTTTTTTTGATATTTCAAAAGCTTGAATTTCAGAAAGAGCAGCGTTTTTAAAACGTGAAAAAAGCTTTTTGGAAATTGATTTCCAGCGTATATAAACACAAAGCACAGCGGATATGCTCAAAAGGGCAAGAGTGCCAACAAACAGGGCTGAACGATACATATCGTCAAACCCCATTCCCAAAATAAACTGCCAGCCCTTTGGAAATGCCTGGATATAATTTATTGCTTCAAGACGCTGCGGTATCAGGGTGCCGGTAATAGCCAGCAAGGTAAGCAGCATTATAAGAAAGATAGCGGTTTTTAAGGAGGCCAGAAGGCCAAATATTTTTTTCATCTTTTCACCAATGGTCTAGCTAGTTTAGCATAAACGGGATATTTTTTGAATATACTTTAAATTTGGGTTGAGGTTTGGTAAAATGTCGTTGTACTGATTGTCAGGTATAAGGTGAAAAGTTTTATGAGAACATCAAAATCTGCGTTATTAATTGCTATTGCTGCTTTTATGCTCAGCCAGACTCCGGCTGTGTTTGCTGATACTGCTAAGTTACATGTTGATGTAGGTCTGAATCATTTTTATAAGAACAGATATCTTGAAGCCTACAAGGAATTCAAGACTGCTGTTGAAATGGACCCGACCTATGCGGAAGCCTATTACAATCTTGGCCGCGTTTATAAGGCCCAGGGCTTTATAAAGGAAGCAATAGTTGAGTTTCAGCTTGCTGTAAGATTAAAGCCGGATTATGTTGCTGCTCAGCGCGAACTTGATGCTTTAACAGCATCTCTGGCTTCAGACGTAAATCAGCAGATGCGTGCCCAGGGCCGCGATACCTTCCGCCAGACAGAATTCAGTTCTATGAGTGCAGAAGATGCTGAAAGCAATGCCCGCAAAATGCTGAATCAGGGCAAGACCGACGAAGCAATCAGATATTATACCGTTGTTGTAAGAGAAAGACCGAACGATGTAAGCTCCAGAAAAATGCTCGGTTTCTTGAATTTTAAAACCAATAAATTCACAGATTCTCTAGAACAGTATCAGGCAGCTAGAAAGCTGGCTCCTGCAGACGCAGAAATACCTTATGCTATTGGTTTGATTTACATGAAGACAGGTAGCCCCGACAAGGCTGAAACCTTCTTCAAAGATGCTGTGAAGCTTAATTCTACTATGGTTAAGTCTTATTTCGCTCTTGGCGAATCCTACGAAGCTCAGGGGAAAATCGACGACGCTGCTTTCCAGTTCAGAAAATGTCTGGAATTGTCTCCAAACCTCAAAGAAGCTCAGAACAAGCTTGATTACCTGGTTGGCAAGCAGAGCTATAACTATTTCAGCCGCGGTTCTTACCATTATCAGCGTGGCGAATACGATAAAGCACTTCCGTTGCTTTCTATGGCAAAGAGCCATGGTAGCCTGACTCCTGACCAGAAGCGCCAGGTTGAAGAAATGCTTAATGCCAGTCAGTACTGGGTAAACAAAGACCAGGCTGAAAAGCGCGAAACCGCTGAACGTCAGCAGGTTCTTAACAGTGCTACTATTTCCAGAAGCGTAAGTGTCGAAGATGTTTGCGGTAATCCGGGCTCTTATATGAATAAGGCTGTTGAATGGGAAGGTGCAGTTGAGCTTAAGGAAGAAGATCGCGGAAAGCTTTCTCTCGTAGTTAATTCAACTCCCCGCTATGATGCAAAGTCTAATATGAATGGCTGCTTTAAGGTTATTCTTCCAAAGGCAGTAAAGGATGATCCACGTATTTCTGACTATTCAACTACTGTCACAGTAAAGGGAAAACTTATAAAGGTAGAAAAGATTTATTACGACGGTTATGGCTATAGTTCCCGCAAACAGCCTGTAGTTGAAGCTGTTGAAATCGAATTTAACCGCGTAGATTACGATTCTCCTCTTGTATTGAGATTCTGACGCTAATAAGAAAATATTACATGGGTAAATATTTTAAAATAGCTTTCTTCCTTCTTTGCATGGCTTCCTTTTGTTCTATTGCCTATGCAGTAGACTGCCCGGCATGCGGTTCCCTGGACTTGCCCAGTCTTATTATGCTTTGTCCTGACTGTGGGGCCAGCATTTATGATTATGCCTATGAAAAGAAGGGCACAGACCGTTCTGCACTCATCGTAAGGCTGTTCTATACAGGTGATAATCCTGACAAGCTTTCAACCTATGCAAAGCTTTATGTTAATGGAACATACATGGGCAACATCGAACAGGTCGAAAAGCAAAAGCGCACTGAAGAAGGCCTGAAAGGCTGGAGCGACGGTTTAGGCGACAAATATACCGCTTATTATGAAAGGGAATTCAGGAATATTCCTGTCGGTCAGCTTAAGGTCGAACTTGAAATGCGTTTTACCCGTTTGTATGGCTACGGTCGCAGCTATAAGCGTGTTGTTTTCCCGTATGTAATGTTTAACGGTAAGGAAAAGACCACCATCGAGCATTCTTTTTCCAGCGCAACTGACTTCAGCGTAATCGACAAAAAGAAAAAGCAGCAGATGGAAGAAGAAGCCAAAAAACTCCAGAACGCCCTCCCTGCAATATCCGATGCCAAACTAAAAACCGCCACCGGCACCGTAAAGCTAGACATCGGCCTTTTCGACTAATCTACTAACCCCCAATTCCCCGCCCTGCGAGGCCTTCCTCCAGCTGGGGGAAGGTGGCACGCGCAGCGTGACGGATGAGGGTGATTTTCTAGCCCTTCTTCCTTCAGGGAGAAGGTGGCACAGCACAGCTGTGACGAATGTGGGTCCCGCCCCCGCGAGGCCTTCCTCCGCTCGGGGGAAGGTGGCACGCGCAGCGTGACGGATGAGGGTCCCATCCACTGCAAAAAAATCCTAAAAATTATGCATTCGAATAAATTCTCAAGCCTGTATTTGATTGCCCTGAACAGCGTATTGACAACATCATTACAATTTAATATGATTACTTATGTAAGAGGTGTAAAAAATGACTACATATTTGCAGGTAAGAACAAATGAAGCGGATAAAGAAGCTGCAGGACGTATTCTAGAACAACTAGGAACTAATTTTTCCAGCGTTATCAATATGCTTTTAAAACAGATTGTGCTTACTAAGAGCATACCTTTTGATATTAAACTTCCCAACAACAAACCTGTTGCTATGGGCAACCTGACTAAAAGCCAATTAGATGATGAACTGCGAAAAGGCTTAGAGTCTTCTGAAAACCAAGAGTGTTTATCTGTTGCTGAAGTAGACGAAGATCTTAAAAGAGAATTTAATATCTAACCATATGTACAAAGTAATCTACACACCATTGGCCGTAGAAGATCTTAAATCTATATATAAATATATTGCATTTTTCTTAAAAGCACCACAAACAGCGCAATCACAAACAAATAGAATCAGACATTCAATAAAAGCTTTGAATGAATTTCCTGATAGAAATAAGGTAGTAGACTGGGAGCCATGGAAATCTCTTTATATGCACCAACTTCCTGTTGATAAATATGTAGTATTTTATCTGGTAAATAAAACAGATCAAACAGTAAAAATCGTTAGAATATTTTATTCTGGCCGAAACCTAGAAGACATTGTTGCAAATGAAGTTCTTTAAACTTAAAAATTCTCCATTCTCCATTCTCCATTCTCAATTTTCAATTTTCAATTCTCCATTCTCAATTCTCAATTCAGGCATTAGCAGAGAGCCGGTCGAAGCAGCAGTAACCTCAAAAGACCGTCTCCATTGCCGCTGAAGTGCCAATAGGGACGATATGTTAGAAAGCCATTTAATTATTTACCGTTTCCTATTTTTCTTTGAATACACAAAATGAGTTATAATGGCAATATGTGAGTTTTTCAACAATAATCCACTTCAAACCTGTGCTCAGGTTTTTCTGTTATTTTTCTAAGAGCCAGTCAATAACATTTTTTCGCATAATTCCATCGAATGATGTTGTAGGCAATTTATCCATTGTCAGCAACATTTTCTGATAGTGGTCACCTGTCTGTTGTAATGGTCGTAATTCTCTTTTCAATGTATTTTCTTCCAGCACAGAAAGAGATACTTGATAGTATTCTTTTATTCCATTTTCATTAATTGCTACGAAATCAACTTCTGTTTCGTTGTTTTTGCCGACGTAAACTTCATATCGCCTGCGAATAAGTTCCAAATACACTATGTTTTCCAGAATGTGTCCTAAGTCATTTTTACTGCTACCTAACAAAAAATATCTTAGGCCAATATCTGCTATATAATATTTATAACCAGTTGTTAATCTTTGTTTCCCTTTTATATCGTATCGCTCTGATTTATATAATACAAAACTGTTTTCCAAAGCAGATAAATAGCTTTCTATGGTTGGAACAGATATTTTACGCCCCGCAGACTGCATCGTATTGGCTATTTTTGTGCTTGATACCAGATTTCCGATATTATCGAACATAAACTCTATTACAGATTTCAGCATAGTCGGACTTGAAATCTTGCTTCTATCCAAAATATCTTTAACTAGGATTGTGTTATAAATACCATCTAAGTAAGCATAGCGGTCATTTTTTCTGTTCAATTCCAATGTTCCAGGAAATGAACTGTTTTCAAGATAACTAATAAACAGGCTGTCTCTGTCTTTTTCTTCTGGAAAATTTGATACATATTCCTTAAATGACAGGGGTTGCATACGGATTTCTACATAACGTCCCGAAAGCAGCGTTGCTAATTCGCCTGACAATAGATATGCATTAGAACCTGTTATGTATAAATCCACATCGTTTCTTGCATATAGCCAGTCTGCTGCTCTCTGAAAGTCACTTATCTGCTGAATCTCATCAATAAATACATAATTGCATCCGGACGCAGACAATTTATTTTCTATATGTTCATACAAATCATCTGCCGTTTTTATTTTTCTGAAATCTGGATGTTCCATATTAACTAGAACAATATTTGATTCGGGTATTCCTTGCTTTTTTAACTTTTCGATAAACAATTGAAAGAGGGTGGATTTTCCGGCGCGCCTGATTCCTGTAATAACCTTAATTAATTTTTTACCTGCAAAATTCATTAGGTCATCAAGATAATTTGTTCTTTCAATCAGCATTATAATACCTCTTTGTAAATTTATAAAATAATTTTAACATATTCATAAAAAATATCAAGTTTGTAAAATATATTTTATAAATTTGGTCTTGTCGCCCTGAAATTCTAGAGCGCCCTCCAGCGCAGCGGCCCTAGAATAATGAAAATTTAGGGTAATATTACGCTTTTATTTCATTAAAGCTAATTTTTTTTAGTCAGTAAAGTATAAAATCTCCATTTGTAGAAGGTGGCACAGCGCAGCTGTGACGAATGAGGGTGGTTTTCTAGCCCTTCTTCCTTCAGGGAGAAGGTGGCACAGCGCAGCTGTGACGAATGTGGG
>JAZRWI010000014.1:0-75443 GCA_045599645.1 Candidatus Avigastranaerophilus sp.
AGAGAAGCTTTCAAAGAACGGACCTTGATTTATCATGCTTGAATTCCTTTTTTATAATTTTCATTTCAAGCATAAAACAATCTAAAATAAAGTACAACCCATAATTTGCACTACAAAAGAAAAAAGTTTGCGTTTGCCCTGATCCCCAACCCCTTCTATAGTGACATCTGCTTTTTTTTGTGATACAATACAGCAACTTAATTTTTATAGGGAGTTCCTAAATGTCCGAAGAAAAGAAACATGTCTGGAATTTTTACCGTTACGGTGGAATTGATCAGGTTGAATTTAAAGACGCTGAAGATTTTAAGTGTCTTGGTCAGTTGGATCCAAAACTGTGGGCTGCAATGACTTGTCCAGTCAACAATTTGGATTTTGATGAAAAGACCTTGGCTTATCTTGATACAGACGGCGATAAGAGAATCAAGATTCCTGAAATCGTAGCAGGGGCTAATTGGCTGTCTTCAGTTCTTAAAGATGTTTCTGTTATTAAAAAGCCGGAAGAAAGTCTGCCACTGAGCGCTATCAATGATGCTAATCCAGAAGGCAAGGATTTACTTGAAACTGCAGAACAGGTTCTTTTCAATCTTGGTAAAAAAGAAGAAACCTCTATTTCTCTTGAAGACATGGCTAGCACAGAAAAGATTTTCGCTGCTACCTCCTATAACGGTGATGGTATTATTGCTGCTTCCGACGAATTTGCAGCTGATACTAACACTTTAATCAACGAGATTACCACTTGCCTTGGCAGTGACCAGGACCGCAGTGGTAAACCTGGTGTTTCTAAAGACCGTCTTGCTAATTTCTTTGCTGAAGCTGCTGCTTATTCTGCTTGGGTTAAGCTTGGCAGAACCGATGCTGCTATTATGGTAGCCGGCGCTGACACTGCAGCTAATGATGGTATCCTCAATGCTGTTAAAGTAAAGATTGATGACTATTTTACACGCTGCAGACTGGCTGCTTTCGACTCTAAGTATGCTGAAGTCGGTCAGAAGCTTGATGACGAATACATTGCCCTTCTAAAGAAGAGCTTGACTGCCCAGACCGAAGAACTCAAAGAACTCCCACTTGCTAAGGTTGCTACAGAACCTGTATTAGACCTTACTAAACAGATTAACCCGGCCTGGGTTGCTGATATTACTGCTTTTGCAGAAAAGGTTGTAAAGCCACTTATCGGTAGTGCTGAAAAGCTTACTGAAGCTGATTGGAATAAAGTAAAAGCTGCTTATGCCCCATTCGAAGGCTGGATGGGCAGCAAAGCCGGTGCTTCTGTTGAATCTCTTGGTGAAGCTCGCATTGATGAAATTCTTGCCAGCGACAAACAGGCTGTTATTTCTGATCTTATCGACAAAGACCTTGCTCTTGAACCAAAGTTTACAAGACTTACCAATGTAGATAAGCTTATTAGATATTACAAGAATCTTTTTGTTCTTCTGAATAACTTTGCTTCCTTCAAGGATTTCTATGACAAGAAGAAGAAGGCAATCTTCCAGGCTGGTGTTCTCTACATCGACGGTAGAAGCTGCAACCTTTGTATTAAGGTTGACGATATCGGTGCTCATAGTGCTAGAGCCGCTGCTGCCAATACTTTCCTGATTTATTGTGAATGCACTCGCAAGAATACTGGCGAAAAGATGAATGTAGCTGTTGCTATCACTGACGGCGAATCAGAAAACCTTATCGTTGGTAGAAATGGTATATTCGTAGACACTAAGGGTAATTACTGGGATGCAGTAATTTCAAAGGTAATTGATCACCCAATCAGTGTAAGACAGGCCTTCTGGACTCCTTACAAGAAGCTTGGCAAGATGATTAATGAACAGATTGAAAAGTATGCCTCTTCAAAGGACAAGGCTGTAACAGATAAGCTTACTGCTTCAGTAGACAATGCTGGCAATAAGCTTCAGACCCCAGCAGATTCAGCAGCTCCTGCAGCAGCTCCAGCCAGCAGCTTCAATGCAGCTCAGTTCGCTGGTATATTTGCGGCTGTTGGTTTGGCTTTGGCTACCATCGGTTCTGCAATTTCTTCACTTGTATCTGGCTTTATGGAATTGACCTGGTGGCAGATGCCATTGGCAATCATCGGTATTCTCCTCCTCATTTCCGGCCCATCAATGATTCTTACAGCTATGAAGCTTGCTAAGCGCAACCTTGGTTCTATCCTTGATGCTAATGGATGGGCAATCAATACAAGAGCACGCATTAACATTCCTATGGCTCGCTATATGACCAGCCTTGCTGTTCTTCCAGAAGATGCAAAGCGCTGCTACGACGATCCATTCGAAGAAAAGAAGAGCTACTGGAAGGTTTGGACAGTTCTTATCATCATCGTTTTGTGTGTTGGTTTCTGGTTTGCTCCTGATACCTGGAGTGTAAAGGCAGATGCTATGCATGCTTGTGGAATGCAGACTACTGCAGACATCGAAGCCGCAAAAGCAAAGGCTGCTGAAGAAGCCAAAGCTGCCGAAGCCGCTGAAGCTGCAAAACCAGCAGAAGCAGCACCAGCTGCCGAAGCAAAGCCAGCTGAAGAAGCCAAGCCCGCTGAATAATTAAAACAGCCCCAAAAAAGCCAGCCACCTCGGCTGGCTTTTTTTATTCCTTGAAACAGTGGCTATCTATGTTTGGTGATTATCCCTCGAAGAGCCTTCCTCCATGGAGACTGTCCCAAAATTAGAAATTTGTAAAAATCCCGATCTACAGTAGATTCCTAAAAACCTCCCTTTTTAAGGGAGGGTAGGGAGGGTTTTGATTTTTGAAGGAACTTGTTTTAAATGCATAAAATAGAGTTTTTAGACAGCCTCCATGTGGGGGAAGGTGGCACGCGTAGCGTGACGGATGAGGGAGATGCTTTCATTGATAAACTGTTTTATTTGTGATATAGTAGCAAAAAAAATATTCAGGAGCGCTTAACGTGAATTACGATTTTAAGAGTATTGAACCTAAGTGGCAGGCAGAATGGGAAAAGGCCCATCTGTTCGATGCCAAAGACAAAAGCGATAAGCCAAAATTTTATGGCCTTGTAGAATTTCCTTACCCAAGTGGCGCAGGTATGCATGTTGGTCATATTAAAGCTTATTCAAGCCTCGAAATTATCAGCAGAAAAAGAAGAATGCAGGGCTACAATGTCCTGTTCCCAATAGGCTTTGACGCTTTCGGTCTTCCGACTGAAAACTATGCAATAAAGACTAATACTCATCCACGTAGCATCACTGACAAGAATATTGCCAGATTTTGCGATCAGCTTAAGAAGGTTGGTTTCTCTTTCGATTGGAACAGAGTAATCGACACCACCGACGACAAGTATTATCACTGGACTCAGTGGATATTCCTTAAGATGTTCGAAAAAGGTCTTGTTTTCAGAAATAAAGCTCTCGTAAATTACTGTCCACACTGCAAGGTTGTTCTTTCTAATGAAGACTCTCAGGGTGGTAAATGTGACGTTTGCCACGAAGATGTTGTTCAGCTTTCCAAAGACGTTTGGTATCTGAAGATAACTCAGTATGCTGAAAAGCTTCTCAAGGGCCTTGATGATGTTGACTTCCCGGAAAATATCAAGCAGCAGCAGGTTAACTGGATTGGGAAATCTACCGGCGCTTTTGTAAATTTCGCACTTGATGGTGTTGATGAAAAGATTGAAATCTACACAACCCGTCCTGATACTCTGTTTGGCGTAACCTTCATGGTTATGGCACCGGAACATCCTTTAATCGACAAGTATGCAAGCCGCATTTCCAATATTAACGAAATCATGGCTTACAGGGAAGAATGTGCAAAGAAGACAGAATTCGAACGCACTCAGCTTGTCGACAAGACCAAGACAGGCAAGAAGCTTGAAGGTCTCTGCGGTATTAATCCAATCACCGGTAAGAAAGTTCCTATATTCGTAGCTGATTACGTAATGATGGGCTACGGCACTGGCGCTATCATGGCTGTTCCTGCTCATGACCAGAGAGACTATGATTTTGCCAAGGCTTTCGGCATTGATATCGTTCAGGTTATTAAGGGTGGCGACATCAGCAAGGAAGCTTATGCTGGTGACGGCGAAATGATTAACTCTGATTTCCTCAACGGCTATACCAACAAGAAGGATTCTATTGCTAGAATGCTTCAGGAAATCGAAAAGAAGGGTATTGGCCACGCTGGTGTTCAGTTTAAAATGAAAGACTGGGCTTTCAACCGCCAGAGATACTGGGGCGAACCAATTCCTCTGATTCACTGCGATAAGTGCGGTGTTGTAGCTGTTCCATATGAAGAATTGCCACTCCGCCTGCCGCAGATTCAGAATTTTGAACCAGGCACAGATGGAAAGAGCCCATTAGCTAAGATTGATGAATTTGTAAACTGCAAGTGCCCGAAGTGTGGTGGCGCAGCTAAGAGAGAAACCGATACCATGCCGCAGTGGGCTGGTTCTTCCTGGTATTATCTCCGCTATTGCGATGCTCATAATGACAAAGCTTTCGCAGATTTGGATGCTTTGAAATACTGGATGCCTGTAGACTGGTATAACGGCGGTATGGAACACGTTACCCGCCACTTGCTCTATTCACGCTTCTGGCATCAGTTCCTTTATGATGAAAAGCTTGTAAATACTCCAGAACCATATGCAAAGAGAACTGCCCAGGGCTTGATTCTTGGGCCGGACGGTGAAAAGATGAGCAAATCAAGAGGTAACGTAGTAGACCCGCTTGATATCGTTAATCAGTATGGTGCTGACACACTTCGTGTTTATGTAATGTTCATGGGCGATTATGGAATGGCTGCTCCTTGGAACGATGCTTCCGTTAAGGGCTGCAAGCGCTTCCTGGATCGTGTTGCTGCATTGACTGACATCGTAACTGATGCAGCAGTTGATGAAATTGAAAATAACATTCATAAAGCAATCAAGAAGGTTACTTCTGACATTGAAGAACAGAAGTTCAATACAGCTATTGCATGCTTAATGGCTCTTCTCAATGATATTACAAAGGCAGGCAAGATTGGTAAGGAACAGCTTGTAAGCTTCCTGAAGCTTTTGTCTCCATTTGCACCACACATTGCTGAAGAAGCTTATCATCAGATTGGTTTCAACGATTTCTTAACAGTATCTGCATGGCCAACCTATGATGAAGCCAAGACTGTTGATTCTGTAATCAATATTGGCGTTCAGGTAAATGGTAAGGTTCGCGGCACTGTAGGTATTCCTAAGGATGCTCCTAAGGAAGAAGCTATTGCCATTGGTAAAGCTAATGAAAAGGTTGCTTCCTTCCTCGAAGGCAAGACAATTGTTAAGGAAATCTACGTTCCAGGCAAAATCCTGAACTTCGTAGTTAAGTAAGATAAAAAGCCAGCCATTCGGCTGGCTTTTTTTATGTACTTTACGAAGTGGGTAGAAGGTGTGTTTCAATATATTTGGGATTAGGGGTTTGGGGTTGGGGGCTGGGGACGATGTATCGAGGCTTTGGTTGCTTTGTATGTGAAAGTTATTGCTTGAAAAATGTTTCTTTGTTATTTTTTATTATGAGTAAGATTGAGGGAAAATATGAATAACAATGTAAGAACCTATAGAGATCTTATTGTTTGGAGTGATTCTAAGCTCCTTGCAGAAAAAGTATATAATGTAACAAAATATTTACCTTCTGAAGAAAGATTTGGATTAGCAAGTCAAATGCAGAGGGCAGCTGTTTCTATCCCTTCAAATATAGCTGAAGGTGAACAAAGGAATTCTACCAAAGATTACATTAGATTTTTATATACTTCCAGAGGTTCCTTAGCAGAGTTATTGACACAACTTGAAATTACAAAGGATTTATATCCAGAACTAGAAAGTTTAATCATACCTTTGATAAATTCTTATAATATCTTAGGTAAAAAATTAAATAATCTCATAATTTCATTAAAACGTAGACTAAAACTTAAAAGAGAAGCATATAAAAAGAAAAAATTATTAAAGTAAAAATAAATGAAATTAATACCAGTTTTCGCAAAGCAAAAATCTACGTAGGTAAAGCACCCAAGTCTTCGAACAATCGTCCCCAACCCCCAGCCCCCAATCCCAATATCTATTGCTTGTATGTGTAGTAAATGTTATAACTAGTAAAAATAAATGAACGAGGTAACTAAATGAAGCTTTGCGTTGTTTCTGATATACATGGTTCACAGACTGCTGCTGAAAAGGCAGTTAAGATGTTTGAAAATGAAAAGTGCGATTATATGCTTTTGCTGGGCGATGTTCTTTATCATGGCCCACGTAACCCATTGCCGGAAGGCCACAATCCACAGGGTGCTGCAAAAGCTTTGAATACCATTAAAGATAAGATTATTGCAGTAAGAGGCAACTGTGATGCTGACATTGACCAGATGCTTCTCGAATTCCCATGCATGGCTGAATACGTGATTCTGGTTGATGGTCCTCGCAAGATTTTTGCAACACACGGTCACATTTATGGCCCGGATAATCTGCCAAAGCTTCACGGAATCAGTTATTTCTTCTCAGGTCACACACATGTTTCCTATGTCGAAAAGCGTGGCGACCTGACTCTCTGTAATCCAAGCTCCTGCGCACTTCCAAAAGATGGTAAAGGCCCAAGCCTGGCAATTTATGAAGATGGTGACATCAGAATAGTATCATTGTAAATAAAGGAGAATAATATTCCATGAGTATTAATAAAAATATTCTTGTTTTTATGCTTGTTTCTTTAATGGTTTCTAATACTTTGTTTGCAGATAATAAGGCTGATGAAAAAGCAGAAAAAAAGGAAATATCCAAAAAATCAGAATCCGTTTCAGCCAAGAAGCTTTGTGAAGGCCTTGAAAAGCTTATAGAAGCCCGTGAATCAGTTGAAGAAGTATATATTCAGATAAACAAA
The DNA here is from genome assembly GCA_045599645.1 of Candidatus Avigastranaerophilus sp. Lineage (GTDB taxonomy): Bacteria > Muiribacteriota > Ozemobacteria > Ozemobacterales > Ozemobacteraceae > RUG334. Next base: position 6,843 of record JAZRWI010000014.1, read on the forward strand.
TCTGAAATTGATAAATCAGAAAAAACTTCTGTAACAGTGCTTATTCAGGCAAAAAATGACTCAAAGTTAAATGATGAAGAATTAAATAAAATTAATACTTTGATTTCTGCCGCTGTTGATAAGGTAGACGCTAAGGATATTACTATTACTGAAGTAGACTTTGATCAGTTGAAGAAAAAGTTTGCCAAGGATATAGACAAGTCTAAGTCAAAGGATAAATCTGACAAAAAAGAAAAAGCTGATAAATCAGACAAGAAAGACAAAGACAAAGTAAAAGAAGATAAGAAAGATAAAGAAAACGATTCTATAAAAGAAGACAAGAAAGATAGTAAAAAAGAAGATACTAAGGAAGAAAAGAAAGACTGATAACCATAAAAAAAGCTCGGGTTAATCGGGCTTTTTTGCTTTCAAGTAATATACATAATGATATGAATTGTGATAAAATCTATGAAATAAGGAGTGTTAAATATGAATAACAAAATGTTGGTATTGATGATTGCTTGTATGTTAAGTTCTAATGCTTTGTTCGCACAGGATAAGCCTGAAGCTGCTCAAGAAAAACAGCCAGAAAAAACTGAAGTTGCAAGTGTAAGTGAAAGCGAATCTCCAGCCAATAAGAAGATGGTTGTTGAACTTCAGAAATTGATTGAATCACGCGAATCAGTTAAACAGGTTTATATACAGCTTGACCTTCCGGAACCTATTATAAAGGATACTCCAAAGGCAGTTGTCCTTTTGCAGCCGGCTGAAGACAAAATATCTGACGAAGAAATCAGCAAGATTAAGTCAATAATCTCTACTACAGTAGATGGTCTTGATGTAAAGGATATTAATCTTGTTAAAATGGATTTGGGCAGATTGAGAAGAGATATGGGCATGATGGGAATGGGCAGACCATTCTGGGGCAAAGGCAAACAAGGCGAACGCCCGGAAATGGGTGGCAGAAGAGGCGGATTAAGAGGCGGAATGATGAGACCTTCCAGACCTGGTATGCATGGCAAAGGTTCTACTGCCGCTGCTGATGAAAAGCCAGCCACTGAAAATACCAAGGAATGATTATTAATTCATAATGCATAATGCATAATTCATAATTCATAATTCATAATGCATAATGCATAATGCATAATGCATAATTGTTTGGTGGATTGGGTTTGGTGCTGCTACCTACGACCTAATACCTAATACCTAAGACCTAATACCTAATTCATAATTCATAATGCACAATTGAGAATTGAGAATTGAGAATTGAGAATGCAGAAGGCATAATTGTTAGATTGGGTTTGGTGCTAATACCTAATACCTAATACCTAATACCTAATTCATAATTCATAATGCATAATTGTTTGGTGGATTGGGTTTGGTGCTAATACCTAATACCTAAGACCTAAGACCTAATACCTAATACCTAATTCATAATGCATAATGCATAATTCATAATGCATAATTCATAATGCATAATTGTTTGGTGGATTGGGTTTGGTGCTAATACCTAATACCTAATACCTAATACCTAATACCTAATTCATAATGAAGAATAGAATAGCTATAGTAATAATATTACTTATAAGCCTTGTAGTGGCTGATACTAGCTTATTGGCTGCTACAAGGGACGCTATCTCTATTTCTAATAAGAAAACCATATTGTTTGTTCCACTGGATAGCAGGCCTATTACAAGTGTTCAAACCGTAGACAGTGTAAAAAAGCTTGGCTATAATATACTTACACCACCGAAGGAATATCTTGGCACTAAGAGTTTTAATGGCAACCCGGATGGCTTTTGGAGTTGGCTTGAAGATACTGCTAAGACTAATAAAAATGATATACTTGCAGTCGTTTTATCCTGCGATAGTATGATTTATGGAAGCCTTGTTGCTTCCAGGATGCACAATTTAAGCAATGAAATACTCATTGAACGTGTAAGACGTTTTGTTGATTTTCATAATAAATTTCCAAATATAAAAATCTATACATATTCTTCAATTATGCGCACATTGCGCTTTGTTGAAAGTGGTGTAGAAAACAAGAATTACGAAAAGCTGGGCGATAAATTTTTCAGATATACAGTTTTATTGGATAAAAAAGAGCTCGGCCTTTGTAACTATGATGAAAAGCTGGAATTTGCCAAACTAAGAGTTAATCTTCCCATGGAATTCCTGAATAGCTGGATGGTGCAGCGAACCAGGAATTACATGGTAAACCGACAGCTTCTTGTATTAGCTAAGCTAGGCTATATTACATACCTTGCTTTTGGCAGAGATGATAATGCTCCTTTTTCCCAGACTCATAGGGAAAGCAGGAAATTAAATGAATATGCAAATGCTATTGGTTTGAAGGATTTTGTGAATCTTGCCGGTCTGGATGAATTTGGCTGTGTCATGCTTATGAGAGCTATTAATGACGCCAATAATGAAAGACCTGCTGTTTATGTAAAATATAACGTTGGGGTTGGCGGTGATATGATTCCAATGTTCAGTGACGAGGCGGTCAGAGATACTATTAAAAAGCAGATTTCCGTCATTGGTGGTATGGAAGTTGATAAACCTGAAAATGCAGAATTGGTATTGCTTGTAAATACGCCAGAAGATGGTAAATCTGTGAATCACTATGTTGTAGCATTATCTGGTGAAATAAAGGAAACCGAATCTCAGAAGAAGTTGAGAGCCAAGCAGGTTTCTTCAGCTTTGAACTTTGTGAGGATGCTTGAGGAAGATATCAGAAAAGGTTATAGGATTGCTGTCGCAGATATTTCGCATCCAAATGGAGCTGATGACGCGATGTTAAACAATATGAGAATCAGGCGCCTGCTATTCAGGTTAAATTCATATTCTGGTTGGAATACAGCTACTAATAGCACAGGCTTTGCTCTTGCCCAGGGTCTGATTGCAAATAAGCTTGATGTAAATGCACGCACAGAGTTACTGCTTGTCAGATACATAGACGACTGGATTTATCAAAGAATAGTCCGCACAGAAATTATGAAGGATCTTGCCAAGATAGGCAGCCGCTATATTTGGGAATTCAACGATAAAAAAGAGCTTATAGAAGAAGACATTAACGATTTGATGCATTTTGCCATCGCTGGTTGTCTACCAGGCTTCGATATATTAGAAAACGTAACCTTCACCAACCCCTGGAACCGCATGTTTGAAACCGACATAAGATTTTAGTCGAAAGCTGGAAGCCTGCTGTTTTTATCTAAAAATATCTTTTATATAGAGCTATTTTGGGCTATAATGGTAGCATAACTTTAGATAGCTACTAAGGAAAATTGATTGTATGACTACACCAACAAACGTTGTTTTGGGCGTTATCGGTTCGGATTGTCATTCTGTAGGAAACAAGATACTTGAAGCATTCTTCACAGAAAAAGGCTTTAAAGTAACTAATCTTGGCGTAATGGTAAGCCAGGAAGAATTTATTGCTGCAGCAATTGAAACCAATGCTAAGGCTATTCTGGTTTCTTCCCTATATGGTCACGGCGAAATTGACTGTGTCGGTCTTCGCGATAAGTGCATTGAAAAGGGTTTGGACAATATGATTCTTTATGTTGGTGGCAACCTGGTTGTTGGGAAAACACCTTTCGATGTTGTGGAAAGCAAGTTTTTAAAGATGGGCTACGACAGAGTTTTTGGCCCTGAAGATTCTCTTGATAGAGAAGCTGAATTGCTTCAGAAAGATATCGAAGCCAGACAATAATGCCAGACCAGATCATTTGCGTGGATATAGGCTCTACCTACACAAAGGGTGCTGTATTCAGAATGACTGAAAGCATCTTTTCTGTAGAAAAGCGCGCAGTATCACCAACCACAGTAGAAAACCTTCCAGACGGCTTTTATGCTGTTTTGGAAAAGCTTTTGCCTGATTGTGATGTGCGCAGCTTAGATGCAGCTAATTCACCATGTCCGATTTATTTTTCATCATCGGCAAAGGGTGGGTTAAAGGTTGCTGTAGTAGGTCTTGTCCCGGAAATGTCTTTAAATATTGCTCGCCTGGCAGCATTCTCTGCTGGCGCAAAGATTTGCGCTTCATATCCATACCAGCTTACTGCTTCCCATATAAAGAAAATAGAAGCAGAAAACCCTGATATATTGCTGCTTTGCGGCGGGACTGACGGTGGCAACGAAAAATATGTTACAGAAAATGCTAAGACCATAGCAGCTTCCGCTTTTAAAGGCACAGTTGTCTATGCTGGTAACAGTTATGCAGCGGATACCGTTGCTGAACTGCTGGGCGATAAAGAACATGTTATTGTTGAAAATGTAATGCCGGATTTTGGCAAACTCAATATTGAACCAGTTCGCAAGGCCATAAGAAATATTTTTCTGGCAAAGATTGTTTCTGGAAAAGGGCTTGATAAGCTGGTAAAAGCTTTTGACGTCCAGCCACTTCCAACACCGCTGGCGGTTTATAACCTTGTAAAGGCTATTGGCGGCAGCCTGAAGGAATGGGATAATTTTGCTCTCATAGATATGGGTGGCGCAACTACAGACTTTTATTCCAATGGCAAAAGCTATGACCCTGATTCAAACACAGTAATGAAGGGGATTATAGAACCTAACCTCAAACGGACTGTCGAAGGCGATCTGGGAATGAGAGTCAGCGCTGAAGCTGCCTACGAAACCGGTGAAGAATACATTCGCAGTGTAAGCGGCTATGACGATGATGAAATGGCTGCTTATAAGGCTTTTATTGATAGGGTTCATGCAGATACTGATTATTTACCTGTAGATGATAAAGAAAAGGCTTATGACCGTTATCTGGCAAGCGCTTGTATTTATCATTCTCTTCTGCGCCACTGCGGCACTGTTGAAGAAGTTTATACCTGCAACGGCAGAGTATGGGCACAGGTAGGTAAGGATCTGAGAAAGGTTACAAAGATTGTTGGAACAGGTGGATATCTGGCGGCCATGGGGCGTAATGGTGAACAGGTTGTGATTCCCAATAAGCCAGTGCAAATGACCGAAAAGATGCCATTGCTTCCACAGAAATTTGAGTATTATTCAGATAGCAGTTATATATGGCCATTGCTTGGTAATTTGGCAGAAAAATACCCGGTTCAGTGTGCAAATACTGCTGTTAATGTATTATTAAAAATGGATGAAACTAATGGTAAGGAGTGATTGCCAGTGAGTTCTTATAAAATTAGCGATGAAAAATTTGATGAAATTCGTAAAGAAATTCTCGCAACATGGCCAACAGGCAAAGACATTGATTTTGAAGAAGCTGTAGCTTATCAGAAAGCTATTCCTGAATCAAAGAACTTTGCTGTAGCTATGCGCAAAGCCTCTGAAGAAGGCAGAACCCTCTGCCAGCCAAGAGCAGGCGTAGCTTTGATTCAAGATCATATCAAGCTTTTACAGTTTCTTGAAACAGAAGGCCAGGCTGATTTGCTTCCAACAACTATTGATGCCTATACAAGACTCAATCGCTATCAGGAAGCTGCAAACGGTATTCAGCGTTCCTTAGAAGCTAGAACCTCACTGCTTAACGGCTTCCCAGCAGTAAACCACGGTCTTTATGGCTGTCGTCAGGTTACTGAAGCTGTTAAATCACCAATTCAGGTAAGGCACGGAACTCCGGATGCCAGACTTCTTGCTGAAATTACTCTGGCAGGCGGTTTTACAAGCTTTGAAGGTGGCGGAATTTCCTATAATATTCCTTATGCCAAGAAGGTTCCTCTGACAAAGTCTATTGAAGACTGGAAATATGTTGACCGTCTTGTTGGTCGCTATGAAGAACGCGGCATTCACATCAACCGTGAACCCTTCGGACCATTGACCGGAACACTTGTTCCACCATGTGTAAGCCATGTCTGCGCAATTGTTGAAGGTATTCTTGCTTTGCGCCAGGGCGTTCGTTCTATCACACTCGGCTACGGTCAGGGTGGTAACATGATTCAGGACGTTGCAGCCTTGATTTCTTTGAGAAATCTTGCTCACGAATACTTCAAACGCGAAGGCCTGAATGATTATGAACTTACAACCGTATTCCATCAGTGGATGGGCGGTTTCCCATCTGATGAAGCAAAGGCCTTTGCTGTTATTAGCTGGGGCGCTGCGGTAGCTGTTCTTGCTGGTGCTGACAAGGTTATTGTTAAATCACCACACGAAGCTATGGGTATTCCGACCAAGGAAGCAAACGGTATGGGTATTCGCTGCACTAAGCAGGCTGTTAGCATGCTTCGCGACCAGAAGCTTCCAATCAGTGCTGAACACCAGACTGAAATTGAACAGATTGAAAAGGAAGTTCGCTGCATCATGGATGCTCTTTACAAGCTTGGCGATGGCGACATCGAAAAGGGTGTAATTGCAGGCTTTGAAGCAGGCGTGATAGACGTTCCATTTGCTCCTTCTATTTACAACCATGGTAAGATTTTACCAATGCGTGATAACAACGGCTTTATCCGCATTTTCAATAAGGGCAATATGGCTTTGAACGACGAAATTATGGATTACCACCGCGCTAAACTGGAAGAACGCGGTAAGGCAGAAGGCCGTAAGGTTTGCTTCCAGATGGTAACAGACGACATTTATGCAATCAGCAAAGGTGCACTTGTAGGGAGACCAAGATGAAAATTAAACAAGTAACATTCGCAAAAGGTAATTCAGCTTTTTATTTTGACGACCAGCGCGCAATCAAGGCTGGTGCCAAGCACGACGGTTTTGACTATGTCGGTAAACCGGTAACTCAGAAGTTTACACGCATCAGACAGGCCGGTCAGAGCATTGCTATCATCCTCATGCTTGAAGATGGTCAGATTGCTAGTGGTGACTGTGCTGCAGTTCAGTATTCTGGTGCTGGTGGACGTGACCCGTTGTTCCTGGCTTCTGAATTTATTCCGTTCCTTGAAAAGCACATTAAACCATTGCTTGAAGGTATGGAACTTGGTTCCTTCAGAGACATGGCCAAGAAATTCTGTGACCTCAAGATTGAAGGTAAGCCACTGCATTCAGCTATTAAGTATGGTTTGACCATGGCTCTTCTTGACGCCAAAGCTAAGTCAATGTTCCTCATGCCTGCAGAAGTAATCTGCAAGGAATACAACCTGCCAATCATTGCTAAGCGCGTTCCGATATTTGGTCAGAGTGGCGATGACAGATATGCTAACGTCGATAAGATGATTCTTAAGGGCGTTGAAGTTCTTCCACACGCTCTTATTAACAATGTTGAAGAAAAGCTCGGCCTTCAGGGCGAAAAGCTCAGAGAATACATCCATTGGCTTGTTAGCCGCATCAGGGCTCTACGCATGGATGAAAGCTACAAACCAGACCTTCACATTGACGTATATGGCACTATCGGTCAGCTTTACAAGAACGATATGGACAAGGTTGCTGATTATGTTGCTTCTCTTGAAAAAGACGCTGGCGAATTCCAGCTCTACATTGAAGGTCCTGTTGACGTAGAAGCCAAGCTTCCTCAGATTGAAGCTCTCAAGAAAATACATGATAAGCTCAAAGCTATGGGTTCCAGCGTAAAGATTGTTGCTGACGAATGGTGTAATACCTACGAAGATATCAAGGAATTTACTGATGCCAAGTCTTGCGACATGGTTCAGATTAAGACACCGGACCTTGGTGGTATTCAGAACATCGTTGAAAGCGTTCTTTACTGCAAAGCTCACGGTATGGAAGCATATCAGGGCGGCACCTGCAACGAAACTGACCAGACTGCAAGAATGTGTGTTCATCTGGCTGTTGCTGCTCAGGCTGAAAGAACTCTTGCTAAGCCGGGCATGGGCTTTGACGAAGGCTTCACAATCGTTAATAACGAAATGGAAAGAATTATTGCTGTATTGAAGATGAAATACGGAGTTAAGTAATTATGGCAAAGAAAGAATTTAAAGTTTTATCACCAACCGCTATCCTTGGTTATGGTTTTCCAGAAGCTTCTTTTATGAAGGGTATGGAAAAGAAACCCGATTTGATCGCTGTTGACGCTGGTTCAACCGACCCGGGGCCATATTATCTTGGCGCTGGTAAGCCTTTCACAAACCGCGAAGCTGTTAAGCGCGATTTGACCTACATGATTGTTCATGGCGTAAATAACAAGATTCCAGTAGTTGTTGGTACTGCTGGTGGTTCTGGTGCTGATGTTCACCTTGAATGGTGCCGCACTATCATTGAAGAAATTGCTGCTGAAAACAAGCTTTCCTTCAAGATGGGCATTATTCCTGCTGACGTAAGCAAGGAAGAATGCAAAAAGGCTCTCAAGGAAGGCCGCATCCAGCCATTGGCTTATGTTCCACAGCTTACAGAAGAAGCTATTGATGAAACCACATACCTTGTTGCTCAGATGGGCGTTGAACCAATTATTGATGCTCTCAAGGATAAATGTGATGTAGTTCTTGCCGGTCGCTGCTATGACCCGGCCAACTTTGCTGCATTGCCAATTATGCTTGGCTACGACAAGGGACTTGCTCTTCATATGGGTAAGATTCTTGAATGCGCTGCAATCGCTGCTACTCCAGGTTCTGGCTCAGACTGCGCAATGGGCACTCTCACTGAAGACAGCTTCATTCTCGAAGCTCTTTCCCCAGATAGAAAGTTCACCTGCGAATCAGCCGCTGCTCATACTCTCTATGAAAAGACCGACCCATATCATCTGCCAGGCCCGGGCGGAGAACTCGACCTCACTGGCTGCTCATTCAAGGATTTAGGCGAAGGCCGCGTAGAAGTTAAGGGAAGCAAGGACGTTCCAACTCCACGTTATTACGTTAAGCTGGAAGGCGCTCGCTGCATTGGCTATAGAACTGTCAGCATCGCTGGCACCCGCGACCCGATTATGATTGCTGGTATCGACAAGATTATCGATCAGGTTAAGGAACGTGTAAACACCATTACCAAAGACCCGCACAGAAGTGATAACCTGTATTTCCATGTATATGGCAAGAACGGCGTTATGGGCCCATTGGAAACCAATAAGAATGTTACCTCTCACGAACTTTGCATCGTAATCGAAGCACTCTGCAAGACTCAGGCTGAAGCTGATTCTCTCTGCAGTATAGCTCGTTCTACAATGCTTCACTATGGTTATGAAGGCCGTATCTCTACTGCGGGTAACCTGGCTTTCCCGTTCTCTCCATCTGATATTACCGTTGGTAAGGTATTCGAATTCTCTGTTTACCATCTGATGGATATCGAAGGCAAGAAGCTTTTCCCGTTCCATATTGAATCCTATAAGAACGGTGCTAAGTGCTAAGGGGGAAATGAAAATGAAAAGAAACATACTTGAAGCTGCAAAAGTCATTCGTTCCAAGAACTCAGGCCCATTTGAACTGACCTTCGATATTATGTTCAAAAGCAAGGAATATTTCGAAGAATTCAAGAACAAGCAGATTATCAATAAGGCTCAGTTTGCTAAGCTTTATGGTATTCCTGAAGATGATGTTGAAACCATCGTCTGGTTCTCTCCGGCTAATGCAGTGAAGGTTACAATCAAGCGCCCATGGGCTTCTGGCGCACCAGGTGAAACTGACATCTACGGTGCCCAGCAGCACGCACCAATCTTCTCAATCGAATTCTAATTAATATCAGGATAGGTTCAAAAAATATAACATACCCCGAGTATATGAAATATACCCGGGGTATGTTATATTTAATCTCATCTAAGGGATTATAACAAAATGGAAAAGGTTCAACAGAGACTAGATTATTTAGATATCGCTAAGGCAATAGGTATTTTTTTTGTAATTGTTGGTCATGTGGCTGGTAATTTGGATACACCATTATATCGAGTGGTGCTGTATTATTTTCATATGCCTTTATTCTTTATGATTACTGGGTTATTGGTAAGTCGTAAAGAGGTAGAATTTAATAAGGAGTATATTAAGAATTTCATATATAAAAATTTATATGCTTTAATGCTGCCATTTCTATTGTGGGGACTTATATATTCGACTTTTAACTATACAAATCTACTAAAAATATTATATGGTTCGTGGGAAAGTCTTACTAGTGCTAATACTTTGACGTCTTTGTGGTATTTGCCAGCTTTGTTTTGTGCGAGAATAGAAATGGAATTTTTTTTACAATTTACAAAAAAAATTCCTCTTCCTCTCTGGTTGCTTGATATTTTGTGTGCCATAGCTGTTTTTGCTGTTGCTGTTAATTTACCCAAATTTGAATTTGGATATTTGTGGTGTTTCGATATTTCGCTGTTGGGTTTTGCTTTTATGCTTATTGGTAATGCCTTAAAACAGATTGTTCATTTTTTGAATACAAAGAGCATTGCTTATAGCTTTATGATACTTGCTGCAAGTTTGGTTGCATTTTATTCTGGAACATTTGCTAGAACTTCTGAAGTAGAATTGGTGCTTCTTTGTAGTAAACAGTTAGGAAATTTGAATTATTTATTTTTAAATGCCATTAGTGGAAGCTTTGCTGTTATTGCTTTTTCTCTAATTATTTCAAGAATGTTCATACATCATAAAGAAAATAGAGTTTATAAAAGAATTCTTTGGATAGGCAGTAACACTATTGCGATATTCCTGCTGCATAAGCCTTTTCTGCAACAGGTTGTTTTGTGGGATTTTAAGGCTATTGGTCTTACCGGACCGGAGTCGTTGATTGCTGTTTATGCTTCAATATTTGCGCTGTTGGTTTGTTGTGTTATTATTAAACCAATAGACAGTTGCATACCCCAGTTATTTGGTCATCGCCCTAAAAACATTTAAAATATTGATGGCTTAAAATTTTGTAATAAAGGAAATTACTATGGCTGAATTACGTAGCCCATTTATGAATTCTACTACACATCACTTTGAGCCTTTGCTGCTTGCTTCTTATTATGCACCCAGAGGAAGGCCAAGAATGTATCAGCTTGGAACAATGGTTGCGCAGCGTTATCTTAACCCCAATGACCTTGTAATCGGAATCATAGGCGGTGAAGGGGCAGGGAAGTCAACACTGATTAAAGGCTTGTTCCCAGGCTTGGAACTGACCAATGATGATGAAGGTGTAAATATAAAAACCGCTCCAATTTACGATTTCCAACCAGACAATTTTTTTGCTCCGCATACTTTCCACTTGGATATTCGATACGAACTGGCTTTTCATCAGCCTTTTGAAATTGTTGATGCTGTGAATCTTGCTGTTGAGAATGGCCGTCGCGTCGTAATGGAGCACTTTGACCTTATTTATGAACATCTTGGCTACAATGCCCAGATTATATTTGCCATAGGTGAAGAGCTTGTTATTGCCAGACCAACAGTTTTCGGTCCGTTCCCTTCTGAAATAAAGGCTCATTGCGACAAGACAGCTCCATTCAGAAGAATGGCTCACTCTGCAGAAGACATAGCAAGCTACATTCTTTTAACTGACTATAACTACAAACGCGAAGTTTTACATTCTGACGTTAAGCACGGGTTTGTTATTAAATTTCCTGAAATTCCTAATATCAGTATTGCAGAGCTCGAAGCTAAGATTAAGAAGGTTATTGCTGATGACCTGCCAATCGGTGTTGCTGGTGGTAACTACATTTATATCGGTGATTGGAAAATTTTTTGCAATGGCCCGAGAACTCACATGAAGCGCACTGGCGAAATTGATAATCTTCGTTTATGGCCAGAATACGTCTATGATCCGATTTGGAAGGAATACATGCTTATTGGCATGGTTGGTCCAGACCGCGAGCATCTTGGCATTAAGGGTATTCACTATTTCTCTGATGACTGATAATTAGCTATTGGCTATTTGCCCTTAGCTTTTGGCCGAGAAATAACAGCCGCTGACAGCCGTCAGCTACCGGCTCACAGCCGAGAAAGTAGCAGTTATCTGCTATCCAATCTCGGCCAATGGCTACAGGCTAGTAGCTAATAGCGTATAAGATCACACTTCTAACCACCACATCTATAAGATAATAGAAATTATGAATTATCTGTCGTATTGCTTGTCGAGCTTCGCTGCGGCGGCAGCACGGGTTTTGCATAAATCAGACCATTTGGGCATTTTTTCATATAGCAGTGCAAAGTCTTTCATTAAGGCAGGAACATCAATGCTCTGAGGGCATGTTCTAGAGCATTTACCACAACCAATACATGCCAGGGGTAATTCTTTTTCGGTGAAGGAATCCAAAGACATGCTGGCGCCTATATCCATGTTGAATTTTGCATTATTATAAAGCTTAATCAACAGGGGTATGTTTAGGTTTTGTGGGCAACCTTCAACACAATAACCACAGCCGGTGCAAGGAACAGAATTCTTCAGGTTTTCTGCGATTCCTGAAAGCAGTTCTTTTTCTGATTCAGATAATGGTTTGTCTTCGGAAAAGGTTTTTATGTTATCCTGAACTTGTTGCATATTTGACATACCGCTTAGAATCATAGTTACACCAGGTATGTCTTTAACCCATCTGAAAGCCCAGCTTGCAGATGATTCTGAAGGCCTTGATTCTCTCAGCTTATTAGTGTTTTCTTCGCTCAGATTAGCTAATTTGCCGCCTCTGACAGGTTCCATAACCCATATTGGGATGTTGTGCTTATTCAATAGCTTAACCTTTTCGTTAGCGTCCTGTAAGGTCCAGTCGAGATAATTAAGCTGAATCTGGCAGAATTCCATTATCGAACCATAGCGACTTAGAAATTCTTGTAAAGTATCTAATCTGGCATGTGTTGAAAAGCCCAGATGCTTGATTCGGCCTGCCTTTTTCTGTTCTAATAAATAATCAATAATTCCCCATTTTTCAGAATAATAGGTTTTAACAGAGTTTTCATAAACATTGTGGAGAAGATAAAAATCGAAATAATCTGTTTTGCACTTTTTAAGCTGTATTTCAAAGGTTTTTTGAACATTATACTCTGTAGCTAACTGATGACCTGGGAATTTGTCTGCAAGATAAAAGCTTTCTCTCGGATACTGAGAAAGTATTTCCCCAGCTACTATTTCGCTATAGCCACCGTGATATGGGGCAGCCGTGTCGAAATAATTAACACCGTTTTTTATTGCGTAATCAATCATTTGCCTTGTCAATTCAATGTTGATGCTGCCTTTTTCATCAACTGGCAGTCGCATTAATCCAAAACCAAGATTTGATAGTTTTTTACCTTTAAAATTGTTGTATTCCATTTTTTTTACCCCTGATTATTCATAACACTTTTTTAAACTGAAATCAATGGCAGGCGTTCCCGCAAGCAAAACTGCAAGATTGAAGTAAAAAAATCGTGGTAGCAGCGGATAACATGATGAGGGCAGATGAAGCAGGCCAAACAGCCGAGATTTTTAGCCTCGGCCTTAGAGGGTTTCTGCTTTGCTTAACCGACTTAGTGCTATGCGAGAGTTTGTAAGGAAATCGCCCCTGCGTGGCCTTCCTCCGTAGATAAAGTAAGTAAAGGAACTGTCTTGGCATAAAATCGCCCCTGCGAGGCCTTCCTCCGTTGTGGGGGAAGGTGGCACGCGTAGCGTGTCGGATGAGGGTGCCCTTCTCGACTGTGAGCTGGGAGCCGGTAGTTATTAGTTGCTAATTCTCGGCCAAAAGCTACAAGCTAACTGCTAATAGCTTATAAAATCACACTTCTACCCACCACATCTATAAAATAATCTGAAAAATGTAAGAAAAAGTGTTGAAAAATTGATTTTTAAAATCTGAAAAGTGTAAGAAAAAGTGTATAAAATTTGAATTTTAAAGTTTGAAAAGTGTAAGAAAAAGTGTATAATAAAAGTATAAGTTGGTTGGAGGGCTGATATGCTGATACGTAAAGTATATGAAAAAATATGCGAATACAAGGGTAAGAAAAAGGCACTGTTACTTACCGGCGCTAGACAGATTGGCAAAAGTTCTATTGCTAGAGAATTTGGAAAAAAGAAATATAATCAGCTTATAGAAATTAACTTTTTGAAAGATAAATCTGCGTATGAGGCTCTGAAAGATGTTTCAGACACTGATGAGCTTCTCAGAGTTCTTTCTACATTTGCAAAAGAACCATTAAAAAAAGGTAATACATTATTTCTTTTTGACGAAGTTCAAGAAATACCTGACCTTCTTACACATATCAAATTCCTTGTTGAAGATGGCAGATATGATTATATACTGACCGGTTCTCTGCTAGGTGTTAAATTAAAAGACATAAGATCAATACCTGTTGGCTTTATGGATACCATAGAAATGTATCCCATGAATTTTGAAGAATTCTGTATGGCTAATGGAATTCAGCAGGATGTTTTTAAATATTTAAAAGAACAATATGAAAAAGAAGTTCCAGTTAATGATTTTATACACGAAAAGTTAATGTTGCTTTTCAGGCTCTATTTAATCGTTGGTGGTATGCCAGAGGCTGTTCAGACCTATATTGATACGAATGACCTTAATGCTGTTGCGCAGATACAGAAGAATATCATAGAAACCTATAAATATGATATTGCTAAGTATGATGCCAACAACAAACTTCACTTAGATGAAATCTTAGAGTCAATTCCGTCAGAACTTAACTCAAAGAATAAGCGCTTTATTCTTAAGAAACTAAATGAAAATGCCCGATTTTCAAAATATGAAAACAGCTTTGAATGGCTTAAGCATGCTGGAGTAGCTTTGCCAACATATGTTGTTGAAGAACCCAAAGTGCCATTGACTCTTTCTAAGAAAGTTAATCTGTTTAAGTTATTTATGAATGATGTGGGTTTACTTGCATCATTATATGAAACTGGTGATTTGCAACTCAAACTGTTGAAAAATGAGCTTTCGATAAATAATGGCGCTATATTCGAAAATGCTGTGGCGCAGGAATTGAAAGCTCACGGCTATAATCTGTATTATTATTCTTCTAAGAAATTAGGCGAAATAGACTTTCTGATTGAACACGGCGATAAGGTTCTTCCTGTAGAAGTTAAATCTGGTGCAAGATACAAGGAACATACAGCACTGAATAATCTTATGGATACCTATAAACTGAAAAAAGGATTTGTTTTCGCAGATTGCAACATTTGCAAAACCAAAACAGTTACCTATTACCCAGTTTATATGTTAATGTTTCTTAGACCAAAAGAGCTACCCAAGAACCTGATTTATAAAATCGATCTTTCAGATTTGAACAAATACCTAAAGCATAATCTTTAAGAAGACAGCTACCAGCCATCGGCTATCAGCTCTCAGCCGAGAAAGGAACCCTCATCCGTCATGCTACGCGTGCCACCTTCTCCCTATGAGGAAGAAGGCCTCGCAGGGCGGTATATCTTAGTCATCGGCCACAAGCGTATAGAATCACCATTATACATCCACTGCTATTGAATGCTGCTTTCGGACAACAGCTAAAAGCTAATAGCCAACAGCCTATAAAATCACACTTCTATATTTATCTATTGTCTGTAATTCTTACTGTTTATTTGATTCCCGCATTGTATTATAAGATTTATTCAAGATAGTTGGAATGCTTTGTGATATAATTAGTAAATGCTTTAATAGTTAACAGACAAGGCACGTTTTAAATGTTTGTGAATCTCAAAAGCGCATAAGGAGCAAATATGGCAAAACTGATTCAACAAATGCTCATGGAAGCAATACAGAATAATCCTGATAGTATAGCTATTGAAAAGGCACCCAATACTTTTATTTCATATAAAGAACTATACAATAGAGCCGGTAAAATTGCCAGTTATCTGAAGAAGCAGGGGGTTATGCCTGGAAAAGGAATCCCTGTTGCTATTCTGATGGAACAGGATACACCATATATCGAAGCATTGGTGGCTTGTATGCTTTTTGGCTATTCTGCTGTATTACTGAATAAAAATTATCCGAAGGAACGCTGTGATTATGTTATTGGTGATTCCTGTGCTAAGATAATTTTAGAAGAAAAGAATCTTGTTGAAGCATATCAGAATGAAAGTGTTTGTGAATCAATTCGTGTTGAGCCTGATACGAATGCCATCGTTATTTATACATCTGGTTCAACTGGCAAACCTAAGGGAGTTTTGCATACACAGCTCAGTGTCGGAGGTGGCGTCGGTCGGTTAGTGTCTGTCATGAAGCTTACTGCTCAGGATAGATATGGCTTCTCTGCACCTTTTACTTTTGTAATACATGGTATGGAAGTATTTTCTCCTCTTTGCACAGGTAGCACGCTGGTGTATATTCCTCCTGCTATGGCAAAAGACCCGGACGCTCTTTCCTGCTTTCACAAAGAACATAATATTACTGCGACACATATTTCCCCAAAAGTTCTTAAATTATATAAAAAACAGGCTGACTCACTTAAGCTTGTGCTTACTGGAAGCGAAAAAATCTGTAAAATAGCACCGCAGGGATACCGTCTTGTTGGAATTTATGGTCAGTCGGAAACATATCCTGGCGTTTTTTCCTTTGATATTACCCATTCCTATGATGTAACACCTCTTGGTAAGCCTTCTGAAGGAATAGCAGCTTATCTTATTGATGAGGCTGGGAATGAAGCTGATGAAGGAGAGCTTTGTCTGGCGGGTAATTTCTTCAAAGAATATATACATATGCCGGAGCGCACAGCGCAGATACTTACTAAGAATCCATTTCAGGAAAAGGACGGTTTCTCTTTGCTGCATCACACTGGTGACATTGCTAAGAGATTGGATGACGGCAATTTTATGTATCTTAATCGCCGTGACTGGATGATTAAGATTAATGGACAGCGCATTGAACCTGGAGAAATCGAAATTTGCATTAAGAATATGAATGGTATTCACGATGCTGTTGTTAAAGACTTTCTTAACCCCAACGGTCAGGTTTATTTATGTGCTTATTATGTGACGGTTAATGGTGCGTCAGTCAGTGACAATGAAATCAGAGACTATTTGATGGAAAAATTGCCTCTGTATATGGTTCCTGTATTCTATACTCGTTTGGAAGCCCTTCCTGTTAATCAGAACGGCAAGCTCGACAGATTTGCATTGAAGGAACCAGACATAAATAAGAATATGGAAAATGTAATGCCAAAGGATTCTGTGGAAAAACAGGCTCTTGATATTGCAAGATCTATTTTGCCTTCTGTAGAATTCGGGGTTACAGATGACCTTCGTCTTGCTGGATTCGATTCTATTAATACTATTATGCTGGTGCAGAGACTAGTTAGCGAAATGAAGCTTAAAGTCAGGGTTTCTGACGTAATGCGCTATCATAATATTCGTGATTTGATAAAAGGCAAAAAACGAATTTCATGGTTCTATAAGGAATATGATTCTTCTAAGCCTGTTGTTATTATTCCGAACGGGGCCGTTCCGATATCAAACCTTGAAAGTTTTTATGAAGTCTGTAGCAGACATTATAATGTGTTTGTTATAGAGCCTATTACTTCCCATTATGAAAAGATTCTAAGAGGCGAAACATTTAATGATGCAGTTGAACTTTATTTGATTCAGACAAGACTCGGAATACCTTCTGATGCTAAGATAGCTGGTTTTATCGGTTTTTGCTTCGGGGGAATGCTGGCGCTTGGCATGGCCCGTCGTTTGAAGAAAACAACGGGAAAAGCTTATCCGATTATTATCGGTGATGCTGATCTGGGAGGGCTTCCCACCCGAAAGGAAGAGCTGGTAGTTACCTGGGAAAACTTATGGAATTACGTATTTGAGCCAGAAGATGTCCAAGCCACATATACAAGAGAGAAAAAGGAACTTTATGCCCATGCCGTAAATGTAGCTTTAAGCTTGGGCATGGATGAAATAACGGAAAAATATGAAGGAAAGATTATATTCCTGAACGCACTGGCAGGAGCTCCTGAAGCTGCTGTGGAACATAAGCTTGCTATGCTGCACGCTGCTTGTGAGTCCTCTGAAATCATTGATTTCAAAGACAAAGGACATTTTGCAATATTCGGAGATGCCGATTTAAAAGAAACATGGGATGAAATAGTACAAAAGCTAAACAAAATTTGACTGTAGCTTTCTCTAGTATTATTCACGTTTCTATGTGATTTCAAATAGCTGTTTAAAGCTATTTGAAAGGTATTTTGTCTTGAAAACTCAGCGGTTTGGTTATATCATAAAATAATTAGTGTTTATTGGTATAAAAATAGGCGTTTTACAACATATCGTTTGTCACTCGAAAGTGATTCTTGTCGACTGACTTATTTGCTTAGATATAGGAAAGTAGGGATGTAATGAAAAAACTGGCAGTTTTAATTTTCGCAGTAGGTTTAATCGCATTTCTTTATGGCTGCGGTGGTGGTAGTACCGATTACTATGCAATTGCTCGTCAGGATGTATCTAAAAAAATAAATACAAGAGTAGACTCTTTCGGTCGATTTAGTGCAACTTTTCCTTCCTCTGGAGCCATAATTAAAGCAGAAGAAGCTAATACCCTGACAGAAGGCGTTGTAATTAATGTTACCGAAACAATGACCGACTCCTTAGGGGTTAATCCAATCGGGAAACCAGATTATATCAATATTTACAAAATTACAGCAGAACTTGTTGATTCTGCTGGTAAAAGAACAGAGGTAACCTCTCTGAAAAAGCCACTGAAATTAATTCTCCCGGCTAATCATCTTGGAAATAAAGGTATCTGCTATGCTGGCGTCAGAGACGATAAATACTCTCCATGGAAATACCGAAGATTGTCTGACAGTGAAAATGTTCCTGCCAGTCAAATTTCTATTCAAGACTCTGCGTCTCAAAAGCTTATGCCAAGCTATAGCTTTGAACTTTTTGAAGTAGGCTTACAGGTTGCTCTTTTTGCATATTATAAGCCAAGCTCAGAAGCAAGAAAAGATACCTCAGTCGCAGAAGTAACTGCAACTACAACTCCTCTGCTCAATCTTGATGACAATGAAAATTACCTTGATGATTTAGATATAAATGTTAAGCTGAAAGGTGATAATCTCTCCAATCTTACTGTATCTGACATCAATCTTTCAATTATTTATAGAACCACTATGAATACACCGGTTACTATCAGGTCTAACGGTTATTCCTGTCAGCAGACAACAGAAGAAATGACCGATGACGCTGTTGCTGGCAGAAACTACTATGTTCATACATTAAAGGTCTCTAATTTTGATGCTTCCTTCGGAGGGGAAAGTGAAGTCAATTTCAAGCTTGATTTAAAGGGAATAAACAAATCAGATTTCCCGACAGATTTCCTGCTTAATGTAAATGGTGGTGGCAATTCTGAAAATGTTATTCCTTTCAGTTATTCTAAGAATATCTCTTATAAGGCTGAAAAAACTAAGTCACCAGACCCAGACCCGGTTCCGGATCCGGATCCTATTCCAGAACCAGAAGTTTATGTTATTTCTTATGACCTTGCCGGTGGTAGCCTGGCAGAAGGTGATCCCAACCCAGAAAGCTATGGGGAAGCCTCAGATACTATTACCTTGAAAAATCCGGTTAAAACTGGTTATACATTCGCTGGCTGGACGGGCACAGAC
Organism: Candidatus Avigastranaerophilus sp.; assembly: GCA_045599645.1. Taxonomy (GTDB): domain Bacteria; phylum Muiribacteriota; class Ozemobacteria; order Ozemobacterales; family Ozemobacteraceae; genus RUG334. The sequence goes on from JAZRWI010000014.1 coordinate 26,165, forward strand.
TTAAGTGTTCCAACTATGGAAGTTTCTATTGTAAAAGGTTCTATTGGCGATAGAACCTATACAGCTAACTGGGCTGCAATAAGCTATGTAATCGTTTATGACCTGAAGGAAGGTAGTCTGACTGATGGTGCTACTAATCCGATTGCTTATGATATTGCATCACCAACTATTACCTTGAATAATCCAGTTAAATCAGGTTACACATTTATTGGCTGGACAGGCACAGGAATTGAAGAAGGCGCTGCTTCTTATACTGTTACAATCCCGCAGGGCTCAATAGGTGAAAGAAACTATGCTGCAAGCTGGACTCCGGCAATCTATACAATTGTTTACGATTTGAAAGGTGGTAATCTTGCTGACGGAGTCACTAACCCGGAAACCTATGATATTACATCTGAAGCTATAACCCTGAACAACCCTGTTTATGGTTATCCGTTCAAGGGTTGGAGCGGCACAGACCTGGCAGGTGATGAAAACCAGACAGTAACCATTGACCATGGCTCTATAGGTGATAGAACTTATACCGCCAACTGGATTGATATTCCGATAACCTATACAATAACTTACGAACTGAACGAAGGAATTCTTGCAACAGGTGCAGTTAATCCAACAGCTTATGATATTACATCAGCTACTATAATCTTGAATAATCCGACTAGAGAAGGTTATACTTTCATAGGCTGGAGCGGCACAGATTTGACAGGTGATGAAAATCAGACTGTAACCATTGCTCAAGGCTCCATGGGTGATAGAGCTTATACTGCTAACTGGATTCCAACAAGCTATGCAATAAACTACGACTTAGTTGGTGGCACATTTGAAGAAGGTGCTGCTAACCCTGTAAGCTATGACATTACATCAGCAACTATAACCTTGAATAACCCCGTCAGAGAAGATTATTACTTCGAAGGCTGGACTGGCACAGGAATTGATGAAGGCACAACTTCCATGACTGTTACAATTCCACAGGGTTCAATCGGCGAAAGAAGCTATGTTGCTAGCTGGACTCTTATGACAATACATCTCACTATCCCTGGCAGCTCAGAAGTTGTCACTTTCAAGCGACCACAGCATACTGATGACTTCTTTATGGCCATCCATGAAGTTACTAAGTCCCAGTATGAAGCAATAAATGGTAGTGGAAGTGACCCGTCTTATCATACCGTTTCGCCTTCACACCCTGTAGATTTTGTTGATTGGAATGGAGCAAATTCTACATGTATAGCTTTTTCAGAAATGTTAAGTGCTGCTAATACGCTTCCTGAAGGCTATAAAGTTGAATTGCCGACATATGAACAGTGGATGTATACCTGTTATGCAGGTAGCGAAGAGGATTACTGTCTGGGTGTCGATGGAGAACAGGTAACAGAGGCAACTCTCTCTGATTATGCAGTATATAATAATCCGTCATATACTTCTCCTGTAGGGAGTAAGAAGCCTAACTACTGGGGCTTCTATGATATGCACGGAAACGTATACGAATGGATTATTGATAATCCTCCAAGTTTTATGATTTTCGGTTTTCACTTTAAGTTTGGTGGTAGCTGGAGTGTGAACGCTGCAGGTTGCAATGCTTGGCCTATCGTTATATCCGGTTCTGCTCCAGTCGAATATGATGTAGGCTTCCGCTTTGCTCTTGTTCCAGCCGAAGAATAATTCTTGTTAAGTTCAATGCCTGAAATGCATTGAACTTAATAAATTAAAACTGGCTTAAACACTTTAATCTTTAATCCTTCTCTTTGATGCACCTTTTCAAGGTTTTTCAATTTAAATTCCTTCTTGTATTGCGTGTGAATACAAATTTGATTATAATAAAAGTGGGAATTCCCATAGTGGGAGGTATGTATGAATGCTATAAAAGACTATACTGTTCATCTTGATGCAAAAAAACGAGTTACCTTAAGAGGGGCATTGTATGCTTTTTATAATGTTAAAGAATATGAAAATGGATGCATACTTTTAGAACCTAGAGAATTAACATTACCAGATACAATTTCAAGTAAAACCTTGGAACAAATAGATAAGGCAATAAATAATTATAAATTGGGAGATGTTTCAGAACCAATAGATTTATCCGATTTCTGAGGTCGTAAAAATGAGTTTTAATATCAGGAGTGTTCCTGAAATGCTTGAACTATGGAATAAACTTCTTACAAGCTATAGAAATAAAACAATAAAAAAGAAAGAAGAAAGAATTTTTAAAAAATGGGGTAGTGCATTAAAAAAGCTTTCTGAAGATCCTTTTTACCCTGCTTTACATACCCATGAAATATCTCAGCTATCTAAGAGATACGGTATAAAAGTTTGGCAATCATATCTAGAAAATAAGACAAGTGGGGCTATGAGAATGTATTGGGTATATGGCCCTGATAAAAAAGATATAACAATAATAGGCTTAGAACCTCATCCGGAAGATAAAAAGAATGGAGCTTATGATAGAATAGCATTATCTGGATTAGGGTAGTTTATTTACTATTTTTATTATACTTATAAGCTCGTATTAATAGCAATTTAAAGCGGTAGTATTGATATGTATGTCTTTGTGCTATAATACCTATAGATTTGGGGGTTACTATGAAATATTCTTTTCCGAAGGTTGATCTGCATTTTCATTTAGATGGTTCCATGGTTCCGGAAACTACCTGGCGTCTTGCTAAGGAACGTGGCATAAAGCTGCCAACAGAAACACTAGAGGAATTTAAGAAGTATTTATATGTAACAGCTAACTGCAATGATGTTGAACAGTATCTTTCACGCTTCGCGCTACCTGTTTCGATTCTTCAGGATAAGGCAGCATTGAAGGAAACAACCTATGACACAATCGAAATGATTGCTAATCAGGGTGTGAGATATTGTGAAATAAGATTCGCTCCCCAGCTTCATATTGAAAAAGGGTTGTCTCAGGCTGACGCTATTGATGCTGTGCTTGAAGGCGTAGAAGCTGCCGCTGGCAAATTCCCCAAAACAAAGATTAATATAATTCTTTGTGCAATGCTTAATCCTACTAATGCAAACAGAGAATTGAACCTCGAAACAGCCAGACTTTCCAATGAGTATTATGGAAAAGGCGTAGTAGCCCTTGATTTGGCTGGTTGGGAAAATGCATACCCGATGAAGGAATACGAAGAAGTTTTTGCAGAACGCCGGAAGCTTGGGTTGCCAATCACCATTCACGCTGGCGATGATGGCGCACCACAGAATGTTTCTACCGTAATAGATTTTGGTGCCACCAGAGTAGGTCACGGTCATAAGACCTGGTTTGATAAAGACGTATTGAAGAAGGTTATTGATAATAATGTTGCTCTTGAAATCTGTTTAACAAGCAATATTCAGTGCAAAACAGAACCATCCTATGCTGAGCATCCTGCCAAAAAGCTTTATGATGCTGGAGTAAAGGTTACCCTGAATACTGACAATACTATTCTGAGCGCAGTAAATCTTGACGATGAATATGATCACGCAATAAATGACTGCGGCTTCACATATGAAGATTTAATCAGGATGAACATAAATTCAGTAAATGCCAGCTTTGCCACACCCGAAGAGAAAAAAATGCTAATAGCTGAATTAAATAATTTTCTAAGCAATTGATTTGTTTGATTTCTGCTTGTAGCTTATTAAAGCTTTTTCTAAAATTTTAAAGTCATTGGTTCTTTTTCCGAGTAATGTAGAATTGTTGAATCTAATTTTGTGCTTATCTTTAAAAGATGATAAAGGGACAAAATATTTAAAATTATTAATAACCAATACAATACCGATGTATTTTCTATTTCTTTTGGAACCATCAGATATGAATAAGTGGTCTTGAATTTGTGATAGGTATTTGATGTAATTCCCGTTTACTTCGTAAATCTTTAGATTTTGCACAAATTCGCTCCAAAAGAAACAGAGACAAGATATCTTGTCTCTGTGTTAACTTGCTCATTTAAGGGCTGTGCATCACCCACTTGTAACTTGCTCATTTATAAGGCTGTGCATCACCTTCTATTAATATTATATTTAAATTATAAATATTTGTCTAGAAAAAATCAGATATTTCATTTACTATATAAATAAAAGATGAATATTAATTCAGTAAACGCCAGCTTTGCCACACCCGAAGAGAAAAAAATGCTAATAGCTGAATTAAATAATTATTTAGGGGATAATAAATGAAAGTATTTTTAGTTGATTATGAAAACGTTCATGAAGCAGGGTTAGAAGGAATAGACTTATTGACTGATGCTGATAAAGTCATTATTTTTCATGGACCGATAAAAGAAACCGTAGACCTTTCTATAGTAAAAAGTATTGTCAAATCTAAAGCTGAATTTGATTTCATTGGAACAAAAAGAACGGCTGATAATTACCTTGATTTTCAGCTTTCAACATATTTGGGATATTGGATCAATCAATACTCTAAGGCAGAATTCTATATAGTTAGTAATGATGCTGATTACGATGCTGTTATTGATTTTTGGAAGAATAATAAAAAATTAAAAATTCATAAGCAGCCGAATATTTCAGGAAAAATTAAAGAATTAAAAAATGAAAAGTCGAAAAAAACTGATGTTAATAATAGCATTGTTACTTCAGTAAAACCTGAACATAATGACAATCCTAAGCAGGTTGTTAATAATAGTTCTGAAACCAACCTCCCAAAAACAGGTAATGACATAAAAGGTATGAAAGCCGAATTGGGAATAGTTTTGCAGAAATTTAATATTTCAAAGAATAAACTAAATAAAATATGTTACATAATAATTAATAATGCTGAAAAAAATGATCTACACCAGAATTTAATAGATACTTTCAAGGATATGACCAATATAAATGATATATATAAAGAAATAAGAAAGGTTCATATACAATTAAGACAAAAATACTTAGCTTAATTATGCTATAATAATTATATAAACAGAGGTTGATAATTGAAAAAAGACCCATTTAAAGAATATATAAAGCAATTAGAGCCAGATAAGAAATATAAATCTTATGCCTGGCAGACTGCTATAGGACTTCAAGCTGTTGATGGGTTAAAAACCTCCCAATATTTGATTGATAATGCTAAGAAAAATATTGAAGGTGATATTTCTTTTGATGAAATTCAGAGTCTTCTGAATAGTTATTATAAGAAAAAATCCAATAGCAATAAAGATAATCGAACCGAAGAGGCCGATAAGGTCTCTGCAAATATTGCAAAAATACTTTCAGAGAATTCTTTTAGTTTTACGCCTAATGAGTATATTTCTATACATAGAAAACTATTTATTAACATTTTCAAGCATGCAGGCAAATTAAGAGATTATAATATTACAAAAAAAGAGTGGGTTTTAAATGGCGCAAGTGTCTTCTACGGCAGTGCCACAGAACTTGCCGCTACATTAGATTATGATTTTTCTGAAGAAAAAAAATTTAGTTATAAGGGGTTATCTATAGAGGCAACCTTGAAGCACTTAGCTTCATTTATTTCCAAATTATGGCAAATTCATGCATTTTGTGAAGGAAATACAAGAACTACTGCAGTATTTTTTATAAAATATCTCAGAGTATTGGGATTTGATGTTACTAATGATATTTTTGCAGAAAATGCATGGTATTTTAGAAATGCTCTTGTTCGGGCTAATTATAATGATTTGAAAAACGGAATTTATGAAACCACTGAATACCTGGAATTGTTTTTGAGAAATCTGTTGTTGAATGAACAAAATGAGCTTAAAAACAGAACAATGCATATTAGTGAAACAGTAACTCAAAATACAGAAGATAGTTTTCAAAGTGTAAATAATAACTGTCCAAAGTGCAAAAATTGCACTTTGGAAGAACTTGCTATATTGAAAGAAATAGCTGCTAACCCATCTGTTACACAAATAGAGTTAGCTGCAAAAATTGGGATATCTGTTAGAACAATAAAATCTAGAACAGTAGATATGCAGGCAAAAGGGTTAATAGCTCGGGAAAATGGCCGACGAAACGGCAAGTGGTTTATTATTTAAGAGGGGTTTTACTATGAAGTGCAGTGATTGCCCACATTGTTGCGAAATAACAGAAAATTATCATGGAATCTGTAAGACTCACAGATTGGTTAATGGCAGGGTTGCTTGTGGAAACTATGGCGAAGTGACCGCTCTTGCCTTGGATCCAATCGAAAAGAAGCCCTTGAAGCATTTTATGCCTGGAAGTCGTATTCTTTCTGTTGGTTTCTGGGGCTGTAATATGAAATGCCCATGGTGTCAGAATGATACAATTTCCAGAGATTTCTGTGAAAGTGTTTATATGAGTCCTGAAGAGCTTGTGGGCAAGGCTTTGGGCACTCCAAGAAATATCGGGATAGCTTATACCTATAATGAACCTTTAATCAGTATTGATTTTATCGAAGAAACAGCAAAGCTTGCCAGTGAAAAGGGCTTGAAAAACGTTCTTGTTACTAATGGAATGGTAAATGCACGAGCCTTTTACAGATTACTTCCATACATTAATGCGCTTAATGTTGATTTAAAAACCATAGACCCTGAAAAATATAAAGCCATTGGCGGTAATCTTGACGCTGTATTAGGCACAATTAAAAGAGCAAATAAATCGGCCCATGTTGAATTGACAACACTGATTGTTCCTGGTTTTAACGATATTGATTCTGATATGGAAAAGCTGGCAAAGACAGTTGCTGGCATAGACCCTGAAATGGTTCTTCATGTAACCAGGTTTTTCCCCGCTGGAAATATGAAAAATGCCGAACCAACACCTGTAGAAACTGTCTACAGAATGGCTGATATAGCTCGTAAACATCTGAAATTCGTTTATGAAGGAAATATTTGATTTATTTATTGCACGGTATTTGTTTATTGAAGAATTTGCCCAATTATCGCGACTGTTCTAAAACAAATACGTTCTGCTGTTATAGCGGCACTATTTTAGCAGAACGTATTAAATTGCTAGATATATAAAAAGTGAATTACTGATTTTCTTGAGGCTGGTGTTTAAATATCAGGCATACAGCCATAACAGCCAATGTTGGAATGAACCATTCAAGCCCAATATTGTGCATTGGAAGTTTTGTAACTATATCAATTGGATAAATAAAGTTATTTATAATATTTATAACACTGATTATGGTAGCTGTTATTGTTCCGCCAATAATTGCTTTTCTGGTTAGCTTAGGACAAAAAGCGCCAACCATAATCAAAACTAATAATGGTGGATAGACTAAGTCTAATATTGGACTGGCAAAGGCTACGATAACATCTAAACCTTTGCAGGAGCTTATTACAGCATATAAACTTATTGCTATGCAGAATGTTTTATATGATATTTTCCCCTTGGATAATTCTGAAAAATATTTGGAAGTAGAACTTAGAAGAGCTATAGCGGTTGTAAAACAAGCCAGGAAAACTACTACTGCAAAAATTATCAAACCTGTTTTCCCCATAAGATTTTGCAGGATAACTTTTAGCAGTTCGGTTCTCGGAATTGATATGTTAATATCGGCAGAGGCATAGGCTCCAAGGTAGCATAAACCACCATATACCAAAAAGAGCAATATACTAGATACGATTAAAGAGTAAATTAAAATTTTGCTCGAACTTTGGGTATCCTGATAGCCTTTGTTCTTTATGGTTAGTAATATTATAGAACCAAAAATTAATACTCCGCCGGCATCAAGAGTTTGGTAGCCTGTCTTTATAGAGGTTTCTAAAATATCGCTTTCTGAAGCTAACGCTGATGCTAATGCAGGATTGAGTATGCCGGTTATTATTAGAATAGTTAATCCTAATAAAAGAATAGGGGTAAGATATTTTCCTACAATATCAATAACCTTTGATTGTTTTATACTTAGAAAGAATGTTAGTAAGCCGAATACAAAAGAAAACAGTAATCTGGAAAATTCTGGGAAGAATGGTTCAATAGACATTTCAAATGTTGTTGCAATTGTTCTGGGAATAGCAATTAAAGGGCCTACGCATAGCATTATGGTTGTCATGAGAACTGTGCCCCAGAATTTATTCGTCTGGTTAGTTATATTTTCTGAACTACCACATTTGTTTATTGCTATAAACGCTATTATGCCAAGACCTATGTCAGCAATAAAATAGGCAATAAATGCGATTAACCAGGATTCTCTTGCATGAAACCCAAGATATGGAGGAAATACAACGTTTCCTGCTCCAAAAAGCATGGAGAAAATAGCGAAACCAATAACGACAATATTAATTAAATCAGTCTTTGACAAATTATTCATATGAAGTTGTCTTTATTTCCTTGTTATACATGTATTTATATAAATAAACATACGATAATGCATATATAAAAATCAAATAAAATAATATTGTTTTTGGTGCCTGATGAAACTGTTGCAGTCTACGCTTTTTGATTTGGGCTATTGTCTTCTACTGTCTAATTTTCAAGCTCCTGGCTTTTTTCTTCCGGCTCTCCTGCTTTCAAGCTATAGCTTTCGGCAACTTGAAATTAGTGATAAAATATAATAGTAACACGTTCGATTAGAAGGAGTTAAATATGCTAGCTGCTTATATTATGCCACATGCACCGGTTGCTGTTCCTGAAGTAGGGCAGGGGCGCGAAAAAGAAATTCAGATGACCCTGGACTCTTATGCAAAAGCGTCAAAAATGATTGCTGAAGATGCTCCAGAGACAATCGTTGTTGTTTCCCCGCATTCCATCGTTTACAGAGATGCATTTTATATTGCAGGTGGTGATTATTGGCAGAATAACCTCGCACAGTTTGATACTCCCGAAGTGGCTCTCAGCTATGAAAATGATACTGAATTGGCGGCCGAAGTAATTAACCTTTGTAATGAAAAAGGCATTCCTACAGTCTGTGACGAACGTGGTGCCACAAGACCAGATCATGGTTCCGTTGTTCCATTATATTTCATTAACAAGGAATATAAAGGCTTCAAGATTCTGAGAATTTCTCCGTCATTTGTTGAAAATGCCAGCCTTATGGAAATGGGCAGAATTATCGAACGTGCTGCTGCACATCTTGGTAGAAAGATAGTTTTTCTTGCCAGTGGCGATTTGTCTCACCGTTTAAAGGAAGACGGCCCATATGGCTTTATTGAAGAAGGTCCGATTTTTGATAAAAAAGTGACAGACACTATGCGTAGCTGCAATTTTGAGGAATTTCAGCAGTTTGACGATGCTTTTCTTGATAAAGCCGCTGAATGTGGCCTCCCTGGTTTTATCATGATGTCTGGTGCTTTGGAAAATTATAGCGTTACTTCTGATTTTCTTTCCTATGAAGGTACCTTCGGCGTTGGTTATGCAGTCTGCGCTTTTAAAATACGCGATAAATATATTGAATTAGCTCAAAAAGCCCTCGAAACCTATATAAAAACTGGCGAACCTTTGCAGTTGACCTCAAAAGACGAATCTTCACTTACTGAAGAAATGATTAACAAGAAAGCCGGTTGTTTTGTTTCCATGAAAAAGCACGGTGATCTGAGAGGCTGTATAGGCACTATCGGACCGACTCAGAATTGTATTGCCAACGAAATCATAAATATGGCAATGGCTGCAGGAACCGAAGATCCTAGATTTAATCCTGTTGAAGAAGAAGAATTGCCAGAGCTTGTTTATGATGTTGATGTTCTTTATCCTGCAGAACCAGCTACTAAGGAGCAGCTTGATGTAAAAAAATACGGTGTAATCGTTACTTCTGGCTATAAACGCGGTTTGCTGCTTCCCAATCTTGAAGGCGTAGACACTATTGACTATCAGCTAAGAATAGCCTGCGCAAAAGCAGGAATCACCGCCAGCGAAAATTATACCATCCAGCGTTTCCTTGTAGAAAGGCATGAATAAAGCTATATTGATAAGGCCGTTAGAAACAGTATTCATCTCATGATTACGATGAAAACGATGACTGTCTTAGAATACAATTATTGTTAAATCATCCATATAGGAACAATATAATTTTCACGATCAATAGCTGATAATTCTGGTTTTAAGCATAGAACCGCCCCCTTTGATCGTGGGGTAGATGACTTATCTAATAGTTTAAACACTTTAACTAATTCTGGTCCAGGATTTGACGATTTCTTTATTTCAATAGGATTAAGAACGCCATCATGCTCTAATATTACGTCTATTTCTTTGCTGTCTTTGTCTCTATAATAATATATAAAAGGTTCTTTTCCACTGTTTAAATAAGTTTTAACTATTTCAGACACAACATAGTTTTCTAATATAGCACCATTCATAGCACCATTTTCCAGGGTTTCAGCACTACTCCACTTAGTCAGGAAACAAATAAGTCCTGTATCATAGAAATATATTTTTGGAGTTTTTATTAAACGCTTTAAAAGATTATTTGAATATGGGCGCAAATAAAATATTATTCCCAAGGTTTCAAGTATTTCAAGCCAGTCTTTGGCCTGTTTTTGATTGATATCTGCGTCCTTTGCAATATCTGCAACATTTAGGAGCTGCCCGCATCTAGCTGCAACAGAAGTTATGAAATGCAGAAATTTCAACGAATCAATGTTGTTGGTTATGTAATTTACATCTTTTTCAATATAAGTGGATAAATAGCTATTATAGAAAATGTAATTGTTGGTATTCTTGCCACTTACAATAGCAGGCATAGAACCTTTAAAAATCCTGACAAAAATATCATTAGCATCGGCGGCTTTTCGTTCTTTTCGTCTGGCTGACAAAGAGTCTAAATCAACTGTAAATGGTTTCATATCGCTGTCACTTAGTTCAGCCTGAGAAAGTGAAGTTAATGAAAGCACAGCAACACGACCGGCTAGGGATTCCTGAACTCCTCGCATTAGTTTAAAAGCCTGTGAGCCAGTCAGCCAAAAATCTCCGGGTCTGCCATTTTTATCTACAGATATCTTTATATAAGTAAATAATTCCGGTGCATATTGAACTTCATCAATTAGCAATGGAGGTTTATGAATCTGTAAGAAAAGCTCAGGGTCTGATTTTGCTAGATTTCTTTCGTTTATATCATCCAAAGAAACATAATTTCGTTCTGTTCCTTCCATAAGTTGTTTAAGCATGGTGGTTTTGCCGACTTGTCTAGGGCCGGTAACCAATATCACAGGATATTCACTGTTGACTTCCAGAACTATTTTTTCTAAGTTTCTTGATATATATTTCATTTTGAACCTCTTCGGCTAATATTATTAATAATTTCATAATAGCCGAGAAATGTCAATTAAAAAGCATAAATCTTCGGCTAAAATTATAATAGCATATAAATTAGCCGAAAATATTGTTGTTTAATGGCACCTTGATGCTTCTTGTTGCTATTAATGCAATTAGAGCCCTTTGGTTGTAAAAACTATTGTTGGTTTATCTGATTTTTGATTTATCATAATGTGAACATAGTAATGGCATAACATGGCTGAAGCCAATGATTTGCAGTCTGATAGCTAAGGAATTTTAATCATAATCATTTATGTTAAAAATTATGTTATAATGTCTTATATTAAGGAGCAGAAAATATGGGCGATATTCAGTTTGAAATTGAAAAGGAATTTGGCGTTCTCTCTACCAGTTCAAAAGCTTGGACTAAGGAACTGAACCTTGTTTCCTGGAATGGTGGAAAGGCAAAGTTTGATATACGCGATTGGAGTCCAGCTCATGAAAAGATGGGCAAGGGTGTTACCCTGACTCAGGAAGAAGCCGAAGCTTTATACGAGCTTCTTGGCAAAGCACTGAATAAGTAATAAAAAATAGCTGTCTGATAAGAATCAGGCAGCTATTTTGTTTATATTGAATTAATTGCTTAGCGTCTTATTTCTCCACCGGAAAGGGCTTCATCGTATATAGTGCGTGAACCACCTATGAATTTGGGTCTTACACGAGCTGCAACGATATGGGCTTCTCCGATTCTGTTATTTTCTAATCTTACAGGAACGGCAACCTTTTTGAGGTGCATGCCAATCAAGGTGTCACCTATATCTATTCCAGCATCAGCTTTTATTTCTTCTAAGGCAACAGGATGCTTGAAGGTTTTGTATGCTGTGGTTGCGAAAGAACCGCCTGCCTTGGGTTGCGGAACAACATTGACTATTTCAGCAAAAGGCACTGCATCATTTTCAACTATGATTGCTCTGTTAAGATGCTCGCAGCACTGAGCAGCCAGATAAATGCCTCTTTTGCAGAGAGTTTCATAAATACCATTAAAAACAGCTTCTGCTACCTGTAAATTAGAATTGCTGCCTATTCTGTCACCGCATACTTCTGAGCTTGAGCAGCCAACAACAAGAATCTGCCCCTTATGAAGCTTTGCTTTTTCACATATTTCTTCGGCTACAGACTTAGCCTGTTGTTCTATATTATTCAAAGTATCATTGAAATTATTCATTATCATTCTCTGCCTTTCGTTGTTGGAATCATTATATCACAAATATGATTACTGAATCCTATATCAGATATTTATTTATGATAGCAATTATAAGCATTTAAAACGGATTGTTTGATTTTTGATGGTTATAATGGTAATTTTATATAAAGAAAAGGTTGAGGACTAAAAAATGACACAAATACTTTATGATCCGCAAAACAAAAAATCATCTAGTGGAACTACCAGGTCACAGAATAGATTTATGGCTGGAATAGCTTCAAGGTCCTCTGGTAATAGGTTTTCTAATAAAATATATAATAATGCTGCTGAAGACAATGGTAATTTTGATGAGTTTGCGGATTCTCCAACTGTTCAAACCTTTGAATCTATTTTTTCACCTTTAGAAGATACCGGATTATTGGCAATTTCAGATGGAAAAGCTATGATTAGAACTAATACCAATCTTGAAACATTTTTTGCTGGATTAATACTGATAGGTGTATTCACTCTTATTTCTATAAATAAAACACCTGACATGAATGAAGATACTCGTATTACATTCACTATCATCGGTATAGTGTCGATTGTATTGGGAATTTTTTTGAAAAAGGCTTTTGCTTCATATTCCGTTTTTGATAATGAACAACATAAGATTTATAACGAGTTCTTTTTCTTTTCTAAGTCTTTTCGTAAAAGCAAAGTTATTTCAAAAAATGAAATTCTTGAAGTAGCGGTTGATCATAGAAAACTTGAAGCTAGTGCTATTAATATGCAAAATGCAAATAATAATGATAATCGAGAAAAATTTGAATCTGCTGTAGTATTTTTGCTAAAGAATGGAAAACTAGCATATTTTAATAGCTTTCAAAATTGGGATGGAGCCAATGAATTCAATATGCATCTTGCTATTTCTATGAGCAGTGTTTGGGGGTTGACTTTTAAAAAATCAGGTTTTAGCAATAAATTTACTGTAAAAAAAATACGTGGAAAACCAACACTCTTTCCTGTTGATTTAAATGAAACAAATCCTACCGATATATTAAATTCAGTATTGAGAATAACTGTTGGTTTTGTTGTTATTGTTGGTTTAATCTTTCTTATGTTCTGGTTGGTAGATAAATTAGCTTAACAGCCAATCTGTAATGTATTGTGAATTATATATCTCTGATAGTTAAAGAGTTTCATTCATAAGCATTAATGCAACAAATTGTGGTATAATGTTATATCTTATTAAGATGCAAAAAATATTGGCGATATTCGGTTTGCCTTTGAAAAAGAACTAGGGTTTCTTCTATATATGAAATTTTTACATAATCAGGTTAAAGCGTATAAAAGAGTAAGTGGTGGAATTATTAATGCACTTGAAAATTCTGCACGCAGAGATATTATAAAAGCCTTGATTCTGACATGCGGGCTTATGGCAACCGATATTCCTGTCGCAATTGGTGCGGAAACTCTAGAGGGAACTCCGACAACAAAATCTGGTGTCACAGTCTATGAAGCTAACGTAGAAAAAGACCAAACCTATACCTCTGTTTTTGGTGTGCGCAGTGGTAATACAGATACTAAAAATTATGGTTTTGTTACCATCAACGAAGGCAACGTAACCAGCACTGTTTATGGATGTCGTAATACAGGTGGTTCTGATATAAACAATGCTTCCTGCAATAAAGTTAAGATAATAAACAGTATAATTGGCACGGACTCGACATGGGGGACTGTTTACGGCGGTTATGCCTATGGGGGCAACAAAAGCGCAAGTGTTAAGAGCAATAGTGTCGAAATATCCGGTGGAAGTGTAAATGGTTATGTTTACAGCGGTTACGCCGAGGGCGCAACGATTTCCGTTACAAACAACAATGTCCTGCTCAAAAATGTCCTTATCAGCAAAACCGTTTATGGTGGTTGCGCCTTCAATACAGCCTCCTGGCTTTCCATGCTCCGTAATGAAGTAACAGTTGAAAACTGTTCTATTATGGGTTCTGTCTACGGTGGTTATGCCAGTGGTTCTGCCACAGCCGCCAACAGCAACACCGTTACAATCAAAGGGGATAATACTTTAATTAAAGGTTCTGTCTACGGTGGTTATGCTTTAAGTTCTAACTCAGATGCAAAAGATAATACTGTTATCATTGAAGGTGGCAAATTTAAAAATCGCATATATGGTGGTATTGGTTACAATGCAGTGAGCAACACTATCGTTTTGAAGGGTGGCGATTTGTGCGATGCAGATTTGTATGGTTACAGCGATGGAAGGAAATCCCATGGAGGTAATACATTGGAAGTCTGGGCTTCCAATATACAGGTCAGATCAGCACAGAATTTTGAAAATTACTATTTTATTGTGCCAGGTGGAATGACTAATCAGGCAGATAAGTATATGCTAAAGGCCGGCACACCTGTTAACCTTAGTGACACCAAGTTGGGTGTAGCAATACAAAATGGTACTGTTCTTAATAATGGTGACAAAATAAACCTTATTGATAAAACAGAAGGCACAGCTTCATGGGTTCCCTTAGAAGGCATAGAACTTAAGGGTGGAACTTTGTTTACTAACTATAACTTCAACTTATCAACTACTGGTGAAAATAAAACACTGGTAGCTACTGCAAACATTGAACCCGGTGGACTACCTTCACCTCTGCTCCTTATTCCTCCAAAACCTGCTGGAAAGGCTGATGAAAAAACTAAGGCACTAGCTGAAGGACAAACAGCTTCCGTTGCCTTATTAGGCGAAGGAAATGAACTGGCTGCAGGAGCTGCCTTAGAAGATGCGAAGACTGCAGCACGTGCGGCAGCAGCAGAAGGCGGCAGTATGGCGACCTTTGCCACATTGGGCTATGGCAGGTCACTTTATGATACAGGCTCGCATGCAAATATACATTCTACTGATTTTATTGTCGGCTTATCAAAAGAGTATGACAGCAGTAATGGCGAGCTGACTCTTGGTGCTTTTTTTGAAAACGGTCGTGGAAATTACTCAACCCATAATGACTTTGAAGCAGGTTCTGTAGATGGTAACGGTAAGGCAAGCTATTATGGCGGAGGTCTGATGCTTCAATTGGATTCCTCAAAGAATAAAGGCTTATATGTTCAGGCTATTGGTCGTATTGGTCGTATGAAAAACAAATGGAATTCAGGGGATTTCAGTGAATACGTTGATTACGACACTCGTCATCGCTACTATGGGGCTGACTTTGGCCTCGGCTATGAAGGAAAGGCGAGCGAAAACCGCAATTATAAATTCTATGGAAAATTCATGTGGACTCGTCAAAAGGGTGACGATGCCAACATAAATGGTGAAAAACTAAACTTTGATGATATCAGTTCTATGAAAGCCAGAATTGGGTTAAGAATGGATTATAAAGGCTATAAGACACTGAAACCTTTCTGGGGCGTAGCCTGGGAAAGAGAATTCAAAGGAGAAGCCAAATCAGAAGTTAACGGTTATGACGTTGAGGCTCCAAGTCTTAAAGGCAATACTGGTCTTTTTGAGTTTGGCTTAAAATATAAACCAATAAGTAAGTCCGACTGGCATTTTAATTTTGCTGTCACTGGTTATGTTGGCGCACGCCGGGGCATAGACGGCCAGGCAAGCTTTAACTTTAATTTCTAATTTTTTCACGAGGTCTGTAAAGTATTGTAAATCTTGTTTACAATAACTTCTAAAGTGATATAATCGTTGCCTGTTAATTTTGAATATTTTGCAGGTATTTTATGGCTGTTGCTAAGACAATGACGGTAGGCGTTCCATGGAAGCATATCCTTATGTTTTCATTGCCGGTATTGTTCGGTCTGGTTCTTCAGCAGCTTTATAATACTGTTGATACCATTGTTGTTGGAAATTATGCCGGCGAAAACTCATTAGCAGCTGTAGGCACCACTTCTACATTGACCTTCCTGCTGATAGCAATTGCCACTGGTTTCTCTGCTGGTAATGGTGTTGTTGTTGCCCAGGCGTATGGTGCCCAGAATGATGATCTTGTAAGAGCAAATGCTTCTACTGGTATAATTCTTCTTTTAGGAATGGGCATTATATCTGGGGCCTTAGGCATTGCTTTTTCAAGACAGGCTTATGAAAGCATTGTTTCTGTCCCTCCAGAAATTCTTGAGCTGACTCTGGAATACTTTAATATTTGTATGCTCGGAATGGTCTTCCAATTCGGATACAATATTTTTTCCTCAATTTTAAGGGCCATAGGCGATAGTGCAGCAACTTTATATTTCCTGCTGATAGCTTCGGTTTTAAATATCCTTCTTGATCTGTGGTTCGTTGCTGGCTTGAAATGGGGAGTTGCAGGAGCTGCCTGGGCTACAAATATATCTCAGGGTGTTTCTTTTATATGCGCATACTGGTATATGACTAAGAAGTATCCTATATTCAGATTCAAGCTGAAAGAATTTACCTATAGCAACAAGCTTGCTTTGCAGACAATTCAGGTTGGCACACCAATAGCAGTTCAGTTGGTTATTGTTGCGTTAGGGCTTACCTTGATTCAGAGGGCTGTAAATGGCTTTGGTAAGTTTATGACAGCTTCGTTTACTGTCGGGCAAAGAATGGAATTGTTTCTGAATATGCCATTTCATGCTTTCCAGACAACGCTTGCAACCTATGCAGGTCAGAATATCGGCGCCGGTAAAATGAACAGAGTTAAGCTTGGGACTAAACAAGCTTTGATCATGTCCGTTTCTTCAACTGTTGTAATCTCTATTTTCGTATGGTTATATGCAGCAAGAATAATTGAAATTTTTGGAATCAGCGACCAGGCTGCAGTTTATTGTATTGATCATATAAGAACAATTGCTTTTGTAAATATTCTTTTATCATTTTACGTTCCTATTTTCGGTGTTTTCCAGGGAGCAAACCACTGTGCTCTGCCAACTGTAGTTGCAACCATTGCACTTTCTACTAGAGTCATTGTTACTTATTTGTTCAAGGATAGCCAGTATTTCGGTTATTCAATTATCTGGTGGAACGGCCTGTTCGGTTTCAGTCTTGCTCTTTGCGTAACCTGGTGCTTTTATCTTAGTGGAATCTGGCAGAAGAACGCTGTTATTAAGTAACCTTCTCATTGTTGCGCAACTATATTACTCTCACTTGCTTTTATTTTAATAATAGGCTAAATTTATTACATGCTTAACACATTAGTCATTGCTTTGCTTGCTGTCGGTATTGTTGTTGCCGCCATTAGCATTAAAATAGAAAAAATAAGAGTCATTGCATTGTTATTAGCTTGCTGCTGCGGAGCAGCCTGTTTTTGCCACTCTATTTTTAAAGTTAATCCCGATAAAGATTACATGCGTGTATTAGCAAATACTGATGTAAAAACAAAAATTGAATATTTTAAAAATGCTAAGGTAAATGACAATCTTAAAAAGCATATTATCTATTCTATTGCCGACCAGATTGAAAATCTTAGCTTAAATAACTTTAAAGCTGCATTTATTGATGAGGAAAATCCGGTTATAGTCGAACTTCTTTTCGACAGACTACGCGAAAATGGATTGAATTTTTCAGACGAACAGTATGATTGCTTTGTTGAGGCAGCGATTTCCAATAAAAATGCCAGCTTCCGAAAGCGCCTTTTCCCTTCTGTATTTGCTGCTGAATCAGTATTTAAGTATGTTAAGAACTGCATGAGCAACATAGAAGATGTAGAACAATGCCGCAAACTGGAACAGTGTATTGATGCTTTCCCGGATATATTCAGCGAAAACGATAGAAAGCTGGGAAAAACAATTGTAGAAGCTAAGAAAAATATTAGCAGCGCTGACGGTTCTGATTCTAACTATAATGGTAAACTGGCTGAATATGCTGCTATAAAGGAAGAATGCCGCACTAAGCTCTTAGGCGTAACTATTAACTGGACATTGCGCGGCACTGTTGAACGTAAGCTTGAAGATATTGAAAATGCATATTTGTTGAAAGATGCAAATATAGAAGGCAAGAGTCTTGATAGATGCATTGTTGTGCCTACTGATACAGCACTTGAAATAAATGCACAGGTAAAACTTGATGTAAAAGATGAGGGCGAACAGTATTATAAGCTTGAAGATGGATTTGCAACCTTAAGGTATTTTAAAGAAGACCACTCAGCAACTTCTAGAAGTAGTCTTCAGGAGCAGATAGATAAGTGTGACGAAGAAACCGCTAAGATTCATGCTGTTCTTGAAGCTAATAAGGACCGCTTAGAGGTTTACAAGGCTTTGTTTAATGCATGCTTTGATAGTTTTAGCAAGAATTTTGCTCAGAAGGTGAAGAAATATGAATACTGAAGAAAACAATAACCTTCAAGCAAATAATACAGCCAATAATCCTGATGCTCTTCAGAAGGAAAAGGCCCTGGTCACCAGAATTCAACTGATGATTGAAGATAAGCAATGGGAAGAAGCTGAAAAACGCTGCGATAAGCTATTGGAGGTAAATCCTAAGAATGACAGGGGCTGCCTTGCAAAGCTTTTCATACAGAATAAGGTTGGCAGTCTTGGTGCATTGCTAAAAAAGACAGATACTTTCATTGATTCTGAATATTGGAAAACAGCTTGTGAAAGTTCAGATTCTGCTTTGGTAGCAAAGCTTAAGAAGATAGAAGAAAATATTCTTGCTGAACGTAAAAAAGCCGAAGCAGAGTCAGCTACGGAAAAATTAAAGCAGGCCATTGCTGATTCAGAAAAAAAGCGAGAAGAGGAGGGAAACGGGAAGCTTAAAGCAATAAATACCGATTCCTCTGAATTTGGCAAGAGGTTGGACCCAACCGCTGGAAGAAGAAAAATAATCTCCTGGACTTGCCTGGGAATAGCTTTTGTAATTCTATTTGCATGCGGAATTTACTATTTTAACAACGTTATAATTCCTGCCCAGATTTATTCTGAAGGGTGCAAGCTATTCAATAATGGGAATTATAAAGCAGCTTCAGATTGTCTGGCTCAGAACGAAAATCACCCTGAAAGTGTGCTGAAGCTTCAGGAATGCAGGGAAGCCGACAGCAAGGTTGTCATGGAGGGTAAATATAGTCAGGCCATAGGTTATTGGGAAAAATCAGACTATACTAATGCAATAGTAATGTTTAATCAGATAGGTTTCTTCAATGATGCTCAGCTTAAGACTATTGAATCCTTAAAGCTTGCTAATGGCGATCCAATGGTTATCCGTGAAGCAGAAGTATTTGATGAAAAAACAATTGCAGCAAGATTAGCAGAAGAAAAAGAAACTAAGCGCAAGGCTATTGAAGAAATAGAAAAAATGGCGGCCGCTGAAGAAGCTAAGAGAGCTCGCATTGTCAGTGAAGCTGCTCGTAAAGCTGCATTGGAAGAAAATAGACGCGTAATGGAAGCTAAAGAAGCAAAGCAAAAGCTGGAGGAAGAGGCTAGACAAAAAATAGCTGATGAAGCCGCCAGACTTCGTGATGCCCAGGAAGAAGCTGAACGAGTTGCTAAAGAAACTGAAAAGCGCAGAGCAGCCATGAGGGTTGACCTTGGGCAGAACAAGGTCATAACTGTAAATGGCTACAATATTGAACTTATTGCATGTCCGGCAGGTTCTTTTACTATGGGCAGTCCGGTAAATGAATTAGGCAGAAATTCTGATGAAACTCCGCATCAGGTTACTATTTCGCAAGGCTTTTATATTGGAAAATATGAAGTAACTCAGGGCTTATACAAGGCAATTACTGGTATGAACCCGGCTAGAAGCTTTATAAAAGGTGATAAAAAACCGGTATATCAGGTTAGCTGGTTCATGGCAGATGAATTCTGTGACAAGCTTAATAAGCTTACTCAGAAAACAAGACCATCACATTGGCACTTTGATTTACCAACAGAAGCTCAGTGGGAATACGCATGCAGAGCTGGCTACCCGACAGCCTTCAATAACGGTGGTAGTATTGTGCCGAATAATAAGAGATGTCCTGCTTTGGAACAGGCTGGCTGGTATGCTGCTAATACTCCAGCAAGACAACTTTCTGACGTTGGCATGAGACAGGCAAACTGCTGGTATATTCACGATATGCACGGCGGTGTCTGGGAATGGTGTAAGGACTATTATGGGAATTATCCATCTAGTGCGACTTTGAATCCTTGCCGTCTTGATGGCTTCAAAAAAGTTCTCAGAGGTGGTAGTATAAGAAGTCAGGCTAAGGATTGCCGTTCTGCTTCCAGAAGAGGCAGTGTTCCAGGTAATGATGGCAATGGCGAGTATGATATAGGCTTCAGGCTTGTTCTTGTTGCCGATTCTTACGAAAAAACCTTCCAGGCTGATGAATAACAGGTTAATAATATGGCTGCAACTGAATTACAGACAAAACTAAAGGAAGGCATGGCATTTCTTGCGAAGCAGGAATATGATCAGGCTAAGAATTATTTCAACGATTTACTGGATGAATACCCTGAATCGGCTCAGTGTTACTATGGCCTGATGATGGCTGAACTGAAGGCTAACAGCTTTGCGCAGCTTGAAAAAGTAGAAATACATATTGGTGATTTAACAAGCTTCAAGCGCGCTCTTCGATTTAGTGATCCAGCTTTTAAAGCACGTCTTGAGACAATCCAACAAAAGAACGAAGAATATATCCGTTTAAAGCTTGAAGAAAGCAAGGTTTTATTGAATAAACCCAAGCAAGAAGCCAACCCTGTTCAGAAACCTGAGCTTGTTTCGGAACCAGAAGCTGCCTCAAAACTAGCACTTGAATCTGCAGAAGAATCAAAAGAAAAATCTGAACCTGTTCAAGTATCTGAACCTGTTCAAATTCAGGAACAGATTGTGAAACAGGAATCGGTTAGTAATATCGAGCCTGCTCAGCAGCTCGATAGCTTTTCTGAACCAAATGAAAAAACTGATTCTCAGGAAGTTTCCCCTAAAAAAAGCAAAGCAGGTTTAATCGCTGCCGTTTTTGGCATTGTTGCAATTGCCGGTTATTTTGCATTCAGCGGGAAACCATCTGATGAAAAGATTGAAGAAACAGTAGTTACAAAGACAACTACAGTCGAAAATAATACTACATTGGACTTATCAAAGCCCACTAAATTCAAGGCAGGTAGCGTTGAATTTGAAATGATGCCTTGTCCTGCTGGAAGCTTCATGATGGGCAGTCAGCAAAACGAGCTGGGACGTGAAGAACAGGAAACACCGCATAATGTTACTATTGAAAAGCCGTTTCTGATTGGCAAATACGAGGTTGTTCAGGCTTTGTTCTCTGAAGTAACCGGCGAAAATTATTCTAAGTATTATGGCTTGGATAATCCTGCTGACAGTGTAAGTTATAATGCTGCAGAAGACTTTTGTAAAAAGCTTAATGAGATGACAAAGCTGGTTAGACCAGCTGGCTACAAATTTGATATTCCAACTGAGGCTCAGTGGGAATATGCATGCAGAGCTGGCTCTACAACAGCTATCAATAGCGGCAAGAATTTAACTTCAGACAAAGAATACTGCGCTAATCTCGATGAGGTTGGCTGGTATGTTTTCAATGCTTTCGGTGTTACCCATCCTGTTGGACAGAAGAATCCCAATGCCTGGGGAATATATGATATGCACGGTAATGTGGGTGAGTGGTGTAAAGATTGGTATATAGAAGGCTACGGAATGAATGATAAAGATACCTCTGATAATCAAACCAAGGTGGTTAGAGGTGGAAACTTTGTTGTAGTTCCGTCAAGATGCCGTTGCGCAAGCCGAAATATGGCTCCGGAAGATTTGGAAAACATTAGTCTGGGTTTCAGAATAGTATTAGTTTATGAGAAATAATTAAGATATTAGTTGTATTATTGATTAATATTGTTATAGAATACAGTTTACAAAATTGTGTACACAATCGGGAAAACATAACATGAATTCACTCTCAAATCCCTTAATGAAGCGAACGGGACTACCTGAATACGAACAGGCTACTGCAGAAAATTTTATTCCTGCAATTAAATCTGTGTTCGCAAGAACAGAAGAAATTCTGAAAAAAGTAGAAGAAAATGCTGAAAAGGAAGAACCGTCATGGGAATCATTGGTTGCCCCATTTGATGATTCTGACCTTGATTGGGAATATACCTGGAGCGTATTGAATCATCTTAAGAGCGTTAAAAACTCTGATGGTCTGCGCAAGGCTTATGACCAGCTTATGCCG
Organism: Candidatus Avigastranaerophilus sp.; assembly: GCA_045599645.1. GTDB lineage: Bacteria > Muiribacteriota > Ozemobacteria > Ozemobacterales > Ozemobacteraceae > RUG334. The sequence continues at coordinate 48,572 of JAZRWI010000014.1, forward strand.
GAATGCATAGCTCTTTCACTTAGAATGTCTCAGAGCAAACCAAGATACAAAGCATTACTGGCTTTAAAGGAAAGCAAAGCATATAAGAAATTCAATGATGCAAAGAAACGTATCGTTGATTCTCTGATTCTTGGCTCAGAAAAGAGTGGTATTGCTCTTGAAGGCGAAAAGAAAGAACGTTTTAATGCCATTGTTAAGAGAATGACTGAAATATCCAATAAATTCTCTAACAATATTCTGGACTCCACAAAAGCTTTTGGTATGGTCATTGAAGACGAAAAAGATACTGAAGGCTGGCCTGATATGCTTAAGATACTTTCTTCTGTATCATACGCCAAGAAAAACAATACAAAGCCTAATCCAAAGCACGGTCCTTGGATGATAACACTTGATGGACCAAGCTATCTGCCATTTATGCAGCATTGTCGCAATAGAGATTTGCGCTTCAAAGTTTATGATGCTTATACAACAAGAGCGTCAGAACCTGAATTTGATAATGCTGTTCTTATAACAGAGCTTCTTAAGCTTCGCAAGGAACAGGCTCAGCTCCTTGGCTTCAATAATTATGCTGAATTAAGCCTCAGCAGCAAGATGGCTCAGAATATCGATAACGTAAAGAAAATGATTGATGAGCTTGAAGAAGCCTCTAAGCCTTTTGCTAAGAAAGAACAGGAAGAACTTGTAAATTTCGCACATGAAAATGGTTTTGAAGGTGAATTGCAGCCCTGGGATACTCATTTTTGGTCTGAAAGACAGCGTGAAAAGCTTTTTGATTTCACTGAAGACCAGATAAGACCTTATTTCCCACTGCCAAGAGTTCTTGATTCTTTGTTTAAGCTTTGCAACAAGCTTTATGGCATCAATATCAGAAAATCTGAATATTCTAAGATTCCAAAATGGCATGATGACGTAATGTTCTTCAATATTTTTGATGAACGTGACAACATGATTGCACATTTCTATTTAGATCCATATTCCCGCCCTGCTGAAAAGCGTGGTGGCGCATGGATGAATACCTGCCGCAGCCGCAGAGTAGTTAACGGCAAGCTTACCAGACCAGTAATCTATGTTATCTGTAACGGCACACCAGCTATGGATAACGCTCCGTCACTGATGAGCTTCTATGAAGTTAATACACTGTTCCATGAATTCGGTCATGCTTTGCAGGGTATGCTCACTACAATTGATGAAGCAGAAGCTTCAGGGGTTTCTGGCGTAGAATGGGATGCTGTTGAACTTGCCAGCCAGTTTATGGAAAACTGGTGCTTGAACCGTGAAACCTTCTTTGGTATGGCAAAGCACTATAAGACAGGTGAAACTATTCCAAACGAACTTTACGAAAAGATTAAAGATGCTGAACATTACCGTGGTGCCTATGCAATGCTCAGACAGCTGTCTTTTGCAAAGATAGACCTTTACCTGCACAGCGATTTTGACCCAGATGGTAAGGAAACTCCATTTGAAGCTTTCCAGCGCATTAATGATGAAACCTGTCCGAGCAAGCTTTACAAGAACGACAAGTTCCTTTGTGGCTTCTCTCACATATTTGCAGGTGGTTACAGCGCAGGCTACTATAGCTACAAATGGGCTGAAGTTCTTAGTGCAGACGCTTTTGCAGCCTTTGAAGAAGCTGGCCTCGACAATGAAGAAAAGGTGGTTGAAATCGGTCATCGCTTCAGAGATACTGTTTTGGCTCTTGGTGGAAGTAAGCATCCTGCAGAAGTTTATCGCATGTTCCGTGGTCGTGATGCTACAACAGCAGCATTATTAAGACATACACTCGGAATTGGCGAAAAAAAGTAATTAACTGATTGCAAGAATACGCTTCGTTACCAAATATTAACGGAGCGTATTTTTTATTGTTTGTTAATAATACTGTATAATATAATTATAGAGGAGAAGGGGACATAATATGTTTATTGAAGACCAGACCGCTTTTGAAGCAATGAAATTAGCCTATAGTGGTGAATATGAAAAAGCCATTGAAAAATTCGAAGATTTTCTGAAGCGCGAACCGAATCAGATTCAGATGATGGGTGAATTGTGCAATTGTTATGCTGAAACTAAGCGTTATGAAGATTTGGAAAAACTGGCATCAAGAGCGCTTTTAATTTCTCAGAATCGTGTCAGCACAGATAATATAGGCAGATTTTACGGATATCTTGGAAAATCATATTTATACAGAGACGACTATGTTCCCGCTGCTAAGTATTTCAGACTTGCTATAGCCAATAAACCTCATTTTATACCGAATTATCAGGAATTGGCTTATTCATTATTTTACCAGGGGCAGTATGAGGAAACCGTAGAATTATTCAAACAAATAATTGATATGAATTCTGACTATGCCAAGGATTATGAAATAGAAAAGAAAATCGGTATCGTATTTGATACCTGGAATGAAAAGGACCCTTCCAGAAATTTATTTGTTTCCGGTTTCCATGCAGAGAATGAAAAAAATTATAGTCTTGCTAAAATAGAATATAAAAAATGTCTGGAGCACGACCCCGATAATCTGGAAGCATTATTTGGGCTGTTTTCTATAGCTAAGGAAGAAAATGTTATTCATGAGGCAATTTGCATTGGTGAAAGCCTATTTAAGAAGCTTCAACGCTTTGAATACAAAAATAAAAGCTATTTAAAGCCACCTTTGTATATCGGTCTTTCTATTTTGTTTCAAAAGCTTGATGACTTCGAGAAATCAGCAGAATATGGAAAATATTTTTATACCACTGTGCTTATGGATGATGCTAAGAAAGCCTTAGAAGAAAAAAAATATGACGAGGCTTTAAAATTATATCTTAAAGCTTTGGGTGTTGGTAGAAACAGCTTTGACGTATTAGATAAAATAATAGATTATTATTATATTTTAAATAAAATAGATAAAATTGCTGAATATCTTGATAGTGCTCTGAAGCTGGCAATGAATAAATATGACAATGGTAGAGTTGCTGACTACTGCTTGAAATTTGCAAAATATTTTGCTTTGCAGCATAATCAGGAACAGGCTCAGAAATATTGCGAGCTTGCTGCTAACAGCTCTACAGATTTAGATTTTAAATTAAAAGCAAATAACTATATAGGAACTATGCTTTATATAGTTGAGGATTATAGTGAAGCATTAAAATTTTTTGAATGCTGCGAAAAATTAGTTTCAAAAGGTGCTGTAGATAAATATGATATTCCGAGTTCACTTATAAAAACAAGGAATATGCTTGATGAAAACTCAGATATGAGAAGGGCTGAAAAGCATTTTCTTGCTGGCAGAAAGCTAAGAGTGCAAGAAAACTTTGAAGCTGCAGTAAAAGAATATGAAGCTTCCCTTGCTATCAGGCCACAGGTTATTGAGGTTATGTGGGAATTGGCCTACAGCTATATGCGTATTGGCAAGCTTTTAGAGTCTAGTGACGTGTCTGAAGAAGCCTACAAGGTTTCAATGCAATCAGGTGATAATCAGTATGCAGAAGCTTTGGCATATAATGTTGGTTTATATAACTTCAAAACCAGGAATTATGAAAAAGCGCTGAAATATTTTACCGAGTCACAAAAATTCAATCCTGAAAAAGAAGAATATAAAAAGTTTATAGAGGAATGTCGCAGAAATATTTTAGGTGATAACATAATTCATTAATAATGATAGCTTATTTAAAGCTATTTGAATTAGTGGTATCATTAAAAACAGTAAAGATGCACTACGGTGCCAATGTCAGGAGCAAAATATGAAGTGCGAATATCGTAAAATTACAGATAAAGGTATTAAACTTGAAAATATAGGTGGAAAGCAGTTTCTTACTGTTGAACCTCAGGTTCTCACACAGCTTGCAGAAGAAGCTTTCCATGACCTTGAATTCTATTTAAGAGCTGAACATCTTGATGAATGGGCAAAGATTGTAGACGATAAGAGTGCTTCCGACAACGAACGCTTTGTTTGTTCAAGTCTGATAAAGAACGCTATTATTTCTTCAGAAGGGAAACTGCCACTTTGCCAGGATACAGGCACCGCAACAGTATTTGCATGGCGTGGCGAACGTGTTATTACTGGCGAAGACGATTACAAGCTGCTTACAGACGGTATTGCTGCAGCCTGGAAAAACAACTGCTTAAGATATTCTCAGAATGCTCCTATTACTATGTTTGAAGAAAAGAATACTGGCAATAACATGCCTCCTCAGATTGATATTCAGTATGCTCCTGGCGATGAATACCGTTTTATGTTTATGGCAAAGGGTGGTGGCTCTGCAAATAAGACTGTAATGGTTCAAGCTTCAAAAGCTATTCTGAATGAAAAGTCCCTTGAAGAATTCCTTCGCGAAAAGATAAAAGGCCTTGGTGTTGCGGCCTGCCCACCATATACACTAATTGTTGTTGTTGGTGGCACATCTCCAGAATTGAATCTTAAGACAATGAAGCTTGCATCTACCGGCTGGTATGATGAATTACCGACAAGAGGCGACGGCTTAGGCGCCCCATTCAGAGATTTGGAATGGGAAAAACGCGTGATGAAGATTGCTGAAGAAACAGGGTGGGGCGCACAATTTGGTGGTAAGCACATGGCCATCAATGCCAGGGTAATCAGAATGGCTCGTCATGGTGGTTCCTGTCCGATTTCAGTAGGTGTTTCCTGCAGCGCACACAGAAACCTTGCTGCAATTATCAACAAGGATGGCGTATTCCTTGAAGTAACAGATAAGAATCCTTCCAGATTGCTTAACAAGGTAATGGAAGGCGGCGTAAAGGCTGATAGAATTGACTTAAATAAGCCAATGAGTGAAATTCTTGCACAGCTTGGCAAGCACATGGCTGGTGATATGGTTCTTCTTAATGGCACTCTGATTGTTGCAAGAGATATGGCTCATGCACGTATTCATGATATGGTTGAAGCCGGTGAACCTGTTCCCCGGTATTTCAAAGACCATCCTGTATATTATGCAGGTCCTGCCAGAACTCCAGCAGGCTATGCTATAGGCAGCTTTGGCCCTACCACTGCTCAGAGGATGGACGGTTATATGGATTATTTTATGAGCAAAGGCGCGTCAATGGTTACATTGGCTAAGGGCAACAGAGCTGATTCTGTTGTAAAGGCTTGTAAGGAACATGGTGGCTTCTATCTTGGAACAATAGGTGGAGCTGCAGCTTTGATTGCTGCTGAAAACATAAAGAAGTCTGAAGTAATAGCCTTCCCGGAATACGGCATGGAAGCAGTTCATAAAATTGAAGTAATAGACATGCCAGCCTTCATCATCTACGATAACAAAGGCCGCAGCCTCTACTAAAATTCATAATGCATTATGAATTATGAATTAATTGGCTTTTCCACACACTCTTAATGCTTACAGAAAAATTGTCGATAGCTAATAAGTAGATGACCCAAGGAGGGCAATAAATAGCTATGGCAGACAATCAGACCGAAGCCGTTATAATGTATAACGATAAATTACTGGAGCACGACCAGATCACCGCTGGAAAAGAGGGCGGCAGATTGAGTTGTATTATTGAAGCTCTTCAGAAAAACGGCTTATGGAATGAAGAAATTGCGCTTCAGGCTGATATTGCTCCAATGAAACGTTTGCGTGATATTCACGATTCTGAATTTCTAGATGCACTTCACAAGAGAGTATACAGTGGATTAGACAAGCTTGATCCAAATACACCAGTAATCAAGGAATCCTTTGAAATTGCAAGATTTGGTGCTGGTGGAGTTCTGGATGCCGTTGATAAAATCATGAGCGGTGAAGCAAAGAGAGCTTTTTGTTTAACTGCAATGCCAGGACATCATTCCGGTATCACTACTACCGGTTATGGAAGCCTTGTGAATCCTGTAGCTGCAGGTGCACATTACCTGACTAAGAAATTCGGTATGAAAAGGGTTGCTATTATTGACCTTGACGCAGAACATGGCAGTGGCACACAGCAAATCTTTTATCAAAGAAAAGATGTTATGACTGTTTCCATTCACGAATATCCAGGAACCACAGGCACTGGCTATTACGATGAAATGGGTGGTAAAGGCGCTTTGGGCTACAATATTAATGTTCCCTTTGTATCTGGCTATGGTGACAGAGAATATAGAGTATGTCTCAAGGAAATCATTGAAAAGATTCTTACGCAGTTTGCACCAGAATTCATTATTGTTGGTCTAGGAACAAACGTCCTGGACGCAGATCCTGCTTCGCATCTAATGATGAGTGAAGCCGGCCTTCTTTCAACTTTCCAGCAAACCATGGATATGGCAGAAAAATTCTGTAATGGCAAAATTATTTCTGTGCTGGAAGGCGGGACCCCTGGAAAGCTAATGGCAAAAACTATTTCACAGCATGTGAGATTAGTTGTTAATAAAATTGCTGGTCCTGTCGATAAGAGTAAAAAAGAAGAATTGATTTCGTATGCAGATTGGTATGGTTACGCGAAATTGCTTAAAGCGCAATTCAAAAAAATCTGGAAATTGTAATCTTATTTGTTAGACCTGGAGGTCAAAGATGAAATGCTTTAATAGATTCCGGGCCAAGGACCCGGTTCTTGCCACTATCATTTCTATGGGAATGATCATGTCTGCCCAAGCAATTGCCGGCGCTCAGTCAAATGACTGGGAAGAAGTAGGTCCTGCGGCTCTTTCTGCTCAACAGCAGTTGATGTCAGCTCCACCACAGATTGGTGCAAATGTTTCAGGGCAGGTTAGTTATAGACCTCCTGTTGAAAGACCAGTAGTTGCAGCAGCAAATACTGAAATCCAGAATGAATATACTGTTCAGGCTGGTGATACCCTTCCAAAGATTGCTATGAAGATTTATGGCGATCCTAATCGTTGGCAGGATTTAATGGTTTTGAACAACATTGATAATGGTAACAGAATCTATGTTGGTCAGAAACTTATCACTGTTGCTAGTAACAATATTATTGCTGAAGAAGCACCTGTTGCTGAACATGAAATTGCAGAAATGCCAGAAGAATCAGAATCAGCAGACGCTAGCTTCTACGGTGTTGGCAGCGATGGTACTTACACTGTAAAGAAGGGTGATACTCTTGGAAAGATTGCTAAACAGCTTTTGGGCTCTACTTCTAAGTGGCAGAAGATTGCTAAGGCTAATCCAGGCATTGATCCAAATAAACTTCAGGTTGGCGATGTTCTCGTAATTCCAGGCGCTAAGAAATCATCTAGTTCTGTTGTTTCAGCTCAGCCAATTGGTGTAAGCCATGTTGAAGAAAGAGCAATCAGCGCTCAGCCATGGCAGATGGCAGCTGCTAATGCTCAGCCAGTAAATAATATGGGCTATAACAATTATGGTTATGCCCAGAATGAACCAGCTATTGTTAGCGATCCATCATTCGATCCAAACGCTGCAGGCATTGTTGCTCCACCTCCGCCACCAATGGCTTATGGTAACTTCAATGCTCCTCAGGCACCGGTTCCACCGGCACCGCCTGCTCCACCAGCTTATCAACCAAATAATGTTCCTGTTTACAGTTCTGACAATTTTGCTCCACCACCAGCTCCTCAGGTTGGCTGTGATTGTGATACTGTTCCTGGTGCTGTAGTTCCGGTTCAGACAACTGAAAATCATGTAATTTCTGATCAGCCCGTTGCTACTCATAAGTATGAACTCTACAGAGAAGAAAAGTATCGTTTGCCAGATGAATTGAAGGCAACTGATTTCGATCCTTACTTCACAAATGTTAATGGTTACCGTGGCTTATTTAACACCGAAAGCGCTTTGATCCCATATCTTCCAACATGGAATATTGGTTTCAGTTATAAGCATGACAACCTTAAATACTTTAACGGTGAAAAGGATATTATAGATGGTAGCGCTAATAAGTATATGTTGAACCTTAACTATACTGGCCACAAGTTCTTCGCTGGCATCACTGTTCCATATCAGACCTGGGAAGAAGGTGTTAACGGCGGTAAGAAGGCCGAACTTAGCGGTATGCATGATACTTCTGTTAAGGTTGGTTATCAGGTTTGGAAGAATTTCGAAGGCACTCACGCAGTAACACTTCACCTTGAAGGAAAGATTTCCGGTGGCAACTACCATTCTCCAATTGTTAACCAGTATGGCTTCAGTGATGGCAGAAAGAGTAAAGAAAGTGCTGCTCCAAGATTTACAGCAAATGGGCCTGCCGGTGCTTACGAAGGTTCCTGGGTTGAATTCGGCGGTGCTTATTCTGGTGTGTTGAACGATAAATGGGCAAGTCACTTGAATCTAGCATTTGCTAACAACTCAAAGGATGATATTACTAAGATTGAAGTAAGAGCCGGTACTGATTATCGTGTAAATCGTAACTTCGCACTTGTTGGTGAAATTTGTGCCGAAAACTACCAGGCTCCATCAGATATTTATGGCGGCAATGGTATGAATGCAGATCTTACTCTCGGCTTCATGGTATTTAATGATGAATGGCAGGCCAATCTCGGCTTCCCAATCAATATTAAACATGAATGGGGCACTGAAAGTGACTTCAGCGTAATTGCCGGCATTAACCACCGTTGGGATTAATTTCTAACTTAATATAAATTAATTAAAAAGCTGCTCAAAAAGTGAGCAGCTTTTTTGTGTACAATAAATTTTGAAAAAAATATAAATTAACCCTTGCGGGAATGAATTTTTTATGTTATAAATTATTCAGTAACGAATTGCATGGTGTTCAAAATTTAAACACTAAGCAATATAATATAGTTTGGCTCGATAAGTATATAGTAAACAGTAAGGAGCATGGAATGCGTAAGTCACTTTCATTAGCCGCAATTGCAATGTTATCACTCGTAGCTATGTCTACACCAGCTACAGCTGCAACTAAAGATTTTAGCGATCAGCTTGATTCAATCAAAGACGAACAGCTTCGCAGAACTCTTAGCAACAGCATCGCTATTGGTTTGATTTCTACCGACGAAGAACTTCAGGCTGCTATTTCTCAGGCAATCGATTCACAAGAAGAAGACAACATGATTTCTTATGAAGTAAGCCGCAAGAAGCCGAAGAATGGTAACAAACCAAACAACAATAAACCAAAACCAAATAACAATAACGGCAATGGTGGCGGAAATTCCGCTCTTGCTCAGAAGATTACACAGCTTTCAAAGAACCTCTATGCTCTTGATCAGAAGGCTTCTGTAAAGGTTCAGAAGAATGAAGGCCGCAGCGGCGCTACTAAGTTGTTCAAGGATATCACAACTCCAATCCCAGCAGCTTACGATAGATGCATTAAGCTTTGCAACCTCTTTGACCCACACACTAACACTCCAGAAATGGGCCAGCACAAGAAAGCAATTTCTGAATTCTTCCATTCAATCGAAAACGATCCATGTGTTCAGGAAGCTCTCAAAGTAACAAATACTAGCATCGACGATATGATGAACAACTGGTTTGGTGCTGGTGCTGGTTTCGAACATGTTATCGCTGGCGAAATTAAGGGCACTAAGGTTTCTGGTTATCACTGGTGGTATAGATACTACACTGACGAACGCAATGGTCATGTAGAATACATCAATTCAGTTGAAGCTATCGGTAATCCAAGAATGTATACTGGTTCTTACACTTGGGATCCAGACGGAAACGGTCCTCTCCCAACTTGCAAGAAGCCAAAGGGAGGTTTCACTCTCCAGCATTCACCAATGGTTCTCCTTGCTCTCGGTCACATCGCAATCGAAACCTGCCGTGCTAATGGTAGCGTTCCAGGTTCTTTGACCTTCAAGGCTGACGTAAATGGCGAAAGCTTCACTTGGCAGCTTTACACTATGAACGGCACTATCCGCTCACTCTATCCAATGGCTAATCGCTAATTGAGATTTTAAAAAGACCTGCAGAAATGCAGGTCTTTTTTTATGCTTATTTCTTAAATTGTTTGGAAATTTTAATAAATAGACTTTTACAAACCTTAATATTATGATAAGTTTAATGTAATATTGTTTTCTTTATGAGGAATTTTGATGAATCGGTCACCCTATGAGCTTATAAGCAGCAACGACGAAACCTTATGGCATGAAGGTCTGGAGGCACTTGTTGCAGAGCACAGTGAAAAATCCTGTGATGCAATAATTCAAATGCTGAGTGACCGTTCCTGGCATAAGCGTGAAACTGCTGCAAAAGCTTTATTTGACTGGGGCGAAGGTCTGTCAGATATTCTTGAAAAAAAAGTTTCTGAACAGAACATAGACCAATATTATTGGATTCTTAATATTCTTGGTCATATTGGTGACCAAAAATCTGTTGCAATTCTAAAACGCGGATTACAGAACAAGGACGCAGAATTACGTAGCTATGCGGTAAGAGGACTCGGTTATAAAAAGAGCATTGATAATGCAAGAATTTTGTATCCTATGCTGAATGATGTCAATTGGAGCATAAGAAAGCTTGTTTTTGAACAGCTTCTTTCTTTCGATCAACTAATTCTTGATGATTTAAGAAAAATTATTCTTACTCCTTCTAAAATTCCGAATCATAGTGTAATTGCATTATTCGTAAAAATTGGTAAGGATAATATTTTATCAGAATTAAGCCATTTTTATAAGGAAGGCAATTTTGCTTTAAGATTCTCTATATTGAATGCACTAGGTGAATTAGGAACCTCTAGAGCAATAGATTATTTGATAGCTGGTTTAGCAGACCGCTCATGGGCTATTAGAAGATTAGCCGCAGAACAACTATCAAAATTAGGACCAAAAGCATTTGATCAGCTTTCTGCTAGTTTTGGCAGGGTAGACTCACTTATTAGATATGATATTGTTAAAATTATAGTGAATCTTATTGGCGAAAAAGCCATGCCTTTATTGAAAAGATTATTAAGCGCTCCTGATCAGGAATTAAGAATGATGGCTATAGAAAATTTATCTAAGCTGCGCTCTGATATTGCTGTTCAGGAGATTATACGCTGCTTAGCTGATTCTGATAGAATCGTATCTGACTTTGCTGCAGATTGTTTAACCAAAAAGCATAATTTAAATTTAGATTTACTTTTGAATATATTAAATACGGAAGATGAAAACCTTAGATTCCAGGTAATTAAAATTATTGGTTCTATAGGTGGATTAGCTTTTATCCCTATAATTAGAATTCTTGAAAAGGGAAATAAACAGGAAAGATTATTCCTCTTAGGAGTTCTTCAGAAAATAGCCCCGGATCAAAAAGTAATCGATATTCTTATTAAATTGCTTGGTGATGAAAATTGGCCGGTTAGAAATGCAGCCTCAAATTGTCTTGTAAACTACGGTGAAGCTTCAGTTACTTCCATTGTCAGAGTTTTAAATGACCCATCTGAAGATATAAGATTCTGGGCAAGAAAATCATTAGTAATGATTGGTCCAAAAGCAGTTAGGGTATTGATTCAGATAATGGATGATGGAACAGAACCTGCATTGATACCTCATATAGTATCTGCCTTGCTTTCAATGAACAATCCTGAAGCTGTTCCTGCTGTAATCAAGTTCCTTGAAAACAGTGATGAATATAGAATTGAAAATGTATTTAATTCTATGCCTGAGGTTACTTCTAAGGATGTTGTTAATACTGTTTTGAATCTTCTTACTCATCCAGATGAAAAGGTTTCTAAGTGGCTTTCATATATTCTTAGAAAAGCTGATGCACCTCAGCTGCATAGAACAGTTTTCCTTGGATTCAGCCATTCAAATGAAAAGGTTAGATATTATGTTTCTGAAGCTATAGCTGAATGGCGGTTCATGTCTGATAGTGATTTAAAGGTTATTTGTAGACAGCTACAGGTAGAAAAGAATGTAAAAAATTTGCATTCTCTTGTTTCTTGTCTCTCAAAGCATCCTTCAGCAATATCTGTAAGCTCTGTTGAAGAATTCCTCCAGCATTGCCCAGCATCAACAATGCTTGATTTAATGCTGGAAGCTTCAAGCCATGATTCACCAGAATTTGCTGAAATGCTTAAGGTTACCTTAGAAAAGCGTTCAGATTTAATAACAATCGAAGATTCTGACAGGGTTGGTAAGATTCTTGGTAATCTTTATAAAACAAATCCTGATGGTCTTATTAAAGGACTTCAGTCTAACAGCAAGGCTTATAGACTTTGTTGTGTCATTGCTCTTGATTCATTCAACGATAGAAAGATTGCTTTCGATGTCATGGAAAATATTCTTGATAATGAAGACCAGGAAATTATTAAGAAAATTGTTAAAGTTCTCGCCAAGTATTTCTTCTATGATGATTTCCGCCTGAAGGGTGCTTTAACAGATTTCTTCCTTGATATAGGAAAGCTTATAACAGAACCATTAACTGAATATATCCAGACATTGGAAAACGAAATAGATAAAAAAGCTCTTGTTGATATGATTGAAAGTGTTGGTGGAACTGTTTCTGCCGATGCATTGCTTGGTAAAGGCCAGCATAAAGTCATGCTTTCTGACAATCATCTTGATGAGGTTCTTGAAAAGCGCAGAATGGCTCTGGAAGAACTTGAAAAATACGATGAACTTATTAAAGAAAGTCACACTAAAGAACTTTCAGTCATGTTCACAGATGTTAAAGGTTTCACTGCCTTCAGCTCCAAGGCATCCTTGTCTGAAGTCATGTCAATGCTTAAGCAGCATGATGAAATTTTGCAACCGGTATTTGAAAAGTTCGGTGGCGAAGCACTTAAGAAGATTGGTGACGCCTTCCTTGTTGTATTTGAAAATCACAACAATGCACTGCTTGCTGCTATGGAAATTCAGAACAAGCTGGTAGAATACAACAATACAGCACCACAGGAACGTAAACTGGCTGTAAGAATTACAATCAATACCGGTTCAGTAATCAGAACTGAAAATGACGTAATGGGCGACCCGGTAAATCTTGCTTCCAGACTTGAAGGTATTACTGATGCATTTGAAATTGTTATAAGTGAATTTACTTATGAAAAGATTGATAAGAGCATATTCACTCTTGAACCCAATGGCGCTCATGAATTTAAGGGTATCAGCAGACCTATTGACACATACAAGGTTAGCTGGAAATAAGTAGGAATGTAGGAAACAGTTATGATAGAGGAAATATTAGTCAGTTTACAGGATAAGCTTAGAAGCTCAGACTTCCTTGATAATGATTCTGCTCTGGATAAGCTTAGTTCCTTATTGCAGTCTCAAAGCTCAGACAAGCAGCGAAAAATTATTGCGAATGTGCTTCCAATTGCTTTGGCCTGCAAGCATGAAAACATTCAGAAAAAGACTGTTCAGATTGTAATTAACTATCCGACTATACTTAAAGACATTCTTCCTTCTCTTACTATTGCTACTGATACCACAGTAAGATTCTGGGCATATTTTATTTCAATAGAACTTGGTTTTAAGAACCAGGACGACCTGATTGCCATTCTCAATAGTAAAGAAAGCGATGAAATCAGAAGAATAGCTATTGATGCGCTTTCCAAAAAGCCTGATAGAAAAGTCATTATAGTTCTTCTTGAAAAAATAAGTGACCCAAGCTGGATTGTTAGAAAACAGGCTAAGAGATCCCTTATTGGTATGGGTGATTCCATTTACCAGATTATTCAGGAATATTTTCAGACCTGTTCAAGCGCACAGAAATATGAATGTATCAAGATTATTCCTCTGATTCTTCGTGAAAAAGCCTTCACGCTTTTCCAGCGAATGTTGGAAGCTGACAAAAATGGTGTGTTCAAACCGTATATTTGCGCCGGTTTTGGGGAAATAAGAAACGAACTTTCTATGAAGGTTCTTCTTTCACTGCTCGACGATGATTCCTTGATTGTTCGTCAGGAAGCAATAAAAGCTCTTGTAAACTGGGGTAAAGACGTTGTAAACGGTGCTCTTTCAATTTTCCCGACTGCTAGTAAAGAAACAAGACTTTGCCTGATGCAACTCCTTGGTAAAGTGCTTGGCTTAGAAGTTATTAATTTTGTTAAGGAATGCTTCGGCACTCTGAATCAGGATAGCAAATACATGCTTCTTACTGCTTTAGGTGAAGTGCGAGACCCGAAGGTTATTCCAGAATTGTTGCCGTTCCTGAAGGATGATTCTATTTTCATCCAGGACTATACAAAGAATATTCTTATTAAGCTTGGGGTTCATGCCGTTGATCCGTTGCTTGCCAAACTTGATTCAGATGATGAATTGTTGACCATTCAGATATTGCAGGTAATTGGAACAATTGGTTCAAAGGAAGCATTACGACCTTTGTTGTTCCTGATTGATAACTCTAAGAAGACTTTAATCAGAACATGCGCTATCGAAGCTATTTCTAAGCTTCAGAAATTTGACCTTATTGCTGGTATGCTTCTTTTGAAACTCGACGATAAAGATATTTCAATCAGGCATACTATTGTTGAAAATCTTTCAAAGCATCCTAGAAAGGCTTTCTTAAAAGAACTTGTTATGTCATGCTTTGACAGGAATGCTGATGTCTCCTGGTGGTCCAGAGAAATATTCAAACGACGTGATTATCCTGGAATACCATCCTTCCTGCAGTTGTATGATAGTTCAACGGATGTTGAACGTGAAAGAATAATTGCTTTGGCATCAAAGCTTTCTACAGACCAGTTTGATTTGATACTTCAGAAGGCTCCTGTTACAATGGATTCTTTGAAGCCTGAAAGCGTTGAAAACAAGGTTCTTAGACGTAAATACGCTAAAGAAAATATTAGCGACATGAAAGAGCTTCTTTACTATTTGCAGGATGAACATGGTTCAGACTTACATCTATCAATCGGTGTTCCACCAAGCATAAGAGTTCACGGTGAATTAATCAGAACTACATTTGAAATCATTACTCCGGAAAAGAGTAGATTCCTTCTTTTCTCTTTAATGAATGATGCCCAAAAGAAAGAATTCAACGAAAAGATGGAATTGGACTTCTCTTACGAAATACCTGATTGTGCTCGTTTCCGTGCCAACGTATTCATGCAGAAGAACGGTATGGCTGGTGTTTTCCGTATTATTCCAAACTCAGTTCCATCCTTCAATGAAATTGGTATCGATACCAATGTTTTGGAAAAAATGTGTAACAATAAATCTGGTCTGATACTTGTTACTGGTGCAACTGGTTCAGGTAAGTCCACAACTCTTGCTTCTATGATTGACTACATCAATAGAACAAGATACGACCATATTATTACAATTGAAGACCCGATTGAATTTGTTCACCCGCATAAGAGAAGCGTTGTTTCTCAGCGCGAACTAGGTTCGAATACGTTATCCTTCTCTAATGCGCTGCGTTCAGCTTTGCGTGAAGACCCTGACGTTATACTCGTTGGTGAAATGCGTGACATTGAAACCATGAAGCTTGCTATTGCAGCCTCTGAAACTGGTCACCTTGTATTCTCAACCCTGCATACTAACTCAGCCTATGAATCAATTAACCGCATTGTAGGCTCATTCCCTGGTGACGTTCAGCAGACTATTAGAATGCAGCTTTCAGCTAGTATCAGAGGTGTTATATCACAGAGGCTTATACCTGCATACATGGGGTCTGGCCGTGTTCTTGCTTATGAAGTTCTTCTTGGGTCAACTCCTGTTAAGCGTTGTATCAAGGAAGATAAGACAGACCAGATTATCTCTACAATGCAGACTAGCCGTGGTGAAGGCATGATTACTATGG
The DNA here is from genome assembly GCA_045599645.1 of Candidatus Avigastranaerophilus sp. Classification (GTDB taxonomy): domain Bacteria; phylum Muiribacteriota; class Ozemobacteria; order Ozemobacterales; family Ozemobacteraceae; genus RUG334. The sequence continues at coordinate 64,123 of JAZRWI010000014.1, forward strand.
ATCAGTGCCTTGAAGACCTTGTTGTTGCAAAACGCATTACTTATGATGATGCCTTTAAGAATGCAGCGGATAAGAAGGATTTCCAGAAACGTCTTGAAAACAGAGTAGGTAAGGCTAATGTCGGTAGCTTCGGTATTAAGCCACTGCCACCTGAAGAACAGGAAGACAAAAAGCCTGTTAAGAAGTAATCGATTAACTTGCTCAATTGTGTGAAAGAAAAAGAATTGCAAAGATTATTGCAATTCTTTTTCTTTATAAGCTACAAACTGATAGCCCGGAAGTTTGAAGCAATACCGGATTACAAGTCAGTAAAGAAGAAGCTCCGGAAGAATTTGAGCAGGCATATGACTGTATTGATATGTCACCTGCTGTTAGGGGAAGTTCTATCGAACGTTTAAGGCTTTCATCATTCATAGCTGCAAGTTCAAATATATTGTCGTCTATTAAGAATTTCTTAGCTGTAGCAAAATGCTTCTGGTTTCTTGCAACTCTTCTTAAAAACCACCAAACCAATGGAACGGCTATTATTAAACCGTCTGATTTGTTAACTATATTCGATATTTCTGACGCGCCTGTAGCATCGGTTAGCCATATAAGTAACGGTTCAAAATCAATTGCAAGCTTACCTGAACCAAAATTTTTCTTTGGATACTTTTCAAGCGTTGGCTCTTTTAGTATTCCTTTGAATAAACCTCTTGAGTTGGAAAATTTTTCTCGCCAGTAAGCTGAGGTGTCTGTAAATTCCTGGGAATACATTGCGCCTTTTCTTTGATTTAACCAGGTATCTATTTCTTCTTCAAGGAAGACAGTCTTCCTACCGGCATGGCGCGCCATGCTTGCAAACTCAGGCTTATGATTTGGTGAACTTGGGGATATCCAGGCCTGAATAGTATGACGTGATACGCGAAGCTTTTCTGCAATTTCTACAAGAGTCAATATTTTTTCCATAATTTCATTTTATCGTTTCTAACTACGTTTTTACTTTGAAAATTTCATTAATTATTACTTGAATTGTTTCTAATATAACACCTTATTCAATATGTTGCAATATGTTACAATATTTAAGAATACGTTGAAAAGGTCTCTTTTTAAGCACCTTTTAGACAGTATGCTGATTTTTTGAAAGTCTTTATTGATGTGTACTTCCACTGTCGAAAAACTATGAAATATGCAATAGTAAAGGATAATGGGGTGGTATAAACCCTTTTGGGCTCATCAGTACTTAGTTTTCTATTGTAAAAAAGTTTGACTTTGCGAATTATTTAAGATAATATACACGTCACCAATTAAGTTGGTTCGTAAAATATTTCGGAGGTACATTTTTAAAATGACTACTATTTCTATGAAAAGCTTGCTTGAAGCAGGCGTACATTTTGGACACCAGACCAGAAGATGGAACCCAAAGATGGCTAAGTACATCTTCACCGCTCGCAATGGTATTTATATCATCGACCTTCAGAAGACCACTAAGCTCCTTGACGAAGCTTGTGACTTCATTAAGGGCGTAGTTCGCGAAGGTAAGCCGATCCTTTTCGTAAGCACTAAGCGCCAGGCTCAGGAAATCATTAAGCAGGAAGCTGAACGCTGTGGCATGTTCTTTATTAACTATCGCTGGCTCGGCGGTATGTTGACTAACCACGTAACTATCGAAAAGAGAATCGCTCGTTTGAAAGAACTCAACGACCTCATCGAAAGCGGTAAGATTGAATCATATCCAAAGAAAGAAGCTGCTAATATGCGCAAAGAAAGCGAAAAGCTCAATCGCGCTCTCGGCGGAATCAAGGATATGAAGGGTATGCCTGGTGCAATTTTCGTTATCGACCCACACAAAGAAGCTATCGCAATTTCCGAAGCTCGCAAGATGGGTATCCCGATAGTATCAGTAGTAGACACTAACTGTGATCCAGACAACATCGATTTCGTTATCCCAGGTAACGACGATGCTATCAGAGCTGTTAAGCTTGTTACCAGCCTTATTTCTGACTCTGTTATCGAAGCTCTTGAAGGCAAATCTTTCAGCGAAGTTCGTGAATCTAACGAAGTTGAAGCTGCTATGAGCGAAGATATGGACATGGCTGCTGCCTTGAACATGAAGGACGAAGAAGAAAAGTCAATCGTTGACTAATTTTTGTAAGGCGAAAGGAACAGAAAATTATGCAGATTACAGCTAAAATGGTTGCAGAACTCCGCGATAGATCAGGCGCTGGCATTATGAAATGCAAACAGGCTCTTGTAGCTTGTGACGGCGATATGGAAAAGGCAATGGACGAACTCAGAAAATCTGGCCTTGCTTCTGCTGGTAAGCGCGCTGACCGTGCTACTTCACAGGGCATCGTATTGCCATTGATTTCTGCTGATAAGCGTCACGTTGGTTTTGTAGAAGTTAACTGCGAAACTGACTTCGTTGCTAAGACTGACGTTTTCATCGAATGCGCTAACAAGCTTGCTCAGCTTGTTCTTGATCATCCAGAAGTTAAGTCTGTTGCAGACCTTGAAAAGTTGACTATTGACGGCGTTCCAGTTGATGAATATCGCAAATCAATCATCGCTAAGTGTGGTGAAAACTGCACTATCAGCCGTGCTGAACACCTTGACGTTCCAGAAGGAACCAATGGTCTTTTCGACAAATACGTTCATAACAAAGTTACTGGTAGCGAAGGCGGCCAGCTTGGCGTTCTCGTTCAGATTAAGGCTGCTGACGCAAGCGTAAATGAAGAAGCCACTAAGGTTGCTCACCAGGTAGCTCTCCACATCGCTATGAATGACCCAATCGCAATTTGCGAATCTGAAGTTTCTCAGGAAGTTAAAGACAGAGAATATTCAGTAGGTTATGAAAAGGCTAAAGTTGAAGCAGTTGACAAGGCTGTTAACAAGGCTCTTGAAAAAGCAGGCATCAATCCAGCTCACGTAGACTCTGAAGAACACATGAAGTCTAACTGTGAAAAGGGTTGGATTACTGAAGAAAAGGTTGCTGAAGCTCGCGAAATTAAGACTAAAGTCGGCGCAGAAGCTCTTGCTAACCTCAAAGAACAGATGCTTCAGAACATCGCTAAGGGCCGCTTGGCTAAGTTCTTGAAGGAAGGCTGCCTGTTAGACCAGATCTTCCTGATGGACGACACCAAGACTAAGACTGTTGCAAATTACGTAGCTGAATCTGCTAAGGCAATCAACACTAACCTCGAAATCACTGCTTTCCGCAGATGGAAATGCGGCGAAGCTGGCAAAGCTGAAGAAAAAGCTGCTGAATAATAAGGTTTAAGTTGATTACACTTCCCGAAATTACGAACTAACATTAGATAGAGAGGCTTGCTTTGCAGGTCTCTCTATTCCTCTGTTAAAAAGGGAAGTATTGAAAAGTTTTTAAGGAGACAAGATGACTAGCGCAGAAATTCGTTTTAAAAGACCTCTACTCAAGCTCAGCGGCGAAATGCTCGGCGGCAAGGATGGCTTTGGTTTTAATCGTGAAGCTATTGAAGGCTATGCAAAAGAAGTAAAAGCTGTTGTTGATGCTGGTGTAACACCTGGTATCGTAATTGGTGGTGGTAACTTTTTCAGAGGGGCAAAGTCTACTCTTCCAGCTGTAAAACGTCATAATGCCGATTCAATCGGTATGCTGGCAACAGTTATGAATGCTCTTTGTTTTGCTGATCATCTTGAAGCAATCGGTGTAAAGACTGCTGTTTTCTCCGCAATGCCTATTGGCACTCTCACACGCCCATATGATATTGATAAGGCTCAGAAATTCCTGAGCAAAGGCGTTGTTTGTATCTTTTCTGCTGGAACAGGCCATCCGTATTTTTCAACGGATATGGGATGTGCACTTCGCGCTGTTGAAACCGGCTGCGATGTATTGGTAAAAGCTACTAAGGTTGACGGCGTTTATGATGCAGACCCAGTTAAGGTGCCTACAGCAAAGAAATTTGATGTTATAACCTATGATGAAGTATTGGAAAGAAAGCTTGGCGTAATGGATCTTGTTGCCATTACTTTATGCCAGGAAAATTCTATGCCACTCAAGGTATTGTCACTTAATCAGCCGGGCGTGCTTCTCAAGGCTTGCTTAGGCGAAAAAGTCGGCACTGACGTAGTTCCCGAACATTAATATTTAGAAAGGAAATACATAATATGTCTATCGATACAACAATCAATGAATGTAAAGCTAAGATGCTTCAGTCTATTGAAGCTCTCAAAAAAGATTTCTCAACAATGAGAACCTCTAGAGCTACTCCATCACTTCTTGCCCGCATTACTGTAAACCAGTATGGTCAGGAAGTTCCATTGCAGCACGTAGCTTCTGTTTCTGCCCCAGATCCAAAACAGCTTGTTATCCAGCCATGGGACAAGACCGTTCTTGGCGAAATTGAAAAAGCTATTCTTAAGTCTGATTTGGGCTTGAACCCACAGAATGATGGTAACCTCATCCGCTTGCCAATTCCTCCTCTGACTGAAGAAAGACGTAATGACCTTGTAAAGCAGGCTAAGAAGAAAGCTGAAGATTACAAAGTTACTCTTCGTAATATCCGTCGTGATGCTAATGACGCTTTCAAGGCACAGCAGAAGAAGAGTGAAATTACTGAAGACGAATGCAAAAAAGCTCTCGACAAGATTCAGAAGCTTACTGATGAACAGACTAAGAGCATCGATTCTATTTTCACAGCAAAAGAAAATGAAATAATGGGCAAGTAATGTATAAAATCACAAAGGAATGCTGCTCTTGCTATACCTGCTTTAATGTTTGCAGATTTGGCGCTATAAAGATGGGATTTCCTTGTGCTATAATTGCCAATAAATGCAAAAACTGCGGGAAATGCTACGAAGCATGCCCCGCAGAAGCTATCATTAAATTAAATGTTGATGGCACTCCAAAAGAATAATAACATGACAGACCAGAACAGAGACGAATTAAAAAAGCAACTATTGTCAGAAATAGATTCTAATAATATTCCTTCCCATGTTGCTATTATTATGGATGGTAATGGCAGATGGGCCAAGCAAAAAGGACAATTAAGAGTCTTTGGACATAAAGAAGGTGCAAAGCGTGTTAAATCAGTAGTCAGATTTTGTAATGCTATTGGAGTTAAACAGCTTAGCGTTTATGCTTTTTCGGTAGAAAATTGGTCAAGACCAAGCTTTGAAGTCTCTGCTCTGATGCGTCTGATTTCTTCATATTTGATAAATGAACGTGAAGAACTTAATAAAGAAAATGTTAAGTTCGGCTTCTGTGGCAGACGTGAAGGTTTGCCGTCAGAAGTTCTGAACGAATTAGATAAAACCGTTGATTATCTTAAGAACAATACAGGTATAAACTTTACTGTATGCATTAATTATGGCGGAAAAGCAGAGGTTGTTGATGCTGTTAAGGCCATAATGAAGGAAGGCTATAAGCCTGAAGAAGTTACTGAAGAATTAATCAGTAAGCATCTTTACTGTGCTGATTCTTTGAACGATGTTGATTTAATGATAAGAACCAGCGGTGAAATGCGCACTAGTAATTATCATCTGTGGCGCAGCGCTTATGCGGAATTATATTTTACACCGGTTTTGTGGCCGGATTTTGATGAAGTCGAAGTTTTAAAAGCAGTATTATCATATCAGAATAGAGAAAGACGCTTTGGTAAAACAAGCGAACAGATTCAATCATGAAAAAGTTCTTAGCTAGACTGCCTTTACTTATAATTGGTATTCCACTGACTTACTGGCTTTTGGTAATGGCTGGTAATGCTGCTAGGATGGCTTTTTTTGCTGTAATAGCGGTTTTAGGGCAGTTCGAACTTTGTCGCATGCTTGATAAGGATACTAGAAAACCATATTTTGAATGGGTTCTTAGTCTTGCTTTAATGGGGTTCACATTTTGGGGTGGGGAAAGAGCCCTGTTTGGCGGTTTTGCTGTCGCTGTTGTTATTACAATGCTAAAGACTGTTTTCAGAGGCCTTAGGGGCGATGGTATTAAACAGTTCTGTCATATATTATTCAGTCTATATTATTTGCCTTTTAATTTAAGCTGCTACTACCTTCTTACCATTTCTAGAAACTACAATGGTAAGGATTTATTCTTTATATTAGCCTCAATTTGGGCTCTTGATATTGGGGCATATCTTTTTGGTATGACATTAAGAGGGCCTAAAATGGCTCCAATGATTAGCCCTAAGAAAACAATCTCAGGTGCTATCGGTGGTTTCCTGTGCAGTGTAGGTTTCTTACATTGTATGTCTCATTATGGTTATTTGAATTATCCTGCCACACAGACTATTTATCTGGCATTCATAATAGGAATTATAGGTCAGATAGCTGACTTGTTTGAATCTGTAATTAAAAGAGAATCCGATACAAAGGATTCAAGTGCGCTTCTTGGAGCACATGGAGGGGTTTTGGACCGCATTGACAGCGTTCTCTTTCTCGGACCACTGTGCTATTTCATATTAACTCTCTAATTCTTGAAAGGTTTCGTAGATGTTAGCTTTTCTTTGGGTTGCTTTTAAAACCATATTTGCTATATGTTTCGTTCTTGTTAGCATTGCAATGATTCATGAATTCGGTCACTACATCACTGCTAAGATGTGTGGCGTATGGGTTTTGGAATTTGCAATAGGCTTCGGTAACAGAATCTGGAAGAAGCGTATAGGTGAAACCTTGTATTCCTTCAGACCATTGCCATTAGGCGGCTTTGTTAGATTAGCCGGTATGGATAATATTGAAGAAGAAAAGGAAGAAGGCAAGGAAGGCGAAGAAGCCAAAAAAGAAGACGAAGACGACGATCCAGACCTTCCAAAGGTGCCGATAGACCATCCGAACAGTTATGCAAGCAGACCTTGGTGGGCAAAGGTAATTGTTCTGGCTGCAGGCGCAATTATGAACCTTGTCTGGGCCATGATTCTTATGGCTCTCATTTATATTATTGCCGGTGGTCCAATCAGCAATATCGCTATTCTTGAAGCTCCTGTTGATAAAGTTGCTTATAAAGCAGGTATCCGCAATGGTGATATTATTACCGCTATTGATGGTGTTAAGCTGACCGACTGGAGTCAGGGTATGAGCATTATCAATAATAACCCTGGCAAAGAGCTCACTCTTGAAATTCTTAGAAATCATCCGATAAACAAAGACGCTTCTGCAGGCGGAATTCTTCGTGACGATATAGCTGTCAGCGATGGTTCTTATCAGACTCATGAAGAAGAAAAGCTTTCCATAAAGGTTATTCCCGAAGGTGAAATGGGTTCTGCAAAGATTGGTATCGGTCTGGCACCAAATAACTATGACTATACCAAGCTTCCTGTAGGTGTTGCTATTCAGCGCGGCTGCGGTGATGCCATAGACATCATTAGACAGACTATTGATGGTCTTTACAGAATGGTAGCTGGCCAGACTAAGGCTGATGTTGCTGGTCCGGTTAAGATAATGAAGATGATTAAAGACCAGTCTTCTAAGGGTTGGCAGGATTTGTTCTATCTTACTGCACTTCTCTCTGTTAATATTGGTCTTCTTAACCTTTTACCATTCCCGGTATTAGACGGTGGTAGAATTGTATTTGTCATCCTTGGTGTGATTTTCGATATCATCAACGCAATATTTAAAACCAAACTGGTTGTTAATACCAAAGTAGAAGAAAGTATCCACTTTGCCGGTATGGTTCTTCTTATCCTTCTAATGATTTATGTAACATTCAAGGATATCATAAGCTTCTTGTAGGGCGTTGATTATGGCAGCGAAAAAAGGTAGTAAATCAAACGAAGAACAGGGTACGTGCAAAAAGTCTGCTCCGAAGAAAAAATCAGGAAGCAATAGCTCCTCATCAAATAAGGGTAAAGGCATGGGTTTCTTTAAAAAGCTGATGTATGTAGTAATGGCGCTTATTATTGCACTATTGAGCGTTATTATTTATGTTATGATAAATTTTGATACTTACAAAGCTAGAATTGCGGATAAAATAGCTTTGAATCTTGAAAAGGTTTCTCTGGACATCAGTGATCTTACAGACAAGCAGACAAAGCTTAAGCTGAATTTTGTAACTAATAACCAGTTACCTTTAACAATTGTTTTCAAGAATCTGAATTTTGATTTAACTCTTGGCGATTATCAGGTTGCAAAACAGATGCAGGCTGAGGTTATGGCAAAGCTGGCTACAAATACTGAAACCAAAGTTACAATAGGTGTCAATGTTGATTCTATTCAAGCCAGAAGAGCTATTACCAAGGGTATTGAAAAAAATGCCGGAAAGCTCTTGAAGACTGTGCTTGCCAAAAAATCTGTAGTTAAAGAAGTCGGCGAAGATATAAAAGCTATAACTGTTATAAAAGGCACGGCTGATTTCATGATTCTTGCCGGTCCAATGGAAATACCATTTAGTAAGAATATTAATTTCTGATAAAGAATTCTTGCAACAGGAAGTCCAATATGAGCAGATATGAAGAAACCGTAGAAAAACTTAAAGCCTTTCGCCATGCCCGTGACTGGGAACAATTTCATACGCCGAAGAATCTTTCTATGGGAATTGCTATCGAAGCTTCTGAATTAATGCAGGAATTCCTGTGGAAAAACGATGAAGAGGTTGCTCAGAGAATCAAAGACCATAGAGAAAATGTGGCTGACGAAATAGCCGACATTGCTTCTTATGTGTTTTTACTTGCTGATGACCTGGGGCTTGACTTGTTCTCAGAAATTGAACGCAAAATGGCTAAAAATGGTGCCAAATACCCTGTTGATAAGTGCTTTGGCAAAGCCACAAAATACAACGAATTGAAATGACCAGGCGTAAGTATTATTTTACCATAGGTGCTCTGGTAGCCATTCTGGTGGTTGGAGCATATATTTCAATACACGTCGGAACCTTGAAGATTCCGATCTCTGCAGTATTTTACCATTTTGATACAGCAAAGACAGGATTATCGCCTGAACAAGCGGAAAGCTTCAGGACAATCGTTGAACAGATCCGTTTCCCAAGAGTTATGGCTGCATTGCTCTGTGGTCTTGCATTGTCTTTGTCTGGTGCTGCTTTTCAAAGCATGTTCCGTAACCCGTTAGTATCACCTGACCTGTTGGGTGTATTAGCAGGCGCCGCCTTTGGTGCATCTCTCGGAATGATTTTAGGAAATTCCTTCCTTGGGGCACAGGTTGGCGCCTTTATTTTTGGCATTTTAGCTGTTGCTTTGGCAGCATTGCTGGCACGGCTTTTCCCTGGTAATAGACTTGTAATGCTTATTATGGGTGGTGTAATCAGCACTTCGCTGTTTACTTCACTTTTATCAGTCATTAAATATGTAGCTGACAGCCAGAATAAGCTTCCTGCCATTGTTTACTGGCTTATGGGTGGTTTTTCTTCTGTTACTGCAGACTCTTTGAAAATTTGCGGACCAATAATTATTATTGGTTCCATCATTGTTCTAGGCATGTCAGGGTATCTTAATCTGCTCAGTATGGGTGATGAAGAAGCTCAGGCACTCGGTATTAACGCTCCGGTTGTCAGGGCTGTCATTATTACTATGACTACCGCCATATGTGCCACTACAGTAGCTCTTGGTGGCATGATAGGATGGGTAGGTCTAATGATTCCTCATATTGCCAGAATGATTGTTGGTCCTGATAATAGAAGGGTATTGCCCACAGCAGCTCTGGTAGGGGCTATTTACTTGATTCTTGTTGACGATATGTGTCGTTGTGCCTTCGCTAGCGAAATCCCTATAGGAATCGTAACATCTCTTCTAGGTGTTCCATTCTTCGTCTTCGTCACCTGGCGAACTGGTCGATAAAGGCAGAGGGAAGTCGAAAATCGGAAGCTGGAGGTGTCGCCCCTGCGAGGCCATCTTCCTTTAGGGTGCTGGGAGATAGCAGTGGAAGCCCTTGGCTGGAGTCGCCCCTGCGAGGCCTTCCTCCTTCAGGGGGAAGGTGGCAGTGCGAAGCACTGACGAATGAGGGGGGTGTATCATACCGGAAGCTGGAAGCTTGAAGCTAGAAGCTAGAAGCTAGAAGCAGGGCATTATTCAATACGAAGAAAGTATAAGGTTTGTTGCAATAGGCTTGTGGCTATTGGCTGCTGGCCGAGAGAGCAGGCTGTCTGAAGGGAGTCGCCCCTGCGAGGCCTTCCTCCTTTAGGGGGAAGGTGGCAGTGCGAAGCACTGACGAATGAGGGGGGGGTATCATACTTTGGCAGCCTGTAAATGAGGATTATTATGCTAGAATTAGAAAACATCGTGTTTGCCTATACACCCGATCGGAAGGTCTTGGACAGCATCTGTGTCAGTTTCGCACCCGACACAATAACCTCTATTCTCGGCCCGAACGGCAGTGGCAAAACTACAATGCTCAAAATACTGCTTGGCCTGATACAACCGCTTTCTGGCCAGGTTCTTGTTGACGGAACTGATTTGCAGACAATACCACTGAAGGACCGCGCAAAGCTGATGGCTTATGTTCCCCAAAAACATAATGCTGTGTTTGATTACAAAGTCATAGATGTAGTTGCCATGGGACGTGTGGCTTATTCCAATATTTTTTCCAGCACCAGCAAAAAGGATGTAGAGATTGCTATGGAAAGTCTGGAAAGAATGGGAATTGCGCACCTTGCTGAAAAGCCATATACCAAGATAAGTGGTGGTGAGCAGCAGATGGTGCTTATAGCACGTGCACTCGCCCAACAGGCAAAAATACTTGTTCTAGATGAGCCGGTAACTGGCCTTGATTACGGCAATCAGATTAAATTACTTAAAATCTTAAAGGAATTGGCCTCTGAGGGAAAAACCTGTATAAAGACGACACATTATCCGGAACATGCACTTTGGACATCAGGAAGGGCCGTTTTCATGCGAAATGGATATATTCTTGCCGAAGGTTCGACTTCTGATGTTGTGACTTCAGAAAATCTGAAAAAAATATACGATACAGAAATTGCTGTAATCACTCGCCCGATATCTGAAGCTTCTGTCTCCACCTGCGTCCCGCTTTTGTAATTTAACCCATTTTCGTATAGCAAATTCTTCTCAACCCCCTTTTGTAGAGGCTGTCTCAAAACTAGAAATTTGTAAAAATCCCTATGCACAGTAGATTCCTAAAACCCTTCCTTTTTAAGGGAGGGTAGGGAGGGTTTTGATTTTAGAAGGAACTTGTTTGAATGCATAAAATCGAGTATTCAGACAGCCTCTGTAAAGAGACTGTCTCAAAACTAGAAATTTATAAAAATCCCTATGCACAGTAGATTCCTAAAAACCTCCCTTTTTAAGAGGCTGTCCGAAAACTTAGTTTTAGCATAAATTAAATGCTATATTAAGGATTCGGATAGGTTTTGGTTATATTGGTGTAATATTTTAGGAAAAATTATAAAAAAAACGACG
>JAZRWI010000015.1:0-43181 GCA_045599645.1 Candidatus Avigastranaerophilus sp.
CCGAGAAAAAATTTTCCATTATCCATTATCAATTTTCAATTCTCAATTTAGGCTTTAGCACAGACTTGGTGAAACAGTAGCAAAACAAAACAAAAAATTATGCATTATGAATTATGCATTATGCATTAGCTATCGGCTACCAGCTATCAGCGGGAGAAAACAGCCGCAGGCTAATTCATTGTTTATACCATGCTAGCCAGAAACCATGCTTAGGTTTGTTAATTAGTTCAGCTTTTCCACCTATTTTATTCATTATGGCTAATGTGGAGTCTATATCTATTTTGGGTTTAGGATTTTTATAACCAAGCTTATCATAATAATCAAAAATTTGTTTTATGATTTCTTCTGGAGTAGAAATGCCATAGCCTCCACCAAGTAGTGCAAAACCCGACGGCTTCATTATTTTATATATATTTTCTAAAGATTTTTCTAAATTATTCCAAAAAAACATAGACCCACGACTTATTACTATGTCTTGAGATTCGTTTTTTAAGGGTATATTATCTGCATTTGCACAAAATAATTGAAGATTTTTGGCAGATATATTTCTTTCTTTTGCTCTTAAAAGCATATCAAGAGATATATCTACACCTGAAACCTGCTTGAAATTTTCCTTTAAAAGTTGCTGTATTATAAACCCTGGACCTGTTCCAATTTCGATTATGTTTCTTCCTAGAAAAGACTTCTGGTAATAATTCTTTAAATCCTGTATAAGATAAGGATAAATTTCACCTATAACAGATAAGGCTATTCTTTCGTAATGGTCGCTTTGTTTATTCATATCAGCATTATAACATATTTTAAAAATTATTGAAATTTGCTATCTAATACTACTTTGCGTGTGATATAATGTATTTTGAAGGAATAATCATGTCTGAACAAGAACAACTGCTTAATTTAAAAGATGTATCTGCATTATTAAAGATTAATACTGAAGTATTAAGAAGATGGCTCAGATCTGGTAAATTACCAGGTTTAAAAGTTGGAAGTGATTGGCGAGTTAAGTATTCTGACCTTGAGCCGATGCTTACTTCAACAAAAGATAATGCTAAAATTATTAATAAAAAGTCTATGAATTCCTTAAAGAAGATGTCTAATGCGTCTCCTAAGTGGTTAGAATATTCTGGCTTACCCAGATTTTTGAATGATAAGCATGGTCCTGAAGCTTGGCCTATTTTTAAAAAGCTTCTTGAATTAGATTTTGATGCTGGTCGTCCTGCAGACAGATTAGTTGAATACAATATTGATTTATTGGCTGAGATTACTGGCTATGATATTGATTTTGTCGAAAACGTCCTGAAATTATTAGCTGCAGACGGTTATATAACTTTAAGTTCTTCTGGTGAACATATGCTTTTCAGCATCATTACACCAATAAGAACACCTAAACTTATTTTGGATATAGATTATTCAAATGGCGGTGTAAAAGGTGCTCCTTCTCCAGCACTTAATAATCCTTGTTTAAGAAGATATTTGGAGTCAAAATAATATGAGCAATAATGAAGAAAATGAATTAGAAAAAAAAGAAACAATTAATATTGATAATAGCTTGAATGAAACAGTTTCTGAACCAGAACCAGAAAAAAAATACGACGATGAATATTCAAAGAAACCTTCAATGTATGAATATGGTACAAAATACAGAAATGATAATTTGTTTGAATATATCTGTTCTGTTTTATATGTAATACTAATTGCAGGGGTTTTCTTAAAATTTGTTCCAATTTGTGAAGGGAATTGGTTTACAATTGGAATGGGTAAATTAGTATTATTGGGTTCTGTATTTGGTATTGTAGCAATTCTCAAAAAGAATTACTTTGCTGCGTTTTTTATTAGCTTATTTGCATTCTTTTTCCTTTTCCATGAAATAATAATATTCTACGATGATTATGCAATTAAACTGGGTAAGGAATTGAATCCGGGCGGAGTTTTCAGATCTGTATTAGAAGTATATAGAGATGCTTTTAGTGCTAAATGTGGTGCTTTCTGGTCATTAATCGGTTCAGGATTATCTTTAATACTAATTTGTGTTGCCTGGATAAAAAATATAGTTTCTGAAAATATTAAATTTGGTAAACCTGAAATAGAATCAAAAGTAATCGCATAAATTGCATAATAAAAAAGGCTACCCATATGGTAGCCTTTTATATTAATTAGGATCGTGAGCAAGGAATCTTCTTTGAGATCTGAAATATTTGTAAGGTGAGTAGTAATAAAGGTTAGCTATACCAGACATATAAATACATGCATATCTTTCAACCAAGGTTGCAAATCTTGACAGCTCATTACCAGCTCTCATAACTTCTCCCCAATATGGGTTAAAGCCTACTTGACTTTCTGTAATCAAATTACGTAATTCATCATCCAGCTTCATCATTTTTTCTTTTATTTCTTCCCACTTTTGTCGGTTAACAGAAGCGTTTTCCTTTAACCAGAGCTTTTCTCTATAACCAAGAGAAATATCTTCCAGCTTTTCTTTTTCAGCCATTTTCTTGGCGATGAGTTTGTGTATTTCCTGGGTTTTTTCTAATATTGGAACTTCCTGCTCGAGTTCTTGAACCACTAATCCGGTTCTCCAGCCAATTGTTTCCTTTAAAGTAACTACGTCACCGAGAATATGGTCGCCTAGGTATAGTATTTCAGAAGGATCTATTCCGAAATTCTTTTCAAGATATGCTGCATTACCACCTTGATAGATTCCGCCCCATTCCAAAGCACCATAAAAATTAGATAATAAACCAGTTTCTGGGTCTACTTTAAGGAAGAAATTTCTTCCTGTAAAGAACTCTGGTTTATTTGCTGCTACAACTATTATATCGAATACTTTTTGCCATGGAAATTTTATGAATTTACCAAAGCAATGCTCCATGACTTTGGTGCTGTAGTTGTAATCGGAATTTGTAATTAGAGCCAATTTCTTTCCAAAGCGCTTAAATTTGAGAAGGGCTTCTACAATTCGCTTGTCTGGAATAAGATATTTTTCAGGATTATTTACAACATCACCTTTTAATTCTGGTTCAAAGTGAGCACTGTTTAAACATTTTCTTACTTCTTCAAAAATACGTTTATACTGTGGGGTCTTTTCTATTTTGTCATAGTAATCAACAAGCTGTGCGAATAAACAACCTTCCGCTTTTGAGAACATTGTATGGACAATATAGTATCTTTTATCTGAGAAATCGATACTTCTGACTCCATATTTCTTTTTATGTTCTTCATAATCCAGAAATCTAGTTCCATGAGAAGAAGTTCTTACAAAACCGTATCGATTAACCTTAAGAAAATCGCCTGTCTCAGTATCTATTACAACGCCTCTTATGATGAAGTCTTTGTCAAAAACAAAATCGTCAATTTCTTTTGGATAATTGAAATCTTTTATAAGTTTTCTTTTTATTATGGAATAAGCTTTTTCTTCGAAAGCTGGAACATTGTATGTAACCAATGTATAGTCCATATCAAAGCCAATAAGCTTGATTGTGTTCATGTTTAAGGTTCTGTTTACGAAAACCTTGTTTTTACTATCTATATTTTTCATATAAAACCTTTATGCATTGAAAGTAATCTGATTATATGATAATTATAATACTATGAAAAAAGTAAATTTCTTTAATTTTCCATCAGTTAGTATCAATGTTAACAATGATACGGGAACAAGCAAAAGAATAAGTTCTACAAAAAATAGAACTCATATTAAAATTACTACTTTTTCTTCTTGGTGTAAATCGGCCAAATTAAAAAACGAAAAATTTAATGTTAAAGTAGTTTTTAAAGCTGAATAAAAAAAGGCTCCAATAAGGAGCCTTTTTTTTATTCAGGTTAGCATTGTTCTACTTTTAAATCATCGGAATAAACGAATAAGTCACCATTTACGGTTAAAGCTTCCATTTTTGAGCGAATGTCTAATGGATGACCAGAGAATAGGGCTAAATCGCCGTCATAACCTTTGCTTATTTTACCTATTCTATCACTTAAACCAAGTATATCAGCCGGGATAGATGTTATTGATGCTAGTGCTCTTCGTTCATCTAAGCCGTATTGAATGGCCATAGCTGCAGCAACACGTAATGTTTCAATTGGAAGACCTGGATAATCGCAGGTTAATGCTAACTTTACGCCGGCATCCATAAGGATTTTTGCGCTTTCAAAGGTTTTATCGTTAAGCTCATATCTTAGTCTTGGTATTAGAGTTGGTCCTAATACAACCGGTATATTCTTTTCTGCAAGTATGTCTGCTATCAAATGTGCTTCTGTTCCGTATTCAATAACTAGCTTAAGGTTAAATTCCTCAGCTATTCTAATTGCGGAAAGAATGTCTTCAGCTCTATGAGCGCAAGCACGCAAAGGAACTTCACCTTCAATTAGTGGAAGTAGTGCTTCCAATTCTATTTCTCGGTCTCGTGTAGACCTCTTAGATTGAATGTCTGTGCGATAATCCTGGGCTTTCATGAGCATTTCTCTGATAGCTGCTGCTATTCCCATTCTTGTAGCAGTTGAAGTATGATTCATTCTGCCATTTTGCTTGGGAAGCTCGCCGAATGAAGCAAGAATACCAGCTTGTTCTACTATCAGACCAACATCAGCTGAATTCCCATTAGTTTTGAGAATTGAGCAAATCCCAGCTAGAGGAATATCTGAAGCAGGGCATACAAGACAGGTTGACACACCTGCACGTCTTGCATCATCCAAGGCTTTATCACGCATCTTTATCCCATCTAATGGTCTAAGCTGAGGTGTAAAGTCGGCATACTCTTCAGATGAATCATCAACAGGGTATGTACTGTCAGCAAGCCCAATATGGCTATGTGCGTCTATTAAACCAGGAATTAAGTATTTCTGATTGCATTCTATTACTTGGTCAGCATTTTTATGAATGCTGGAACCGACCATGGTAATTTCGCCATTTTCCACTAGAACCTTCTGGCTTGGGAAGAACATGCCGTCTTTTACTATACGGACATTATTGAATATAATTGATGGCATCTATATTCCTCTATTCTTCGTCTAATGCCTTTTCACCGTCTATGAATACTAAGACTGGTTTTGATCTGGTATCAAGAGGATGACCGTCCCAAACTGCAACATCAGCATCAAAGCCAGTTTCTATTTTGCCTAGTCTTTTGTCCAAGCCGAGTATGATTGCTGGATTTTCTGTTAAAGCCTTAATAGCCTTATTTTCATCCATACCATAGCGAACTGCCATTGAAGCTGCAATACTTAAGGTTTCTATAGGAAGAACCGGATAATCTGTTGTGAAGGCTACTGTGCAGCCGGCATCAGATAATATTTTGGGAGTAGCAAATGTTTTATGAGCTACTTCTGGCTTTTTACGAGATGTCATAGTAGGGCCTATAACAGTTTTGGCTTTCCACTTACCAAGTTCTTTAGCAATGAGATGACCTTCCGTACAGTGGTCGAAAACTATATCTATGTTGAATTCCTGTGCAATGCGGTAAGCTGTAATAATATCATCTGCCTGATGGGCATGGCATCTTGCTGGAATCTTGCCTTCCAATAGAGGAATAAGAGCTTCAAGCTTTATATCTCTATCTTTGAATTCCTTATTTTTCTTTTTCTTCATATAGTCCTGAGCTTTCATAAGATATTCTCTTATTACTGCAGCAGTGCCCATACGAGTGCAAGGGAACTTTTTCTGATCTCCGTAAACGCGCTTTGGATTTTCACCATAGGCAAATTTCATAGCGCAGCTTTCTCTGATGCAAGCTTCATCAATGATATTTCCCTTCATTTTTACGATACAAGCCTGACCACCAATAGGATTTGCAGAACCAGGAGTAATCATTGCTGTAGTTATACCGCCTCTTACTGCGTCTTTAATTGATTGGTCACGCATTTTTACTGCGTCGTATGCTCTAATCTGTGGAGTAATTAATCCAAATATTTCGTTAGTATCGCTATCAAATCCGCCAATACCGTCTTGTTCAAGAGTTAAGTGTGTATGTGGATCTATGAAACCTGGGACAATATATTTCCCTGAGCAATCTATGGTTTCTGAAATTTCTTCTGTTTTCTTTTTGGAAGCAGGGGCTGCCTTAGATTTTTTAGCCTTTGTTGAAGCAATAATAATTTCGGAAATTTTGCCATTTTCTAAGACTAATTTTTCCAATTCCTGGAATTTGCCCTGATAAAATACTTGTCCTTTTTCAATGACAGTTTTCATGTAATAGAACCCCTTTCAAAAAAAGAAATAAATAATACTTAACTTTTCACACTCAAACAAAATAATTATACAATAATTAATCATGCTATTCAATATTAAATACTAGTATAATACGTGGTATAAGTCATAAATTCGGTATTGATAAGTAATTAATAAGTAATTAATGTTGCTTATAGTCTTGACACAAAAATGTATGGATGTTTATAATAAAAGTGATGAAGAGATTATTTTTACCAATAATATTTATCGTTGGTGTTGTCTTAATGGGTTGTGATGAGGCAAACAATACTGTTTCTTCTAATAGTGATAAAACAGTTAATACCTCTATGACCAATAATATCTCTTTGCATTCTAACAAAGTGGCTTCTAATGCTTCTCCAGAACAGATTGAAAAAAATGTATTGGAAGAGGCTCAAAGAAATTATCAAAATTCATACAATGAATATGTCAGATGTCTCAGAGAAAAAGGGCCACAGACGATTGAGACTTTGCAGGCGCTGACTCAATACCAAAAGCATTACCAGATTTATCAGATGCTTTTAAATGCTGAAACAAAAGAATAAATGCGATTAAAAAAATAACTGCGATTATAATTATCGCAGTTATTTTTTATTAACTTATTTTTATTTCTTCAGCTTCTGTTGTTCGGTTCTTTCCAGCTGATTTACTTGCATACATTGCTGTATCAGAAGCTTTTATGAGTGAAGGCTTATCTAAGGCGTGAATTGGATAAGATGCTACACCAATACTGACTGTAACATGTAATTCACCAGAAGAGTGGGGCAATCCGAAGGAAGCTATATTCTTTCTTATTCTTTCAGCTGTCAAGAAAGCTTCTTCCGATTTGGTTTCTGGAAGAATGATACACATTTCTTCACCGCCGTATCTACAAGGTATGTCAATACCAGTTCTTACTGTTTCCTTTATTGATGCTGCAACCTTTTGAATTACCTGATCACCGACCTGATGGCCGTATGTATCGTTGAATTTCTTGAAATTATCAATATCAATCATTATAAGGCTGAGGTTTAGACCATATCTTCTAGCTCTGAGTAATTCTTCTGTAAGTCTTGCTTGGAAATATCTATGAACAAAAAGCTTTGTCATACCATCTGTGATTGATAATTCATAAAGCTTATTGTTTTCGATAGTTACAGCTGCCTGACTGCCAATCAATGTGAGAAGTCTCAAGTCATTTTCATTGAATACTTGATTGTTCTTTTTATTTACAATGTTGATAACACCGATTGTACCTTCTTTAAATTTAAGAGGTGCGCAGATCAAACTGAATATGTCTTCAACAGGCATTAGGCTTCCAAAATTCTTAAATCTGGAATCCTTAAAACCGTCATTACAAATAAGGCCTTCACCATCAAAAGCAACCTTGCCACAGATACCGGAACCTAATTTTATTGGTGTGCTTGAAACAGCTCTATAACGGCCGCCAGTAGCTACTTTAATGACAAGTTCATCTGTTGTGTCATCTAAGAGCATTATGGAACCACGTTCAGCCTGTAATATTTCTATTGCATGTGAAAGAATGAATTTAAGCAGGTCTTCTGAACTGGTAAAAAGATTAACTGCATTGCTGATTTCAAAGAGCGTGTTAAGCTCCTTCATGCGTAATTCTTTTTCTTCTTTTTCGGTTTTGATATTATGCACCATTTCAGTGAAGTTTTTGCTTAAAATACCAATTTCATCTTCTCTTTTTATATTATTGGTGATTTCAAGATTACCAGAGGCTACTTGCGAAGTGGTTTCAGCTAATTCATTGATTGGCTGGGCTATATTTACAGATAAAATATAACCAGTTGCTAATGCTAAAATTAGACCAAGTATACCAAAAGTAATAAAGTCATGACCCATTTTATTACCAAGTTCTTCATAGCCTTCGTCTGGTAACAAAATTTCTAGCTTTATATCTTCATTTACTTTATTGGGTATAGCTGCACCTCTGACGAAAGAGCAGGATTTTCCCATTATGTTGATTGTGCCAGATTTTAATTCTGGATTTTCTAATGCTTTGCCGGTATTTCTTCTAGCATAAGCATCCATTTGGGTTGTAATCAGCTTTTTGTTATTATAGAAAATTGTGAAATCAGCGCCCGTTAAAGCTTTTAATTTATCTGCAAAATCATTTTGGAGCTTCTGAGCATAAACAATGTGCTCAGGCTTTGCTGTTTTAATTTTTGTAACCATTGCAGCAGCAAATATCCAGACTTCATCATTTATTACATACATATTCACGCTTAATGGCGAATAACAGATAGTTGGTAAAATCATAAGGCTGAGAGCTTCTGATGAAAATTTTCCAACCTGTAGTCTTGCTACTGTCCTGTCTTCTACAAGAGCTATATAGTCTAAGTCAGATTTTAGAATTTCATTTTCAAAAATAGCTGATGTTTCTTTTGCAGGAAAATTGTTAAAGGCTAGATTGTCTATTTCAAAGTCTGTAAGAGTTTTTACGCGAAGCTTCAAGGTATCTAGTCTGTCTTCTAGTGTATCGCGTAAAAGGGAAGCTGCGTAGTTCAAGTCTTTGGTAATATTCTGTTGGGCTACAGTAGATGTTCTGTTTAATGAAATTATAGTAAGCACTGCCAAAGGCATTACAAGAATTAAGATAAATAAAGCTATTATCTTAAATTTTAACTTTTTGCTATTTATAATTTCAGTAAATCGCACGTTTTAATTCTACCTTTCCTTCTGTTTTTCTTAAACCATCAATGAAGGTTCTGCGGATATCAGAGAATCTTTTCTTGGGCTTGGATTCTTTACCGGAAACCTGATATGAGCTAAGATCAAAGCATTCGTTTATAGCAACTTTGTAGAAAGAATCATCTTCAAAACTATCCTTCCATGGAAGAACATTGAAGTTGTCCTGGTTAACTTCTACTGAAAGGCCAGCAAAGCTAATATTCTGAAGTTTGATACTATCTTGAATTATTTTTCTTATTTGTGAACCTGTTAGCTCTACTATAGAAACACCTTCTTTGGTATTGATGTCAGAAAAAATTCTTGCTACAGTAACTGTTTTTAGAGGTTCTCTGGTTTTGTTTACAATAGAAGAATTAACGAAAGCAAAATCAGCTTTACTTTCTTGTCTGATCATTTCTGCGAGAAGCATAGCATATTTGAAATTAGAACTGCTTTCTTGAGTTACAGGGTTATCTAAGGTAACTATATCTGAAGATAAGGCTATTCTAATTACATAATCATCATCTGATTCCACAAAATTAGGTTTGACTAATGGAGCAATACTTGGTTTCTTTTTTAAATATTCCTTAAAGCTTTCTCTTATCATTCCACGGATTTGTGGTTTGTTCCCTGATGATAATTCAGGCCAGTCAATGCTATTGGAATACATAAAATCATTAACTGCTACTGTGTAAGTGGCATCTAGTTCCAAAGGTTTGCCATTTACATCAATTTGTATGATTCTGCTACCAACAGGATTTAATGTTGAATAACTGCATTCAATACCGGAGCATTGTAGAAAACCTGTTTGTCCACCAGATAAGCTTTGTTCAATGAGGTTTTCTAATTCGTTACCTTGAATTTCAACTGTTACAAGATTGTTTTCGAAAGGAAGAACTTCATAGAGGTTTCTTAATGTTATTGGCCCCTCATTAAATATTGATTTGATTCCGCCCGAATTGGTTAAACCAACATCAGAATTGGTAGCTTCTTTCATACTATCGGCAATTATGTAGCCGATACTGGATTCTTCCATATATGAATGGGTAAATTTGCCTTGACTCTGGGTGATTGTTTCGTCTAAGAGGTTATCAATCTTGGATTCAAATTTTGAAATTTCTTGAACAAGATTTGTATCGGGCTTAATTTTACTTGCATCAATAGGCAAAATTCTGTGGAGCCCCTGTTCAATTTGCCATTTACCTGATTGATATTGAACCTTAACAATACCAACACCAGCACCTCTACCAGGAGCAGTCTGACAAACGAGTGGCTTTTCTCCGAACATTACGGATGCCGGACCAATTAAGTCACCTATGATAATATCTACATCTGGGAAAATCTTTGATAGATTTTCATTTGAACCTAAGCTTGGGTGATGAGAGAGGAGAACAATGACTTCTGCGCCTTTTTCTTTTAGTTCAGTTGCGGTTTTCTGAACTGAGGTCTGCATATCTGAAACTTCCAGGCTTAGAATATTATCGTTTCTTGTATTTCGTGCTATGTCGCCTTGTCCTAGGCCTATAACACCAACTTTAATTCCGCCTTTTTCAATCAGTATACCAGGAAGGAATGTATTGCCGACTGAAGATGTTACATCTCTATAGTTACAAGCAAGCATTGGAACAAGATTGCTTTGAGCAAAGCCTCTTAAAGCATCAAAACCGAATTCAAATTCCAGATTACCTATGGCCATTGCATCGTAACCTGTTTTATTCATCAATCTTAATGGAATATCACCCATTGTTAGAGTTGCTTCAGCAGTTCCAAAAAGGGCGTCACCAGTATCAAGGAGAATTACATTATCTGGATTGAAATTAAATGGTACAGAGGTTTCTTTTATAAAACCTTTGATAAAGGCTAATCCGCCAACTTCATCATATTGACGGTCATCAATTGTTCCTGCAAAGGGCTTTATCTGACCTCTCAGATTTGAAGTATAAAATATAACTAAGCTTTTTGTAGGCATCTGAGTGTAGTCATAGATAAAAAGACCACCTAGAATGCATAAAAGTATTAAAGTGACTATTGCAAGATTCTTAACCAATTGAATGCTCTCCAAATATTAATGTAGCTATATTATAACACAAAAAGAGTTGAAATAAAATCTACTAAACTTAGCATAAACAGATATGTTTATTCGCGTTTTAAATTCCAAATTTCCATGGTTTCAGGAGATATTTCGTTTATAAACCTAGAAGGATTTACCAGAAAGTCTCTGGAGATCCTGTCCCATATACCAGATGGGAAAGAAAGTGTTAAGCTCTCCATTGCGCGGGTCATGGCAACATACATTAATCTGCGTTCTTCTTCAAGATTACTATTTGATTTTGAAGCCGAGAATGATGGAAAACGTCCTTCTAATACACTGATTATAAAGACATGTCTCCATTCTAATCCCTTTGCAGAATGAATAGTAGATAAAGTAAGGTAATCTGTGGGTTTTTCAAGAGGATTGATGTTTTCATCATTTTTATCAATAAATAATTCAGATAAAAAATTCTGCAGATTTGCATACCTCGAAGCTATTGAAGATATTTGATCAAGGTCTTTTACCTTTTGGTTATAAGAATCTGGTTCATTGATTTTTAAAATTGGCATGTAATAATCAATAACAAAATTTAAAATTACTTCCGGGGATTTATTGATAACCTTAACGCATGAAAGAAGCATTTGTGAGAGATTATTTAAGTCCTGTCTGATTTCTTTTTTTACTTTAATATTACTGAAATCAAATGGTTCTGGTTGCGCTTTGATTTGTTCAAAAATAGAGGTGGCAGTTTCTATGCCTATTCTGTTTAATAGCATTAAAACTCTAAGCCATGACATTTTTTCATAAGGATTATTTAATATGCGCAGATAGGAAATAATATCTCTGATATGGTTTGTATCGAAGACTTTGGGGCCACCAACTTTTCTGAATGGGATGCCTCTCCTTGCTAACTCCATTTCTAGTTCAAAAGAATAATTAGAATTTCGGAATAGGATAGCCTGAGTTTTCAGCGGATAACCAGCTTTATATAGCTGAAGAATTCTTTGTGCTATGAAGTTGGCCTCTTCTTTTTCTGAAATACATTTTACGATAGCTATTTTGTTCCCTGCTATTTTGTCAGTAACAAGCTTTTTCTGAATGCATTCCTTTGAATGTTTAATCAGATTATTGCAGCCTTCTAATATATTTCCATAGCTACGGTAATTTTGTTCCAGCTTAATAATCTGGGCTTTGGGAAAATGTTTTGAAAACTCTTTAATATTCTCAATTCTTCCGCCTCTGAAAGAATAAATGCTTTGTGCATCGTCTCCTACAACCATAATATTTTGATTTATTTCAGAAAGTAAATATGTGATTTTAGCCTGGATTATATTTGTATCTTGATACTCATCAACCATAATATATTTATATTGGTCAGAAAGCAGACTTTTATATTCAGGTATTAGTAGCAGACGATATAAATATTCAAGCAAATCATCATAATCTAATAAATTATTGTTTTTTTTATATTTGTTGTATTCGGAATAAATATATTCTATTCCTTTTGGGCTGATATTCAGGTTATTGTAATGATTATTTACAATTGTTTCAAAATCAAGATTGTAATTTCTTGCACGCGAAATAATCTGGAAGATTATATTTTTCTTGTTCGGTATTGTAAAGTCTCTTAAATATTCACTATTAGACAGTTTTAATGAATAAATAATATCTGCTGAGTCATTGTCATCAATTACAGTGAAATTTTTGTTGATACCAAGCTTGTTCCCGTATTTTGATAACGTTGTGGCGGCAAAATGGTGAAATGTTCCGCCTTCAACATCATTGCCTTTTACACCCACAATTGTATTTACTCTAAGAAGCATTTCATAGGCTGCTTTTTTGGTGAATGTAAGTAGAAGTATAGACGCAGGTGAAACTCCGTTTTCTATGAGGTTAGCAACTCTATAGGTTAATGCAGTTGTTTTCCCTGAACCGGCACCAGCAATACATAATATTGGTCCGTTGAGAGTAGTAACTGCTTTTTTTTGAGCTTTATTAAGAATATTTAAATTTATCATAAATATTTATTAATGCTTTAAGGCTGCGAGTCGATTAATATTGTGAACGGAGACGTTATAATGACTACCATACCACTATTTTTTGCCACTGTTTTCAGTATTTTCCTTTCTTTGGAATATACTAAAGACGGCGAATAGACGATAAGACCGGATATACCGGTCTTACTTTATTTTAGAGTAGTTCCGGGGTAATAAAAATCAAGTATTTTATGATAATCCTGGCCTTTTTTAGCTAAACCGTCAGCACCGAACAAACACATTCCTACGCCGTCGCCTTCCCCCATGCCTCTTACAAGCAGACTTCTGCGCAGTGGTTCAAATGTGTATCTCATGCTCTTTATACTGTTAAGGCCATAAAAATTCTGTAAATGTTCTAAAAAATCAATTCCTTGAATTTCCTGAATTTTTTTACCACGCAATCTAAGCATGAGTATTCTGCCTTCGTCATTTATTTTAAGTGGTTCGCAGTTTATATAGATATTTTCTGCACCACCAGCGAATTCCATTGAAAGAAAGTCTTCAACAGAGGATAGGGGAGTTTCTATCGTCCAATGGAAAGAAGGGCTGTGAAAGCAGTTTTCTGAGCCTTTGTTATTCAAAAGATCACTGTGTGCAATATGATAGGGTTCGTCATCATAGCCATAAACATCCTTAGCAGATGAAATTTTTCCACCACAGGTGTTGTGATATCTTGGATAAATCAGCTTATCTTTGTAATATAAAAGATGGTTTGGAATTGTTTCGTAAAGCAGGCTTACTATTTCCCTATCTGAACCAGAACCAATATACTTCAAGCAATGCTTTTCATCGCATACATCAAAATTATCTTCAGGATGCTTACTGTGAGATTTTAAATAATGAATCTTTGTTTCTACTGCAACAATATGAGCCTTCACTGCTTCTGGTTCACATGAAATCAATTCTGTGGAGGTGCATGAAATAGCATATTGTTTCAGTGGAACTGTATTTACAATTAAAAGCTTTTCGCCATCGTGTGTAACGTCTATTCTGCCGTGCATAATTCTATGATTCTGTTCTGGCAATTCAAGGCTTAAAATTTCACCACCCGAAATTATTACATGGTCGTAGCCGTGTTCGTAAAGTCTTTCAGAGGACATTCTTAATATAATACCTCTTGGTATTAGCATAAGAACAGCGTCTTCACCAGCATGCACTTCTTCTGTGTAGATTTCCTGAGTTCCTGTAGCCACCTTTTTCATGCATTGTATTTGAAATCTGCCTAAGATAGGTTGAACTCGTAGAGTTGTTATTTCTTTTCCTTGCTGAATACCAACTTTAATATTCTGAGCGGTAACTGGAAGAGTGAAGGTCATTAATAAAAATATAAACAAGGCTCTAAATGTTTTATTCATCTGTATTACCTGATTTTATGTATTTAAGTATTTCTACAAGAATAAGTGGAATATAAAGCAAAAGCTTTATACATTGGCGAATGAATTCTTTATTCTGAACAGACTTGGTGACTCTGGAACTCAAACATACATACAAGGAGTTGATTCTCCTTCCAAGACTGTTAGTAAGAAGATATTCCCTTCTAAACCACCTGAATTCATCAATAATCCAAGGCTGATCATAATATGCGTATGTGGCTATAAAGCAAAGGGTGTGGTTATAATTTGAATCATAAGATGTTGTGTATCTAGGTTCAAGTGAATATATAGCACCTTTGATTTTAAAGGCCTCTTCATGTTCACCAAGGTATTTTAAGGTGGAGTAATATTGATCTAATAAATCGATATTATCAGGGTTTATTTCTAATGCTTTAATGAAGCATTCCTTAGCTTTTTTGAAATTATTAGAACCTAATGAGCTACCGAGATGAATGCCTTTTTGCAAAAAAGTTGAACCGGCTTTTACGTATAGCTTATATTTAACTTCAGATACTTCTTCCTTAGCTTGTTTTACATCAAGATAATCAGTATTTGTATTTTCTGCTTCAAATAAAGCTAAGTCTGCGTCTTTAAAGCGTCTAAGTTCAACAAGGGCTTTACCTTTAAGAATTAAAATCTTTGCAGGAATAACTAAGGAAGTGCTTAATTTTTCAATTTTATCAATCAGCAATTGATATTTTTTTTCGTCAAACAATGCTAATAATTCATCATAGGTATCGTTGTCTAAATGGACATCATTATATGCAAAGTTAGTTGCTTTTTCTGATTCAGTTTTTTCTTGAGCCACTTTAAGAATTACAGATTTATCTCTTAAAGAAGGCTTTAATGCTAGTATTTTGTCCTGAACCTGCTGGGCTTCTTCTTTTTCATCAGCTATCTGACAGCATTCCTGCCAGCCTTTTAAAGCCATTAGATTTTTTGAATCATAGGAAAATGCAAGTTTATATAAATCTTTGGCTTTTTTATTGAGATTTTCGAGCTGCAGAGTTTTGTCGGCTCGCATTTTATCTCTGACTAGTGGATTTGCTTTTTTTATGCTATCTTCAAGATTTTTGAGTTTTTCAAGTCTTTCAAACTGTATATTGTTGGCCTGCAAAATCAGGTTATCAACATAAATCTTGGTTGCGGTTTCGAATATTTCCTGAAATTCAAGATTATCTGGATAGCAATAACCTATTGAGGCTAAAAATTCAAAATTTTCTTTATGAGCGCTGAGACGGTTTATCTCAACGAATATATTTTTTACAAACTCTAAGTCAGCTGGGTTTTCCTGAGTATAAGACTTATTAAAAAGCTTAAAAGCAGCTTTTATGTCTCTATTCCTTATCAGGATTATAATTCTTTTTTTATTATCAACTGTTTTGTTTGCCATGATAATATTTTATAACACAAAACAGCTGATAATATCATTACTTTTATGCTTATTTTTGCTTTTTATTTTTTGAACTTCTTCCGTAATATGACAAGTCTCGTACCTTGTCTTTTAGAAGAAGTCTTCTTTTTTGTCTATATTTATAAAATGTAAACAGGAAAGAACAAAACAAAACTGCTACCAAACCAAACAGAAAATTTTCATTCTTCATATTATTCTCCCTTTATTTGATTAAATATCTCGACTGTTATATAATTTTTCTAAACCATTTTTTTAAAAAAAAGGGGAA
Organism: Candidatus Avigastranaerophilus sp.; assembly: GCA_045599645.1. GTDB lineage: Bacteria > Muiribacteriota > Ozemobacteria > Ozemobacterales > Ozemobacteraceae > RUG334. Next base: position 15,996 of record JAZRWI010000015.1, read on the forward strand.
GCTAATGTTTGATTTAGTTATAAAAAATGGATTCGTATTTTACGGTGATTCTCTAATAGATGCAGATTTGGCCATAAATGGTGAAAAAATAGCCGCAATTGGTAGCAATCTTGAGGGGAAAAAGGAAATAGATGCTAAGGGTAAATGGGTTTTACCTGGTGCAATAGATGCACACACTCACTTTTCACTTCCTTTTTATGATGCTGTATCTGCTGATGATTTTTATACAGGCAGTGTAGCCGGTGCTGCTGGTGGTGTAACAACATTTATTGATTTTACTGCTCAGGAAAATGGCGAAGGCTTGATTTCAAGTCTTAACAGAAGATTTGAAGAAGCAAAGCCTGCCTCAATAGATTATTCATTGCATGCTTGTATTGCTAAATTTACAGAACAAGTAGCCGACGAAATAAAGCTTTTGCCAGACTTAGGCATCAGAAGCTTTAAGATTTTCACTGCTTATAATAAAATTGGAAGAATGCAGAACGATGAAAATCTTTTCCGCATCATGGAGCTTTGTAAAAAGAATGATATTCTTGTAACAGTTCATGCTGAAAACGGTATGGTAATTGATTATCTTACCGATTTGGCAACAAATAAAAATGAAATCGGAATAAAGGCATTACCAACTACTCGCCCTGTATTTACAGAAAGTGAAGCAATTGCAAGGGTTTGCAATTTTGCTAAGTTTACTGGATGTAAAACACATGTTGTTCATGTATCAAGCGGTGATGGTGCAGAAGCATTGAGAAAAGGAAGAATTAACGGTGCACCTGTAACTGGTGAAACCTGTCCTCAGTATTTATATCTTGATGATTCTGTATTTGACGAAAAGAATGGCCATTATTGGGGATGCTGCCCACCGGTAAGACCTAAGGAACAGCAGGCTAATATCTGGCAATGTCTGGCTAATAAGGATTTATCAATGGTTGCTACCGACCATTGTCCTTTCTATAAAGCTGATAAAGATACCTGGGGTGGTTCTATTAATCGTCTTCCTATGGGTATTCCCGGAATTGAAACAATGCCTGTCTTAGTTTTGAATGGTATTCATAATGGTAAGTTGGAACTTGCTACTGCTATAAAGTCAATAACTGAAAATCCCGCTAAGATTTTTGGCATGTATCCTGAAAAAGGTTCATTGATTCCTGGCACTGATGCAGATGTTATGATTTATGATCCTAATGCAAAGAATACTATTAAGCAGCAGAATCTTCATATGAATAACGACTATTCAGTATATGAAGGCTTAGAAATTCAAGGTCGTAATGAAATGACAATTCTTCGTGGAAAAGTAATTTATGACTTGAATAAAGGCTGGCAGGGTGAAAAGGGTAGTGGACGTTTTATAAAGCGCAATCCTCCGGCAGCTGAATTCTTCTAAAATAAAAAGAGGCTTCGAATATTAAATGTTATTCGAAGCCTCTTTTCTATCTGAAATTTTGGTAATAAAAAAAGAACCGACTCTAGAAAATCGGTTCCTTTTTTATTCGATTTGATTAGTTAGCAGCTTCAGCTTCTTCAGGAATTACGCTTACAGCATGTTTTCCCTTATACCAACCGAACTTTACAACGCCGTCAGTAAGAGCGAACAGAGTGTCGTCCTTACCAAGACCAACGTTAAGAGCTGGATGAATCTTAGTGCCGTTCTGTCTAACAATGATGTTACCAGCGATTACGTGTTCGCCAGCATACTTTTTAATACCAAGTCGTTGAGCATTAGACTCTCTACCATTGGTTGATGAGCCTTGTCCCTTCTTATGAGCCATGATAAATCTCCTGACAATTCAATTTAACTTGTTCCGGATAAGATTTTGCAATCTCGCGGAACCCGTCTCTAAATACTTCACAAATGATCTCGAACTTGTCTTCAGAAACTTTTGGAACTTCTATCAGTAAATCACATTTACCGCTTTGAAATTCTCCCTTGAATTCTGCTTTCAAGTTTTTCTCTATTCCTCTAAGAAATGTCTGTGTTAACGCTGAAACAGCTGCACAAACAATATCATTACCCTTATTTACACTGCTATGGCCTTCGACCTTAAAATGTAAATGACCGGTTTTTATCTCAGGGAATGAGACAGTTATCATCAACCCTTAATATCTTCGATAAGAAGGGAAGTGAACTGCTGGCGATGACCATATTTGCGGCGGTAGTTAACTTTGCTCTTATACTTAAGAACAAGAACCTTTTTACCACGGCCATGACCAACAACTTTGGCCTGAACCTTTGCGCCCTGAACATAGGGCTGACCAATCTGCATATTTTCGCCGTCTTTAACCATCAATACTTTATCAATAGTCAAAGTTTCGTTAGCAGCCTGATCGAGTTTTTCGCAGCGAACTCTGCTGCCTTTTTCGACGTTATACTGTCTTCCACCGATTTCAATAATGGCGTACATTTTCTTACTCCCAATCTGGTTGTGTAGTTAGGTCCCTTACAGAACCTGAGATTTTGTTACGGGTGTTATATGGGATTATCATATATACCACTTTTGTCTCTAAAAATCTAGTAGTAATTTAAATTTTTTTAGAAATTTTGTGTACCCTTACAAAACGGTTAATAATTCCTGATATTTAGCCATTGGCCAAAATTCATCCGATACTGTTTCTTCTGCTTTATCAACGAATTCTCTCAAGGATTCTAGAACTAACTCTGCTTTATCTGCAAAGAACCGGGCTCTGCCTAGCATATCCTTGTTGGGCTTTGAGATAATATCTTCAAGGTCATTGGTCTTTTCCTTAATATTAAGGTAAAGACTTTCAAATTCCTTAACTTCAGTGGTTAAGACATCAGGTTTCACACCGGCGTTTTTCATTTCTGAAGCAGCTTTTGCTGTTAAACATATCTGCTTGGTAAGAGCCGGGAGAATTAAAGTTCTTGCCATGTTGATAGCTGTTTTGTATTCGATTTCCTTAGTCTTAACATAAGTTTCAAGCTTGATATCAACTTTAGCCTTAAGTTCTCTTTCTGTTAAGACATGCGTTCTTTCCATTAACTGGAATACATCTTTTTCAAGATAGCTGGGTAGGGCGGCAGGGGTATTCTTGGCATTAGGTAGTCCAAGTCGTGTACCTGTTTCCTGCCATGAACTGGAATAGCCGTTACCTTCAAATCTGATTCTTCTTGTTTCTTTGAAGACTTCCTTCAGAACCTTGAATGCATTTTCTCTTATATCCATGTCCTTATTTTGGGACATTCTCTTTTCGATAATGAAAAGTCCATAAGCACAGATTTGATTAAGAACTGTTACTGCTTCAGAAGGATTCTGAGAAGAACCGACTGCTCTGAATTCAAATTTATTACCAGTGAAGGCAATAGGTGACGTTCTATTTCTGTCGGCATAGTCTTTTGATATTCTTGGGAGATTTCTTACACCAAGGTTTATGTTTGCCATTGACTGTTCGTTGATGTTATCTGTGTTTTCAATTTCATCAATGAGCTTAGTAAGATATTCCCCAAGGTAAATTGACATAATAGCTGGCGGGGCTTCATTTGCACCTAGTCTGTGATCATTTCCAGCGTCAGCAACACATGCCCTGAGAAGTCCGCTATACTTATCAACACCAAGCATTACAGCACCTAATGTTATAAGAAAATTCAAGTTCTTTAAAGGTGATGCTGATGGTTCAAGATAATTAGCACCTGTATTATCACTAATAGACCAGTTTACGTGCTTCCCAGAACCATTTACACCTGCATAAGGTTTTTCGTGGAGGAGAACTACAAGATCAAATTCATCAGCTACACCTTTTATAACATTCATAATCTGAAGGTTATGGTCTATTGCAAGATTAGCTTCTTCATATAAAGGAGCTAGTTCAAACTGATTTGGTGATGCTTCGTTGTGTCTGGTCTTTGAAGGAATACCTCTTCTATATAATTCATGGTCTAATGTTTCCATGAATTTTGTCATTTTTTCAGGAATAGCGCCAAAGTAATGGTCTTCCATCTGCATACCTTTTGCTGGAGCAGCACCAAATAATGTTCTACCACAGATTCTTAGGTCGGGTCTTGTTTCATAAAGCTTTTTTGATACGACAAAATATTCCTGTTCGGGACCACAATTAACAGTGATTTTTCTGGCTAATCTGTTTCCCAATAAACGCTGCATTCTTATGCAGGAATCATTAAGAGTTCTTAAGGAACGAAGGAACGGAGTCTTAAGGTCTAAGACTTCGCCTGTCCAAGACAAAAATACAGATGGAATAACCAGAGTTTTGGTTTTACCAGTTTCAAGAAGAAAAGCAGGTGAAGTAGGGTCCCAAGCAGTATAACCACGTGCTTCAAAAGTAGATCTGATACCACCTGAGGGGAAGGATGAAGCATCTGGTTCGCTTTGAATTAATTGTTTACCGGAAAACCGTTCAATGATGTCTCCGTTTTCGGAGTATGTTATAAAAGAGTCATGCTTTTCAGCTGTCCCACCTCTTTGTGGCTGGAACCAGTGAGTAAAGTGAGTTGCACCATTACTTATTGCCCATTCCTTCATGGCATGAGCAATATCTTCAGCTATGGAATCGTCTAATGGTGAACCATTCATAATAGTAGCCATCAGCTTATCATAAGCCTGATTGCTTAGTCGTTCACGCATTACCTTTTTGTTGAAAACAAGTTCACCGTAAAAATCTGGAATACCTGTCATAAAAAAAGCTCCGTTTTTAGATTACGGAGCTGATAATATTCTTATATTGAAAAAACGTCAATACTAAAACATAAAATTTGCAGCAAATTGTTGTAGTTTAGGTTTACGATTTTAGAAATATTATATTTCGTCAATATCAACCATTTTTAAGAGAGTTCTAATTTGAAGTGGAAGTTCTGGTAATTCATTTCCTTCGCTAACATACTTCATAGACGCTGCTAAGGCATTTGCAGCTTGTTGTAGATATAATTGCCCAAGATCTTTGTTAGCTCTGGATGGTGAACCGAGATAACCTTCTACAGAACCCATTTCTTTGAAAGTAAAATTACCTTTGAGCATTTCCCAACTAGAATTAGTTCTGCAGTCCTGAAGTATTGTTAATACTTTTTGTCTTATTAGAGATGGATCAAGTGATAATAACGCACTGGTTTCCTTTATATCACCGTGGAGTTCGTTTTTTGGATCAATGTTCATGGCCTTTAAATAGTCCAAAATTACGTCGTCCTGCGTAAAATTCCATAGTGGCATAGGATCAAAAGCTCTGAAACCGGGTAAGCCATTTAGGTCTAAAACTGCTGTAGAAACAGCTTTTAAGGCGTCCGGGGATATGGACATATTTACAAAGAATATGCATTTAAAGCCTTCGGCAGCAAATGAGTTTCCAATTTCATATAAAGCATCAGAATATGTTCTCGCTGACATCGAAAAAATACCTGGAAAGCCTTCGTTGTTTTTGCAAGGCATGAAAGGAACCGTCGGAGTAATTATACAACTGTAATCTTCATCTTTTAATTTATTATAAGCCATGAATGCAATTGTTTCAGCAAGGAATGACTTGGTTCCGAATGGTAAATGTGGACCATGCTGTTCACTGGAACCTAATGGTATGATTACAAATGTATTGGGTTTGTCTAATACTGATAATTCATCTGAAGTTAAATATTGTAAGTTCATGACGATAATATTAAACAGTTGTGGTATTTATAGTCAAGAGGGAAATAAAATTATAGATGGTCTGATAATATATATTATGTAAACCTAAGAATATGTGAGTATGATAGTATAGAGCTGTTGGCATTGGTTGGCGTCGTTGGCATTGGTTGGCATTGGTTGGCATTGGTTGGCTTTGTTGGCATTGTTAGCTTTGTTGGCATTGGTTGGCGTCGTTAGTATTGTTGGCATTGTTAGAAGTTGTTTCTCGGCTAGTAGCTGAAAGCCGATAGCTGTCAGCAGCTGTTCTTTCTAGGCTGATAGCTGGAAACTAATGGCTGTTATCGGCTGTTTTCTCGGCCTGTAGCTAATTGCCAACAGCTAAAAGCGTATATTTTGACATAAAAAAACGGCTTTCCGAAGAAAGCCGTTTTTTTGTTTAAGAATTAGAATACGTTAGAGAAATACATCTTTCTAACTGTTGGATCATTAAGATTTGGTCCAGCGTTTCTAGCTCTCTTAACAGCCTTGTCAGCAACTTTGGCTTTTGCAGCTTTGATTGCTTCGGCTACGGTCTTGCCGGCTTTTACCTGTTCAGCTGCATAAACAGCTCTGTCTACGTTGATAACGCCAGAGGTTCTGACTTTGCCTTTCAACCAGGCTTTTACGTCTACAGTTCCCATAAGAATTTTTTTCAATTCTACTGGTGTGAGGTCTGGATTGGCTTTTAATACTAATGAAGCCATACCCAAAGCATTTGGACAAGCCATTGAAGTACCTGACATATAACCCATCTTATTGTTTGGATAAGTTGCGTAAATATTAACGCCAGGAACTGCTACATCAACTGTGTTTTCACCATAGCAAGAGAAATCTGCTAATTTCTGGTTTTCATTGGTAGCACCAATAACAATCTTGTTTGGTATCGGAACATTATTTGGTGATGTTACGAATGGATCAAGATTTTCTGATGAGTTACCGGCTGCGATGAATACCAAAGCATTTTTACAACCGCTGAATAAAGCCTTGTCTCTTGGAAGGAATGCTTTTGTTACGAAAAGATTTACTACTTCCTGAACTTCTTCATCAGTTGGATTTCTGAAGCCCCATGATAACATGTTAGACTTCATCATCTGCTTTAAATTAGAGTTTTCGGTGCCAAATGAACAGTTAATCAATCTTGGATTGAATTTTGCAATGTAAGCAGCTTTGTCTTTAACTTCGGCGGCATATTCCTTACCGAGCTGTGAGAAATAATTTTCGAGTTCTGACTTAAGTGAACTGTCGATTCCTCTTGATGGTTTTCTCTGGGCCATCATTGCTTTAAGCTTCTTAAATGCATCTTCAACCAGTGCTTTTGGTGCGCCACCTGTTGGTATATGTCTGATTGCATTCAAAGCAACATCTTTGTTGTTTGAAGCAATGATACCAGCACAATGTGTACCATGTGCCCAACCGCCACAGAAGTTTACCCATGGAGACAGTTTTGGATCATTGTAGTTCTTTACAAGCCAATTCCATTCTTCATTAGTGAATGCTTCCTGACCGGACTGCTGCATCTTATTGATGTACTGCATTACCTTTAATACTCTGTCGTATTCTGGTGGTGTGTCTTCCAGATTTACTAAGGTACTGTTGTTTTCAACGAAGTTCCAGCCGTAGACGTCATCTACATAGCCGTTCTTGTCATCGTCGACTTTTGCTTTGCCGTTTAATTCGGCTTCATTTGCTTTTGCCATTGGATTAAGTGCTTTGTGTGTGAAGTCACTTCCTGAGTCGACAACTAATACGTTGACTGGTTTTGCAGCCTGAGCAGTTGGAGCTCCGGCGGCTAGTATTGCAGCTGCTGCTGCGAGGATTAATGATTGCTTTAATTTCATTTGCTTCCTCCAATTAAGACTATTTTAATTAAATTTTTAAGATTATGCAACCCCCCCGTGCATAAAAATTAATTAATTTAAGCTATTGACGTTATTTTTTAAATATTGTATATCCTCATTATCGATTTATTATATTTTTTGGAGGCTTTATGAACAAATATGTAGCCGAATTTATCGGTACCTTCTGGCTCGTTCTCGGCGGTTGTGGCAGCGCAGTTCTTGCTGCTGGTGCACCAAACGTAGGTATTGCCTGGGCTGGCGTTTCACTGGCTTTCGGTCTTACCGTTCTCACTATGGCTTTTGCTATTGGCCACATTTCTGGTTGTCATCTCAATCCAGCTGTTACACTTGGTTTAGCAGCTGCTGGTCGTTTTGATTCTAAGCAGATAGCTCCATATATTATTGCTCAGGTTCTTGGTGGTATTGCTGCCGCTGGCGTTCTCTATCTGATTGCTACTGGCAAAGCTGGTTTTGACGTTGTTGGTTCTGGTTTTGCTTGCAATGGTTATGCAGAACACTCTCCAATGGGTTACTCTATGGGTGCTGCTTTGATTACTGAATTCGTTCTTACTGCAATGTTCCTTTTTGTAATCTGTGGCGCTACTGATGAAAGAGCTCCTCAGGGATTTGCACCAATCGCTATTGGTCTCTGCTTGACTCTCATCCACCTTATCAGCATTCCTGTTACTAACACTTCTGTAAATCCCGCTAGAAGCACTGCTGTTGCAGTATTCGTAGGCGGCTGGGCAATCAGTCAGCTCTGGCTGTTCTGGGTTGCTCCAATCGTTGGTGGCATTTTCGGTGGTTTCTTATATAAGAAGCTTTCTACTTGCAAGTGCTGCAATAAGGAAGAAAAAGCTGAATAAGCTTTAAAAATTAAAACCGTGGTTCTTTTGGAATCACGGTTTTTTTATTTTAGCGCTTTAACATAAATTTGACTGCCGTTGGAAGTCTTAGTGCCCAGAATTGTTCATTATGATAAGCATCTTTTTGTAGCCAGGATTTCATATTTTTATCTTCATGGAAACCTAGCTCCTGTAATAATTCTTTCATTTCTGTATAAACCTGTAGGATATTTTCTTTAAAGCCTTCTTCAGGTTCAGTTTCTTTATCCCCTGAATCAATATAGAACTTTGTATTCAGAGGAGGCTTCTGACAAGTCTTAACTTTATCCAAAATACCAGATATCTGTCTTAAAAATGCAGGTGACATACAGATCGCTCCCCCGAATTTATCTGGATGATCAAATGCCATTTGGAATGATATAAGGCCCCCCATCGATGAACCTGCTATGATGTGGTCTTCCCTTCTCTTGCTCACAGGGAACTTTTCTTTAATAAATGGCATTACTTCATTGATGATAAAGTTGCTATAAGATTTCCCTTCCCTAGTTGCTGTATTTAACTCTATATCTCTTGCTGGGGAATTAGGAATACCAACTACTATGGTTGGCTTGATTTCCTGTTTATTCATTAAATCCATAATAGTTTCGTCTACCTTCCAATCTTTCCCTGAGAAGGATTTTGACGGGAGGAAGAGATTTTGTGCATCATGGAAGTATATTACAGAATATGGCCCATTGTTATCTGTATAACCATCAGGCAACCAAATCCAAATACCGCGTTTGAATATTAAATCTTTGCATTCAAATAAATCTAAGAATCTGATTGAACCTTTTATTGGGTCGTCCTTGACATCTGGAACGAACTCTTCTTTTGGAACTGCTATGTGTTCTTCAATAGGTTTCCTTACATAAGGTAAGAATTCAAACTCTTTTTCTAATTTTATATTCTTATCAATTACTTCTGCATTACCAATAGAAGCAATAGCTATTAATAGCAAAGCTGATTTTAGTATATTTTTTTTCATAAGGAATCCTTAGTCAATGGGTTTCGTTTATTTTAAATCAACTACCATAAAAAGGAAATAAAAAAAGCGCCGCATAATTGCGACGCTTTTTTTATAACTAATTAAAGAAATTAGAAATCAGCAATCATATCAACATATTCTGGATGGTCGATATATGGATTTCTGTTGTGCTGGAATGATTCAACAGAATCATTTCTTGCGATTTCGTTAGCATCAACTGGATCCTGCTTGTGCCATTCGCGAAGAACCTTTTCCTGTGCTTCATCGATTGGTTTTTCATAAACAGTTGAGAAATAGAACATAGCACGAGCTACGTTACCACGATGCTGTTTTCTTACTTCAAATACATCACCGTCAAACATGCTGCCGCCTTCGCTGAAGCAAACAGCATCCTTGTTTACATAACCAAATGGGAAGCTGCCACGTTTGCAGTTAGCATCCGGATCTGCTGGGAAGAGATGATGGATGTCTGATTTTGCATCGCCTACAGCACCCTTAGACTGTGGCCATGTGTGTTCGCAGTTGATTCCGTTAGGACCTTTGCCGTCGGTATAAGGAATAATCTTGCCAGTGTAAACGCATTCAAGAGAACCGTTTCTGTTATCGATTTTTCCATACATAAGCTTTCTAGCTTCTTTGTAGTTGTAAACAGTGTGTTTTGCAACTTCATCATGAAGCTTAGCCTTAAGGTCATCATTTCTGAGGCCACGGCAAGAATTATAGAAAGCAACTCTCTTAGCCTTGTTGTTACGGCTATAAGTGGTTGTAGTGGCGCCACTTCTAGAGAACATAAGTTCTGGAATATTGTCTTCGCTGGCAACCTTATCAAGCTTCTGAATCTTAATAAGCTTCTGGCGGATAAGTTCAATTTCCTGAGCTGACTTTGGAGAACTCTGTTCTACATTGTCAAGTAAAGAGATAGCTTCATTCAACAGCTTATCGCTAGCACTAACTGAATCATTTCCTTCCTGTGCTGCAAGAGTAGTACCTGCTGAGAGAGCTACAGATAACCCTAACATCAAAACGCATTTCTTTATATTTAATGACATCATAGTTCTTTTATTATACCCTTTTTTTCAAAAACCGTAAGTAGCAAATGATAATTTTTTTTAAATTATTTAAAAAAAATTATTTGTGATGAGGTGGTGGCGGCGGAACTGGAGCAGGTTTTGTGGGAGCCGGAGCAGGATTAGGTCCCTTCGGAGGTTTGTGAGGTTCAATTCTTGGACCAGGTGCAGGAACCGGCTTTATATAATGAGGTGAATTATGAGTTTGAGCTTTGTGTCGCCATCTCTGGTAAGAAAGAATACCATCAACAAGCTTAACGACTGGTGATGGCTGTGGTGGTGTAACCGGAACAGGTTTTACAACAACAGAAGGCTGTGTGTAGATTACAGTATTTGTCCCACTTGTTGTAGTGGTGACAACACCATTTTGAGTTGTAGTCGTATAGGTTACTGTATTATTACTTGGAGTAACATAAGTTGTTGTAGTGGTGTTTGTTGAATTGCTGACAGTCTGACCGCAACCTGAACAGAAATTAGCAGAATCAAGCAATTCTGTTCCACAATTTGAGCAGAAGACTGCATAAGCCGGTAACGAAGCCATCATTAAAAAAGCAGCAATGATAAGCGGGATTTTCCTCATGAATGCACTCCTTATATTTAAATATTATCTGTGATGAGGTCTTGGACCATATCTGTGAATTACAGGCGCAGGTCTATGAATGTGATGGTGATGATGGTGCCTAAAAATCTGGTGAGCTAACACACCACCGATTAATATTTCCCCAAAAGTAGGCTCAGTTCTATACACTACAGAAGAAGTTGTTGGATATACATAAGTTGGTGCTACTACAGGCGGATTTGTATATATAACCTGTGTGTTGCCACTAGAAGTGGTGTATGTATAACCTGGTGTTGTGGTTGTATAGGTTATTGTAGAATTGCTGTTATTCGGACAAATATAGGTTGTAGTGCTCTTTGTTGTAGTATTTCCGTTATTGGTAATTACTGTGTTAGAGGTTTGCTTATATAGTCTGGTTCCGCAATTAGAGCAAAAATTTGCTGAATCATTGAAGCCTTTGCCACAATAAGTGCAATAGGAAGCACTGGCTGAAACAGTTAAACCTAAGATCAAAGCACTTAATAAGAAAGCGACTTTTTTCATCACACTGCCCTCCTAAAAAATTGTACTTTAATCATAAAAGATTATTTTTAAAAAATCAATGAATCAATGAAGAAAAAAGCCTTACATAAAAAAATATTATGTGATACACTGATTATATGAATATGAAAAATATAAAAAATTGCGTATTGATGTTAGGTTTGTCTGTAGCTTTATCTGCTATACCAACATTCGCAGCACAGGAAAGTAATGATTCAAATGAATCCCGCGAACAGCTATTAGGTGAAGCTATTTCTTTATTAGACGATGTAGAACTCAGTTCTCCACGTTCACAGGCTGAAATTATGCGTGTACGTGAAAGATTGATTAAGCTTCAGAACATTGATAATAATGTAGAAGCCGAAAATGGCGATGATCCAGAATTGATGTTCTCTCAGTGTGGAGCTACTACCACAGCTTATAGCCGTGCTAACAAAGCAAATAATGAAGCTTTTTATCGCAGCTGCCGTGGTAAAGATGGTCAAAGCCTTCGTGGCATGCTTCAGTCTCAGGTTAGCAAAATGAAGGGCGTTGATTATGGCAAGGCCCGCCAGATTGTTATGCTTCAGATAGACAACCATAGTGGCAACGTTGAATGTGTTTATACTGGTAAAGTAGCCAAGATTAAAGACAAAATGCCTTCAAGCAATTCTTGGAATATTGAACACACTTGGCCTCAGTCAATGGGTGCTGTTGGTCCTGCAAAGTCAGATTTGCATCACCTTTTCCCAACTGATTCAAAGGCAAATTCATATAGAAGTTCACTCCCATTCGGAGTTTGCAACGACCAATATGTAAAATTCGATGTTGGTGGTAGCCGTTGTGATGGTTCTGTTTTTGAAGTAAGAAAGCAGCATCGCGGAAATGTAGCAAGAGCTATGTTCTATTTTGCTGTTAGATATAACAAGAGCATTGATGCCAAGGAAGAAGCAGTTCTTCGTCAGTGGCACAAGGATGACCCGGTTGATGCTTGCGAAAGAGCAAGAAACGATGCAGTCGAAGCTATTCAGAGAAATAGAAACCCATTCATCGACCATCCTGAATATGTAGACCAGATCACCAACTTCTAATTAAGCCAAAACAAAAAAATCCCTGTAAGAATACAGGGATTTTTTTTGTTCATTTCTCTTGTTTGCTAATTAATAAGCATCATATTACAACTTTCTATCTTCCAGCTACCTAGCATATGTCTTCTGACTTCTGTCTTTCGACTATCAATAAGCAGGTAAGTATTCGTGAGAGATTGAAATAACCTTACCGTCTTTTATATTGGCAGAAATCTGCTGCATATCACAATTCCAAAAAACTGTGCCATCAGTTGGATAATCAGAGTCATTGTAATTATTGCCCCACCCTGCTTTAGTCATGGTTTCGTTAAATTTCTTAACATCTTCCAAGCTCATACCAACCTTAATGTCTAAGAATGGAATCTTGTCGCTTGTAATAGTAAATTCGATAGGTTTTCGTTCCATTTCTTCAGATGGTTTCGCATTGATTAGAGATGGATCTGTTGAACCATAATTGCATGATAAACCTTCAGGCCAGCTTAATATTTGGCTGGAATATGTGTATTTATCGCCTTCATCATTGATTCCTTCTTCCTGCTTTGTTGTGACTTTAGCATTGTCAAATCCTAGAAAATATGGCATTTCTTGAATAACTGCTATTGAAGCATAAACAGAATCACAGAGAGAAAATGTTTTGTCACTAGGTGATACATATCTGCCATATACCCAGCCTTCTACACCCTTATATTCCTTAGTATTTTCATCTATAACTTTAGCTTTTATCTTGAGCCACTTAAATTCTTCACCAGTATCACGGGTTTCATTAAAATATACTTCTGGGTGTTTCCAGCCAGTGTTACCAATAATTTCACCGGTTTTGGGCTCTTTCCTTATATTGACACCTGTCCCGTTCATCTTGCCCATTGAATACCAGCCTTCAGGGATCTTACTGTAATAACTGTCGCTTATTGGCATATAACTGGTTATTTTAAGTCTTTCTTCAGGACATCTTCTTAAAGAAACTTCTTTTACTTTACCTTCATCGTTAAAGCCCAGTGTTAAGTATGCATATTCATTGTTATTGCTTAAAACCTTGAAAGAATAATCTATGATATAGCTGTATTCATGAGTGCTGCCAAAATATTTCCCTACTTCGGTTCTATCCATGCCTATGATTTGCTGGGAACCTGTTATTGCTTTAAGCAAATTTATATCTTTTGTGCGAAACTGCTTTAAAGAACAGAACCCAGGGTCTTTTACTGAAGTTATGTATGCAATAGACGTATCTTCGTTTACTATCTGAGTTACTGTATAGTCATCATTAGTGCCACTGTTGTAGTGGCTGACTACTTTATGCCAGGTGCTGTCATTTTTTAGTCTCTGGAAAACGCTTTCAGAGTTAGCAGTAATTCCGAGCATCAGCTGCAAAGCGTTAATGTTGATACCATTCTGTGTGGTGGCAGAAAAGCCATTCGTTCCAGTAAAGGTATAAGAGGTCTTTTCCCCTTCAAGTTGTTTTGTAGCGGTAATTTCTTCATTATTATAATATGCGCCCAATTTTATTTTTTCAGGCACATTAAAATCTTCTGCATACAGACCAGTATTTAATAATAAAGCACTTGCTATAGCAAAAATGGTACGTTTTTTCATTTAAATCTCCTATTTATATGAAAGATAAAGCTAAAGAAGCTTTCAGGTTATTTATTATAAGTATCTGTAATGATTTTGATAACATATCTATTATTTTTGGTCTTTGGCTATGTGAATTTTCTGAAATTCTTCTTCTGAGATTGGAAAAGTGGTTTCAGGAGGGAATTCTTCACGGTAGATACCTTTCATGTATTCCGGATTGCACAGGTATTCGATACCAAGGAAACCTGATTTGGTCTGAAGACGTAATACATTTCCAGGGCCAGTGAGATGCGAAAATTGACGTGATACCTTAATTTTCTTGGTTTTTCCTGGTGTTGCCCAATCAGTTACTACGTAAGCATAGTCTTCTTTAAGCTTGACAAGGGTATATCTGGTGACGGTTTCTGAAGAATCAAACCTGCTATTGATGCCCAATATAAAGAAATAGTTAATTAAGAGAGCTATCATTAAGATTACTCCACTACAGAAAACAAACACAGCCATTAAATCGGACTTTGAGATACCCGAATCTTGTTTTTCTATGAAATAATAAAAATGCTTAAGAAAGAATGGAGCAATCATCAGGCACATTAGACCAGCATAAAGCATTCCCTTTATTACAGCCATCTTATCAATTGGATCACAGATAGTATCACTAAATGTTGCAATTAAGAATAAGTAGGCAAAAAGAAATAACAAGCAGGTTCTATCATGAACATCTCGAATGTCGAATTTTATTCGATTTCTTTCTCTACGCTGCTTCCGATATTCACTTTCCTCGAATAAGGATGAAATAAATTTACCGAAATTTGAATCACTCATAATTACTCTCTATTTGTTTTATTACAGTTTTAAATATTATCATAAATATTCATTATAGTCTAATACTGATTAATAGATGGTCTTTGCTTAACTGTAACGATTCTAAGAACTATAAATAACGAATGTTATTGTCTAAAGAAAATTATATATGTTGAACCAGAAGACTATTTCTAAAAGAAAAAAAAATTAATACATCTTGCATTTTATTTAATTTCTCCTTAAATAAATTTTCTTGTTAAGGTTAATAATATTTGCCTTACTAGCATTAATTAAAGTTGTTAGATTACTTTATTCAAAAAAATAAAATTGTTTTTTATTCATGATTTTTTGGGTATCACTTGCAAAATACAGATAGGCTTATTACTATTGATACTGAAATGAATACGTGTAATTATGCCAGGTTATAATTCAATAAAGCGTTATTCATTATTTACAATGGAGAGATATCGAATGGCTGAAGAATGTGTTATTTGTAAATCTAATCTTGAATATTTAGAAAATGACGAACTTATGGTTTGTGAGCTTTGTTTTAAGAAGGAACCTAGCAAAACCAGATGTGTAAAAGGCCATTACGTTTGTAATGAATGTCATACCAAGGGCTTAGATATTATATTAGACATTTGCTTAAGTGAAGATTGCAAGAATCCAATTGATATTATAAGAAAAATGATGACTGCGCCATTTTGTCATATGCATGGTCCTGAACATCATGTAATGGTAGGTGCTGCACTTCTTACAGCCTATCGTAATAGCGGTGGCAATATTGATTTATCTAAATCTTTAAGGGAAATGATGAATCGTGGTAAAGCTGTGCCAGGCGGAGCTTGTGGCTTCTGGGGCGCATGTGGCGCTGGAATAAGCACAGGTATGTTTGTTTCTATTATTTCAAACACAACTCCCCTTTCAGATAAAACTTGGGGTTTATCAAACCTGATGACATCAAAATCACTGAATGCTATAGGCAGTGTTGGTGGTCCAAGGTGCTGCAAGAGGGATTCTTATCTCGCTATACTATCTGCTATATACTTTGCAAAAGAACATTTTGGCATTGCTATGGAAAAATCTCAGGTTATCTGCATCCATAGCAGTAAAAACAATCAGTGCATTGGTTCAAAGTGCCCATTCCGACGATAATATCAACTGTTACTGTTATGGGCAGTGTATCTTTACAACAATGCTAATTTTAAATGACAAACTTTTTTGGTAAAATGAAGTATATATAGAAATATCTTTTGTGGAGACAAGGTTTATGATTAATAAAAGTTTGGTTCTGGCTTTGGGTATGTCAGCTTGTTTTGCTCCAAATCTTTATGCAGAAAATCCTTTTGATGATACTGAAGTAAAAATAGAAAAAGCAGTTTCTGACGGAGAATTAGATGCAGCAGATGTTCAGGCAACTGAAGATACATACGAAGAAGAAGCTACAAATACTAAGTTCCCAATTAGTGGAAAACTAGTAGACAATGGAGTCAGACTTAGAGAATGGGCCTGGGGTCCAATCATAAATACTTTTAATTGCACTGATCTTACTATTGTTGGAATCTCTGGCGACTTTTATGAAGTAGAAATTGGTGGAGTCAGAGGTTTTATGCACAAAAACTTCATTTCTACTCCAGATTGCCCAGCTACTCGTGTACAGCCCTATTACCCAGGCAATACATTGGCGGGTGGTTATCTTTCAAAAGAAGAAAGCTTAAAATATACTGAAAGCTCTATTGAAGATAAAGATAATAAAGAACCTGATACAAATAATACTGTAATAACCGATACCAGCAGCACAAAAGATAAAGAAATCGTGAAGTCAACCAATGTCGGTATTTCCCCAAATGACTTTATGAAAGAACTGAAATCTATGGCAACTCCAACAAGGGAAGAAATAATTGAACTAGCTGCTTCCATAGGTTTATCAAAAGATTATGTAGTAATATTAATGGGCACAACCCAAAGAGAAGGCTATATAAATGATCAATATCTATACTATGGCTGGGCAAGCTGTATGATTAACAACAAGGTTACCATAAAGCAAATGCAGGGTTGGGACCCATACCATTCTGGTGATGCCAACTATTATTCTCAAAAGAATATTGAAAATGGCTACAATTCAGCCAGTTCTGACGTTTTAAAATCTGTTTATCTGGCTTTAAAATACAGAAATACAAAGATTATAGAGTGTAACGGAATGTATAAAACCACACCAGGCAGCTACAACCAGATATACAAATCAGGCGTCTATAACTGTAGCGTATACGAAAAGAAATAACTCTTAATCAAATACTAAAAAACACCAGCATAAGCTACAAACCTTAAAGAAGTGCCATGCTTTTTGCCAGTGCTTTGAATTGTTTGATAGTCATATTCATTCTGCTGGCGGCATCCTTAAGGGTCAGTACATTATCAGTGACAAGGTCTAATAGAATTTTAACCTTTCCTTTTTCTATACCTCTGTTTTCTATTTCGTCAAGGAACTTATCCATGGTTGCTGGTTCTCCTTTTTTTATACATATAAAATCATTAACGGGATCGAATCTCTGGTCATCTGCTACTATCCTTAGCATCTGAAGGACTTCATTCACGTGCCTGATAGTCTGTTTTCCTGCTATGTATTTTTTGTCTTTACGTCTGTGCGCAAAGTAATCTGCTACTATTCTGAAGTCTGATTTGAACATTCTTATCTGCTCATCGGTAAGAAAAGAAATTTCAAAAAGGTTTATTCTGTAGTCATTTACAAAAGGTCTGAGCTCAAGTGGAATTTTCAGAGTTTTCATAAGTGACTTGGGTGCTTTCCATCGCTTACTTCCAAAATACAGGACTATTGTTACCACAGGGTAAGGAGTCTGAAGATCTGGACGAATTCTGTTTGAAGCAGATTTGTTATTTGACTTTTTTAGTAATTCTATAAGCTGTTGTTTATAGGTTGCGCCGTCATATGCTATTGTTCTCAGCGACATGTAAGGATCTTCACATGTCTGGTTTTCCAGACCCAGCAAGTCTTACTCTGTATTTGTCTTGCCAGTATTTGGCTATGTCGCGGCTTTCCTCATGAAGTTTGCCGCTGTCTGCCTTATAGAAGGATACAGGTGTTGCTTCCTCAAGTTTGTCCTCTTTTATAAGCTTTTTGCCCTTGAAGAGCAATACATTCACAATATCAGCAAAGACATCGTTGTATGATTCAAGTGTTTTTTCTACAATATCCTTCTGCCCCATCAGATTATTTCCTTCCATATTAAATTATAATCTGACTTGTTTACTGTTGCAAGTGCCGGAACAATAAATTCCCTTATTGTCTACATACGTTACTGTTCACACGTCGGCTCGTAAATAAATACCCACCCGCATAGCAGTGGATATATATTTTCAAATTTAGTTTTATGATGGTCTGGAATTGGTATATTGGCAAACAAAATCGGTAGTAGAAAGTCGAAAGCCAGATAATCATTTATAGCAATAAATGATTATGGGTGATCCTATACGCTTTTGGCTATTGGCTGTTAGCTTTTTGCTGAGAAAAACGGCTAAAATAAACGCCGCGAAAGCGGTATTTCACGCTCGCGCAGCGAGTATTCACTCCGGCCTTGGGCCGGTTTTCACGCCAGCCATAGGCTGGTATTCACACCACCGGCACGGTGGTTTTCACGTCGGCAAAGCCGACTTTCTAGTTTTATGATGGTCTGTAATTGGTATATTAGCAAACAAAATTTGGTCAACAATCCTATGCACCTCTCATACCAATTATTTAAAAATTTTCTGCACATTTGATTTTTTGCAGAACTTTATTGAAATTTCCCAATTTTCCATTATAATTATAAAAGAGATTACATAAATATGAATACTACTCCCATTCTAAACAATAACATAAAGTTCTACACTACAGCCGAACTGAAAAGCAGGTCGATATCATACTACAAACTCCAAAAGTTGGTTGCTGCTGGCAAACTATCCAAAATAAGCCCCAGTGTTTACGAAAATACTGAATATTCAGGGGAAGAATCCGACTTCGCCTTTGCTCCAATCTTTCTCCCAAATGGCGTTATCTGCCTTTTGAGTGCTGCAATTTATTATAACCTCACAACATGCCGCCCAACAGAAATCAATATTGCAATAGAAAGATCCTGCAAACCATCCACTCTACCAGAATGGCCCCCAATCAGCATTGCTTATTTCTCTAAAAAACGCTTTGAAACAGGTAAATCCTCGGCTTCTATTGGTAATCTGGAATTTGCCATTTATGATATAGAAAAAACTGTAATAGACATAATCTACTACCGTAACAAAATCGGAATCGAAGAAACCAGGGAAATACTAAAAAATTACCTTTCACGTCCTGATCGTAACCTCAACACACTGTATCGTTATGCCGCTCAGCTTAACTGTGCCAAAATTCTCAACACATACCTGGAGGTTCTACTATGATAACCCCAGCCTCAATAAAAGAAAAACTGAAAAACATTGCAACTAAACACAACAAGACTCTTCAGGAACTTCTTATTTCCTACGCCCTAGAAAGAACCATTTACAGAATAGCAAACTCAAAATATCTGAATAATTTCACATTAAAAGGTGGCATCTTTCTTTATGCCTTCGAAAACGGCAATTTTTCACGTTCAACAACAGACATAGATTTTCTCGCACAAAATATCAGTAACCAGATTAGCGATATGGAAAAAGTTTTCTCGACAATATTCTCCGCAAAAACCAATGACCCACTCCGCTACGATTTGAACACAATGGTCATAAAAAGCATTACTGAACAAAAGAAATATCTTGGCATCAATGTATTTATATATGCTTTCCTCGATAAAACAAGAATTCCAGTTTCTATAGACATTGGTTTCAACGACATCATTCATCCGGAAAAAGTTCTCATTGATTTTCCGATCCTGCTGCCGAGTAGCGAAATTCCCACAATTTATGCCTATACTATCTACTCTTGCATCTCTGAAAAATTTGAAGCAATTGTCTCTCTTGGTTACACTAACAGTCGCTTCAAAGACTTCTATGATATCTATATTTATCTTTCTAAATTTGAATTTGACGGTAAAACTCTTCAGGAAGCTCTTAATGAAACCTTCACCCATCGAGGAACAACCTTTAATGATATCGTAGCATTCGAAACAGACTTTTCATCTGATCAAACACGCCAAACTCGTTGGAACAACTTCGCCAAAAAGAAAAACATAGCAATTAAGTTTTCTCTCACTTCAGCAACCAATGCTATCAAACATTTCTTGAAACCAGTCATTCAAGCGATTAACAGCAATTCAATCTTTTCCCTCCGCTGGTCCCCATCAACCCAATCCTGGTACTAATCTAATCCTGCCTTGAACAGAAAAATATCGGTTTGTCTCAAACCTATGCAAAGCACTTGACTGGTATCCGAGAACTTTCTCTCAGGAACTGAACCACTGCATTGTGTTCACCCAGTCCGACATAGCCCAGTTCATAGTGGCCCTCGTTATCCAAGGCAATAAACTCAGGTCATTCTTCTTCTTTAAAAATTATCAGAAACATATTTTATACACATATTCATTATTATACTTATATTCATATATACCATTATATTTATACATCAACTTATATAATACACATATACATACTTATCTGCATACATTTACACATTTTTATAATTTTTACATTTATACGTTTTATAATGGTCTGGAATTGGTATATTGGAAACTTTAAATAAGGAAAATCAAAAAAATGGGCTTATTGTCAAATCATCTGTCGCAAATTTATTGACTAAAATCAATTTTATAATTATTTTAAAGAAAAATCTTGCAATTTTTATTCAGAGGTGATAAGGCAATGTGTAAAAATATTTCAACTTATTTACTGCCAGAATTCTCTTTTAGCTTCGGTGCTGCAAGTTGTTTTGACCTTTTCGGTAATTTCTATACTCCTAATTATACTGATTCAGACGAAGACCCCGATACTATAGCGCAGCTTGCTGATATGATTGCGATTAAGCAGGATTTTGAAAAAGCTATGGAAATAGCTAAAGATGAAGCCAATTTTTAATCAGACCAATGAGTAAAAAGAACAAAAAAGATGCAAAAGCCAATAACTACAAGCGGGAGCTTCAGCCGCAAAGTGCTCCTAAGTCTATTATTTCTCAGCTAAAAGCTTCTACTGTCTTTACAGGTCCTTTGCCGCCTCCACAAATTTTGGCTCAGTATGAACAATTATCACCAGGTTTTGCAAACAGAGTTTTTGAATTTGCAGAAAAACAGCAGAAACATAGATTTGAACTAGAAGAGTATGCTATCCCAGAATCAATTAAAATTAGTAAACTTGGGCAGATTTTTGCTTTTATCATAGCTTAATAGCCTTAGGGGTAATTATATATCTAGCCTCAAAAGGGATGGAATTTGCAACCGTAGCAATGGCTCTGGTTCTTGGTGGTGGAGTCATCACTACTTTCATTTCCGGAAAAACTAACCAGCAGAGTTCTATGTATAAAAAAGCCGAAGAGGTTATAAAAACAAAGAAAGCTTTAGAAGACAGTGCTAACCAAAAAGAACTGAAGAAGTAAATCAGTTGCCTTTATTGGTTTCATTTAAAAACAGGCTCGTGAGTTTTAGGCAGATCAGCGCGAGTGATTCAGAGAGAATATTCATAAATGGTCTTGCTGGTATTTCTGGTGACTTTCTCATATGGCTCTGACCAATATGTTCATTTTCATTGGTTTTAATTTTCCTGGTTTGCCACTTTTGAGAATCTGCGATGCCATTACCTTTCTCTTTCAGATATGAGCCTTTACAAACATTTCATAGCCACTCTTGGGTGAACCGAACTGATGAATGGCAACATATTCAATATTTATGCCGACTATTACTGATTTACCTTCGACACGGCTTGTGATAGACTGAACCACTCGCCCCGACTGGACAAGTAGTAAATAAGGGCCTCTGATACCCTGACTTTCATATATTTTCTCTGTGACATGGCTGTGTGGAGCCCATTTATTATCACCACCAACAGCAGAAAATGGAGTCTGATAACGGCCTCCTTCTGTGATGTTGCGTCTGACTTTATTAGCAGCATAAGCACCAAGCTTAGACAGTATTTCAGCCGGTTTTTCAAACTTACGAAGAACGCCGTTAAACAGATCATCAACAGAAAATTTTTGAATTTTCATCTATCATTTTTTTCTCCCATATTTTTGTTTTATGATGGTCTGGAATTGGTATATTGGCAAACAAAATCGGTAGTCGAAAGTCGAAAGCCAGACAATCTTTTATAGCAATAAATGATTATGGGTGACCTATACGCTTTTGGCTATTGGCTGTTAGCTGTTGGCTGAGAAAACAGCCGCTATTAGCTGTTGGGTATTGACTGCTAGCCGAGAAAGCAGACAGATTACAGCTATCGGCTTTTTGCTGAGAAAAACGGCTAAAATAAACGCCGCGAAAGCGGTATTTCACGCTCGCGCAGCGAGTATTCACTCCGGCCATTAGCCGGTTTTCACGCCAGCCATAGGGCTGGTATTCACACCACCGGCACGGTGGTTTTCACGTCGGCAAAGCCGACTTTCTAGTTTTATGATGGTCTGTAATTGGTACAGTGGCAAACATAAAATTCATCGCGGAAACATTTAAAATAAAAAAAACTGATACTAACGTTAGCGAGAGTTCTTATTCTTCTGATATAAATCAGAGCGAGTACTCTGATGGTGCTAACGAAGCATCAGCTTCTATAAATAATTATACTGATAATTATGGAAAAGTCAACAGAAATATTGAAAACCATTCAAATGCCTTCAAATGACAATAAAGAATATTCATTGACTTTTATGATGGTCTGGAATTGATTTATTGGCAATACAAACGACTGCATTTATATCGAGTAGAAATAATAAATAGCCAGTCTGACGACAACCTCCTTGATTCAGACAACAAATATGTTGAAAACAATCAAGGCATTCAGACGAACAGACTGGCTTAAGAAAGGTATCACATAAGCTCAATAATGGCAAGTCAAATTTAAACAATGACTACCCTACCTCGACGGTCAAAAATGCCGACGAAATGGATCAGCTCTACAGTGAACTAGTAAGAGCTGCCGATGGCGGAGACGAAGATGCGCGTGGCAGGGCCGAAAGAATGGCAGACAGGCAGCTCGACAGCCGCGGATATAACTTTTATAATGGTCTGGAATTAGTATATTGGCAAACCCATGGTGAACCACAAGAGATACACCGTTTTCGTCTACTACTTTGGAGCAGTTATTGACGGTATCTGCTATTTTTGATATATAAAGTATCAAAGCAGAAGAGGCTTTGTGAAGTTTTTTTACTTCACTCTGCAATTTATTACCTTCTGCTTTTTCTATTTTTAGTAATTCAATATTATAGATTTTTCTAGCATAATTTTTTGTTACTTTTACAGTAAATGTAACTAGGGAAGGTTCTTTATTTAATACTATTGGAGCAGAAAAATGTTCTATAGCTTCTAAGCTATTTTCTTTTTATCATCTTTTCTTTCATTAGATTTTACTGAATTTTCAAATAATGTTTCTGTTTTATAATGGTCTGGAATTGATATATTGGCAAACAAATTTGGGGCGTTTACTCACCGAATCGGAAACCTTGATTTATTCCTTCTTATCCAGATAAGCCAATATTGCTTTGTTGATAATACTAGCCTGAGAATCATTATTTTTTTCACAGGCTTCTTTGAATTTTTTAGCAATTTCTTTAGGGACTCTGGCTCTGACCATGTCATAGTGTTCTGAATCATACTTTCTTATAGCTCTCCTGTTAGCGGCGGATACAGCCATTTTAGTTACTCCTTTGACTTTTTAAATTTTTATGTTATAATTTATATAGAAGCAGGGCTTGAGGCTTGCGCCTCTCCCCCTGAGTCTTCGGTTAGAAGACTGGTGTTGCAATAAACAACAAAATTATTAATGTGACTAATAATTTCATGTTATTGCCTCCCTTCTATTAAGAACCTCTTTGGGGGCGGCCACCCCCTTAGAGGTTTTTAATCTTTAGGAAGTTTTTGTTTTCAATGAGCTTTCTTATGTATCTATATTACCATACCGAGCACGGTAATACAAGCTTTATTTAAGTTTTATAATGGTCTGGAATGTATGTTGGCAAACTCAAACAATGAAGTCTCAGAGGGCTGTTTTTGAGAGTTTCCTATATGTTTTCCTGCCATTTTCTAAGATAGAATCTTCTGTCAGCCCAGTTATATTCTGCTCTGTCCAGATTATTAGCAGCTCTAGCTTTGATACCCTTTTTGCTGTCTGATAATACCTTAGCCTGTCTTTCAGCTATTCTCCTGGCAGCATCTGCAAGCTGGTCATGATACTGTTCCTGGAGACTTTTCTTGAGAGATAATCTCTGTTTGTCTGTATTTATTCCCCTGTTTGGAGTTCCTTCGGAAGCTTGTCGTGAATTTCCATAGCTTTCATTATTATTTCTTCCTGAGTTGTTATTTTCCCATCTATTATCAGCATACCAAGTTCTTTCATCGCTTCTTCGCTCTTTTGAAGCATCAATGTTACTCCTAAGACTGAATCTTGATTCAGAGGTGTAGTCTTTAAAAGTTCTACGAATAGTTTCATCATTTTGGATGTTTTCATTTTTTATTAGCTCCGTTAAAAAATCAATTAAGTCTTCATTACCATCGATGGGTATAGATTTAAAAATCTTAATTTCTTTGTTACTATAAGCAATATTCTCATTATAATAAGGATTTTGAATTACGTAAAATTTTTTATTAGTAAAAGCAAAATCTATAAATTTACCTTGTTTAAAAACTAAGTTCTTCTGATTTACTGCATGAGTTAAATTCCAGCCTTCTTCCCCACCAATGGTTTTTAAAGAATATCTGATATCCTTCTTGCTCTGGTCGAATCTCTGGCTGAGAGGGATGACATTCCCTTCGTCATCATAGGTAACTGAGTCGGGTAATGCCTTGCCGAGGTCTGACATCAATCTTTCTGCTACAGTTGATTTAAGTGAGAACATAGAACCATTGGTATTAGACAATTCCAATGCTGCTTTAAATAACTTAGAATTTTTATTATGCTTTTCTATTTCAAATTTTTCTTTATATACTGTTCTCCTGGAATTAGTTTCTTCCATTTTTTGAATAGCCTTTGCAAATTCGCTATCAAGAAGATTTGGATTATTTCCAACAGCTTTAATAAGACCACCAAATGTTTTATATTTTGATGTGCCTTGCTTCATTATGAATTCAAGTTTAGATAGAATTTCGTCAGCCTTATCGTCAGCGGACCTATTTCTTTGGAGTTTATCTTTTTTCGGTCTTCGCTCTATAATATCCTTCCAAAAATCTAATTCTTCTGTTAATTCCTCTTGGGTATATTTTTCAAATTTAGGATTAATCTTATAGAAATTTGTTGCATTATAGAACGGAGAAGTATGATGATAAGCAGCACCAGTAAGCAATACTTCCTTCAATACTTCTGTCTTGTATCCAGATATATCTAAATTTGGATTTACAGAATATAATCCTTCAAGCAATGCTTGTTTGCTCCATTTCGATTTTGGCATTTCACCTGAATCGTAAGCAGCTCTAGCATTAACAGACATTGATTTATCTTGTAGATAACCATTTCCTCTAAGACTGTATCTGATGTCCTTCTTCTTTGGATTGAACCTTTCGCTAAGAGGTATGATGTTGTTTGCATCGTCTCTTGTTACAGGTTCGGCTGACTTGATGTTTTCCGAATCAAAAACAATGTATTCCTCATCGTCATTATTTACACCGTCATAACCTTTTTTGATGAGGTAATTAGCAGCCTTTTCGCCAGCCTTGTCCAGACCTTGGAATATTTTTAAAGCCTTCAAGCCTTGACCAAAAGTAGCAGGGTTATTCAGCTTTATATAGAATTTCCTTACATTTCTACCGTAGCTTTTTGCATCATCTTCCCAAGGGCTGAAGAAATTGCCTTGAATATCCATATTGGCACGTGTCTTGGTTCTATCAAATTCATTGAATTGTGCTTCGGTTCCATGGTGGACCACAAGAGGTTCACCGTTTTCGTCTACTACTTTGCTAGAATCACCTTGCAGAATTTCCAATAATCGTTTATCATTAATTATAGGAGCAGTTGAATTATTAGCAAACTCACTAGTTAAAGAGTCAATACTTTTAATTAAACTGCTCTTCTCTATTTTTGTTAAAGAATGGTCATAATAAATTTTCCCATTTTTTAAACCTATAGTAAGTTTTGCTGTATAGTTTTCATCTCCAATATTCAAACCAACAACATAATATCTATAACTATCAAATTTATTATTCCCTTTGATATTTTCTTTTTCTGTGATAAAAATAGCATTTTCAAGCATCTTCGGAATGTAAGCTATTGATTTAAGATGTATTATACTTTCTGCATCGTGATGAGTAACCTTTTCAGCTCCCTTTCTTGAAATAGAAATTTCTTCATTTGTGTCTTTATTTAAATATTTTCTATTTCTTAAATTATTTAGAATATAATTTGATGCTGAAATACTATTTAGTTCATATTTTCCTTTATATTCATTTCCATTAAAAATAATAGGCTTACTATTAATTAGTTTCTGTTTTTTGTATGATTTTTCCCAGTCACCAAACCAGTCCTTGAACTGCTTTGTTCTTACCATGAGCCACTGAGCAGGTTCAAGGTTAGACTGTTTGCCATTCGGAGCCTTGCCGAGAGTGTTATTCTTTATTGCTGTTTGTAGGATATTCCTAAGTTCATCGGTATCCCCCAACTGCTTAACGGCATCAAGGTATTCCTGGTCTGATTCAGTTGACTTCAATGAGAACCTGACGTGTTCTGCTTCAACATCCTTCATCAGGCTGTCTAGGCTCTGATACTTTTTCAGATTCTCATCATACATCTGTCTGCCTTCTTCGGCAGCTGCCTTCTGAGATTCAGCATAAGCTCTGTTGCTTTCAGCATAATTTTCAAATTTCTGTTCGCCTTCTGTTTCTGCGTAGCTACCATAACCGAAGATATTCTGAACAGGCGAATTGATAATATCATCAACAGTAACAGCATTGATTTTCTTTTTGCTGATTCCATCTTTCTGCAAAGATTTTCGTTTTATAATGGTCTGAAATTGGTATATTGGCAAACGCAAGATCCTCATCTTCTTCATATTTCTTGTTTGCAAGCTTTTCGTATGTTTCCGGGTCTACAAACTTAGTCGGATTCCTGAGAGCTTCTTCTGCTTCTTTTACGATTTCATCTCTTACTTCATATCTGTATCCGACCATG
>JAZRWI010000016.1:0-40809 GCA_045599645.1 Candidatus Avigastranaerophilus sp.
TAATGCCAACGAATTTTACGTCAGCACCTACAATGTTGATTTTCAATTTGCAGTCTTTGTTGAAAAAGAAGAAGATCCCGCAAAAACTGTAATAACCGATCTCAAGGTCGAAGCTACCCCGGAAGAATACGAACTAGTAAACGGTCTTTACAAAGATAATATCGACGTAAAGGCTACTGTTTTCGGTGACAACCTTGGAGTTCTTAATACCAATAATTTTGTAGTTGAATTAGCTTTCCTGAATGATGAGGAGAATAGGTATAACTCTTCTACATTCCCGATAAGCGGCGCTGTAGCCACATATGAAGTCTCAGAAAAAGACGCTGGTGCCGGTAATAAATACAAGCATACAGTTACTCTGACAAACATCTCAGACTATAGCAACAACACTCTGTCATTCGGGATTGTTGCTTCAAAGCTGACTCAGCAGATTTTGCCAGATACTTTTACTGTTACAGTAAAAGTAAATGAAGCAGAACAGATTGTGCCCTTTGAAGATACAAAGAGCATCAAGCTCACCAACAAGACTCCGGCACCTCCGCCAACACCAACTGAAATAACTGCTGAAATGCTTATTCCATCAGCACAGAATGCAAGCATAAATACCAATGTGGTTATAAGCTTCTCTGACAGTATTGATTGGGATCAGTCTTCAAAAGACCTTGTCGTTCTCTATGAAGGAAACAGGATGATTGAATGCGATTATTCATATTCTGCTTCAAACAAGCTCCTCACTCTCACTCCGACTGCCAAGCTTTCATACAACGAACAGCACAGTGTTATTGTATCAAAGAAGCTTACAGGAACACAGAGCAACCAGGAATTCGAATTCACAACAGTAGAATCAGCAGGGACTCCTTCAATCACTCCTGACCTCTATAAGTCAGCAGAAGGCAAATTCTACCTTGTCGCTGACCAGAAATTCTATATTGATTTCAATAAGGTCATCATCAACGAAGATATGGCAAAGTCAAGAATTTACATGAAGAAAGACGATGCTGACTTCACTTCTTATAGCATAGAATTAGACTCGCAGAAGCAGATTGCAACAGTTAACGTAAATGTGCCATTTGAAGCCGACAAGATTTATACTGTAGGCATCACAGAATTTTCTGACAGTGATGGTTCAATGGTAAAGCCTGTAGAAAGCTCATTTG
Organism: Candidatus Avigastranaerophilus sp.; assembly: GCA_045599645.1. Classification (GTDB taxonomy): domain Bacteria; phylum Muiribacteriota; class Ozemobacteria; order Ozemobacterales; family Ozemobacteraceae; genus RUG334. Next base: position 1,158 of record JAZRWI010000016.1, read on the forward strand.
AAGCAATGCCGACAATAACAGTTGAAAGCATTGAGTTAGACTATGGAAACGGCTGGCAAACCGCCAGCGGCAGCACAGATGTTGGCATCAATGGTAAGATCAGATTAACGCTGAATCATCCCATTGAACCTTTTAACATTAAACTTGTTAATCAAGACACCTCAGAAGCGGATAGGCCAGTGGTCTATCCTACAACAGATACCAAGAACAACCAAATAGAATATGCCTATAGTAATCTTAGTTATCTTAAAAGTTATGGCATTTTAATTTCTTATAAAAACGAAACTACTGGTCAGAAGATAGAAAGCGACATTCATACTTTTGAAACAACTTTCCCGGATCATCTAGTATTGCAAGACCCTGGCAACCCAGTAAACTCAGAAGAAAATCCATATCTGGTTTACTGTGCAAAGGCATTGGACCAGATAAGACAGAATGCCTATCTGAGTGAAGGCTACTACTTCAAACAGATGGCTGACATAAACTTAGACCCGTCTGTATATTCCTCTTCGACAAACACAACAACAAAAGGCTGGAAGCCACTTGGTTATAACGATTCATTCATTGGTCATTACGATGGAAATAACAAAACTATCAAAAAACTATATATTAATGATACCTCTGACGATTCATATATTTCTTTATTTGGATATGTAACAAACAGTTCGATAACTAATCTTAATTGTGAAAATGTTGAAATATTCGGCGAAGACTCCGTGGCAGCTCTCGCTGGCGGTGCAGAAAACCTAATCATTACCAACTGCCATGTTTCAGGTAAAATAGCTATGGACGAAGGTTGTTGTGCCGGAGGCTTAGTTGGTTTTGGATATGCCCTTACTGTTACCAACTGTTCTTCTACAGTCGATATAAGTTCATACTATAACCCAGATTACAGTGCTTTTATTGGCGGTCTAATCGGTAGTGTCGGTAACTGTAGCATAAAAAATTGTTGTTCTACAGATGGTATAGTAACTGGTACATACTACTCTGGCGGTTTAATCGGTTTTGCAACGGACGACAATATTATTGAAAACTGCGAAACAAAAAACATGACAGTAAAAGGCACTTATGATGTTGGCGGATTAATAGGTTGCACTGAATATTCAACCATAACGAATTGCCGAAGCCTAAACACAACAGTCGAAGCAGAATTTGATGATGCAGGTGGCTTTGCAGGATATAATTTAAGTGAAATAATCGGCTGCAAATCAACTGGTTCCGTTAAGGGAGTAAATAACGTAGGTGGTATGATCGGTTTCAATAAAGGTTACAGTGATTTTAGTGGTTATGCTTCAGAGCTTGATTCTGCATGCCATGTAGAAGGGCAAGACTGTGTCGGTGGCATAATTGGCCTTAACGAAGATGGCGACTATGACTACGATACTTTACGTTTCGACACAACTACGGGGTCTATTAGCTGTGAAGCCGGTCGGTGGGGTTACATCATCGGTTTGGATGCAGTAGAAGAATGATCAACAACGGATGGCAGGATAAAGGCGGATAAACAGCAGCTGGCTAATTCATTGTTGCGCCAGCGACTTTTGCAATTCCGACTGCTTGTATTGATACTTGATGTATTAACTATTTATCATTATAATTGAAGAATACAGTTGTAAACAAGGGGAAAATGGGATGAAAACATACGTAAGTTGTATTATTGCGGTTTTGGGCATAGTGGCCTTTATCATAACCGGTTGTGGTAATGGTTCTGATTTTATAGTCAATAAAAATCCCGAATATGTTTCATCAAAAAGCTTTCAAATAAGTCCGGAAGGTGGTCTCGATGCTCAGACTCCGTCAGGTCTCATAATTAAGGCAAAAGACGGCACCTTTGACAAAAATTCTGACATAAAAGTAAATATAACTGAAAATAAATCCTTTGAAGGCATGAGCCCTGTGTTTTCAAATACCACAAGCCTCTATACCATTTCTGCAGAAAAGACAGAAATATCTTCCCTTGGCGTTAAAACCCAAACCAAGATCACAAATGTAAATAAAGCTGTTATCATCACAGTTCCCAATAATTCAACCCAAAAGGGCATTTATTATGTAGGCGCAAGACAAGACGAAAATAAAACCTGGAAATATAAACTAGTAAATGACAACAATACTTATGACAATCCGCTGCCTATTTTTTCCAGAGCCGCAGTAAATCCCAATGCCAAAGAGTTTTTTGTAAGTACCTACAATGTTGATTTCCAATTTTCTGTTTTTGTTGAAACCGAACAAGACCCGAACAGAACTGTAATTACAGATTTTATAGCAAAAGCAGTTCCATCAGAATACGAACTAGTAAACGGCCAATACAAAGAAGACCTCAAGGTTAAAGCAACTGTTTACGGTGACAACCTCGGCAATCTCCAGTCTAGCAATTTCGAAGTTGAAATCGGTTTCCTAAACAATGAAAACTCAGAATACAATGCCAGCACTTTCCCAATAACAGGAGCCAATGCTACGTATAAAGTATCGGAACCAAACAATGGGGCTGGCAATCAGTATAAACATACAATCACTCTTACTAATATTTCAAATTATAGCAGCAACAGCCTTTCATTCGGTATTACTGCCACAAAGCTGACTCAGAAGGTTTTACCAGAAGATTTTACTATTACAGTAAGAGCTAATGGAGACCCAAGTATTATTCCTTTTGAAGATACGAAGGCTATTAAGCTCACCAATAAATCAAATGTTAATTCCATAAAAATTGTGTCTACCTCTCCAGAAGCAGGTGCTACTAATGTTCCAGCAGATGAAGGCACAATTACTATAAAATTCGACAAAGAGCTTGCTGCAGACAATACATGGGCTTCATTTATAAACCTGACAGGCGCAAACAGCATTATTCCTCTAGATATAACCTATGCTGACAAAACCTTGTCTATAAAATACAACGGTCTGATGCCTGCAAATGCTTACAAACTAATCTTGAAGCAAGGTATGAAGGGAATTGAAAAAGACTCTGTTACAGAAGCTTTTGAACTCTCCTTCTCAACCAAGAGTCAGCCACAGTTGATAACTGCTTCATTGCAAGCTCCGGAAACAGAAGGTGCTGATGTAGAATCAAAGATAAAAATTGCATTCTCTGATAACATAAACTGGGAATCAGACTTGGAAAGACTTGTTACACTCAAACAAGGAATGGTGCTTGTTGCCTGTCAATATGATTATTCTACAGCCAATAAAACTTTGACACTCACTCCGGCTAAGAACCTTTTGTTTGGCAAAGAATATACAGTTACTGTTTCCAAATTCGTAGCTGATTTGGACAAGGATTATAAGTTTTCATTTACAACAGTTGAATCTGCTGAAACTCCGGCTATCTCACCAGATACTTCAAAATCAATAGATGGAAGATTTTATCTTGTTGCTGACCAGAAATTCCACATTAATTTCAACAAAGCAATCATCAACAAAGATTCTGCTAAATACAAGATTTATATGAAGAAAAATGGTGTCGACTTCAAGAATTATACTTTGGAATTCGATACTGAAAACAAGGTAGCAGACATAAATGTATATGAAGCATTTGAACAAGACGCAGTCTATGCTATTGGTGTAAACGAATTCACTGACGGTGACGGTATTCTTGTTAAAGCAACAGAAAAAACCTTTGATGCGCTGAAGACACTTGTAGTAGAAAGTGTAGAAATAGATAAAGACGGCAGATGGATAACAGCCAGCGGCAGTGCTGATATTGCTTTAACAGGCAAAATCAGGGTTAAACTGAACCAGAATGTTGAACCTTCCTACGTTAAATTACTTGATGAAAACGGTAATGAATTAACAGGAAGCAAGATATTCAACAAAACAGCAGAACGAAGTGACACCATTGAATTTGAATATCGTGACCTTGAATTCTTTGGCACATACGGTGTTGTAGCTTCCTGGGTAGACCCGGCCATGGGCATGAACTTTGTAAGCGATGCATATACATTCGTCACAACTTATCCAGATTATCTGATATTGCAAGACACAAGCCAACCACATTCAGCCACAAATCCATATCTGATTTACTGTGCAAAAGCCCTGGACCAGATAAGAGAAAGCGATTATCTTGCAAAAGGCTATTGGTTTAAGCAGATGGCTGACATCGACCTTGATCCGAATGTATATTTTTCTGATTACAACAAACCCGATACAGGATGGAAGCCATTTGGGAAAATGTCAGGAACTAATTTACAATTCGTTGGGCACTATGATGGCAATGGCAAGATAATAAGCAACCTTACTTGCAATGTTGATAGAGAAGACACAGTTCTTTGTCCATCATTGTTTGGCGCCATGGAAAATGGTTCTGTCAGCAATCTTACCTTAGAAAACATAGATATCAATGGTGGAACCGGCGTTGCAGGCATAGTCAGTTACGCAGACGCTACAAAGCTCACCAACTGCCATGTATCAGGTAAAATCAATGGAACAGATTATATAGGCGGTTTAGTCGCTTATTTAAACAGCGGAAACATCACAAACTGCGATTCCAATAACCTTAAAATAAAGGGCTTAGCTATTGTTGGCGGCTTAGTTGGCTACTTCGGCACAAGCCCAGACGAAGAGGATGTTAATGCTACAATGAAAAATTGCCACAGCATCAATATTTCAATTGAAGTTTTTGACGACAGCAACGAAGGTTCTATAGGAAATGTCGGAGGTGTTGTAGCCATCAACTGTGGTAAAATTACCAACTGCAGTTCTAGTGGCAAGGTATTAAGCAACAAACGGCAAATCGGTGGCGTCATTGGTCAAAATGGCGATTATGATAGTGAAGCTGGCGTCTACTCTTATGGTTACGTTGAGTCAACCCGTACCTCATGCGAAGTCAAAGGTTATGATTATGTTGGCGGCATCATAGGATATCCCGAAAGCTACTACTATGATGAGTCAAGCTTAGTCTTCGAGGGCGAAATCGAACCAGACTTTATTTATGAACCAGATCCAAGTGCTGGCTATGACCCATGGGCAAAAGATCCAATAGTACCTGCAATACCAGGATAATGCATAATTCATAATGCATAATGCATAATTGATTGTTGATTGATTGATTGGGTTGGGTGCGGCTTCGAGCAGGTCGCTGCCATAACCTAATGCATAATTCATAATGCATAATTGATTGTGGATTGATTGGGTTTGCTGCGGCTTCGACCGGGGCGCTGCCTTAACCTAATGCATAATTCATAATGCATAATGCATAATTAATTGTGGATTGATTGGGTTGGGTGCGGCTTCGACCGGGGCGCTGCCTTAACCTAATTCATAATTCATAATGCATAATGCATAATTGATTGTGGATTGATTGGGTTTGGTGCGGCTTTGAACAACCTTGTGCCAATGCCTGAATTGAGAATTGAAAATGGAGAATTTTTCTCGGCTAAAAGCCAATAGCCAACAGCTAATAGCGGCTGTTTTCTCTCGGCTGATGGCTGCTTTCTTTTGTCATTGCGGCTTTACATTAAAAATATGTACAAAGCATCCAAATCTGTGGTAAGATAGATTGGATGTTATTTTTTTGTGGAAAAAAGGTTTCTAAGAGGAATTGGAAATGAATAAATATTTGTATTATATTTTTGCATTATTGGCAGCAGTTACCCTGATAATGACCGGTTGCGGCGGCAGCAGTGACAATATCATTATCAACAATACAAATACAATAAAAGAGATAAAAGAAGTCTCAGTAGGCCAGGAAGGTAATCTAAGCATGTCTACCAGCTCCGGTGAAATTAAATTATCAGCCGGAAATGGTTCCTTCGACCCCGATGTCAAAGTTAAAATAACAGAAAACCAGGTATCAGAAGGAATGAGCAGGGAATTCAGCACATCCTCAAATCTGTTCACTCTTTCTGCAGAAAAAGTCAAAGACTCAACTTATGGCAAAACAAGGAGCAAGGTTACAAATTCCTACCAGCCAGTAACCATAGAAATAGTAAATAAATCAACACAGCCAGGCTTTTATTTTCTCGGAATGAGAGCTAGTGCAAACGAACCATGGAAATATGAGCTGATTAACAACAACAATTCGCCATCAAACCCGTTGCCAATTTTCTCAAGATACGCTGTAAACAACTATGCTCCCACATATTATGTAATTACCTATAATGTAGATTTCCAGTTCTCAATCTTTTTTGAATCAGAAGAAACCTTCGATAAATCAAAGACTATCATCACCGGTTTCTATCCGGAAGCTGAACCATCAGCATACGAGCTTGTAGACGGTCATTACAAGAATGACCTGACAATCAAGGTTCCGATTGCCGGCGATAATCTGGCAAACCTCAATCGCAGCGATTATATTGTTGAAATAGGTTTCCTCAACGATGATAATGACGAATATAACCAGTCTAAGTTCCCGATATCAGGCGCAGAAGCAACATATGAAGTTTCTGACCCCAATGCCGGTGCCGGTAATAAATATAAACACACAATCACTCTGAAGAACATCTCTGATTATCACGATTATACACTTTCCTTCGGTATTGGCGCATCAAAGCTCACTCAGCAGATTTTGCCACCGGATTTCACAATAACAGTAAAAGTCAATGAAAAGCAGAGTGTTGTTCCTTACGAAGCCACGAGAGGTGTTACACTTACCAATAAATCTCAGAAGCAGGATAGCAGCACCATAAAGGTAGCTTCAACCTCACCTGCCAACGGTGCCACAAATGTTGCAACTGCAGCAGCCAATATCACTGTTACATTTGATAAAGAGCTGGCAGCTGACAATGACTGGGCTTCCTTCGTTACATTTGCTGGTGTGAAGGGAAATGTTCCTACAGAAATATCTTATGCAGACAAAACACTGACTATTAAGCATAACGGGCTTGAAGCAGGCGCACTTTACACATTACAGATCAAATCCGGTCTGAAGGGTGTTGAAGCAGGCTCAGAAACAGAAACCGTTGCAGTTTCTTTTGTTACACAGAAAAGCGCCCAGACTATAGTAACAGCTTCATTGAAGACTCCTGCTACCGATACTGGTGTCAGCGTTTCTACAGCTGTTGAAATTGCCTTCACAGAAGATATCACCTGGATACCTGAATCAAAGAATCTTGTAACACTGCTTCAGGGCTCAACTCAGGTTGAATGCACTTATTCCTACGCAGACAAGGTTCTTAAACTTACACCAAACGCTAAGCTTGGATATAACACAACATACACTGTTAATGTTTCCAGATACTTAGGTGACATGGAAAATGACTCGCAGTTTGAATTCACAACAGTCGAATCTGAAGATACCCCGGCTATTTCCCCAGATACAGCCAAGTGTGAAGGCGGTAAGTATTATCTTGTCGCGGATCAGAAATTCTACATTGATTTTAACAAAGCTATTACCAACACTAGAACAGCAAAAGACAGCATCTATATGCAAAAAGCCGGTGCAGCATTCAATAATTTCAGTGTTGAATTCGACTCAGCCAACCAGATTGCTACAGTAAATGTAAATGTTCCATTAGAAGGTGGTTTAACATATATTGTCGGTGTTAATGAATTTTCTGACAACGACGGCTCCACAATAAAAGCAGCCAACGCTTCAATTGATGCGATGCCGGCACTGGCAGTAAATAGCATTGAAATATCTAACGGAGGCAGCTGGATACCAGCCAGCGGCAGCACTGATATTGATATTACCGGTAAAATCAAGGTAGTTATGAATCAAGCGGTGGACCCGGCTATTGTCAAACTGGTGGCTAGCGATGGCAGCGAAATTTCTGGTTCAGTTATTTCCAATAAAACAACCGAAAGAAGCGATACTATTGAATTCGATTTCAATGGACTCGAATACATGACCAACTATGGTGTTGCTGTTTCCTGCAACGACACAGCAACAGGCCAGACCTTGGAAAGTGTTACACACACCTTCATGACGTTAATTCCTGACCACCTGGAATTAGCTGACCCGTCACAGCCAAACTCTGAAAGCAACCCATATCTTGTTTACTGCGCAGCAGCATTAGACCAGATAAGAGAAAGCGCTTACCGTGATAATAACTGTTATTTCAAGCAGATGGATGACATTGATTTAAGTCCAGTAGCATATACTTCTGATAATAATACTGCTGAAAATGGCTGGAAGCCTTTTGGCCAATGCGCAAATGATAGTGATTATCCAACATCAAGCTTCACAGGATATTATGATGGCAACGGAAAAACTATCAGCAATATGAAAAGCCATTCTACTAGCCCACAAGAAAATCCATCATTGTTTGGTGTTATCAATAGTGGGTCTGTCAAGAATCTTAACATCGAAAATGTAGACATCGATGGTATTAACCACGTAGGTGCCATTGCTGGTTATACGGGAAACGCTGTAACTATTGATAACTGCCATGTATCTGGAAATATTACCACAAGCCAAAACAGTGTAGGTGGCCTGATAGGATTTACATTTGGACAAATTACTTTAAATAACTGCTCATCTGATGCCAATGTCACTAATTCAACAACCAATGAATCAAGGATGTATTGCGTTGGTGGTTTGATTGGTTATGCTTACAAAAGTTGCAATGCTACAGACTGTCACGTAACAGGGGAAGTCAGAGGCGTTCAATATGTAGGTGGTTTAATTGGTAATTTACCGAATTACGCATCAACTATCGAAAATTGCGATACTACTGGCAAAATCACAGGCTCACACTTAGTTGGTGGCTTAGTTGGCTATGTCGGTTCTACAGATGTAACTATTAATGATTGTCACTGCTATAACGTTACCGTATCTATATCAAATATTGGTTCAGGGGAAGAAATAGGCGGTATTGCCGGGCACAACTGCGGAACCATACAAAACTGCAGTGTTAGCGGGTCAGTAAGCGGAAACAATATGGTCGGTGGCATTGTTGGTTTAAATTACCGTGAAACAATGACCTGTGTGCATGTAGTTAACGATAATACAACCACATGTGACGTTTCCGGACGCGACAAAGTTGGTGGTATTGTCGGCTACAACAATGGTGAAATTAATAGATGTAAGTCCAGTGGCACAATTACCGGGAACAATAATGTAGGTGGTATAGTCGGATACAATCTTTTCTACAGTGATCCAGATAAAGCTAAGGTCTTAGAAAATACCTCAAAATCTATCGTTAGAGGGAACGACAATATTGGCGGAATAATAGGTTATCACAAAGACGGCACTTATACTGATCCTGACAATACTTTCGATACTTCGGTAGGTATGGTAACAGCCAACACAACAAACAAAGGCAATATCGTAGGCTTCGATGATTCAGGACCACTATAAGAGTATGAAACAAATTACAAAAAATAGTTGACTCATTGATGTAATTTGTTTAACAATGTTTAGGTAGTTTTAAATATACAATCTTTATTGGAGGGAATGACTTTAAATGAATGCTGCTGAAAAAAAAGAACTTCAGTTGACCGCTATTAAAGTCCGCGAAGGCGTTCTTACAAGTGTACACGGTGCAAAAGCAGGCCACCCGGGTGGAAGCTTATCTGCTGCCGATATGTTCACCTATCTGTATTTCAAGGAAATGCGCATTGACCCAAAGAATCCAAAGGCTGCAGACCGCGACCGTTTTGTTCTTTCTAAGGGTCACACAGCACCAGGCCTCTATTCAGCACTGGCTTACCGTGGCTATTTCCCAGTAGAAGATTTACCAACTCTTCGCCACATTGATTCTTATTTGCAGGGTCACCCGAACATGAACACTGTTCCTGGCATTGATATGTCTACAGGTTCACTTGGCCAGGGGCTTTCTACCGCTGCAGGTATGGCCAAGGGCGCAAAGTTCCTCAATAAGGATATTAACGTATATTCAGTTCTCGGCGACGGCGAACTGGCAGAAGGCCAGATTTGGGAAGCAACTATGTTTGCTGCTCACTACAAACTGGACAATCTCTGCATCATCGCTGACATCAACGGTCTCCAGATTGACGGCCGCACCAAAGATGTTATGAACACCGAACCAGTTGATGCTAAGTTTGAAGCATTCGGCTGCGACGTAGTAAAAATTGACGGTCATGATTTTGACCAGATTGAAAAAGCCTTCGAAAAATTCCATGCAAATCATGGAACTGGCAAGCCCACTTGCATCATCATGAAGACTACAAAGGGCAAAGGCGTTTCTTACATGGAAGACAAGGCTGGTTGGCATGGAAAAGCTCCAAATGATGAAGAATACGCTCAGGGTATGGCTGAATTAGCTGAAGCCCGCAAGAAAATCCAGGAGGCTAAATAATTATGGCAGATGAAGTAAAAAAAGTTGCTACCCGTGAAAGCTATGGTAACGCTCTCAAGGAATTGGGCGCTAAGGCCAATGATTTAGTTGTTTTGGATGCAGACCTTGCCGGCGCAACCAAGACCAATACTTTCCAGAAGGCATTCCCAGAACGCCATTTTGATTGCGGTATCGCTGAAGCCAATATGGTAGACGTTGCTGCTGGTCTCTCAACAATGGGTCTTGTTCCATTTGCAGCCACTTTCGCAATGTTCGCTGCTGGTCGTGCTTACGAACAGGTTCGTAACACAATCGGTTACCCACACCTCAACGTTAAGATCGGTGCTACCCACGGTGGCATCTCTGTTGGGGAAGACGGCGCTTCTCATCAGTGCTGCGAAGACTTCGCGCTCATGCGCACTGTTCCAGGTATGGTTGTAATGTGCCCTGCTGACGACGTTGAAGCCCGCAAAATGGTAGAAGCTGCTTACAAGTATGTTGGCCCGGTTTATATGCGCTTTGGCCGTGCTGCTACCCCAGTATTCCACGATGAAAACTACAAGTTTGAAATCGGTAAGGGCGAAGTTCTCAGAGACGGAAACGATGTAGCAATCATCGCTACTGGTATCATGGTTCCGGAAGCAATAGAAGCTGGTAAGGCTCTTGCTGCTGAAGGCATCAATGCTATGGTTATCAACATGGCTACAATTAAGCCTCTTGATGAAGCTCTTGTTCTTGAAGCTGCCAAGAAATGCGGCAAGGTTGTTACCGTTGAAGAACACTCTGTAATCGGTGGTCTCGGCGAAGCAGTCTGTGGCGTTCTTTCTGAAAAGCTTCCAACACCAGTAAAACGCATTGGCGTAAATGACGAATTCGGTCATTCTGGTCCTGCTGGCGCTTTGCTGAAGGCCTTCGGTCTCTGTGCTGAAAACATCGTAGCACAGACCAAGAAGTTCATAGGCAAATAATAAGTTGTCATAAAAAAAGCCTGTTTCTCCTAGAAACGGGCTTTTTTTATAGCTAATAATTCATAATGCATAATTCATAATTCATAATGCATAATTCATAATTCATAATGCAGAATGCAGAATGCATAATTCATAATGCATTCTGCTAGTGACAGAGGGACAATCACCCTATGTGGCAAGGCTTAAATTGAGAATGGAGAATTGAGAATACCACGACATTCAAAGCTTAGAAACAATATCGGAAGGTCCATACAAAATTCGCAGAACTTCAACAGTTTCATCATCTACTGTTTTAAAAATAATTGCATATTTTTTTACGCTCATCAGTCTATAACCTCTAGCAGCTTCTTTTGTAGATTTCATGAGCGGAACACGCTTTGGCATTACTTTCAGGCTTTCTATGGAGTCTAACAATTCATTATAGATGTTCGCAGCGGTCTCTGGCGATAATAATTGATAGCTAATATACGAATAAATAGATTCCAAATCATTGTAAGCATTCTGCGATAATCTAACGCTATACTGCTTCATAAAAGTTCAAATACCTTTACGTTTTATATCGTCCACATTAATATATTTACTATCTTCGAAATCTTTTTCTGCAACATATAAAGCGTCACGGATTTCATCAGCAGTCATGTATTCTGCATTTATAGTTTCTGGTGCCATCGGTTGTTCAACTGCAAAAGGTATCTTACCTTTTAAAATTATCTGTTTTAAATACAAATCAATTGCTGCTTCCATAGTCATGCCTATATCAGCAAGAACAGCCTCAGCACCCTGCTTAGTATCCATATCCATTCTGCATCCAAAATCTACTAGGTTCTGCATTTGCAACTCCATTAACGCCTGTTTATTTTATTATATCAAAGCAGTAACAGATACGCAATATAGTCCAGAGCGACTCGATATGTCGCTATCGCAACAAGAAAATATTGAGAATGGAAAATTTAATGTTGATTAATACTAAAATAGTGCCACAATTCAAGAAATTTTCTTGATTTGTGGCACTAATTTTGTATACTGATAATAGAGGTGCGTATAAATGTATATAAAAAGAGAAAGGTATATTGCTAAAATTCGTCCATTTTATAATGTAGACCTAATCAAAGTTTTAACAGGGGTCAGACGATGCGGAAAATCAATTTTGCTTGACCAGATTGAAGAAGAATTTATAGCAAATGGATTTGATAAATCCCATATTATACGTATTAATTTTGAAGACTTGAACTTTGAAAAAATTCGCTCAGTAGACAAGCTGAATAGATATGTTCATAAACAGATTAAAGATAATGATAAATATCTTATTTTCTTAGATGAAATACAGCATGTCACAGGTTTTGAGAAGGCTCTGGCTTCTTTTCGCGCAACTCTGAATTGTGATATTTACATTACTGGAAGCAACTCTAAACTTTTGTCAGGAAAAATGGCAACACTATTAGTTGGAAGGTGTGTTGAATTTAAGCTAATGCCGTTTTCTTTTGCGGAAGGTTATGAATATCTTAAAACTAACGGAAAGAATCTTTCACCAGATGAATTTATTATAGATTATATAAATTGGGGTGGGTTCCCATTGCGTTTCTCTTTTAATAAGGATAAAGACATAAAAAGATATCTAGAACAGGTTTATAAGGGGATACTCGATAAAGATATCATTACTGAAAAATCAAGAATTAACAGGCAGAATTTCGAAAAATTTTCGGGTTATATTATGGCAAATGCTGGAAAAGAATTTTCCAGTAAAAACATAGAATCATTTTTTGAAAAACAAAACGATGAAACATTAGATAGAAAGACCATTTACAGATACCTAGATAAAATGGAAAAAGCTTGTCTTATAAACAGGGTTAAACGATTTAATATTGTTGGTAAACAAGCAATGTTATATATAGAAAAGCAATATGCAGTTGATGCCGGTTTCAGAATGATAAATACAAATTTTGTTAATTTTGAAGATACATTTTTTTTGGAAAACATCATTTATAATGAGCTTATTTCCAGGGATTATGAGGTATTTACGGGTAAGACCTATAAAAGTGAAATAGATTTTGTTGTTATTAATGGTCGAAAGAAATGCTTTATTCAGGTTGCTTATTACTTAACTTCAAGAGAAACTATCAGTCGTGAATTTGATGCTTTCAAGCCCATTAGCGACGCTGCGCCAAAATACGTTTTGTCTCTCGACCGGTTCGATTATTCCAGAAATGGTATAGCGCATATCAACATAGTCGATTTCTTGTTAGGTAAAACAGATATTGTTCTAAATTAGTGCCACAATTTAAGAATTTTTCTTGATTTGTGGCATATATTTTCTTATTTGTTTCTAAATGCCTTCGCTGAGCTCGAACCAGCGATTAAAAACAAGCTATCAGTTCATCACCCAAAGTAATCCTGCATCAGCTTCTTCTTCAGCAACTCCAGCTTATCCAGACTTTTCTTTATAGCAAATTTTGATTTGTCGACCTGCTGGACGAAGGCGGCAAATTGGGTTTGGAGGGAAAGAGGAGGGATAGGTATTCTCACAGATTTAAACTTATCCATTGAAACATTATACATAGAACCACTTGTTCCTGTAGAAGCGTTAGAAAATTCATTTCTAATAGATTTACTACTCAAAATAGCTTTCATATAATAAGGATTTGTATAATCTGCAAATCTAATTTTCCAAAGCTTATCTGGTAATATTAGTTCAGGATAATCATCTAAAATAAGTGCCGTTGCTCCAACCATTTCTCTCGTATTCGCTCTACTAAAAATAATATCCCCTTTTTCAGGATATACATACTTTTTGATATTTTTTTGATCATTTAAAACCTTACACTCTTCTGGTAAAAAGTATCCTTTAGTAACAGCACTTACTTTTAAAACAGCTATTTCCCCAGACTTGCGTGGTCTTTGTTCACCATTTCCACTCCAGCCAGCTTCTATTGAATCTATAGTTTCACCTATCGTTTGAGTTTTATACTTAGTATTAATGGAGTTATCGCCAAACATCTCGACAAAGCGGGATTTGACGAGGAGGTCTAGCTTTTCTAGTTGCTGGTGGCGGAGGGAGAGGAGGTTGGAAACACGGTCAAGGGTATTAACAGAATTTTCTATTATATTCAGTTCAGGTATTTCAACCTCTAACTCGTCAATATGTTCACTTCTCAAATTGTTAATATTTGCACCTTGAGCAGAACTTGAAATAATATGTTTATATTTATCACTTTGAAAAAAATGACCAAGATACTTTGAATAATTAAGTTCATTTGGTCTTATAACTTTACAAAAAGCTCCAAAAGCCATATTTAAATCTTCTGAAACATAAGCAGCCTTACCAACCAATTCTTTACTGCCACTAGAAGCACAAATCAATATATCACCTTTTCTTAAATATTGATCTTTGCCAACTCTTTTTGATTGAACAAAAACTAATTCATCAAAGTTCAAACACCCATTGTATATATTGTTCGCTCTAAGTATAGGAACAGCCCCAACATCTGTTTCTTCCAATAAATCTGTTGGCTTATAAGAAACACCTCTTATTTGTTTAATAAATTTAGATAATTTATTCTTATTCATTTTGGTTTTTCCTGATTGGTTTTGGTTGGGTTAGCAGCTGGGTGCTGCAAACGGGTGGACGGATGAATTGGGACAAGGGACGAAGTAAGTTTTTAGCTCTCTGGCTTTCTGGCTTTCTGACTCTTTGGCTACCTATTGTTAGCAGCTGGGTGCTGCTAGCGGGTGGACGAAGTTGGTTTTTCTAGCTTACCGGTTGTTAGCAACTAGAATCTACTACCTGGTGACCAGAAAACAGAGGTTATGTACTAACTACTAGAGAGACAAATTTCAATTTTGCTGCAATCATTTTTCCAACACTTTCTTTTATTGCTTTTTTATCCATTCATTCGCATCTTGTGCCCCAATATATGAGCCATTTAATGCAGTTGTAGTAACTCATGGTATATTGCCTATCATAATATTCTTTAACATTTTTTGACAGAGTGTCACCAGATTGAAACTTACAAATCTCACTTAGTTTACTTTCATCGCTATATCACCACAATACAAATTTTGATTATTTTTTATTCCCAACGTCTTCTATCATTCCAACGACCATCGTATTGAGTAGCATTGAATTTGCATTTTCAGAAGTGACAACAGGTCTTCCCGTATGTGCTTCAATGCTTTCTCTGGCATCACCAGCAATGCTTCCGCCTTGCTTTGCTACTTCTTGATTTTCTTTTAAGCCTTGGGGATTCTGAACATTTGTAAGTTCAGTTGTTGTTGCTTCAGCAAGCATATTAAGAGCAAGCTCTAATGTACTCATATTGTCACGAAGATTTTCTTTTTTCAATCCCTTCAGATTTTTGTATTGTCTTGTAGTCATTCCTGACCATGCTTTAGTTACTTCATCTGTCAGGATTGCATATTCTTTTCCTTCTCTTACTCCATGATTTTTCCAAGTATCAGTTAATTCTTTTCGGGCACGTATAGTTTGAAGGCGCTGATTGATCCAGTCAGCTGGATAGCCTTTCTGAGCATACGTAGCTAAGGCACGTTCGATTGTCAATTCCGGATCAATAATTTCTTCAATTCTTTCTCTACCAACCCGAGCAAGCCATATTTTGAAAGGCTCTGCTTTCTTAGATGGAATTGATTGTATAATACGAAGTAATTGTTCTGTTGACGCTACATCTGTTAAACGACGTTTACCATCGGCAGCTTTCATTTTCAACTGGTGACAATTTGTCACCAGTTCACTTCCTTCTTCTTTTAATCGCTGTTTTAGCTTATTCCAATATTTTCTTCCAGTATTATAATCAACACTTTCTGTTAGGACACATACTACGTCAACAATTGAAAAATACCATTCATCCTCATTTGCATTCCAAGCTGTTCGAATTGGTTGATCTTCAAACATTTGTAATTTATCATTTTCCTGAATCTCCATAGACCCCCCTTATAATCCAAGCAATTCTTCCAATGCAGTAATCTCTTCACCAACCTTCATTTCCAGCTCGTGGAGGTCGGTCATGATTTCTATGGTCGGGGGGTATTCGACGGCTTTATATTCGACCTTTTTGTATTTGTTGATGCTGAGGTCGTAATCATTGTTCACAATTTCATCCTTGGGAACAAGGAAGCTCTGCTCGGTGCGCTGGCGGGTGGCTTCGGCTGCCATATTGTGGTAGCGGGCAACAATGTCAGGAATATCGTTTTCCGCAACAGGTGAGCGTTTGTCGTCGAGGCTGCGACCATCGGCCTTCATGTCGTAGAACCAGACGTTATCAGTTCCGCCGTGATCGGTCTTAGTGAATACCAGAACAGCGGTAGAAACACCGGCATAGGGCTTGAACACACCAGAAGGCATGGAAATAACCGCTTCAAGACGCTGATTTTCAACAATTTCCTTGCGGATTTCTTTATGAGCAGTGGAAGAGCCGAACAGTACGCCGTCAGGAACAATACATGCGCAGCGGCCGCCAATGCGAAGCATCTTAACGAACAGAGTCAGGAAGAGAAGCTCGGTTTTCTTGGTTTTGCAGATCTTAAGCAAATCGGAAGAAACGGTATCGCTGTCCAGGCTTCCCTTAAACGGTGGATTGGCAAGAATAAGGGAATAGCTCTGCCTGTCGGGGTTCTGGTCAGAAAGGCTGTCGCGGTATTCGATATGAGGATTTTCAATACCGTGGCTCATCATGTTCATAGCGCCGATGCGGAGCATGGTTCTGTCCATATCGAAGCCGTGGAACATATCGTTGTTATAGTGCTTTTTGTTGGCTGCATTAAAGAATACTTCCTGCTTACGGTTGTTCTTGAGGTATTCTGCCGCTTCAACCAGGAAGCCTGATGTACCGAAGGCAGGGTCACATATCACGTCATCAGGCTTTGGTTCAACTATATCAACCATCATTTTTATGATGTGGCGCGGGGTTCTGAACTGGCCATTCAAGCCTGCTGTAGAAAGCTTTCCAAGGAGATATTCGTAAACATCACCGCGGGCGTCTGAGGTCTTCAAATCGGCCATCTGTTCATAGATAGCATCAAGAGCAGTAACAACCTTATCAAGAAGCAGAGGTGTTGGAATCTTGAAAATTGCATCGCCCATGTATTTTGAATAGGCGCTTTCTTTGTTTCCATGCAGATTTTTAATAAAAGGGAACACATTTTCCTGCATGTTTGAATACATTCTTTCGGCATCGAAATCCCTGAAGGTGGACCATTTGAGCTGACTTCCGTCAACACTGCGGTCACCAATCATAACTTCGCCGGAGAAGATGCTCTGATAGTCATCAAGGCCCAGCATGACACTTTCCTTGACCTGACGATTATCGTTGTCATCAAGGTCTTTGATGAACATCATATAAGTCATCTGTTCTATGACGTCCAAGGGGTTTGTGATACCGCCGGTCCAGAAAATTTCCCAAAGAGAATCGATTTTATTCTTTAATTCACCAGTTACCAAAATTCACCTCACGGATTATATATGATATTCTTATTTCATCATACATTGTATAAAACAGCATATCAATAAAATAAAGCAGGAATAACAAACAATATAATTAATAAAAGATTATTTTTTATTTCATTAGGTTTAATCTCGTTAATTACTTTTAAAGCTATTTTGTGATATTTTTCCAAACGTTCTTTTAAAGAATAATTTTTATATATATCATCATTATTTTCTCTTACACAATGAATATCATCAACATTGAACTCTTCAGTTATATCATACTTTATGTTCATACTAATTCCCTTCACCCAGAAAAAATTCAGGAGTCACAATACCAAGTTGTGCCATTAGGCAACAAGGGAAACACGAGCATTATCATTTACTCTATCGATGGTTTTCTTGATTTTTTGCCAGAGAGTCATGTCCTTGAACAGGTCTAAGATGCTTCCATGGGCGTTGAAGGGCTCTTCCTGAAGAATGCGCATATTGTTAATTATACCGTTCTTCACTATGTATTCAACAACCTGGTTTACAAAATAAATCTGGTCGCTATCAAGCTTTGATTCGTCAAGGAATTCAGCAAAGGCTTCCTTGGCTGCTCTCATATCAAGACCGATGATGCTTCTTACAAAACAGCCGAGGTCTGTTTCACCGCAGGTGTTTCTGTAATCATTCTCAGAGCCTATTTCAGACCAGAGAATGTCTTTCAGGATTTTAACGTCTGCGGCATCAAGAGGCTGATTGTTTTTGAGCTTTGCAATAACGGGGTTATCCTGATTCTGTCTCAGATAGAATTCTGCCTTTGTCCTGTAGTCCTGCATATCATCAATTTCATTAACAAAGCCGGAGCACCACTCAGATGCAAGAATCTGTTCATTGAAATTAGTATGGAAATCAGGATGAGTAATAATCTCGATATATTTCATCAAATCACGCAGCTCAGTGCGGATATGCTCAAAATCGTCAAAGGTTGCCTTATCGAGATAATCAGTGTTCACGATTCGTGCAATCAGGTCAGCTTTCGCAGCAACAGCAGGAATAGCAGTGGATTTAGACAAAGCCCCTACCCGCTTCTTAACATCCTTGGCGGCACCAGAATGCTTCTGACCATGAAAGCTGGCCAGCTCCATTCCATAAAGCAGAGCATCGAAGCGCAGAGCAGAAGCGTCATCATTCTCAGGCTCGATTAGCGGCGCCAATTCGGCACGGGCTTCAAGGGTATCCGCATAAGTCACCTTGTCATAGTGCTTCGGATCGGAATAGAGTTCAACAATCTTCAAATGCTGTCTGATAGAGAAATTTTCGCGATTAAGGTCCCTGACCTTACTGGAAAGCTCATCAACAAGATTATCGCGGAAGTCCCTGAGCTTCGGGGTCTGGTATTCAAGACCGTTCAGCTTGTAAATCATCTCAAGCTTTATTGCGAACAGCGCACCCTGAATAGGAAGCTGAACAGCAGAGGCTTCACCATCCTTGTGAACTCTGAAAAAGTCGAAATTAGAGCAGAAATCAAAGATATAGAATTCCTTCTTGTCGTTGCCGTCAAGAAGACCTTTGCACAGGCGGGTTCCGCGGCCAATCATCTGCCAGAATTTGGCCTTGCTCTTAACCTTCTTAAAGAACACAAGATTAAGGATTTCCGGCACGTCAATGCCTGTGTCGAGCATATCAACAGAAATCGCTATCTGCGGCAGCTTTTTGGCTTCGGAAAATTCATCGATGGCGCTCTGAGAATACTTGGTCTGATTATCAATGACCTTTGCGTAGTCGACCAGATGCGGGTATTCCTTGTTAAACACCTCAAGAATCTTTTCGGCATGCTTGTGATTTTTTGCGAAAATTATGGTTTTTCCGAGTCTGTTGCCGTAGTCTACCTTCAAGCCCTGAGTCATGAGAATACTTAGCACTTCCCTGATTGTGTCGATGTTGAATACCCATGTATTGATTGCAGAAGCGTCTATGCTGTCAGGCAGATTGCCTTCTTCGTCGCCAAAGGTTGCTTCATATGCAGCCTTATCTTCATCGGAAAGCTCATCGTATCTGATACCTTCTTCTATAAATTTCAGCTTTGTGTTTATTACTGCAAAATCGACCAGACAGCCGTCTTTAACCGCCTGAGCCAGGTCATAGCTATAGGTTGGCATGTTGTTGCGAAGCTCGAAAACCTCGTAGGTGTTCTTGTCGATGTCGTCCTTCGGAGTGGCAGTCAAGCCTACAAGTGGTGCGTCGAAGTAATTAAAGATATCCTGGTATTTGTTGTAAATTGATCTATGAGCTTCGTCACAGATAATCAGATCGAAATGACCGGAAGTGAAGAGCCTGCCTTCCTCATCGGTTACGGAGTCTATGCAGTTCATCATTGTGTTGTAGGTAGAAAAGACGCAGTGAGCTGCAAAGTTGTCTTTTTCCTCACAAAGATTAGTTGTAGACAGGTCTGGAAGAAGGTTGGTGAAGCTTCGCTTAGCCTGAGTTACCAAAGCATTTCTATCAGCCAGGAAAAGAATGTTCTTCACCCAGCCTTGCCTCAGAAGCACGTCGCAAAGGGCAATAACAGTTCTGGTCTTGCCAGAACCGGTAGCCATAACCAGCAGAACCTTTCGTCTGTTCTTTTCATCGAAGGTTTCGCAGACTGACTTTATGGCCCCAAGCTGATAGTATCGACCTGCGATTTCCTTTTTTATCGTAGCATTCTTTAAAGGCAGCCTGGTTTTCCGCAAATTGAAAAGCTTTTCAAGGTCTCGCTTAGAATAGATTTCGGCAATCCTTCGTTCCGGGTAGTTATTATCAACTATCCTTGTATCAAAGCCGTTTGTAAGGAAAATAACCGGACGGCGCCCCTGCTGTTTTTCGATAATGTCTGCGTAAAGCTTTGCCTGCTGACGACCGCTGGCAACGTCAACACAGGTTTTCTTAGCTTCAACAATGGCAAGGATTTTCCCATCGTCACCATAAAGAGCATAATCGACAAAGCCGAGTTCGCTCTTGGTAGGCATGCCGTGCAGTTCGACTTCCTCAGACCAGTTCCTTCCACGTTCCCAACCGGCGCGGTTAAGCATGACATCGATATAAAGCTGGCGAGTCTGGAATTCAGAAACCTCAAGTGGCTGGGGAACATAGGTCTGCTGCTGGGCTTCACGCTTTGCAGTCAGTTCGGCCTTCAGTGCCTCATTTTCTTTTATGAGGGCTTCGAGCTGAATTTCTATTTCGGCAGCTCTGTCATCTTCTTCTGGTGCCTTGGAATCATCTTTTCCGATAAGCTCAGGATTAAAAACAGTCTGTTCGTAATCATAGTGGGAATAGCAGTGCGCTACGAAATCCATAAAAATATGGAGATTCTGGAGGCAGAGCATTGCGGCTTCAGGCTTTATTTTATTTTTGTCAGAATGAACAGCTTCGTTGCCTAGAAGCCTGATGAAATCCATTCGCTTGTAAAGGTCGTTGCCAACTATTTTTCGGAAGCAGTCCTCGGACATGAGGGTAACAAGGTGATTATCCCACAGAGGCTTTTTCTGGAGATCTATATCAACGGAATACATCCACTTTACTGCGACTTCCATAGCCTTGCGGCATTTGATGATTGAGGCTTCAAAATCGATAGGAAGAAGCTTTTCGGCAGTAATTGCTATACTGGCGAATTTATCAAAATCAGAATCTGCTCTTAAGAAATCGAAATTAGACATTCACAACGACCCCGTAAAGGAATAATACATTTTAACATGCCAAAAGCCCTTAGACAAGAAATGTACATTTTTTTGATTTTTTTCATTAAAGAAAATACAACTCCTGCCGAAGGGTGTGATGGATTTGTTTGCCTCCTTAATTTTCGGGCCGGGAAAGCTTTTTTCTCGGCTTTCTTTTTTGTAAAGCAACAGATAACAGGATGAGAGCGGATAAACAGCCAAGCAGGCCAAACAGCCAGGATTTTTAACCTCGGTGACAGGTGGTTACTGCTTTACCTTAACCGGCATAGTTGCTATGCATATGTCTGCAGGAAGCGCATTTTTTATTTGGAGGTCTCGCAAAATTTTATCTTAAAATAAAACTTTGCTAAATGGCTAAAATCTTATATATTTGAGGTATGTATATTATAGGTATATGTGGATTATCAGGTTCCGGCAAAAGTAGTGTTACAAGAGCAGTTCTCGACCGTTTCCCGGGAAAAATCAGTTATCTTGAACACGACATGTATTACTTCGCCAAAAAGGATAGGCCAGTCATTCAGAACTTCGACCATCCGAGCGCATTGGAAACAAGTCTGCTGATAAAGCATATCAACGACCTTCGCGCAGGCAAGTCAGTTGAACGCCCTACCTACGATTTTAAAATCAGTGATAGAAGCGATAAGACTCAGACAATAGATCCTAAGCCAATTTTGATTGTTGAAGGCTTGCTTCTCTTCAATATCCCAGAAATAATGCCATTATTAGACCTTAGAATCTATGTTGACGTTCCTCTCGATGTAGCAATCATCAGAAGAATCAAACGCGACCACATCGACCGCGGAAGAAGCGTTCAGAGCATCATCGACCAGTATGAAAGCACTGTTCGCGACGCAGCCATTCACCTGGTTCAGCCGTCACGCTACCTGGCCGACCTCATCATTCCGCAGGGTGCAAATAACCTTGCAGCTCTCGAAGTTCTCTACGGCAAAATCCGCGACCTTCTCACCAACAAGAATCCCACCGGCTTTATCCGCGGGAAAGAATAATTGAGTTTGTAGTTGATTGGATTATCTGCCCTCAAACCCACTTGTTCGTATAACCCGGTATTAGGACTAGCACTGCACAAAGCTGCTAAAAAACAAAGACCCATCCAACATTCATCAACCCCATCCGGTTGGCCGTATTAGCCTTTTAGGTTAGCATCAAATCAATAGTTATGAATGCCACCGTCCGAAAGGACTTCCCCTTTTCTCAGGGATTGGAAAAATTATTCCACCAACTGAAACAAAAATTCCTCAAACCAACTTATAAATAGCTGGTTTGAGGATTTGATTTTACTAATAAACCAAGATCTGATAGAGCTAAGTTTCGAAAATATAAAAAATAATTTTCTATTAGGTAATCATTTGAAAATGATGGACAGAGCTGAACTACAACCAATCAGGTAATTCCCCATCGTCTTCGATTTCTATAATTGTGCCGGGTATAACCTGGGGTTCACCATCAGATATAAAAAAGTGATTCGGATCTTGAAGCAGCCCAGGACTGCCAATAATTTTTATCTGCTTCTGAGTATGCCTGTTCATACCATAAATGCGCACACTATCCTCCTTTGAATCCATCAATACTTCAATTTTCCTAAGCATTTTGCTAAAAGAAGACCTATCCAGAAAAGTTTCAAAAACACTTTTCTGAACGGGAACAGCATAATTCTTTAAAAGCTTATGAAGCTTCGTTCTTCGTTTATTACTCGGTGAATCATAGCAAATAATATAAAATTCCCCAGCCATAAAACACCTCTGTTATTTGTTGAAAATCACAGGTTGATAAATTTCCACGCCATTGTTCACAGCGTCACGATAAAAATACGCCTGTCTGATAATCTGTTCCTGAAGCTGAAGCTTTTTACCATCCCTGCCATAAACAAAGCTGCTGCCTAAACGATTCTGCATTTCCTTCACCAGCATTGCTATAGCATATTCGCTCATCAGAACACCTTTATCAGCAGTATAAGTGAAATTACCTGCACGTATCTGAGCAAGATTAACAAGTCTAAGAACGACTGCATCAACACAGAAATGTCTGAACTCTTCCATCAAATCAAGAGCCAGTGAAGGTCTCGCATTCTGATTCGAATGAAGGTTTGCCATAAACGGATCAATCCCAGCCTGTTCAATGGCCGCCAAAACCTTATGATACAGAATAGTATAGCCAAAGCTAAGCATAGCATTAACAGGGTCTCTGGGAGGTCGCCTATTTCTTTCAAAGAATCCAAGGTCCTGCTTCAGCGCCTTTCTGAAAGCCTCGAAATAAGCTTTACTGCCAATCCCTTCAATGCCCATTAATTCATCAACACTTGAAGCAGAATCGGCCAACCTGATTGCCTCCGAAATAGCCATTGCCTCGCGTTGTGCATCAATTACTGCCCTGCGATTCTTGAACATTACCCACAGCCTGTAATTAGTCAGTTTACCAATTACTATTTTTCTCGCCATTTCAAGTCTGAAGGTTTCGTCAAAGGTGCGCTTATACTGTTCTATTCTACTTATTACAGATTTTTCATTAAGATTTGAAAGTCTGCATTTAAAACGACCGTTTTTCGTCAGGTAAACAAGATCAATGCTTCTATACATTATCTGAAAAATGGTCTGAGCCGTCACTTCAACAGTTCCGAAACAAAATATCTGCCTGACCTTGAAGAAAGGCATATCATGAATAATCTTACCTTCTTTACTCCGCACAACAAGCCTTTCACCGACCTTTGTGAGTCTGGCACCCTGCGTTGCAATATATAAAGTTCCGACTTCCATGATTATCACCTTCTTCTTAAAGTTGCTTTATAGGAGCTTCATCATCAGGCAGCCTGTGATAAACCCTTATTCTGGTTTCTATGACATCCTTGCCTGCATCATTGAAAACCTTATTTATACGACGTCTCAAAAGTGCTGCACGCGCACGCAAGCCTTCAATCTGATTATTGAGCTCGGTATATTCCTGCATCAATCTGTCTATACCGCCACTTTCGCCACCAAGCATTTCGTTGTCAGCAAGCTTTGCAGGCTGTCTAACAGCTATAGCATTAAAATTGCCTGTATTGGGGAAAAGGCCGGCATGGACTACAGGTGATGCGTAGCTTCCTTCTGGCAATCGAAACTGGCAATTGCAACAATCTGCAGAACAGAGATGTGGAATACGCTTACGGATTTTTGAACAACCGGTCGGATTCGGTGGCACAGCACGAATCATGCCATTTACCAAATCAGGATGATAATCCTCGCACTGATTAAGAACCTGATGAACAAAAACCTTACCTTCTTCTCCCAGAGAAGCGAAAACATAAACAAAGGAATGCTTTTCTTCCTGAGTAAGATAATGTTCAAGCTTAGCTTTCTGCATGATTTCCCACATGGGCCGACAACCACTCAGAACCTGTTCCACTTCTAAGGTATTACGTTCTGGCAATGGTATTTTTACATCTATTTTGAAATTATCCGGAACCTCTTCGCATACTTTGAATTGCTTTGAAGGCTTAGCCGGCATAAATTCAACATCTGTGAAAGCACTGGCTGCGTCAGTATTACCAACATTTTCGACAGTGATTGCCCCAAGAATGCTTTCAAAATTCTGCTTTGTAAGCTTCTTAGCCTGTTTCAAAACAAGCATCTGATCATCAAATGGCTCGAATGCTTCGGGATCAACAAACAGAGACTGACGACCTGTTTTCTGATGAGTCCCTAAAGGCAGTTTAACAAGGTTACCAAGTCCATCAGAAGATACTTTATCCTGCTTGGGAAATACTTCCCAGGATAATTCTTCAGGTATAAACCTCAAACGACTGATCAGCCAACTTCCTAAGGCACGCCAATACCTGCAGGCAATAGGTTCCTCGCTAAAAAACCAGAAATGAACACCTTTATTCCCAGAAGTTTCAACAAGAGGCTGCAAACCAGAACTAGAACAAAGCTCAAGCAATCGTTTACTATTTTCCCTTACCATCGCGGTTAAACGGGTGCGTTCTTCTGGATTCTGTGCATAAGACTTCATGTAAGCTTTTCGAATATCCAAATCAAGAACCATAAGGGAAGAGACATTGTTTACGTCAGTTACATATATACCGAGCGTTTTCTGACCGGACATATGAGTTCTGACATCGTCTGCCAGCATTTCGCGGTGAACAGGTATATAGCCCCAGGTCTTGCCCATCTTGGTCTGAACAGCATGAACACCAGTGCGCCCTTTAAAAAATGACAGGAAAGTCATTATGTTTTCATCTGAGGAAACAATATGCTTAACATTTAGCTCTGATTTCAGCTCTTCAATGCCTTCATCTGCAATAAATTCACCATTAACAATAGGAAGCAGCTGCTGTTTCTTTGTGATGAAATCAATTGATTCCGGAAAATTCTTTAAAGCCTGATTGCATACACCCAAAGCCTCATTATTTAATCCGGCAAGTTCAAAATTTTCAATCTGAAGCATGTATGCCTCTGGTTCAAGCTTAAAACGTGCTAAGATTTGGCGGCCTAAGGTAATTGCTTCATTGTAGTTCCCTGTTTCCTGCAAAAAATCACAATGCATTTTGAATATTTTGAATTTGTCGGGCCATACAGATTCCAAGTCAAAAAACATGCTCTGAGCCTTTTCTTCACCGTCAGTATAGCCTGAAATTCTCGCATTAAGAGCCTGCGCTTCAGGATTTTGACTATTCTTATCAGAACCGCACAGCAGCTCCTTTGCAGCAGCAAAGTCGCCAGTTGCTATTTTCATTCTTACTTCTTTTAAAAAATCGGATATTTCCACGGCAAGACCCCCATTATGCAATTTTTTCGTTTGAAATAGCCCTTACTCTTACTGCTTGAACACTCTTCTTGTTTTTCAGCTTATCAAAGCTTTCCGCCAAATCAAATTCGAGCTCAGCACCAGAGTAGCGAAGATTTTCAGGGATTTCACTAATTCTGGCATATACATTCTGACCATTATCAGCCCTGCGTATAAATGTGAAAGGCCTGTCTTCGATAATAGAAGTGATTGTGCCCTGCCTTCCTTCTTCAACAATCTTGTCTTCATTAACACGTGTTTCATGGCAATCGTCTGCCCATTTTTTGGAATATTCAGTCCATTCCTTTTCGCAAATCTTCAAAGCAACAGCCGGCAACGGCAGATTGTCATCAATGCCAAACCTGGAAGCAAGTTGGGTAATCTCTTGATTGAATTTCCAATTAAAATGCTTTCTTATAGCACAGGCAAGAATAGTATGATTCCTGGCACTATCAGTGTCACCCAGCACAAGCTGAGTTTTTGCAATCAAAGAAAACAGGTTAACCTTCGATTGAAGTTCACCATTCATTAAAGCGGCACGATACGCGGATTCCAAAGCTAAGTGATAGGAGCCGCCATTAAAGCGCAGCTTTGCCAGATCAGCTGTTATATACCACGGACAGCCTCTAAACTTAGAGATTGCCAGTAGTTCTTCTTCAGCTTCACCTGTTTTGCCCATCATCATTTTACACAAAGCGCCTTTTCTACAAAATTCAAGACGTCTGGGAAACTGTTTTACTGCTTCAAGAGACAAAGAACGACATTCTTCATAAAGCTGCGCGTCAAACAATGCGCTCAACCTTGCATAAAACCAGCGTTCACGGTAAGACATAAGCTTTTTGCCCTTATAGCTTTCGCCTTCTGCAGGAAGCTTGTCTGGACCAACCATTTCCGTAAGCTCCAGAATTTTCTGAAATTCATTAAGATTTTTGGCTGCATCTATGCCGGCAAACAAAGCAAGCTTAAAGAGCAAATCGTTAACATCAGTTATCATGTTAACTATTTCTTCAGATGCCTTCAGAACAGCGTCCCAATTTCCTGCCTTTTTATTCTTATCAATCAAAGAGTCGTATTTTAACCAGCAGAATTGACTTCTAAGAGCCTGTGACGTTGAAAGCATTGATTTGTTATCTTCAATCATCTGAAGTGCATCTTCAAATTTACCTAACTTTCTGGCACAATGAACAGCACGCCATAAGCTTCCTTCATCCGGATTTGCCTTGAAGCAATCAACAAAAATCGGGAAAGCCTGCTCAAACTTGCCAGATTTGCGAAGTTCTTCCGCATCGTTCCAAACAGTTGCAAAAGTTAATGAATTTTCCACGGCCATTCTCCTTTATCGAATGTTATTTGTTATAAATAAAAAGTAGAAGGCTTAGATTTCATTCAAAAAAACTTGTAGGGAAAACAAAAACCAAGTATCTGACAAATAGACAATAGCCTCATTCATCGGCCAGAGGCTGAATTCATAGCCGAAGGCGGCCCTTTAATCGCAGTGACCTTATTTTGGACTTTGTGAAATTAATCTCAAATTAGGTGTCCAACCTCAGCATACCCTCGCAAACCCGCATTCTACCGTTTAGGTTGTTCGTTTTAGAAACACAGTGCTGATGCGCATCTGCAGACTTCATGCAAAATCTGCACATAATTTTTTCTAAAAATCAGAGAGGTTGACCATTTTAGCCTTTTATGCTAGCATTAAATCAGTGGTTATTAATGCCATAGTCCGTAAGGACTTCCCCTTTTCTCAGGGATTGAAACTTGAATTGTTGATATGGTTCACCAGTACGGACGGATTGCGGTCCGTAAGGACTTCCCCTTTTCTCAGGGATTGAAACCCCCTACCGTCGTCCATCGTTACTACAAGCTGACCAAGTCCGTAAGGACTTCCCCTTTTCTCAGGGATTGAAACATACATGTTAGCTCCGCCGCTAGGGTATTCTAGTTCGGGTCCGTAAGGACTTCCCCTTTTCTCAGGGATTGAAACCTGTAGCTTGCATACATTATCATAATGACTATTATTTCGTCCGTAAGGACTTCCCCTTTTCTCAGGGATTGAAACATTCGATTGATGCCACAAAGGCAAACACTTTACTACGGTCCGTAAGGACTTCCCCTTTTCTCAGGGATTGAAACCTTTTGAATTATCTATACCATCTTGACCAAATTTATCGGTCCGTAAGGACTTCCCCTTTTCTCAGGGATTGAAACTCTTGTACTGCTTCGACACTACCAGCGTACCGATATGTCCGTAAGGACTTCCCCTTTTCTCAGGGATTGAAACATCGAAGTGTTGGAGGTCGTTAAGCTCCACCACTGGGGTCCGTAAGGACTTCCCCTTTTCTCAGGGATTGAAACGTAAATTCTGTTGTAGTGTCGGTACCGATATTTAATA
Source organism: Candidatus Avigastranaerophilus sp. (assembly GCA_045599645.1). Classification (GTDB taxonomy): domain Bacteria; phylum Muiribacteriota; class Ozemobacteria; order Ozemobacterales; family Ozemobacteraceae; genus RUG334. The sequence goes on from JAZRWI010000016.1 coordinate 29,609, forward strand.
ACGTCCGTAAGGACTTCCCCTTTTCTCAGGGATTGAAACCCTCGTCGCTGAGGCGTATACATATTGTCTTTTTTCCCGTCCGTAAGGACTTCCCCTTTTCTCAGGGATTGAAACCTTGCCGATACTTTCGATGTCAGCCTGTGCCATACATGTCCGTAAGGACTTCCCCTTTTCTCAGGGATTGAAACGTTTACCACCCTTTAAAAGGGATTCGGAAAGTATTCCAGTCCGTAAGGACTTCCCCTTTTCTCAGGGATTGAAACAAAATTTAAAATATCGCTTTTCTCAATTGTTGTTAAAGTCCGTAAGGACTTCCCCTTTTCTCAGGGATTGAAACACAAGAGCAGTCTACGCTAAATTCGGCGGTATAGCTATGTCCGTAAGGACTTCCCCTTTTCTCAGGGATTGAAACTTTTACCAACTGGACGCGAACACGCGTAGATAAAATAAGTCCGTAAGGACTTCCCCTTTTCTCAGGGATTGAAACGCATTTGCCAGATTTAAACCCAGTTGCATTTTTACCAAGTCCGTAAGGACTTCCCCTTTTCTCAGGGATTATAAAAAGCTAGAATTGCCTAAAATAGAAAGCCTCAAACCTGGTTAAATACTAGGTCTGAGGTTTTGCTTATCTATATAATTAATCTATTTACTTAATAAATTTCAGTTATCATAATTTTTCTTTTTTTCTGATAGTCCAGCCTGAGTTTTTTATTTTCTTCAATAAAATTTGTTATTTTGTTTGTCAAGTCATCAATCTGACTTGCCTGAGCATCAAGCTTACTTGCTTGACCATTAATTTTTCATAGTGTCATTACCCTTCTGTTCTTCGACTGTTACTCTATCACTGCAACTTGCAATAACTTTAATTCCCAGAGCTTTCAGTTTCAAGACTAATGCAAAGCAAAGAGTATATTCTCCCTGACACATAACAGCCGATGGTTTCATTGCACTTATTTCTGCCACAATCTTATCTGCTGATTCGTTGATTTCTGCTTCTGTGCTATAAGGCGAAACAACAGGGAACTGATAATCAATAACCTTTCCATATTTCTCTGCTTCAGTCAATTGTTCCTGATTCCAATTCTTACTTGGATGATTAGAAAGATTAATAAACAAGCTCATTTATAAACTCCTCAGCAATAGCTCAAATCAGTATATTATGAGAATAAATTCAGAATAATGTAATATTCTAAGTATAGCCAAGACATTGTTTCAATATTTATTCAAAAAAAGTTTTCGTAGAACAGAATTTAGGGGATTTTAGGCCACAAACCATTCTTGACTTTCCCAAAACGTAAATTTATAATATTTCAAAGAGAAAGGCTGAGGTGAGCTTAATTGTATTTTAACCTCGGCATACTATGGTTGAGGAGCATAATTTTGGCTATAGAAAATTTTAAATGGCTTTTTGTTTCAGAAATTAAAGGTATCCAAGATTACATTTTCAGCACAGATAAACTAAGACACATAGTCGGTGCAAGTGAAATCGTATCTAGCATAACAGGTTCAAATGATGGTTCTGATGGAGATTCACCTTTTTACCAAAGTGTGCTACTGGCATTAGAATGTAAAATCGACGATGATTATAAGGTCATGCAGGCAGCAGCCGGTCGTCTGATGATATTATTTAACAACAAAGAAAAGCTGGATAAACTAATGGCTGTATGGAGTATTGTAATGAATGAGTATGCTCCAGGCACCGAGTTAGTTTATGACTGTTTCGAAATCAACCCATTAGACTTAACAAAGGCAAGAGAAACAGCCTTAAAAGGCATGACATCTCAGAGACAGCAGCCAAGCTGTTCACTTCCAATACCAAGCCTGCCAGCAGAAAGATGTAGACGTGACAGTAAGGCTGCTGTCGGTGTTGATGAAAATCATGGGAAACGTGAGCCAATATCCAATGAAATAAAAAGAAAGCTCGAAGCTGCCCAGGAAAGCAAGAAAAGCCTATTCAAAAAATTCATACCCCAAAATGTAGCAGAAAAAACTATAGATGATGACTATAAAATTTTGGATAATAACGATAAATGGCCTATAGATTTTGAAGATATCACTGGCTTTGATGACAAGAGCTACATGGCTGTTGCCCACGTTGACGTAAACAGTATGGGTAATTTCTTTATAAAGCTGGGTGAGCAGCTAAAGAACAAAAAACCTGAAGAAAATCTGGAAATCAGTCAGACAATCTCACAGAAGCTTCTTGAATCAGCGTGTTATGCAGCTCAATCAGCAACAAGAACAATCATAGAAGAAAATCCCAAATTAAAAAATGCCCTCAGCAGAGGCTGTAAGATGCCGCTAAGACCTCTGGTATTAGCAGGTGATGATTTAACATTTGTAATAAAAGCACCATATGCAATACGTTTCATCGAAAGCTACATGAGCTCATTCTCATCAAAGGCAAAACAGGAGCTCTCAGAATTTCTAACAAACCAAGAACTAACTTTGGATGAAAATATAACAGAACTAACCTTAAGTGCAGGTGTTACCTTTACTAAGGCAAAGTTTCCATTCAAATCAGCATATGAGCTTTGTGAAAATCTCTGTAAGCGTGGGAAACAATTATCTGAAAGAAAAGTTTCCACTATATCATTCTACCGACAGACTACTTCAACATGTGACGACTTAGAAAGTCTGCTTGCCAGAGAATTCAGTCATGTATCTGACAAGACTACTCTTAAGCTTACTTATGGAACCTATGCCATTTCAAAGAATGAAAAAGGCTTGCCATTAATCACAGACCTAGAAGCTGTAGTATCCACATTCGGCAGTCTCCCCAAGGGAGCTCTCAGGAAAATAGCCTCCATGATGTTTGCTGACAAGCACACGGTAGATTCAGCCTGGGAAAGATTTGTAGATATCTGCTCCTCAAGAAATGCCAGCGCGATGAATAAATTAAAGGGCTATCTGACTATCATAACCAAGAACAAAGAAATGCCTTTGTGGGCCGGAAATAAAGACAACAGCTTCACAACACCGCTGGTAGATGCATTAAATTTACATTCCATATCATCTGATTTTTACTATGACTTAGCAGATAGAGGTAACGAAGAATGAAATTATTGGCAACAATTGAATTATTATCATATTGGCATGCTGGCACAGGTCTTGGATTAGGAGTAGTAGCAGATGCTGCCACCTTAAAGGATGAAAATCGCCTTCCCTATCTACCGGGCAAATCCATAAAGGGTCTCTTCAGAGAAGCTTTCAATATATTAGAAGAAACTGGGAACATATCACAAAATACAACAGAACAGCTTTTCGGAACAGCAACTACTCCTGACAGTGACCCAAATTTAACTGCTGAATCCGGCTGCTGCTTCTTCTCAAATGGCAATTTAAGTAAAAATCTGATACAAAGCCTTATGCAGAACCCAAATCAAAAGGAATGCCTTTACAGCACCATTGCTCAGACAAAATTAGATGACAATGGCATAGCTGTAGACCAAACACTTAGAACAATTGAAGTCTGCATGCCAGTAACAATGTTCAGTCTTATTACAGTAGACAAAGATGACAGAAAATATGAAACCTACTTTCAGCAGGCTGCTACATTGATCAAAGGCTTAGGTTCACATCGCCATCGTGGGCTGGGTCGTTGCAAAATCAGTATTTCAAGAATAAATCAATAAGGAGGAACCAGAAATGAAAAGACAAGGTTTTAAGCTAACTCTTTTAACAGATGTTGTTATTACAGCTAATTCTGCTACACAAGGCGAACATGAAGCACTGGATTTCATTCCGGGTTCACTTATTAGAGGTTCAGCCATAAGCAATACTGGTTCTGAATTCAAGCCGGAATTGTTTTTCTCTGGCAAAATACGTTTTCATAATGCCTACCCAATGGCCCAGAACGGTGAAATGAGTATTCCAATACCAAGCTCTTTCCATAAGAGGAAATTAGGTGACCAGACAATATTCAATGGTGTATTTGATTTACCAGAAGAACAGGTAGAACAAATGCGCGGCAATTACATGAGTGGGAATCAGAAGATTACTGTAGATACCACCTATCGCATGAAAACCGCAATAGACAGAAATAAAGGCTACACCTCTCAGGACAGCCAGCTTTTCGGTTATCAATCAATAAAAGCAGGCACCACCTTCGGTTGCTTTATCGATTTTGATGATGATGTAAAAACAGAAGACATGGAAAAAATAATAAAAGGTCTTACCAGTAATTACATACGCTTAGGCAAGTCCAGATCAGCAGAATATGGGCTTGTAAAAGCAGAAAAGCTAAATACCACATCAGACTATAAACAGGGCCAGCCAGAAGGCAATAAAACCGTCATATACTTAGCCAGTGACTTATGCCTTGAAGAAAATGGCATATATGTAACCAGATTAAAGCCGGAGCACTTTGGCTTAGCCAATGGCACAGCAATAGACTGGAAGCATTCATTTGTCAGAATAAGAAAGTATTCTCCATGGAATGCATTCTGGAAAGGCAGAATGCGAGAACGTCAGGTAATCAGAAAAGGTAGTGTTATCACCCTGACCGGTTCTGTTGATCCGGCAAAATTAAAAGCAAAGTTTGAAAAGGGTTTTGGTTTGTTCAGGGAAGAAGGCTTAGGCAGACTGCTGGTTAACCCGTCATTCATATGCAATAAAAAACCGGCCTTAGAAGGCTCAGACGGCAATACCTCAGCAATATCATTATCTGAATTGCCAGCACAGGCAGATTCAGATAAAAATCTTCTTGCCCTGTTAAAGCATAGAACAAGCAGCTTAATCAGTGGTCAGGATTCCAAAAAGCGTGGAATCGAATGGGCAAAATTCTGTTATTCACATTGGTATAGCAAATACGGTATCGAAAACTGCCCAGGTAAATCTCAGTGGGGCACTATCAGGGAAATATCAACAACCTACCACAACAAGCAATGCAGCCTAATAGAAGCCTTGGACAGCTATTGCAATCATGGCACCAGCAGCAGACAATGGAACAATTCCAATGCAGAAAGTCAGATCAACGACAGGCGCTTCACCTTGTATGGTTACATCAAAGAAACAATACTCAATATCGGCAATGAAGACATAGCAGCTGCAGCCTTGCTGATATGTGCAACTGAAATAAGTAAAATGATTGCCAGAGGGGGAAATTGATAAAATGGCCATATTATTCAAATATCTAGCTAAGGTTGCTATAGAATTCACTACTCCATTCCATATTGGAAGCGGTAACAATGACGATGTTACTGATTCCCCCGTATTGCTAGACCATAACGGTTTACCAACAATTCCGGGTTCAAGCATTGCCGGGGTTCTTCGTTCTGAATTTAAAAAATCAAAGACAAATAAGAACAACACCGCACTTGAAAATGCTTTATTCGGCTATCAGAAAAACAATAAAGGTGAAGGTTCACTTCTCAGTGTAAGCTGGGCTTCAATACACAACTCACACAATAAACCCCAGGAAGGGATTTTGAGTCATGAAAACCTCTCCGATAGTATTCTTGTTAATGCACAAAATCGCATCATCAGGGATCACGTAAGAATAACTCACCGTGGTGCTTCTGATTCCTGTGATACAGACGGCAGAAGCGGTCATGGTAAATTTGATGAAGCCATAGTATGTGCCGGAAATCGTTTTTCTTTCGAACTGGAATTGTCTACCTCCAATAAAGAAGAAGGCGATTTGATGTGGAAGGAACTGCTGGCTATCCTTCACAAACCAGTCCTTAGATTTGGTGGAAGAAGCAGACGTGGTCTGGGTGCCTTTAAAATAGTCAGCTGCAAAGAAGCTACCTTCGATTTAACCAAGCAGCTCAAGGAATATTTAAAAGCTCAAGGAAGCTTAGATAACTTCAGTAGTCTTAAAGACTATACCCCTGTCACCCCAAATCTGGAAAATTATGAAGAAATTTCTCTAGAAATAGAACCGGAAGGCTATTGGATGTTCGGTGGTGGCGTAGACAATCCGCAAAATGAAAAAGAAGCCGACATGGCTCCAGTAAAAGGCAAAATAATAACCTGGAAAAACAATGAAGGAAAAATACAGGAAAACAATCTGATTATTCCTGGCAGTTCCATCAAAGGTGCAATATCTCACAGAGTGGCCTACTATTACAATCTTTTGAATAAAAACTGGGCAGAAAATACAGAAATACCACAAAGCATTACTGGTGAATATAATCTGGCAGTTCAGGAATTATTTGGCTATTGTAAGGAAGAAACCACAGACGGTGGCAGAGGCAAGGTAATAATTAACGATATTTTTGTTGCCAATAATGATTATAAGCAAAAGCTCATTAATCATGTCGGCATTGACAGATTCACAGGTGGCGCAATGCCGGGCAAGCTTTTCTCAGAAAGACCGGTATATAGCAAAACAAGGCTTCCATTGAAGATTTATGTTGAAAAAACAGCATTAAAGGAACCTAACGTAAAGGAAGCCCTCAAACGAGCTCTATTGGATCTTGCTGAAGGCCGCCTGCAATTAGGTGCTGGTTCTGGCAGAGGCAATGGCTTTTTCAGAGCAACAGCCATGCCGGAATTCTTGAAATAATGAGGTAAGGACTATGAAAGCTACATGCGATTTAATCAATAAAATATTAAAATCTGAAGACATCATTGGCAGCAGAGCCCCTCAATATTCTTGCTGCACAGTAAAAATTACCAGCAAAAGTTTCTCAGATAGCCGTGAAGCAGCTAGAGAATTTTTTGCCTCAAATAATTCCGGTTGGTTTTGCAACACCTCCACTTCTGGGGTAAGAACCTTTTCTGAAGCCAGCAAAATTGAAACTGAAAAATTAGGATGGATAATTGAAGGGGAAGCTGTTTCACTGGATGGCAAAAAATCATGCAGGATTAGTCAAAATCAGGAAAACGGATGGACTATTCTTACATTTGAAGAAACAGATGCTTCCGACGGACTAGAATCCATAACCCGTGAAGTCTCCATCAGAAAAATAGGCGGCGGCCAAATGAAATACCAAATTGGCTATACCCTTGAAAACGGGAAATTATTCCCTGGCTGGCAGAGATTGTTAAGTCTCTAATTTAGTGAACAGAGGAGAAAGAAATGCCTATAAAATCAACATACAATTTTGTGCCATTATCAAATAAAGTATTTTTCCCGGACTGGTCAGACAAGGTTTCAATGGATATACCTTTTGAAGACGGTATCAGTGGTGAATTAGAAATATCATTAACAGCAGATACTGATATTTACACCAGAGAAAGCTATGCCCCGAAGCAGGATGGAACCAAATCAAATGAAAGTGATTTTTTTAGAATAACCCCAGATGGCAACTACGCAATACCTAGCACTTCCATTAAGGGTGTTATCAGAAATGTATTGGAAATAGCTTCCTTCAGCAAAATAGTTGCAGACGATCAAAGATACAGCTTAAGAGACCTCACTAGAGATGCAAAAGCCTCTTACGGAGACAAAATGAGGAACGCACAGGCTGGTTGGCTTTATGAAGATGAAGTAGGTCATAAATACATTAGACCTTGTAGTTTTGCACTAATTGAACAAACCGAAATAGAACGGGTTGCTCATGTTAAAATAGGTCAGCGCAGAGGTGAAACCTCTGAGGAAAAGTATAGAGTGTGCCAAAAAGTTATAAATTCATATTTCATCATACAAAGTGGAAAAGCAGTTTTCACCACAGATAAAAATAAAGGGCAGCAAGGTAGTCTAGTTTTAACAGGTCAACCATCACCAAGATTCAATAGAAATGCCAAACACAATGAATTTGTTTTCTACAATGAAAAACAAAATACAATAGAAGTTTCAGAAAAAGTGTATAAAGAATTCTGTTTTGTACATTCCGAACAAAAAGGTAACAAATCAGAACCCAATAAAGAATGGAAATACTGGAAACCCAAGCTACAGTCTGGGCAAAAAATACCTATTTTTTACCTGATAAATGGTAAGGAAGTAGAATCCTTCGGTCTCGCCAGAATGTATAGAATGCCATATAAATACTCTATAAAGGAAGCAATCTGCCATACATCAAGGGAACATTACAACACAAGAAAAGATTTTGCCGAAACCTTATTTGGATATATAGATGACCAGGACGCACTAAGAGGAAGAGTAAGCTTTTCTGCTCTTGAATCAAATGTAAATACTGCATTGCCAGAAATAACTACTGTATTAGGCAGTCCAAAGCCAACATTTTATCCCTTTTATCTAAAACGGGAAACAGGCATAGGTTTGATAGGCTATATGAACAGTAATTGTCAAATCCGTGGCTGGAAACGATATCCTTATAGACCTACAGCAAATGCACCACGTGCCGGTCAAAACCAGCAAAATGTTGCAACCAGGTTCAAGCCACTGCCTAGGGGTACTAGGTTTAATGGTAAAATACACCTCCACAATGTCAAGGCTGCTGAATTAGGTGGATTAATATGGGCTCTGACCTTCGGTGGAATGGAAGGAAGTCATCATTCTGTAGGTATGGCCAAACCATTTGGCTATGGTGCAGCAACGATAAACATAACAAAATGTAATCTCTTTGTTAATAAAGACCTTTCAAAAATCAATGACACCACCTCATTGAATGCTTTCATGGATAAATTCATCATGCTGATGGAAGCAAACATTGATCATTGGGCAACATCAGAACAGCTTTTGAACCTTTTAGCAATGTCCCAAACCTTCAACGAAAATTATATAGAATTTAAATATCCTATATTAGATTCTGCTAACCGAATAAATGAATTTGTTGATATTAAAAAAGCCAGAGAAGAATTACCCTCACCACTGACACATGACAAAGAACAGGAATTATTAAAAATATTAAATAAAAAAGTAGGTGCCATGCAAAGCGAAATAGAAAAAGCCAAGGAAGAGTCTAGGCAAAACGAAAAAAAACGGATACAAAAAGAAGCTTTGATTGCTGCCGAAAAAGAAAAACAAAAAGCTCTAGCTGCTGAACAGGCAAAACGTGAAGCCGAAGAAGCTGAAGCTGCACGCAAAGCTGCAATGAGCCCTGAGGAAATCAAGCTTGAAGAATTAGGCCCTAAGCTTAAAGAAGTTACAGCTAAGGTTGAAAAAGAAACCAAGAAACCATTCAATATTGGCCAATGCAGTTTCTTCCAGGACGTATACAAGCTTTGTGATGAACTGAAATGCTCAGAGACAAAAGCTCTTCTTGAAACTCTTCTTGCCTTTGCCATGAAAGGACCAAAGAAAAATAATAAAATAAAAGAAGTAAAAGACAAAATAAATATCTATTTCCCACAAGCATAAAAAATACATTACACCTCTATCAATGCAAGAGGTGTAATGTATTTTTTATTTAATTATTTCAATAACCATTATTTTTGATGTGAGGCAAAAAATGTCAAAGCTATTACTATTATTCCTTAGTGATTTTAAAACATATAGTAAAGAAGAAAAATATTATCATAATGAAAATCTATATTTGGGAACACAAACCAATGATGCACCTGTAAAATGCTTATTAAAAGAAATGAGCGTTCCACAGGACAACTGGGAAATACTCTGTATAGCTTCATATAAGGTTTTAAATGAAAATATGGAGGAAGTAAATCTGTCTCAGTATCAGATATTCCAAAAAATGGTATTTGATTATCAGGCTTCTGAACTCAGCCAGCTAAATCTGAAAATAAATTTCGGCTACTTAACATATAAATTTTCAGAGGACACAAATGAAACGCAAAACAATTATATAGCAGAGACCTCCATCTACAAACAGTTAAACGATTTTCTGACAAAGAAAGAGATAAAACAGGTTTATATAGATTATACCGGTGGCCTGCGTGACACAGCCTACCAGATGATTTCAATAATTCAATATATGGAAACAAGAGGGATCAGCTGTCAAAAAATAGTATACAGTAACTATAACGAGAAGAAAATATATGATCTGGATAACGCTTATCAGACAGAAAAGCTTATTAGTGGCATAAAAGAATACCTGAATACAGGGAATTGCGTTGTTCTGACAAATTTCTTCGAAGCCCAGCAGGATTTTCCACCAATAGTAAAAAAGGTTGCAGACAACATAGTATCCTTTGCTGACGCAATGAGCGTATGCAACATAGCAAATCTGGAAAAAGCAAGAAATAATCTAATCAATAGCTTAAAGAAAATGGAAATGGATGAAAATACTTCAAATCTTTATGCTGAAATGTTCAAGGCACTTTCACCAGTAATAAAAGAAAAAATGTATTTAAATGGTGAAATTGATTATCCCAAGATGATTAAATGGTGCTTGGACAACAGGCAAATACAACAGGCAAATACAACAGGCAGTAACGCTTTATATTGAAAAAATGCCTAATTATTATTACACTAAGGAAACGTTATTGCAAAAGCAATGTCCATTGGGAAATGTAGTTCCCCAAGAACACGAAACACCAGAATATCACGGTTTTTATACAGATTTTTTTGAAAAATATCAGGAACAGAATTTACCTAAGTTGTTTGGCCAATTAATAAAAAATAATATGCCTTACACAGACGAAAGATATATACGCTGGACAAAAAGAGTAAATAATAAATTCCAAACAGAAGAAATGTCCTTAGCCTTCTCGAGACTGACAAAGCTAATAAATAAACTTTATACCCCTGATGGTAATCTAATTTATGATTTACCATACAATTCTTATAATTTTTATGATAGCAAAATAAATCAGGTAACATATCTCAAATTATTAAATCTGCTTCAGAACGATAAAAAGCTACAGCATTATTTTGTATATGATGACTTTAATAAATATATTAATGGAAAAACAGGTGATTATTTAAAAAAAGCAAATGCCATTGAAAGAATAAAGAATCTGCCTGACACAGAATTCAGTTCACCAGAAGAGCATGAACGAATTTTAAAAATAATGTATGCATACTTATGTGTAAAAGTTATAAGGAACAGACTAAACCATGCTTCTGAAGAAGATTTATCCGATGATGAACAGAAAGTAATCAGATTGCTGAAAAAATTTACCTATAAAAATGAACCTCTTATTGATAAATTGGAATTAGACGTTTACTATAAACACATAAAACCAGTAATAGAATTTGGTCTTTCATTATAATCAAATTCAAAAATTAAACTTTTCCTCTCTTCTGCAAGGTTACTGTTCACAGGTAAACTTGACACTTTCTGAATCGGTCTACACGTAACGAAATAATTCAATTTTATAATCAATAAAAAAACTCAAAAAGTCTCATAAATAAAAGATTTTTTTGAGTTTTTTTGTTGACTTTGAAATGG
>JAZRWI010000017.1:0-19393 GCA_045599645.1 Candidatus Avigastranaerophilus sp.
GTCCCAAAACTAGAAATTTGTAAAAATCCCGATGTACAGTAGATTTCTAAAACCTCCCTTTTTAAGGGAGGGTAGGGAGGGTTTTGATTTTAGAAGAAACTTGTTTCGAATGCATAAAATCGAGTTTTCAGACAGCCTCTTCAAGGGAGGGTAGGGAGGGTTTTGATCTTAGAAGAAACTTGTTTCGAATGCATAAAATCGAGTTTTCAGACAGCCTCTTTTCAAGGGAGGGTAGGGAGGGTTTTGATCTTAGAAGGAACTTGTTTTGAACACATAAAATCGAGTTTTCAGACAACCTCCGCATAGAGGGAAATCAGAACCAGGTATCTACCCCAATAGGCGTCAGGCTAATTCATTCACTTCCTCACTTCCTCACTTCCTCACTTCCCCACTTCCCCACTTTCTTTATTAGTTTATTTTTATAAGTTATATATTTATTTAGGTAATATTCTTCTTATTAAGCTATGTGGATATTGTGGATAACTATGTGTACTTCTCTATCTATGCTATTTATATGACGTGTATAATGTTGTTTAAAATCCTTGTTTGTTCTTCACTGTTTGCCCATGCATATCCACAACTTATGTTTTTGCACTTTTTATCCACAGGAAATTAACATAGTTTTGCAGATTATTATCAAAAATTAAGTACATAAATTTCTTGTCTTATTGAAATTTGTTTGGTATATTTCAATCACTAAAATGTACACAAATCTGGCATTCAAAAGCCGTTGTTCTGCTTTTTGTCGCTAAAATCAATGTACAAAAACCAATAAAGGAAATGTACAAAATGACGATGACCTTGGAATCTCTTTGGAATAAAATTACAGATGAGGTTTCTGCTGATAATTCCGGTCCTGCTAAAATGTTTCTTGGTGGGGTTAAGCCTGTTAGTCTTGAAAATAATACTCTGACTGTAGGGGCAGCCAATGACTTTGTTTATAATTATTTGTTTAAAAAAACAAATAAGTTTGAAGATATTATTAACAAGGTTATAAAAGAAGCTGATGCTGGCTTGAACTATAAGGCCATCATAAGAGAAATTGATGTTAGCGCAAAGAAGACTGCTAAGCCTGTTCAGCCATCTCTTCCTGCTTTTGTTGATGAGGAAACAAAGGAAGAACAAAATAGCCAGAAAACAACAGCAATAAAGAACGATATGCTTAATATTAAGTATACTTTTGATTCTTTTGTTGTTGGTAAAAGTAATGAGTTTGCTTATGCTCTGAGTCAGGCTGTTACAAAAAATCCTGGAACTCGAAATCCACTGTTTATTTATGGTGGTGTAGGTCTGGGTAAGACACACCTGATTCAGGCTATCGGTCATGAAATGCTGAAAAATGACCCCAAAGCAAAGGTTGTCTATGTTTCTTCAGAAGCTTTTACTAATGAATTTATTGATTCTCTAAGTAAAAAGAAGATTGAAGAATTTAGAAAGAAATATCGTAAGATAGATCTTCTTCTTATAGACGACGTTCAGTTTTTTGCTAAAAAAGAACAGACTCAGGAAGAATTCTTCCATACTTTTAATGAACTTTATCAACAGAAGAAACAGATTGTTATCACATCAGACAAGAATCCTAGTGAAATCCCTGATGTTGATGAACGATTGGCTTCCAGATTTTCTTCTGGTGTAATGGCTGATATTCAGAGCCCAAGCCTTGAAGAAAGAACAGCTATTCTGAAAAATTGTGCAAAGAGCTCTATGGTTGAAATTTCTGATGAAGTTATTATGTATCTGGCCCGTGGGGTTACATCTAATATAAGAGCTCTTGAAGGCGCTTTTAATACTGTATGTTCTTATTCTTTTGTTATGAATAAACCTATAGATAAAGATATGGTTGATCAGGTTCTCAAAACAATGCTTCGTGAAACTGCAGGCGGAAAAATAGGTATATCCTATATTATCAAACGCGTTGCTGAATTTTATGATGTTTCCGAAGCTGAAGTGGTTGGAAAAAGACGTTCTGCTGAGCTTGTTCTGCCAAGACAGGTAGCTATGCGCCTCAGTCAGATTATGACAGATTCTTCCCTTAACCAGATAGGGGAAAAGTTTGGCGGCCGTGACCATACTACTGTTATGCATGCCTGCGATAAAATCAACAAGATGATTAAAAACGACAAGGCTTTTGCTGATGAATTTGAACGTGTAAAGCGATTCGTAGACCCAAATAAAGAATAAAACTGACTTGACAAAAGTTATCGTTTTTTGTAAAAAGCAATTATTCTATATATAGTAGGTTTTATATGAAGAAATCATTGCTTTTGGGATTTTGTTTTTTGCTTTCATCTGTTTCATTGTATGCAGAAGAAAAGCCTTTACCACTCACACGATACGAAACAGCTATTGAATTAGCTGGTAAGCTTGCTGAATTAGAAAACAATACTGGTAATATTTCCAAGTCTGATTTGATGGAACTGGAAAAAAAGTGTATTGATTGCAGCGATGAACTTGCAAAGCTCGGTATCAATATTTCTTCCTTAGAAAATGACTTGTCTCAAGTAAAAGAAGATATTGCCGGTCTAAAAGATGATATAGCTTTGTTAAAAGCAGAAGATAACGAAAAACTAAAACTGGGTGGCAAATATATTTTTGAAAATGCTAGCAATGTTTTTGAAAACAGGCCTGATAGTCATATAACAAGAATGACATTTGAATTGGAAGGAACAGCAAAGGTTGATGAAAACATTGAATTATACACAAAATGGCGTCTTTTAAAGGATTCTGAATTAACAGGAAAGAATCATGCTACAAGCAAAATTAAATTTGCAGAAATAAAATTTAAAAATGCTTTCAATTCTGATGGATTGCTGAGAATAGGTAGAACCTATGTTGCTCATGGTAGTTATTTTATAGTGAATGATGAAATGGACGGTATTAACTATAGTAAATATAACGGTGATACAAAACTAGAATATGGTATGTATTTTCAGAAACAGATATCTGAAGCATATCATCCTATTCTTAATGTCTACTTAGAAAGAAATAAAAACAATAAAAAGTATTACTTTGATTTATTCTACAACACCTATGAAGATGGGCTCTATAATGTTTCATATGTTCATAATATAAAAAAGAGAAACCTTAAGAATTGCAGTATATTGTTATTTAATGCCGGTGTTTTAGGGCAGTTTGGTAGGGATCAGGAGTTTGAATACCTGGTTGACGGTGTTGTTTCCAGATATCATGATGATAACCAGAAGGAAAAAAATCAGACTGGCTTTGCTGGTCATGCTTCCATAAGATATACTCCTAAGAATTCTGATTTTTCCGGATTGATTGCATATAATATTCTTACATACGATTGTTATGAAGAATTAGGCACTAAGACCCGTAGTAATCCTTGGGAAGATTTTGAAGAAATGTCTTTCGATGATAAATACTTTGATTATGGTCATAAGCTTATTATGCCTAATGTGCAGGATTATAGAATACTGCTTAGTTATAGACCAAGACGTTATCAAAGACATAAATTGGAAGTAAATTATGATTTTATGAGAGGTGTTAATGCAAACAAGCCATATGGTCATATATCAGAAGAAGAAGCTTATCTTGGTTTGAATTTAAAGAATGATATGTGGGGAGTAGAATACTCTTATAAAGTAAGTAAGGCTACTGATCTTGTTATAAATTATGAAAATATGAAGGATAAAACTTTTGGTGGATTACGTGATTCTTATAATTTGATATTCACTCTAATTTCTAAAATTTAAACTTTGATTCCCCGTAGGGGGTATCGTGAATTTCTAAAAAATCGAAAATCGGGCGTTTAAATTGCCTTATTTTCGATTTTGCTTTTTAGTAACCTTGAAATTTCGTAAAAAATGGTGTATCATATGGCGTCTTGAATATAGAGGGGTAATTCTCTATATTAACGGATTTGAAACAGAAATATGACATACACTAAGACATATAACCAAACTAGAGGGGCAAAAAAACAAACTGATTCTGGTCGCCTTAGACGAGTAGAGCCTGTTGGTTTTGGCCTTGTAAAAGCTCTTGCTAGTATGAGAAAAGCTTGTTTTAAAGAAGTTGGGGAAACTGAAAGCGATTATAAACATACTCTTGCTGCCAAAGACATGGTTATACTTGGAAAGCTTATTAATGCATGGCGAGATATAGTTGGTATTCAATTAGCTACAAAAACCTGCCCAACTAAGCTTTTTAAAGGTAAGCTATATTTAACTGTTTCTGATAGTCAGTGGATGCAGACTTTGCTTTTTATTAAGGCAGGAATTATACAAAAACTTGGTCAGAAATTCCCTGAACTAAAAATTACGGACGTCATCGGAAGAATAGGCAAAATCCCTCAGGAAGTTGAAAAAATGGTAAACGATGCTGCCTGGCCTGATTGGAAAGAAGAAGAGATTACCGAAAAATTCGGCGTTAAAGATCCTGAACTTGCCAAATCTATTGATGAATGCCAGCAGAAGCTTACTGCCAGACTTCGTGGTCTTGAAAATAAAGGCTACACCCTTTGTAAAATTTGCAGAGCCAATGTAACCCGTTCTAAGGACGGTATTTGTGCTATGTGTGTTTATGACCATAGAGCAGATATCAGAATGAAAAGTCGTTCTTTGCTGGCTGAAATGCCATGGCTCTCATATATAGAAGTTAAGGAACAGCAAAACGAACTGACTATGGTTGAATACGATTCTATTAAAAATGAATTGTTAAATGATACTATTAAGCTTGTTAATGAGCTTGCTTCTGATTTAAGAGCCGATTACGATGACGATACTGCTTCAACAATGCGTAAGGAAATGATAAGAGGAATTGTTCTTTTAACAGGCGAAAGCCCAGAAAACATATCTCTAAACAAAATTCAACAGAAGCAGCTTCCAGATAAAAACTGGATAGAATACCTTCGTATTGGTGGAGATGAACTTTAATGCTTATACATATTGGTAATAACGATTTTGTTGGATTGAATAAATGTGAGCTTCTTGTGAATCTTCAGACAGTTGATGAAGATACTAAGAAGACTATTCTTGCCGCTTTGCCAAAGCTTGGAGATGGTCAGGAATACAAATCCGGTATTCTAACCACTGATGGTAAGTGGCTTGGTTCGACTCTTTCAACGGAATCACTGTCTAACCGTGGTATTTGTAGCTCCTTTGAAGGCGCAATATATACAAAACCCGAACAGACAGAAACAGACTTGTAAATTTAAATTGGTCATAGTTGCAAGCCTTTTGGTGAGTAACTGATGACTGAAGGAGAATATAATGTCAGATCAAGAAAAACCTGTTGATTCTCAGGAAAACCTTGATGAAGTTAATCAGCAGCCTGCTGAAGCTTCTGTTCCTGTAGAATCAGAACAGACAGACGATTATTCTGCCGCGAATATCAGAGTTCTTGAAGGACTGGAAGCAGTCAGAAAGCGCCCTGGTATGTATATTGGCGGAACTGGTCTTGCCGGTTTACATCACTTGGTTTGGGAAGTCGTTGATAACAGTATCGACGAAGCCTTAGCCAATTATGCTACTACCGTTATCGTAAACATGCACGAAGATGGTTCGATTTCTGTTATGGATGACGGCCGTGGTATTCCTACTGATATTCACGAACAAACTGGTAAATCTGCTCTTGAAGTTATTCTTACCGTTCTCCACTCTGGTGGTAAATTCGATAAGAAGAGCTATAAATATAGCGGTGGTCTTCACGGTGTTGGTATTTCTGTTGTTAGTGCTCTTTCTGAATGGTTGGAAGCAACCGTATGGCGTGACGGTAAGGTTTTTAACCAGACCTTCAGACGTGGTGCTGTAGCTTCTCCAATGACTGTAACTGAAGGCGCTACTCGTCACGGTACTCGTATCCGCTTCAAACCGGATGCTGAAATATTTGAATCTGTTGAATTTGAATATGACATTCTTGCAAAGCGTTTAAGAGAACTTGCTTTCCTTAATCGTGGTGTTAAGATTGTCCTTCGCCAGAAGGCTACCAAGAGATGTAATTCTTATGAATATGTTGGTGGTATCCGCAGTTTCGTTGAATTCCTGAGCGAAACCAAATCAACTCTATTTAAGGACGTTATTGCTTTTACAAAGGAAAAAGACGGTGTTGAAGTTGATGTAGCAATGTCTTATAACGACGGTTATAACGAACAGTTCTTCGCTTTCGTTAATAACATCAACACTGCTGACGGTGGTACTCACGTATTAGGTTTTAGAAGCGCCCTTACTAAGGTATTCAACAATTACCTAAAGGCTAATATTGATTCCCTTGGAAAAGAATTCAAGGGTAAAAAAGACGAATTGAAGCTTGTTACCGAAGATACCCGTGAAGGTCTCATTGGGGTTCTTTCCATCAGAGTTCCGGAACCTCAGTTTGAAGGACAGACTAAAGGTAAGCTTGGTAATCCGGAAGTCAGAGGTATTGTTGACCAGGTTGTAACAGATTTCCTTAGCGACTATTTTGAACAGAATCCTGGTATTGCAAAACCTGTATTAGATAAGATTCTTCTTTCTATGAAGGCCAGACAAGCTGCTCAGAAGGCTAGGGAACTTACTAGACGCAAGACTGCGCTTGAAGGCAGTTCACTTCCTGGTAAGCTAGCTGACTGCTCTGAAAAGGATCCGGCAAAATCAGAATTATTCATCGTCGAAGGGAATTCTGCAGGTGGTTCTGCTAAGCAGGGTCGTGATAGACGTATCCAGGCTATTCTTCCACTTCGCGGTAAGATTTTGAACGTTGAAAAGGTTAGACTCGAAAGAGTTCTTAGCTCTGAAATCATCAGGGATCTTATCAATGCAGTTGGTACCAATATTGGTAAGAACGATTTCGATATTGAAAAGTGCAGATATCATAAGATTATCATCATGACAGATGCCGATGTCGACGGTGCTCACATCAGAACTCTGCTTTTGACCTTCTTCTATAGATATATGCCTGAAATTATCGAAAAAGGTTATCTCTACGCTGCTCAGCCACCGCTTTATAAGATTAGCAGAGGCAAAGATGTTCGCTATGCTTATTCCGACAAGGAAAAGGACGAAATCATTGCTGCTGATTTTGGCGGAGATACAGAAAAGGTTTCAATGCAGAGATACAAAGGTCTTGGTGAAATGAACCCGGAACAGCTTTGGGATACAACCATGAATCCTGAAACAAGAATCCTTCACAGAGTTAAGTGTGTTGACGAAACTGAAGCTGACCGCTTGTTCTCTATTCTCATGGGCGATAAGGTTGAACCAAGACGTAACTTCATCGTTAAATACGCTAAGAGCGTTAAAAACCTTGATATCTGATTTGTTATGAGGAATTGCAATGGCTAACGAAAACGATAATGACAATGTAAATAACAACAATAATGAAGATATTCAGGGCAGTAACAACGGAAATGCCGAAAACAACGAAAACACCAACAATACTCCTGATAATGAAGAAGTAAATGGTGGAAATAACGAAAATACTGACCAGAATATTGAAAATGGTGGTATGGATCTGCCTGAAGATGCAGGAATGGAAGATATGTTCGGCGCTATGAGCACTGAAAATATCGGCACTGTAGAACCATTGGCAGGTGGTGACGAAAACAACGGTTCCTATATTCCTGAACCCGTTCAGGATGAAGGCGACGGTTATGATGCTTTAACAGAAGAAGACGCTGGTGATTACACATCTGGCGGTGAAGGCCTGCTTCCAACCAGAGATGGCGATGACAAGGGCGATGTAAGAATTGAAGACGACCTTCAGGTTTCCTTCATGGACTACTCAATGAGTGTTATTGTTGCCCGCGCTTTGCCTGATGTAAGAGACGGCTTGAAGCCTGTTCACAGACGTGTTCTCTATGCAATGTTCGACCAGGGCATTACTAGCAGAAAACCATTTGTTAAGTCTGCAAGAACCGTCGGTGAAGTTCTTGGTAAATACCATCCACATGGTGACTCAGCTGTATACGATACTTTGGTCCGCATGGCACAGGACTTCAGTTTGCGTTACCCACTGGTTAACGGCCATGGTAACTTCGGTTCTGTTGACGGCGACGAAGCTGCAGCAATGCGTTACACTGAAGCCAGACTTGAAGCCTTGTCTGAAGAAATGCTTCGTGACCTCAGAGAAGACACTGTAGACTGGATGCCGAACTTCGACGGTTCTCTTGATGAACCTGTTGTTCTTCCAAGTAAGTTCCCGAACCTGCTTGTTAACGGTTCTTCCGGTATCGCTGTTGGTATGGCTACAAACATGCCATCTCACAACCTTGGCGAAGTAATCGATGGTTTGGTTGCTTTAATCCACAACCCGGAAATCACTATCGAAGAAATCATGAATTATATACCAGGTCCAGACTTCCCAACTGGCGGTATTATTATGGGTCGTGATGGTATTACTTCTGCTTATAAGACTGGTCGTGGCAGCATCACTATCAGAGCCGTCACCGAAATTGAAGAATTCAACAAGGGTCGTGACCGCATAGTTATTAAGGAACTTCCATATCAGGTTAATAAAGCTAGACTGGTTGCTTCTATTGCTGACCTTATTAAGGAAAAACGCATTGATGGTATTACTGACCTCCGCGATGAATCAAGCCGTGAAGGTATGCGCGTTTGCATTGAACTTCGCAAGGGTGTAAATACTGAAGTTATTCTTAATCAGCTCTTTAAGCACACTCAGATGCAGACAACATTTGGTGTTATCAACCTGGTTCTTTCAAAGAATAAACCAGTTATTCTTAACATCAAGAGACTTATGGAACACTACCTTGATCACTGCCGTGAAGTTATTCGCCGCAGAACAATGTTCCGTTTGAATAAGGCTGAAGAAAAAGCCCACATCTTGGAAGGATTGACTATTGCCCTTGATAACCTTGATGAAGTAATCAAGCTTATTAAGGAATCAAAAGATCCAGCTGTTGCAAAACAGGGCTTGATGGACAACTTCTCACTTTCAGACAGACAGGCACAGGCTATTCTCGATATGAGACTGCAGCGCTTGACAGGTTTGGAACGTGACAAGATTGTTGCTGAATATCACGAAACCTTAGCTCTCATCGCTTCTTTGAAGGAAATTCTTGCTTCTGAAGCCAAGGTAATGGAAATCATCGAAGGCGAACTTAATGATATTAAGACTCGCTTTGCAGATGCCCGCAGAACCCAGATTGCTGCTGCTCAGGCAGAAAAGCTTGAAGCAGAAGACCTCATGCAGGAAGAAGACATTATTATCACTCTTACTAAGAATGGTTATATCAAACGTATGTCTCCTGCTTCCTTCAGACAGATCAGCCGTGGCAGCAAGGGAAGCAATGTTATGAACGTCAAGGATGAAGACGTTGTAGAACATATGTTCCTGGCTACTACACATTCTTACCTGATGGTATTTACATCTATCGGTAAGGTTCACTGGATAAAGGGTTACCAGATTCCTGAAGGTGGTAAACAAGCCTCTGGACGTGCTATCGTTAACCTGCTCCAGTTTCAGGAAGGCGAAAGACTCACTGCTGTTCTGCCAATCAAGAAATTCGATGAAACCCGCAGACTCTTCATGGTTACCAGAAACGGTATCTCAAAGATGTGCAAGCTTTCTGACTTCTCTAAGCCAAAAGCTAAGGGTATCATTGCTCTCAAGCTTGATGAAAATGACGAATTGATTGCTGTAAAACCGGTTGTTGGCGGTGAACAGGTTGTTATTGCTACTAGAAACGGTTATGCAATCAGATTCCCGGAAAGCGAAGTCAGAGTTATGGGCCGTGCTGCCCGTGGTGTTAAGGCTATCGCATTCAGAGATCAGGACGACGTCGTAATCGGTATGGAAGTATTCTCTAAGGCTACAGATGCTCAGCAGGGTGAATTAGGCATAGTTCCTCCTGCAGACGGTGCTGAAGTTCTGCCTGAAGCTGTTACAGATGACGCTGAACCAGTTGAAGAAGGCGAAGATCTAATGCCTCAGGATACTAACGTAAGATATGCCGGTACTCTTCTGACTGTTTCTGAACTCGGTTTGAGCAAACAGACTAACATCAATAGCTATCGCGTAACTCATCGCGGTGGTAAGGGTGTTACTAATATGAAGATAGTTGAAAAGACCGGTAAGGTTCTTGCCATCAAGCGCATGTTTGAAGGCGACGAACTCATGATTGTAACCACTACCGGTAAGGTTGTAAGACTTGACGCTGACAAGATCAGAGAAACAGGTCGCGCTACCAGCGGAGTAAAACTTATTACTCTCGACGGCGAAGACAGACTCATCTCTGTTGTCAGAATCCCAGCCAAGGAAGAATCAGCCGACTAATCTCAAATAAAAAAAGCTCCCTTCGGGGACTGTCCCAAAACTAGAAATTTGTAAAAATCCCGATATACAGTAGACTCCTAAAAACCTCCCTTTTTAAGGGAGGGTAGGGAGGGGTTTGATGTTAGAAGGAACTTGTTTTGAATGCATAAAATCGAGTTTTTAGACAGCCTCTTCGGGAAGCTTTTTTTATTTTACTAAAAGTCGCGTAAGCGACTCCCCAGTCCCTAAGCCCCAGATTTCTTTATATTGATACTTTAATAGTTTATTTGTATAATTTTATATATGAGTAAATATCAAAATCACAAATACGACTATTCTAGAGAAGGCCAACTGGCTAGCAGCAGAAACAATATGTGTCTGGCCATTGTTGTTGCGTTTTTTTTGTGCGTTGGTGGATTCTTTTTTAAAGAATGCTATCAGAGTATAGATTCATACAATAAAAAAGCAGAAAATAATTCCAATAATAATTACAGTTCTGTAAAAAAATCTTCTGAAAAGCCTGTTGAAATGAAAAAAGAGCAACAGACTGTAAAAAAAGAAATTCTAAAAGAAAATAAAACAGAATTTTCAAATAATACTACTGCGCCTGAAGATAATATAAATACCACTTCTGTTGTTGAAATAAATTCTAATAAGATTACGGCATCTGCTAGTATTGAGACTATTCTCGACAATAAAATTTCTTCAGTTACAGCTGAGGTTGATGCAGAAAATAATATCGATTCAGTTAGTCTGGAAATAGCCTTGAATAATAATTCTTCTGCTAGTGCAGAAATAGCTTCAAAAGATACTGATATTTCTAATGGTATTGATGAAGCCATTTCTAAGGTGGTGATAGCGTCAGGTAGTATTGAGGCAGTTCCTGAAAATATTAATGCTTCAGAAAGCGCTGAATTGCCTTCAGAAAACACAAATCCAGCAGTAGAAGCAAATATTGTTTTTACAAATATAAATCCTTCTGGTGATTATGAAAAATTTATTTACGAAGATAATTTGAATGTAAAAGAATTAAATATACCAATAAAATTTGATAAGAAGTGTATTATTCCAGGATTTGAAAACTTTGAAAAACAATATATCTATCCTATAAGCCTGATTGAAAGCAGAAGCTTTAATCCAGAAAATAATATTTCTGTATCTGTTAAGGCTAATGCTATTAATGGCGCTGATTTTAAAAAAATAAGACAATACAGTGTAAGCGATTCACCTAAAAATATTACTGTTATTTCTGAAAGTGATAAACCGGGATTTAAGCTGTTTTGTAGTAGTAATCCTAATACTCCTCAAAAAATGATTTGGGAAGTAAAAATAGGAAATAATAATCTTTCATTTATTAGGCATGACTATAATAAGATTACTTATAGAATTACATTAGCAGGTAATAATTATTTTGTTTATAGCGATAACGATATGCTGATTGCTAGGGTGTATTGCCATCCACAAAATAATATATTAGAAATACAAAAATTTGATTATCCGTGTAAATCTATTTATATAAAATATGATGATAAAACAGAAAATCAGTTAATTTATTCTCCCGCTGTAATGGCTTTTGACGACTTGAGTATAGATATAAGACAGATTTTATTTATTGAAGCATTGAATCTGGAAAAGAAATACGCCTTGAAGAATGTTTTGACAAAATCTAATATTGAATCTGGTTTTAACCCGAAGGGAATAATAGCAAATAATAATAATTTTGTTCATCAGGCTTTCGTTGAAAATGTTGGGGAACATTTCTTAGGCTATTATGAGCTTGCTTCCGGGGTTAGAACTTTGAAGCAAGTGATTCAGACCTTAAAATTGAATGATGAAAATAGGGCTTATTTAATAACAGAATTTGATAAAAAAACTTATCCTCTGATAAAATTTATGCCTGCACCAGATGGTTTTATAATCAGATATTTCAATAGCCGCTTTATTGGTAAAATGACATTTAAAGACGATGAAATCTCTTTCCGCAACGAAACTGGCAAGGTTAAATACAGATTTTATGAAAATAGCAACAACAAAAATGAGTTTTTAATTGACAATGTGAGGATAAAAGAACTTTTTGGTAGCTGTTTATCTTCAAAAAGTAATACTGACAATACTAACTTTTATTGTGAATATTATTATTCTCTTGGTGAAAGAAAATGGGAAAAAGCCGGATATTACCTAGCTCCATTGAAAGCTACTGGCAAATATATGTCAGCTATTCCTGGAATTTTGTTATTCAGGGAATATGATGACTTTATTAAACATTGTATCTTTAATGAAAGTATGCTTTATGCGCTAGAACATCCAGGCTTATAATTATTCTTCCACTAATTCTATTAAAGCTTTGATTCTTTCTTTTGTTAATTCTGTGTCAGATACAACAGCAAAAAGATCAGCATTTGAGCCTCTGCTTTTGTCGCGAGCTGCTACAGATGCTGCTTCTTTTTCCTTTATCCAGGCTCTCTGAGCTTTTTTTACAATTTCAAATTCTTCTGCGTCCATATGTTCTTTAAGGTGCTTATAGACGTCATTCAAAAGCTTATCCCATTTTGCAAAAATATTCTGTGTTGTTTTTAAATAAGCAGCATCGCTTTCTGGTGTGCTTGGAGACTTCTTAGAACGGTCATCACGTTCTTTTTCTTCGGCTTCTATAAAATCATATTTTGTAGAAAATTCAACCTTCTTGGGGTTTGCTGGTTCTGGAGTATCATCGTATTCGAATTTGTTATTTTTTACATCTTCAAGTAGAGCTTTACATCTGTTTTCCCAAGAACTAGAGTAAGCTCCGGACAATGCCATGCTATAGCCACTGCCGCCTTCCCATTCATTGGCTTCAGCATTAGCTATTTTTTCAGCTTGTTTTTTGTATTCGTTTTGGGCTTTTTCTAAATTTTCAGCACTCTTGGCATCCAGGGAAGTTTTTAAATGACCAACCATTTCTTCCATAAGAGCAGCCCATTTGGAACTTATAGCGTCGCTTGTATAGTTTATTTCATGCTGATTCAAGGTTTCGTCAGCATAAACCTTCTTTGCATAACGTTCGATATTTTCTATTTCTTTGGAAAACTTTTCGTAGGCTTTTTCTGATGCAGATTTTTTTACTTCAGGAACATTGATATTGTCTTCTACCATGTCTATTAATTCGCTGCATCTTTTGAAAGTGTATTCATTATAAACACGATATTGTTCGTAAACCTGTTCGCGCCTGTCGTCATTTTTAGCCTTAGAAGCTAATTTTGCATCGGCTTCCTTATCGTTTACCCATTTACGCTGTTCAACTTTTATTGCATCAAAGTCTTCTTTGTTTTTAGTTTCTTTCAGGTATTTATAAACTTTGTTTAATAAACCATCTATTCTTGCAAAGATTTCCTGGGCTTCAAACTGGGCAACACAGCAATTTGATTCTAGAGCCTTTGGCAGATTTTCTTCCGCATAGTTTTTTATTTCGTTTAATTCTTTTCTGAAATCGTTCTGTTCATTTATGGCAAAAGCATTGGAATTAATTCCTATCAGCATCATTGCAACTGCGATAATATTGTTAACTCTTTTCATTGGCTAACTCCTGCAATTAATATTTCAGTGCTCATTATAACATAAAGGCTTTCGGCTAGAATGAAAATCTGAGCTATAAATAATTTTAAAAGGTTCAATGAATTCTAAAATATCTTTGTATTTGGAGTCTCTGAGAATCGAAGAAATACTCAAAGCAGACATAAATAATAATTGAGACTTTTTTACTCTATTAGCAACTTTGTGCGTTCTCTCTGTTGAATGGTTATTGTGGTATTTATAAGCACCTTATTAATGTGTGCCCAGTATCATAGTTAGGGCAACGTTTCCATTATTGATGAATGCTGAACTTTGGTTTGCCGGATTTATCAAGGACTTTTATTACTATGTTTTTGAAAATAAGATTTTCTATGGAATTTCTAAGACGCTGGGAAATTCCCTTGTAACCCAAAGCTTTTGCTAATTCTGTCAGAGAAAGAGGTTGCTTTTTTAATAATCCAATTATTTTTGATTCATAATCTATATTTTTGCTTTGTTTATTATTTATGAAATGTTTATTAATCGGTATTGTTACCGATAAATATTGGCGTTCAGCATCCATTTCAAATTTTAGCATAGGAGAACCATTTGCTTTTAATGCCTTAAAAGCGTTGGGAAAACCTGTATTTCTTCCTTCGATAAGCTTTAATTCTTTTAGAAAATCACCAATTCTTCGATTTCTATATATTTTTGCTCTTAAATCATATTTTTTTATAGCTTCATCGCTAATGCTCCTGTCAAAGCCAGGATAACTGGTAATTTCCATGCTGTCTGTTGTTATTCTGACCTGAATGGGTTCTCTGATCTGATAAGAGCGATGATAAACAGCATTAGAAAGAATTTCTTCTACAGCAGCATAAGGGTAATTAAAATATTTTATTGCTTTTGCTTTATTTGGGTTTTTAAATGTGATTTCTTTCAAAACACAGTTTTTTATATAAGAAAGCGCATCCGTCAGTTGCTTTTGTATCGGACCAGAGAAGGTTTTTTCAGACATACCGTTTCCTGTCGGGTCTGGAATATCAACAATTTCAATTTTTGCATACTTAAAATATTTTTCAATCTTTTCTGAAAACATCAAAATACCAACATTTAACGGTTTTATGCGTTCTGTAGGTCCGGAAACAAGCTGCATATCTGTAGCCAGTTGTAATAAGCTTTTATTTAAGGAATATTCATACAAATCACTATTGATTTCTTTCAGGTGTCTTCTTAAAAGTTCTATATCTAAATCTTCAACTTCTGCTAACAGGTTTGGTCTATCATCGAATGGAATGTCTGATGATATATAGAATAATTCTTTTTCTTCATCTGGCGAAGCAATCAAAGTGCTACTGAATTTTCTGATATAATAGAATTTGTTTGCTTTATCATTAAAAACATCCTTAGAAGCTTTGTATGGGCGCCCATAGCCCCCGGGAATCCAAATGACTATAAGATATTTATCATGATATAGCACTGGTTCTGTAATAGGATTATATAAAGGTTCTATACAATGACAATAGCCTACAAGTTCTTTCAGAATACTGTCTATTTTGTTTTGTTCAATACCTTTTACAGGAAATTTTGGTGAACCATTTTCTTCTTCAACCCCAACAACAATATACCCTCCGCCCATATTGTCTATGTCATTGGCAAAAGCGCATATAGAGTGAATTATTGTATTAGGATTAAAGCCACTTTTAAATTCGACTCTATTTGATTCTACTATCCTGCGATTAATTAAATCATCAATATTTATAGGTATTGTCATAAATATCACCTCTGTATATATTATGACACAATACAAAAATTTCGTCTAGTGTGTAGATGAAATTTCGTCTAGTTACTAGACAATTTGGTGTCTGGTCTGTCTAGTTATCTTGGCTAATGAAGGCAGAGACTAAAACAAATAATTATGCATTATACATTAGGAAGTGATACTGCACCGGTTGAAGCAGTAAAAAACAAAATTAAATCTTCAGTTGTTTTTTTACTGAAAAAACTTGGTAATGTTACCAGAAATGTTTTCTGAAATTTTTAATATGCTATTGAGGATATTCAGAATCGATATTATAATAATGAAAAAATTAGATGATATTACTAGGATTTTTCAATAAACATGAGATGACAAAGAGCATTTACGATTTTGGACTCAATGAAAATATAATCCCTCCCATCTGCGAAGTGACCTTTATTGAAATAATTTCTTGTTATTTGTATAATTAAATCATGAGCAATTACGAAAATCATCAGTTAAATTATTCAAAACAAAGTCAGGAACTGGAAAGTAAAAAAAGAACTTTCCTTTTTGTTGTTTTTATGGTTTGTGTGGCATTTGCAGGCAGTTTTTTTTATAAAGAAATAAAGAACATACCTCAAAAGCAGGTTAATATATCTTCTAAGCAAAAGCAATCTGATGAATCTCAAAATAACAGATTTTTTAAAAATACAGTTCAGACAATGAATTATGTAGATAAAACTCCTGATGAGGTGCCTGTCCCTGAAGAAAAGTCTACAGAAGTTAACATTCAAAAGAATGATGATACTGTTGAGGCAGACGAAAAGTTTTTGGCTCAGAATAAGAGATCAGCTGAAGCTGCTAAAATAGATGAAGAAAAATTAGCGCTTATTGGACAGGAACGTCCAAAAAACCTTTATAAGAGCCCTTTTCTCATGGATAATTTTATGATTTTCCCTATAAATTTATCTTGGGTTGAATTTATAATAAGGGCTGGTTTTATTCCAGTGCCAGGAACTATATTCTCTGAAGAATCTTCAGAAACTGAAGAAAACTGTGTGGTTAGAGATTATTACTATTTAAAATACAATGACAAATCAGACCCGAGATGGAGTAAAATTAAGTTTTCTACTGTTAAACAAAGTCTTGATGGCAAAAGCGTCGAATTTTATGAATTTTCAGATGATGAAAAGAATAAAAGCTTTACATGGTCGATAAAGGTTGAGTCTGACAAAATTGTTTATGTAAATATAAAAAGCATTGATGTTTATAAAATTTCTTTAGGTGATAAAAAATTCTTAACAACTAAAAATGACGATAACTTTGCAGAATTTGTAGCCGAAGAAAAAGGTTTTATGGTATCGTCACTAATTGATTCTCAAAAGTTCATTAAAACTCCATATAGGATTAATGAAGATAAAGAAGATCAGTTATACTTCCCGTTGGCAACTATGCTTTTTGAAACCAATAATATTAATTTTAATTTTGCTTTGTATCTGGAATCTTTAAGAATTGAAGAAATGCTAAAAAAATAAAAATCAAACAATAGAATAATTTGATTTTATTGTGGCTTATAATCAAAAAGTTGAAATTATACGTATTATGTGTATAAATTTATAAAAATACAATAAGTATCTGGAGTATAATTTCATGAAATTAGTATATCCTGCTATATTTAAAGCTAGGAAAAACAAAGAAGAAGGCTATGATGTTGTTTTCCCTGATCTAACAGATTGTGCTGCTGAAGGAACAACTCTGGCTGAAGCTATTTATAATGCTACAGAGGCTGCCTGCGCATGGGCTTTGAAAGAATTGCAGAAGGGCAACATGGTGCCAAATGCTACTAGCCGCCAAAGCATCAAATGTTCCAGAAAAGAATTTGTAAATCTTATTGTGTTAGACATTGACTCTTATGCTGAAAAGCATGGAAATAAAGCTGTTAGAAAGAACCTTACAATTCCAGCCTGGCTTAATACGTTTGCAGAGAAAAAGCATCTGAACTGTTCCTGGATTCTGCAGACTGAACTTGTAAAGCTATGGAAAATTGCTCAGTCACAAAACAATAAACAGTAAGTTTAATATGTAAATTTTAAAATTACAAAAAATTACATCAAAAATAAATATCTATGAATTTAATGTATGAACGATATCCTGTAGAAATGTGGACTACAGACGGAATCATATGGGCTATAGGTATATTCTTCTGGTTTGTTACCTATGTTGGAGCCCCGATGGCAAGCAAACGAAGCGGTCATTTTGTTTCCGGTGTGCCAGGAACCGCTTTTATTACTTTTTTGATTGCAGGCTTATTATCACCAATCAAATGGCTTGCGTTATTATGTTTTCTAGATTTTTCTATTGTGAAACTTGCCTTTTCATTAATTATCAGCGCAATAAAAAAACAATAAAATCGATTTATTTTTCTGATTTGTTTTTTTAAACTTTTGTTTGTTTTTGATGTATATTATTAGCAAGGACCGTAAATGAGGTAATAAGATGAAGAAGCTTACTGGTGTTTTGTTTTATATGATGCTTGGTTCGATGATTTGCTTTGCTGAAGCAAATCCTTTTGCAGATACAACAATAAGTGTTTCTGCTTCAAAATCAGATGTAAAATCTGAAGCAACTTCAGCAAAAGAAACAAAAACAGAAAACAATGAAGCAGCAAAAGTAAGCGAATCTCTTGAATATACTGTTCAGACAGGTGATTACCTCTATAGCATAGCTAAAAAATATTACGGTGATGGCAGCAGATATAACGAAATTATTGAAGCTAATAAAGATAAATACCCGTCACTGCTCACAAATCCAGCTTTGATTTATACTGGCTGGACTCTCACATTACCTGGAATTTCTGGTAATTCTAAGACTACTGTAGCTACAACTGCAAAGCCTTCTAATACCACTACAACTGTAGCTAACCCTGCAACAGTTGCTCCAAAACCAACCACTGCAAAACCGGCAACAGCTACCCCTGTAGTTCAGCCTTCAACTCCAGGCTCAGTAACAATCAGCGCAAATAAGATTGACATGAATGTTCCAAAGCAGTGTCAATTCAAGTCTAATGTTCCAGGCCCTGGTTCTGCTTGCGGTCCAACCTCACTTTCCATGATTCTTTCATATTATGGGAAGGGCAGTACCGACACTTTGGTTACTAATCTCTACAATATCTGCGGAACAAGATCTCCAGGCGGAACAGATCATGAAGGTCTTTTAAGAGGTGCCAAACAGTATGGCTTTGCTAATACATACTGGAAATGGAGCTGCACTCAGGATTGGTGTCGCCAGCAGCTTGCAGCCGGTAAGCCTTTACTTTGCCATGTAAAGAACCATTACGTATGTTTAAGAGGTATGGATTCTAATGGCAATGTAATTGTTAATGACCCAGCCCGCGAAGAAGTAACCCGCACCATGAGCTGGTCAGAATTCGTCTCTTGGTGGCAGCAATCCGGCTTAGGCTGCTCAGCAATGGTAGTCCAATAAATTCATTCTTTCGGCCTTTGCCTTTTTCCCCAACCCCCGGTTCCTAGCCCCAGATTTCGTATCTGGCCGAGGATTCGGCTAGATACGAAATCTGATTATGCAGCTGCTATTGTTTTCAGGCGCTCTAAGTCTGTAAGATATATCTCGCCTCTGTTAGCTTCAATTATCTTTTCTTTTGTGAAGCGTGTCAGCATTCTCGCAATTACTTCACGTGCTGTGTTGATTTCAATTGATAATTCTTCCTGAGTCATTCGTATGACTGGTTTGCCGCTTCTCTGGTATTCACTGAGGAAATAGCTTGCCATACGCTTATCAATTCCCCAGAAAAGAATCTGCTGCATTATCCACATAACCTGTGAAAAACGCTTAGCCATTAATTCAAAAAAGAAGCAACGGACATGTATGTTGCTTGATAATATTTTTGTAAAAGCA
>JAZRWI010000018.1:0-16679 GCA_045599645.1 Candidatus Avigastranaerophilus sp.
CATTTCAAAGTCAACAAAAAAACTCAAAAAAATCTTTTATTTATGAGACTTTTTGAGTTTTTTTATTGATTATAAAATTGAATTATTTCGTTACGTGTAGACCGATTCAGAAAGTGTCAAGTTTACCTGTGAACAGTAACGTTGCTATTTGGGTAATAGGCTGCGGCTGCCTATGGGACGCTTTGGTTAAATGTTTATTAATCTGTATTTTTTGTAAAGATTAATTTTACTTTTTTTGATGTTTTATAATTTCATCAAAATAATAGGATATAAATGCGTCATACAATAGCATAATGTTTTTAGCAATTAATTAACATCAACCCAACAACATAGAGGATAATGGTCTGAAGGAATATGTAATTCTATATTTTTAGCTCCTTTGGGTATTTTTTTATAGTTTGAAATGCTAACACCATCAATATTGTAATAAAAGTTATTTAAAATACCATATCTACTGACTTTAATGTTCTTTGAAACTAAGATATGGTCAAGATTTTTACTGGATATTCTCTCTGGATTAAAAGCGTTATATGAACCGGTAGGCATCCAACGGTATTTGCTAATATCATAGGCATCCAGAAGTTGTTTTGAATTAATTATTGTTTTGTATGTTTTGTCTGATTCATAAAGGTTGAAATCACCGGTTAAAATGGTATTTTTATTCTTGGTAATTTCAGTAATCTTTTGTGAAATAAGTTCTAATCCTTTTCTCTTGGCGATTTCTCCTGTTGCATCTAAATGGGTATTAAAGAACCATAAAGAACATTTATTGTTGATATCGTATAGTTGAGCCCATGTGCAAATTCGATTAAACTTACTGTCCCAGCCTTTGGAAACTTTATTCGGATTTTCTGAAAGCCAAAAAGTATCTGAGGCTAGTATTTTAAATTTATTTTTTTTATAAAATATAGCAGAGTATGAACCAGTATCTTGTCCATCATCACTAGCGACACCAACATAGTTATATTCTATTCCTATAAAATTGATTAAATCTTTTAATCGATTAGAGTTTAGTTCTTGAACACCAAATATATCAAATGAATTAAATAGAATTAAATTAGATAGATTCTCAACTCGAATAGACCAATTGTTTTTGCTTTGCTTGTCTTTTGCTTCATCGCACCTTATGTTGTAGGTACATATATAATATTCATTTGCAAAAATTACTGTATTAGAAATGAACATTACTAGTGTTAGTATGTATATACAACAATTAAACTTAAATCGATTATACAATGTGTGTTGCTCCGAATGATTATAGTGAATATTATATATTATATACGAAGAAGAAGCAAGTTAAGTTTGTTGTGTAATTTTGAGGAAATTTAATATAAATACTTTGTTAATAAAGTGTTTTCTGTGGTAAAATGTTTATATGATGAACAAAAGTTTAAGTTTTTGCATGTTGGTGACAATTTATATGGTAAAACAAGGCGCAAGGTTATTGGAATGCGATTATTGATAATTAAGTATTTGAAAACTCATCCTTTCGTTTTGCAGATATTTTGGATAACATTATCTATTTGTTTATCTATTGTGAAATTTTGGGTTAACAAAAAAGCTAATAGAATTTTATTTATTTCTTATGGTGGTAGAAAGTTTGATGATAGTCCAAAAGAAATATATGAGGAAATTTGTAAAAGAAATGAATTTCATGATTATGAATTATTTTGGGCTTTTGTTGAACCAGATAAATATCATATTAAGCGTGGCATAAAGATAAAAGTAGATACTTTTACTTTTTTTAAAGTTTTATTAACTAGCAAAATTTGGGTTAGTAATTCTGGCATGACGAGAGGTATTCATTTTGTAGATGATGATATTATAAAGATAGAAACTTGGCATGGTTCTGTGTTAAAAAAAGGTGGTGGTGAAGAAAATCAGAATGTAATCGGTGGAAAAAGAAGATCGATGAAATATGAACCATTAGATAATAAAACAATCAGATGTGCACAAAGTCTTTTGGATGTTGAGGTTTTGAGTAGAATTTTTCACTCTGATAAGAAATGCTTTTTACCTTGCGGTTTTCCTAGAAATGATAAATTGGCATTGGCTGATAAAAATGATATTGCAATAGCTAAGAAAAAATTAGGATTACCACTTGATAAAAGAATCATTTTATATATGCCTACTTGGCGAGAGTATTGTCTAGATGCCAATAATGATGTTGTTTGTAAACCACCAATAAATCTTGACTATTGGCGAGATAAATTAGGTAAAGATTATGTCTTATTGTTTAGAGCCCATTATGCTGTAACATCTTCGCTAGGGATATGTGAATCTTCTTTTGTTAAAAATGTTTCTGAATATCCAGAAGTTAATGATTTATATCTAGCTTCAGATGTTTTGATTTCTGATTATTCTAGTGCAATTATAGACTACTCTATCTTGGAAAGACCTATTTTTTGTTTTGCATACGATTATGAAGAATACAGTAAAAAAAGAGGTGTATATTTAGATTTAAATAAAGATATGCCGTTTGGAATACAGAAAAATGAAGTTGATTTGTTAGAAACTATCTTAAACGTTAATGATTATAAATCTGTGATGAATAAGTTTAGATTGGTTCATGCTACTTATGCAAATGGCTTGGCAAGCAAAACTATGGTTAATGAATTGATGCGTAGATTGAATAAGGAAGGTGAGTAAAATGAAAACGTATTCTGTTATTATTCCCCATAAAGACAATGTAAATGGATTAGAACGATTATTAAAGAGTGTTTATTTGAATGATAAAGATATAGAGTATGGTGAATTTCTATCAAATCTAAAAGTGATTGTTGTTGATGATCATAGCAAGGATGAATGCTTTGAACGATTGATTAGTTTGCAAAAAGAATATGGATTTTATTTGTATAAAAATCATAAAAAAGCTAATAGTGCTGGTATTTGTAGAAACATAGGGTTGGCTAATGCAGAAAGTGATTATGTGTTGTTTTTGGATTCCGATGATTTTTTAACCCCTTGTTATTATAAGATATTATTAGAATATGATAACAATGCATCAGATATTATTTTCTTTTCACCTATTTCAGTTATGGATTCTGATATTAATAAGTTATCAAATAGGCATATTTTTTATTCTAATTTGGTAAAGGAGTATCAGAGAGACAAAACTTCTGAGAAATATTTACGTTACACCTGGTTGGGTCCATGGTCAAAGCGTTTTAGATTGGATTATATAAAAAAATATGATATTAAATTCGATGAAACTATTGCTTCTAATGATGTTATGTTTTCTGTTGTGGCTGGCCATAAAGCAGATAAGATTGACGCTGTAGATGTAAATATTTATTGTTTAACTAGAAGACAAGGGAGTTTGATATATCATTATTCGTATGAAATATTAACAGCAAGAGTCGGTGTTGGTATAAGGTATAAAGAATATTGTGATAGCGTTGGTTTTACAGATTACAAGGATCATTGTATTAATCATTTAATGCGTGGCATGATATTGGGGGTTAGACCTTTTTGTAAGCTTTTACGTTTTGCAAAAAATCAAGGCGTTTTTAATGATAAGGTATATGCTTTTAAACATATATTAACTGGTATTGCAGGTAATTTTATTGTTTTGGGTAAAAGTAATTTGAGAAATTTACTTAAGATAGATAAAAAATGAATTTTCGATATAATGGAGAAAAATTTTTGTCTTTTTTATTTGTTTCTTCTTTTTTCTTGGCTTCATTGACAGGTATTATTTTTGCCTCGCAGTATTTATGGGCCAGGGGTAATTTTAATGCTTTAATTTTAATTGCAAGATTTGTTTTGGTTACGTTAGGTTTTGCATATTGTTTTATAAAAGGTACTTCTAAGAAATGGCTATTTTTTTTAGGAGGCTATTTTTGTTTAATTTGCCTTAGTGGAATATTTTTTATCGATAATACGAGATATTCTATTATTACGTTACAGAAATTTATACCTATGGCATTTATTACGGTTATGTTATCTTCTATAAAAGATTATTGTTATGTTTTTAAGTATTTACGTTTTTATTCGTTAACAGCATCGTTTATACTAGTATTATTTATTATATATTTATTAAAAAAAGGCTTGATAGGGTTGTTTGCTGCTGAAGATACGTATATGTTGTTTTCATATTCTGTTTTACCGTTTGTGTGTGGTTTATTGATTCTTTTTTATAATAAGAAATCTTGGCTGGATTTGTTCTGTTTTTTTTGTTGTTCAATTATTATGACTTTGTTTGGCTGTAGAGGGGCATTAATCAGTCTAATTGTTTGCTTTATTATATTATTTTTTCAAAAAAACATTATTGATCGCAGATATTTCAAGTTAATTATTGTTTGTATTACTGTTTTGTTGTGTTCGATAATGATATTTATGTCTCTTTCGGAAATAAATGTATTTACAAAAAATCAATTAGGCATTAATTCTAGATTATTAAGAAAACTGTCTTCTTCTAGAAAAATTGATTCTATTAGTACTGGTAGAACCAGATTATATAGCATTGTAATTGATGAAATAAACAAAAAACCTTTAAGTTTTCGAGGTATAAACGCTGATAGTGTTTTGATTGGTGGTATATATTGTCATAATATTTTTTTGGAGGTAATATACGATTTTGGAGTAATAGGTGGCTGTTTGTTTGGCTGTGTAATTGTATTATTGTTTTATTATACAATATTCATAAAGCATGATAATTTACAAAATAATTTAATTTTATTCTTTTTTGCTATAGGAGTTATTAAACTATTGGTAAGTTCATCGATTTTTTATGAAACTTATTTTTGGTGTTGGTTACTTCTGTTGATAAAAAAAATGAAATATTTTGGCTGTGAATAAAATTTCAGGTTAATGTTAATTATATTTACAATATTCTCAATTTTATATGTGTATATTCTTTTATTTGAAAATTAAGTGTGTGTGAGAGTGAACAAATTTTCTTAATTATTTTTTGTTTTTTATATACATGATTGATTCGTTATATATTGGCCAATTTTTATAAACTACAAAATATAAAATGTTTGGTAAAACTGTACATAGTATTAATTTATAGATTAATTCAATATACAGATTGCTTAGATTGATATGCATACTGATGCAGTATGTTAAAGAAGCGATAATAAAAGTTGTTGCGGTGTATAATATTTGTTGTTTTAGTGAGTAGTAATATTTTTCTAAGTCAAAATAGGTTTCAAACAAGATTTTTGAGGCCCAGATACAGTTGCATAAAAATAATGAAATAATGGTAGCTAATATAATACCATTTACCCCCATTTTATAACCGAGATAAGCATTTAAAATGCAATTCAACAACGTTTCTGATATCGAACGCCATTTCTGATGCCACCAAAGACCATTGGCAGCATTGTATAAGTATCTTATATCACCTAATTTTAGAAGATAAAAATATATTACGAATAATACTACAGAAGACATTGGTAATATGTTGTTTTCACCTAACCATAATTTAATGAAAGGTTGATATAAGCATAACAAGCAAATGCTAGCCCATCCTCCTAACCATAGATATATAAAATCAAGTTTTTGTAATTCTTTGAAATTTTGCTCTTTAGATCTATTGGCAACATGGTTACCAATTCCTCCTGCGAATGATGTTGTAATTAATCCCATTAAAGAGGTTATGCCATGAGATATCAAATAATAGTTATTGTATATTGCAGTAATAGATAGACCTAAATAGGCAGAAATAAAAATACTATCTAATGAATTTCGGGTTATGGCACAAGCTTTTTGTATAAAAGTACCTATTACAACTTTTTTTATATCATTTTGGGTTTCTTTTGTTAGTTTACCGCTACAGTGATAATTAGGAAAGTATTTCTTAACTGTTTTAGCAGTCCAAATGTTATTGGTTATAGTGGCAATAGGCAATAAAATAGCATATAGATAATAATCTTTGGTTACTATTATTATAATAATTTGTATAATAGTAGATAATAGAGTTATGCATGAATTAATTCGACTATTTAAATCATTTCTTTGGTAAACTGTTATCAATGCAGTAAGATATGCATACATAAAATAACTTAAAACAGTATTGGTTAAATAAATCAAATAAAGCCTGGTTAAATTAATTTCATTTGGATGTGAGCCTTTTATCAAATTTGGGATAAAAGGTATAAGCAAAATGCCAATAAATAGTATAAAACATCCTATAAATCTATAGGCTTTTCTATAAAAATTAAGCAATGCGTTTACTTGCTCTGTGTCTGAGTTGGCTATTGGTTTATATAAATTATAAACAACAGCAGAACTAAAGCCCATTTCTGATAACGACAATACTGTGAGTATGGACGTAAAAAGACTATCTAAGCCTAAGTATTCATTGCCTAATTGGTAAATGATTACCGTTCTGGTAACAAATGGATTAAGCAGCACTATGAGTTTATTTATAAAGCCGAAAAAAATATTTCTTTTAGCATTTTTTATTATGTCTAACTGCATATAGTGTGCTTTCGAAAATAATTAATATAAAATCATAATATACTATACGGAAATATATTTGCAATGGTTGAAAAGATTTGAATTTAAATTAAGTTATCATAATATCGGACTTGAGTTAAAAATACCTGTATTAGAATAATTTTTGTCAAGGTTAATTATATATTGTTTTATTGATTAGTCTCTAGCGAAGATGTCGCGGGTGTAGACTTTGTCTTTTATGTCGTCGAGGAGTGG
The DNA here is from genome assembly GCA_045599645.1 of Candidatus Avigastranaerophilus sp. Lineage (GTDB taxonomy): Bacteria > Muiribacteriota > Ozemobacteria > Ozemobacterales > Ozemobacteraceae > RUG334. Next base: position 6,661 of record JAZRWI010000018.1, read on the forward strand.
GTCGTAGCGGTTGGCAATGATGGCTTTGCACATTCCCTTAAAGACTTTAATGTCTTTGAGGACACGGCAGCCAGCGAAGATTTCGTCGGTTTCTGGTAAGGTTGGTTCATAGATGTAGACGTTGGCACCTTTTTCCTGCAGATATTTCATGACGCCCTGAATAGCAGATTGTCTGAAGTTATCTGAATTGGATTTCATGGTGAGTCGATAAATGCCGATGTTTACGCCTTTGTTTACTTCACCTTTTTTCTTTCCGTAGTAACCGGCTTTCATGAGAACACGTTCGCCGATATACATTTTACGAGTTGAGTTGGCTTCTACGATGGCTTCAATCATGTTCTGAGGCACACCTTTGTAGTTTGCCAATAACTGCTTGGTATCTTTGGGCAGACAATAACCACCGTAACCGAAGCTGGGGTTATTGTAGTGGCTACCGATACGTGGATCGAGACCGACACCATTGATGATATCCATGGTGTTAAGGCCTTTCATTTCAGCGTATGTATCAAGTTCGTTGAAGTAAGCAACACGAAGAGCTAGATATGTATTAGAGAAGAGTTTAACTGCCTCTGCTTCAGTGAAGCCCATAAATAATGTGTCTATATTCTGTTTTATAGCGCCTTCTGCAAGCAAACCTGCAAAAGTATGTGCAGCCTTTATTATTCGTTCATCATTTGGGTCGATACCAACAATGATTCTGCTTGGGTAAAGGTTGTCGTAAAGAGCTTTGCTTTCGCGCAAGAATTCCGGGCTGAATATGATGTTCTTTGTATTGTATTTCTTGCGAACAGAATTGGTATAACCTACGGGGATGGTAGATTTTATGACCATTATCGCATTGGGGTTCGATTCCATTACTTTTTCAATAACGGTTTCTACTGCGCTGGTATCGAAGAAATCGCGTTTTTCGTCATAATTTGTTGGGGCAGCAATAATAACGAAATCTGCTTTTGAATAGGCTTCTTTGCCATCGAGTGTAGCAGTTAAATCAAGGTCTTTTGTGGCTAAGTATTCTTCTATTTCCTTATCTTGAATAGGAGATATACGTTTGTTAATCTTTTCAACTTTTTCTGGGACGATATCTACAGCATATGCTTTGTTATGCTGTGAGAGCAATGTTGCCATGCTCATTCCTACATAACCTGTGCCTGCTACCGCGATTGTGATTTTCTTGTTGTCTGACATAGGAAGAACCACCCCTTAAATGTTTTATAAGTAAACATATATAACCAAAATCTATAAAATATCAAGGTAAAAGGTTGAACTTTTGTTAAAAGTATTTGCCTTAGGTTGAATTGATTTGTTGTATAAATCTATTATTGTATTATAATGTTTAAAAAATGAACGAGACAAAATATTATGCAATACGATGAAATAAGACTTACTCTGTTACAGGTATTTAGCCTTCGTGAAAACGAGGGCAGGTTTTTGACGGCGGAACAGGTTTGTGGGGATATAAAGGAGAAATTCCCGAGGATTTGGGAAGAGATAACATGTTCATTCCCTGAAAATAATCTGAATCAATTGTATCCGCAGCTGGAAAGTAAGTATACGCCGGTCAGGTTTATTGAAGGGGCGTTGAAGTATTATGCCATGAACAATGGAATACCTGGGCTGGAACAGGGAGAGATCAATATTACGAATATAAATGACCCTGCTAAGACGAGTAAGGGGATGACTGTGTGGAGATTGGGTTAGCAACGGATAACAGGATTAGGGCGGATAAAGCAGGCCAAACAGCCGAAAATCCCCCTTAGTCCCCTTTCCGAAAGGGGGTAGACGCAGACCAATTTTTAGCCTCTGTAGGAGATTGTTTGTGGTTTCCCTTAACCGGATTACTGTTATGCGAAAGTTTGTAAGAAATATACTGTATCTCTTTACGAAATGGGGTAGACGCAGGCAGATTGATTATTTCAGACCAATAAGTTTTTATTTTAAATTTAGATTTTTAAAAGTAGACGTAAGCTACTTATATTTCCAGTATTTGAATGTGTGTGAACAGAAAGATCTTCCTGTCTGCAGAATTCTGTCATGTTACAGCCTGACTGATGCCATTTCTGAATAATTTCACTCCAGTAAGATGGGTTTCCTGTAGTCATAAAATGCCTCCATAATTTCTGAAAACATTTTATTCCTTCTGAAAATTATTAAAAGATGCAGTTTATAGAGCACTTACGAAACAACTGATGAGTTATAAGATAGGATGATAGAAAGTTGGGAGAGGTTGATGGGGTTTGAGAAACATTGTCATATAGATAGGCAGGTAAACGACTTTCCCGACAACTGAAATATTGAAATTGGAAAGCATATAGGCAGTATCGATTTCATAAGAACCGCAACCTAGAAGATGGTTGAGTGCAGAATGCTTCTTGTAGTCTTTTCCCGATTTCACTTCAAGCGGAATAATGTGCCCGTCAGATTCAAAAATGAAATCTAATTCACCAAGGCGATTGTTTTTGTAGTAATAAGGCGTAATGCCATGATACCGCAATTCCTGCGCAACAGCGTTCTCATAAATACCGCCAAAATTCATTGCCAGGTCCCTCTGTAATATTTTAATCTGCATGCCATTCATATACATGGCTGCCAAGAGACCTATGTCAGAAAGAAATAGCTTCAACTGGTTTCTAGCACGACTCAGCATAAGTGGAAATTTGGGCTCATTGGCGCAATATACTGGTATTGCAACACCAGCCTCGGTAAGCCACAGGAATCCGTTCTCTGTTCTATCAAATTTTATGCCTTTTTTCAGCTTATTGGCCTCAAAACGTTTGTTCTGTGCATTCAGTTCACTAGGAATCAACTCATAGATAGAATCGATATAAAGCTTGTTGGCAGGATCATATTTGGAAATGTCTTTTTTATACTGCCTTATAATATCTTGCTGCAAAGCAACTGTTTCTGCAATATTATTGGTTTCCACAAACTGTTTTACACATGCCGGCATACCACCAACAACAAGATATAAATGAAAAAGGCTAAGCAGTTTGTCATGATATGCCTGGAGCAAAGGCTTTCTTTTGTTGAAGCAATCCTCAAGGTAATCAAAAGCATCTTCTTTGATCCCGTTAGCAATACAGAATTCCTTGAAGTTCATCGGGAACATCTCAAGCGTTTCAATGTAACCCACTGGAATCGACCTAATATTTTTAAGTTCAACCCCAAGAAGAGACCCGCTTAAAACATAACTATAACTGCCCTCTTCTACAAGAAACTTAATGGCAGTGATAATCTCATGGCATTCCTGAACTTCGTCAAGAAATATGAGACTTTTTCCCTTAATCAGTGGTTTGTTTACAATAGCAGTCAGATAAATCAGTATTTCCTTTGATGACTTAGCCTGACAAAACAAATTTCTGGCATTTGTATCCTCAAGTAAGTTTATTTCGACAAAAGATTCAAACTCGCTGTTGGCAAACTCTCTGATGCTATATGTCTTTCCGACCTGCCTGGCACCCGTGAGAAGCAGAGCTTTCTTCAGTGAATTAGCTTTCCATTTATGAAGTTTTTCATTAATTTCTCTGAGCATTTCGTTGCCTTATCTTTTTACAGTTTTAATTATAACAAAAAGTTCCACTTTTACAACCAAATTTGTATTAAATTTTCCACTTTTATAGAATATAAAAAATTAAAAGTTCTACTTTAGAATAGCACCAAACGGATAACATATGAGGGCCGCTTCGCTGGAGGGCGGCCTTCGGCCTAGGAGGGCGCTGGCGCTAGGAGGGCGCAGCATAGCTGCTAGGAGGGGATTGTTTAGCTGACGCTGTTAGATAGTTGCTGCTTGGCCTAACCGACTTAGTGTTGTGCGAGAGTGCACAGGAAATTTGAGCAGAGGAACCAAGGATAATAGGCAATTAGCAACGGATAACAGGATGAAGGCGGATGAAGCAGGCCAAACAGCCGAGATTTTTTGCCTCGGTAGGAGATGGTTTGCTGCTGCTTCGACCGACTCTCTGCCAATGCCTGAATTGAGAATTGAAAATTGAGAATGGAGAATTTTTTTGTTGTTTAGCTTTTCCCTAACCGGCTTAGTGCTATGCGAGAGTTGGCGGGAAAATCCCCCTTAGTCCCCCTTTACGAAAGGGGGTAGAAGAAAATGCACCTTTACAAAGGAATTAGGCTGACGCCTATTGGGTATGCTTATTTTTTTATTGTTTCAGATAATTCTAATAGATATTTATCGTAATCAGATAAGAATTCTTTATCTTGAATAATGCGATATTTCTCAAATTCTGACTTAGCATGATCTTCTGCTATTTTTGCTGAAATTTTACCAGCACCTTTTAGGATTTCTCTGTCATCAGCCATTAAAAATATGTCTAATCTTTTAGCCCAATCTTCCATAGTCATTGGTATTTTTCTCTTAGCTCTGTCTTCAGCCAGATCTAAATAAGCAGAAACAATTCTTGAAAGAGATTCCATTTCTTCTTGGCTTAGATAATTCTTTGCAATAACGACATCACTAGGAATTATTTTCCCGTCAGGTGAATCTTTCCATGTTGTTAATCCCATATGAGGCTGTTTTGAATCAGCTCTTTCAAAAATCAATTCAGCGGCAGTATGCCCATGCACGGCATAATGCATTTTATTTTGAACCTTAGCGAAGAATTCTCTGGTTATTCCTGCAGTCTTATCGTAATCTATGGCAGTAGAATAAATATCTGTTATTTTCTGATAGAACTTTCTTTCGGAGGCTCGTATTTCTCTAATTTTTTCTAATTGTTCTTCAAAATATTTATCAGATAAATAAGTTCCTTCTTTTAAGCGTGGTGCATCAATAACCCAGCCTTTTATTGTAAAAGTATTTGCAATCTCGTTAACCCATTTTCTAAATTGGACGGCGCGAGGCGAGTTAACTTTGAAACCAACGGCAATAATAACCTGCAGATTATAATGAAGTAATTCTCTTTCAATAGAACGATTGCCTTCTTTTTGAACTGTCAAGAAATTTTTGATAGTTGAAGTCTTGTCTAATTCATTGTCTTCGTATATTTTCTGAATATGCTGGTTAATATTCTGCTTTGTTACATCATAAAGGGTAGCTATCATTTTCTGGGTCATCCAGATGCTTTCATCATAGTAAAGCACTTCCATTGTCTCTGATCCGTTTCCTGTGGAAGCTATATATGACAAATACTCTCCGGCAGAACTACGAATAGCTACATCTTTTTTCATCGTTTATTATCGCTTTCTTAAATTATAATATATTAATTTTACAATTTTTAGAAAGCCACATCAAGTGGGGTTGGTGAGTCGTTGAGGCTTTTCCCTAACCGGCTTAGTGCTATGCGAGAGTTGGCAGGCTAAGATTAAATGAATGACGCTTCGCGTGTGAATGCGGCCTGGCGGCCGATGAATGATTTGCTTCGCAAATATGAATTAGGCTGACGCATATTGGGTAGATGCTTGGTTCTGGTTTCCCTACAAACTAGTGAGAAGAATGTTAACAAACACACGCGTGTGTTTGAGATATGATAAAAAACACACGCGTGTGTTTTTCGTGTGTTTTTCGTGTGTTTACTTTTATTGACTAGTATATGGTATATCTTGGGGGGCTACTTCAAATTGACTTCAAGATATGTGTCAGTCAAAAAAGGTCTACAGTGTAGACCCAATTAAGTTGAATTTTAATTTAAGCTGGAACCATTATCAGGTTCTTATGCGTATTGAAAACCAGGAAAAATGTCAGTTTTATGAGATTGAATGTGTAACCCAGAATTGGGGTGTCCGTCAATAAGTGAGAGAATTTGGAGGATATTACATGAAGGTAATTATTGTTGGTGGTGTTGCCGGCGGAGCTACTGCTGCAGCCAGAATCAGAAGACTAGATGAAAACGCTGAAATTGTAATTTACGAAAAAGGCAGCTTTATGGCTTACGGAACCTGCGGTTTGCCGTATTTCATCGGTGGTGTTATAGGCGATATTGATAGCCTGCTTCCTCAGAGCCCGGAATGCTTCTGGCAGAGGTATCGTGTTGATGTGAAACTGAAACACGAGGTAATAGCCATAAATTCAGAAAAGAAGCTGGTTACAGTGAAAAATCTGAATAACAACGAAATAACCATGGATTCATATGACAAGCTTTTGCTTGCACCTGGTTCAAGGCCTGTTTCTGCTAATCTTTTCAATTCAAAAATAAATGGTCTTTTTCATCTGCATAACATTGAAGATGGTTTGCGAATCATGGATTTCATTGTTAACAGCGAGCCGAAAAATGCTGTGATAGTCGGCGGTGGCTACATTGGTATCGAAATGGCTGAAAACCTTGCTCAGTTGGGAATAAAGGTTACCATTATCCAGCAAACTGACCAGCTTATGAACACGCTTGATTACGATATGGCAGCCTTTCTTCTGCACGGAATCAGGCAGAGAGGCATCGAAGTAATGCTGAACACAACGGTAACTTCCATTGAACCTTATGGAAATTCCATTAACCTGTATCTGGAAAACCAGGCTTCGGTAGCGGCTGACATGGTCATTATGGCTATAGGTGTGGTTCCTGAAACGCTAATGGCACAGAGCGCCGGCTTAAAGACCGGTATCAGAAACAGCATCGTCGTGAACTCTAAGATGGAAACCTCTGTTCCGGACATTTATGCCGTTGGTGATGCTGTTGAGGTCATGAATTATATTAACGGGAAAAAGGCGTTGTTTGCTCTTGCCGGCCCGGCTCACAAGCAGGCGCGCATTGCGGCAGACAATATCTGTGGTGGGAACAGCAGATACAGAGGTTGTATTGGAACTTCAGTAATCAAGGTATTTGACATGACCGTTGCCAGTATCGGGCTTACCGAAAAGGCTGCCCGTGAATCCGGCTTTGATTTTTGCCGCGTGGTGCTTTCGCCTTTTTCTAATGCTGCTTTTTATCCTGGCTCCAAGGCTATGACGATGAAGATTGTCTTTGAAAGAAACAGTCAGCGGCTGCTTGGAGCGCAGATTGTCGGTTACAAAGGCGTGGACAAAAGAATAGATGTGCTGGCTACTGCCATTTACAGTGATTTGAAGGGAAGCGCCCTTAAAGACCTGGATTTGTCTTATGCACCGCCTTATTCTTCCCCTAAGGACCCTATAAATATTGCCGGCTGTATGATTGATAATATCTGTTCTGGAAAAATCAAGCAATTTCACTACAACCAGCTTGTAACTCTTAAGCCTGATGAGACTGTGACGCTATTGGATGTGAGGCAGCAGGCAGAATATAAAAGAGGACATGTTGACGGGTTTATCAACATTCCTCTTGACGAACTGAGGGAACGGATACATGAACTGGACCGCAGTAAACCTGTGTTTGTCATATGCCATTCAGGTATGAGAAGCTATCTTGCCTGTTGTATACTTCGTAACAAAGGCTATAACTGTTACAACTTCAGCGGTGGGTATAGGTTCTATGAAATAGTTAAGCAGTCCTATAATCAAAGGATAACAAAGTAAAAAACTATAAATATAAAAAGGCTTATTGTAAAGTAAGCACTTTATAAATTGCACCTTTCACCTTTCTTCAAATGAAAGTTTTACTTTTGAATTTTATTGACTAAAAAAATTGCTTTCACTAAAACCCCATTGGTTCACCGTTTATTATGATGGGTTCTTGGCTTATGGGGTTTATATCTGAGAATTCATTAAGGCTTGAAAAATATAGTTTACCGTTTAAGAAGTCATTTCTATACTCTTTTTTTTCAAAAAACTTAGTTAGAATAAATGACATAGATGCTTGCTTCTATTTGTTGTATGAAATGATTTGGGGTTTGATTATATAATATTTACAGACTAAAATTATTTACGATTTTCTTTTAAAAATGTTTTTTTGTTTTTTAAATACTCTTTTCTGTTTGGGTCGTCGTCATGTTCATAGGAAGAACAATTTCCTTGGGCGTATTCTCTTAACGATTCCTCTAATGATTTTTTTAAGGATTTTAGCCACTTATTTCAAATTTTCCCGAACGAAGGAAGGCCTCGCAGGGGCGGGACCCGCATTCGTCTTCTGCTTCGCAGAATCCACCTTCCCCCTAAAGGAGGAAGGGCTAGAAAATCACCGATTATAATGCTTTAATTGGTCAGGAATTGGTCTAGGCTGAGGTATTGAATGCCGTGGTTGTCGCGCCAGGGGTTGATGTTGTCCTTAACGACTACGATTTTGCTGAATGAATCTTTTATGCTGATAAGAGAATTGATTTCCTGAAGACGCTTTTCTTCATCGGCAACAGACAGCGCAGACTGAATGTAACAGATTTCCCCGGCCTTTCTGGCTACAAAATCAACTTCATAAGATACATGCCTGCGTTTTCCTGAATCATCCTTCTGCCAGACTTCCACTGAACCGACATCGACATCGTAACCATTCATTAACAGATGATTATAAATAATGTTTTCCATTATATGGGTCTCTTCCTGCTGGCGGAAATCAAGTCTCGCATTACGAACGCCGATATCAGCAAAATAATACTTCAAAGGCGAATCAATATAGCTTTTTCCCTTAATATCATATCTATAAGCCTTATTTATCAAGAAAGCATCAACAAAATAATCAAGATAATCAGAAATAGTATTGTGTGAAACCCTTACATTTTCCTTACTCGCAAAGGTATTTGCCAGTTTGGTCGGGTTAGTAAGCGAGCCTATGCTGGAAGCAACAACATTGATCAATTCCTCAAGCAGGCTGGCGTCATTCCTCACACCATGACGCTCAAGAATATCGGTGATATAGATTTTAGAGAACAAGTCTTTCAGATATTGACTCTTTTCTTCATGTGAATCAAGCAGCAGAACCTTCGGCATGCCACCGTAAGTAACATAGTTCTTCCAGGCCCTGCTGGTATCGTTATTGTATGCTTCCAGGATTTCCTGGTAGGAAAGAGGATACAGCCTTAATTCATCACCCCTGCCCCTGAATTCCGTTACGATATCTGAAGACAGCATCTTAGAATTACTGCCTGTAACATAAACATCTACATTCTTCAGTTTCATCAACCCTAAAAGGACATCTACAAACCCTACTCTATCATCAGAATCCGGAAGATATGGATTCTTCACCGACTTAACCTTCTGGATTTCATCTAATATCACATAAAAGCTCTTGTTCTTATCGGAAACAAGTTCCCGTATATGTTCCCCAAGCAGAATCGGATTTCTGTATCTAATATTCTGATCTTCGTCGAGAGCAAGTTCTATGATTTGCTGGTCCGGTATTCCAACAGAATTGAGGTGCTTATGAAAAAGCTCTGTAAGCAAAAACGATTTTCCGCAGCGTCTGATACCGGTAATAATCTTTACCATGCCGTTGTTTTTCTTTTGAATAAGCTTATCAAGATACCTTTTGCGGTTAAATATCATATTATGCTCTCTGGTGTCTTAAAATTACAGACAAATAAGGTGATTTTGCACGGTATTTGTCTGTAACTTTATTTTATCAAATAAAAACACTATTGGCAAGATTGTTTAGTTAGTGCTGCTTCGAATGCACAATGCACGTTACTGTTCACAGGTTATCTTGTAAAAAAAATCCCGATGTAGTAAGCTGTCTGCTTTTCTCATCGGGATTTTCGTGACTGCTAACTGTTGAATAACTCAGCGCACTCAAGGAAGACGTTGGCACCGCTTTTCTGGCGTATTGAAGCCAGCATGCTCATACCACTACATAGCTCTTCCAGGCTTGTAAAACTTCTAAGTGATATGTCCTGCTGGCATTTCCTTAGGTCATACAGATGAACTTCTGTATTTTGAACAAGACGTTCACCGTATTCTAATTCTTCTATGCGCTTTAAGGCAGCATTTAACCTGCTCCTGAGAGCAAAGACTGCTTCGGAGAGTTTATTCATTGTCAGTTGCGGGTCTTTCCTAACATTGTTAACTGGTACTTAAGGCCTTCTATTAGAGAAGTCTGGGCTTCATACTTTCTTAATAGTTCCTCGTAGAGTTTTTTATAATCAGGGGTTTCAGAAACGGAACTCTTTTCTTCCCTGGATTTCTTCATTCTGCCATCTGTGGCTTCTATTTCACCGGTTTCCGGGTTTATTCT
>JAZRWI010000019.1:0-92196 GCA_045599645.1 Candidatus Avigastranaerophilus sp.
TAACAGGCAATAGCCATAGGGGTATAAATTCATACATCTGTATCTACTTCTGATAAAATTTATTGTTATTGGTTCAGGCTTGGTGCTGCTCCCTCATCCGTCACGCTACGCGTGCCACCTTCCCCCACATGGAGGAAGGCCAGGTGAGAAAAAGGCCGCTTACGGCTACCAGCCACCAGCCGAGAAAAGCAGCCGCTAACAACTGACGGCCAACGATGCCAAACCATGCTAACAGCCAACGGCAACCAGCCACCAGCTTACGGCCGAGAAAAGCAACTGCTAACAACTGACGGCCAACGATGCCAACGACGCCAATCATGCCAACAACGCCAACCATGCCAACAACGCCAACCATGCCAACCATGCCAACCATGCCAACAACGCCAACCAAGCCAACTATGCCAACCAAGCCAACTATGCCAACCAAGCCAATCATGCCAACAACGCCAACCAAGCCAACAACGCCAACCATGCCAACCAAGCCAACAACGCCAACAACGCCAACAGCCCTATAGAATCACACTTCTACATCCACTGCTATAAAAGATATACTCTATACTCTTGCCATCTCGCTTCAGCATTGATTATTTATGCTATTTGGTGTAAAATACAGTGGAATATACTTATCTATATCGTAAAAAAAGAGCGGGAATAATATGAATAAAGATTACAGAGTATTTGGAGATGTTCTCTCTGCAGCACGAATCGGCAGCTGGAAAATAGAAGTAGATGATGGCTGTGAACCACGAATGTATGCTGACGAAACAATGCTGGAATTAGTCGGCGTATCCGGAGCCACAGAAATTTCTCCAGAAGCACTTTATCATGCCTGGTATGACAACATTGATATCAAGCATTACGATGCAGTTGCTGAAGGCGTTGAACACATGGCGAACGGTAAACTCGCTGAAATTCAATATCCATGGCATCATCCAGATGGGCGCACAATTATTGTCCGTTGCGGCGGTGTTCGTGATAACAGCTATACAAAGGGCTTGCGTGTAGCAGGTATCCATCAGTGGGTTACCACAATGAAGCATGTTGACTATGATCTCGACGCCAAAGACCGAAAACTCGTCGAAATGATGGAAGCTCTTAAAACATCTAATCTTCACGAAAAACTTCGTGCAGATACGATGGACTTTATTCTAAAAAACGAAAACATTGAAAAATTTGCTGAATATTTTTCTTCACGCTTGTTAGAACTCTATGAATGCGATCAGGTAATATATAAGGATTTGGGCGGACGTGAAATAATCCAAGAACGTTCAAATACCCCAAAATCTAATTTTTCAATTTGCGATGATTGCCATATTTTTAAACTAGATTCTCCAGCATACATAAATGGCATTTTGGAAATACAAGATAAAAAATGCGCAAATACCAATGTTTCTACTCACACCGACTGTCTGGTAAAATCAGCACTAAGTTATCTTGTCTATCAGGATAATAAACCCTTCGGCTTTATCGCACTTCCATACATTACCAATGCTCATCAATTCACTGATGAAGAAAGAAACTCTCTTGACAGCATAGCAAAGCTAATGACATTAGTTTTATCAAGAAAGAAGCATCAGGATGAAATAAGAGCTAAAGATATCCGCGCAGAATTTCTGAAAAAGCTAATTAAAGCCGATTTCTGGAATTATGTAATCAACTCTAAAAACGAAATAATAAGGATTGAAGCCTCTGACCAACTTGCTGAATTCCTTAATCTGGATTCTCAGGTTCTATTCTCAAATCCAAAATCATTACTGGAATATATTCATCCAGACGACGTAGAAGCTACAGCTGCCGCTTTTAAGGCCACATTAGCAGATAAAAGCGGGAAAACCACGTTCAATGTTTCCTACCGCATGGCAGATAAAAACAAAAAATATAACTGGTATCAATCCGCAGGAAGCATTATCAGAAACGAAGATGGCAGTGGAGATTTCTTCGGTATCCAGATCAACACAACAAGTTCTGTAGAAAAAGAAATCGAACAACGCAGACAGTATGAAGAAGCAAGGGCTATAGAAAAAGCCAACAAAGCCAAGAGCTTCTTCTTCTCTACTGTTTCACACGACATCCGAACACCGCTCAATGCAATCATTGGCTATTCTGAATTGCTGAAAAACGGTATCCATAACGAAGAAGAACAGAATAAAGCACTTAACGCCATAACCACGAGTGGAACAACACTGCTTGAGTTAATCAATGACGTTCTTGACCTTTCCAAGCTCGAAGCCGGGAAAATGGAAATCAACAACGAAATGACTGACGTTAACACTTTGGCATCTGGTGTACTGCACTCCTTTGATGTAGCTGTTTCTAAGCTCAATACAAATCTTGACCTGAAAACCCCAACGCTTCCACTCCTGAATATCGACCCACAGCGCATTCGTCAGATTCTTTTCAATCTCATAGGTAATGCAGTCAAATTCACAGAACAGGGTTCTATTACCCTCAGGGTAGATTTTGTTCCTAATAATGATGATTCCAATACTGGTTGTCTTACCTTTGCTGTTTCAGATACAGGCTGCGGAATTTCACCAGAAAACCAGAAAAAGCTCATGAATCCTTTTGTCCAGCTTCAAAGCTTTTCAACAACAAAAGGAACAGGGCTGGGACTCAGTATATGTAAGCAGCTCGCAGTCAAGATGGGCGGTGAGCTAACAATGGATTCGGCTCTGGGTAAAGGTTCGACATTTACTGTTACCCTTCCAAGAGTTGCCTATACCATGATTACAGAAAATGCTAAGGTAGAAAAGCAAAAGACAGCACAGACTTGTGGTTCTCAAACCTGTGCTAAGCCTGCCAATAGCAATATGCGCATTTTGGTAGCTGACGACGTTTCTGTTAACAGAAATGTTATCAAGGCTATGCTTAAGTGTTTGAAACAGACCAATGTTGTAGACGTAGAAAACGGTCTTGAAGCCCTGAATAAGCTAAAAGCAGAGCCTGACGGCTTCGATCTGGTGCTTACAGATATGTGGATGCCTGAAATGGACGGGAATGGCCTGATTAGCGAAATCCGCAAAAATCCACATTGGAAAAACCTGCCTGTATTCTCTGTAACAGCTGACGTTGAAGCTCAAAAAACCTATGAAGCCAGTGGTTTCACAGGCATATTGCTAAAACCAATCACCCTCGACAAACTAAGAGCAGTCATAAACAAGATTACCTACTAACATACTGATATTTGGTTCTGGTAGCTCGTAGGAAAACAGAACCAAGTATCTAAAAAATAGGCGTCAGCCTTTAATGCAACGGAAGTTGCTATCGAGCATGCTTAGCATGCCATCGAAGGCGATAGCCGACATCGAGCACGAAGTGCCATCGAAATATCATCAAGGAGATTTGATGACACCAAAGGTGTTCGATGTGTCTGAAGACTCGATGACAGCAAGCTGTTCTATGTGATGCTATCGCATCGAGAGTAAACAACAGCCAGAAGGGCTAATTCACTGCTCTTACCACATCTCGCAAAGCGCATAAATAAAAAAGCCGTCAGCATAGCCGACGGCTTTTTTATTTATGCGAATTATTCTTCAGCTATTTTAAGGTGGAGTTCCTTAAGCTGTTTTTCTGTTGGTTCGCATGGAGCCTGCATCAACAGGTCCTGAGCCTTCTGGTTCATTGGGAAACAGATAACTTCGCGGATATTCTGTTCATTAGCCAGAAGCATAGTAATGCGGTCAACTCCTGGAGCAATACCACCGTGTGGCGGAGCACCAAACTTGAAGGCTCTGATCATGCCGCCGAATTTTTCATCAACGACTGATTTATCGTAACCAGCAATTTCAAAGGCCTTATACATTATTTCTGGCTTGTGGTTTCTGATAGCGCCAGAACTGAGTTCGATACCATTGCAGACGATATCATACTGATAAGCCTTGATTGTCAGAGGATCCTGATTCAAGAGAGCATCCATACCGCCCTGTGGCATTGAGAATGGGTTGTGGCTGAAAATTGTAGCGCCGGTTTCTTCGTCCTTTTCGAACATTGGGAAATCGTTAATCCAGCAGAAGCGGAAAGCGTTCTTTTCACGAAGGTCGAGTTCGTCAGCCAAGTGAATTCTAAGCTTACCAAGGATAACAGAGGCTTTGAGCTTTTCGTCAGAAACCATGAGGATTGCTGAACCAGCCTTAGCATTCATCTTTTCCTTGAGAGCGTTCTTAACTTCGTCAGAGAGAAGCTTTGTTACAGTGCCCTTAACTTCTGTATCAGTGAACTGCAAAGTAGCAAGACCTGCTGCGCCATTTTCCTTGACAAAAGCTTCGAGATTACTGAAGAATTTGCGTGACTTGTCGCCAACGTTATCTACACAGATAGCTCTTACTGCCTTACCAGCATCGATGCTCTTCTTGAGGAAGTTGTCACCTGAGTCAGCAAGAATGTCTGAAACATCTTCGATTTCAAGACCGTAGCGAAGGTCTGGCTTGTCGCAACCCCATCTGTTCATAGCTTCTTCATAGCTGATGCGTGGGAAGGTTGGACCAGTTACCTTGAAACCAGGAGCCAATTCTGTGAAAAGGCTTACAAAAAGCTTTTCCATAGCTTCGAAAACTTCGTCCTGAGTGCAGAAGGACATTTCAACGTCCAACTGATAGAATTCGCCCGGAGAACGGTCTGCACGAGCGTCTTCATCTCTGAAGCATGGTGCAATCTGGAAATACTTATCAAAGCCGGAAACCATGAGCAGTTGCTTGAACTGCTGTGGTGCCTGTGGCAATGCATAGAATTTACCAGGATAAAGTCTTGAAGGAACCAAATAGTCTCTAGCGCCTTCTGGTGAACTACTAGTGAGAATAGGGGTCTGGAATTCTGTGAAACCCATTTCGATCATGCGTTTACGAATACCAGCGATAACCTTGGAGCGGAGAAGAATGTTGCTGTGAAGCTTTTCACGGCGCAAATCCAAGAAACGATATTTCAGTCTTGTATCTTCTGGTGCGTTATCATCATCGGCAACCTGCATTGGAAGAACATCAGCTTCACTCTGAACAACTACAGAGGTTGCTTCTACTTCTATTTCACCTGTTGCCATATCCTTGTTAACGTTTTCGCCACGGCTTAAAACCTTGCCATCAACGGTAACAACAGATTCAATTCTTGTTTTGTTGAATACTTCCCAAGCTTCAGTGCCAGGGTTAGCCAACACCTGGGTAATGCCATAATTGTCACGGAGAGTAACAAAAAGCATTCCACCAAGGTCGCGTTTGCGGTGTATCCAGCCAGACAGTCTTACCTGCTTGCCTGCGTCAGAACCACGAAGTTCGCCACAGGTATGAGTGCGATACATATTCATTTGGTTAAATCCTTAAAACATAAGTTAGCGATATTCTCGCTCAAACGCAGAAATTGTACCGCAACCAAGAAAAAACTTCAATAGGTTTTTGATATCTCTTGTCTCTTAGTGCGTTAGCACTATAGCTATACTCACCATTCCGACAATTCCAACGACTCCGACAATTATTACGATTATAACAGCACGTGGTTGGTTAAGCTACTATTGCAGCTTTCTGGCACTTACAGCGGTTCTTCAACTTTCACAAGAGCCAGGCGGAAGCCGATAGCGTAGTGTCTGACGGTGGGGGCAGTACCACCACGAAACCACGACGAACAGCCACTTGGTTGGGATTCCCAAACACCACCACGCGTCACACAGTACGGACCATACGCTTGAGAAGGTTCGGATGGACCTGTAGGGTCGTCGAGCATGTTCGGGTTATAGTCGTCATACCAATCAGAGCACCATTCTGAAACGTTACCGTGCATATCATACAAGCCAAAAGCATTTGGAAGCTTTGAACCAACCGGATGAGTCTTTCCATCAGAATTATACAGATACCAGGCTACTTCGTCTGTATTAGCATCTGCACCATCATCATTTTCAAAATCCTTACCATTATTCAAGTCCGTTGTAGTGCCAGCTCGGCAGGCATACTCCCACTGGGCTTCTGTTGGCAATGCAAACTCATAGCCATCTGGCAGCTGCTCTTCTAACAAAGCATTGATTCTAGCAAGGAAACCAGTGCCTGAATCATAGATATCATTATGGCTTACAGTGTCAACAGGCAGGCTGTCTCCATAAAACTCAGAAGGATTGTATCCATTCATTACAGCTTTGTATTGCGCCTGGGTTACCTCGAAGGTTCCCATATAGAAGGCTTTGCTAATGTTAACTGTTTTGTCGTCACCGTAAGTAGTTCCCGAAACTTCCTTGCCGCTTCTTACAAACCTACCTGGCGGGATACATCTGAGTTTCAAAATTACACTGCCTTCTGGAATAGTAAGATTCAATTCTGTCAGTAGCCAGTTTGCTGTGTATACTCTGCCCCCCATAGTTCCCTGTTCGATTTTTACTGTCATTGTTGCTCCAACAATATCAGTCCCCGACCAGCCTACAAAAGTATAGTTTTCTTTGGTTGGTTTATTCAGGATTATGGTTGCTGAAGTTATATCATAGCTTTCTGGATTATCTGTTGAACCACCGTCAAGATTATAGGTAATTGTATAGCTTATTGGATTATAATTAGCAGTATATTCTCTATTGCCGGTCGAACCCTGTGGAATGGTTACAGTCATTGAAGCATCGCCTATAATATCTGTTCCTGTCCAGCCAGCGAATGCATAACCTGTTTCAGCAGTAGGAGGAATCAGTGTGATTGTCGCAGAAGTTATATCATAACAGGCAGGATTAGTGCCTTGTGCTGCAGGCGGTTCATAAGAAATAGTATAACTTATTGGTATAAAGTTGGCTTTATACGACTTATTTCCTGTTGAGCCTGATTCTATAGAAACTTCTGCCTGAGGTGTTTCGCCGTTGGAGCCTGTCCAGCCGATGAAGGTATAACCTTTCTTTGTCGGGTTATTAAGTGTAATTTTACCAGAAGTTACACTGTAGCCAGTCGGGTTAGTAGTGGCAACCCTGCCCCCGTCAAGGTCGTAAGTTATGGTATAGGCTTCTGATGTATAGCTGGCTGTGTAGTTCCTGTCGCCTATAGAACCTGTTTCAATAGTGACTCCGGTCTGGGGAGTATTGCCGTTGGAGCCTGTCCAGCCAACAAAGGTATAGCCACTCTTTACCGGCTCGTTCAGGATTATTGTATCAGATGTTATATCGTAGCTTTCCGGGTTGACAGCTGCAAGAATACCGCCGTCAAGATCATAAGTGATTGTATAGCTTATTGGATTATAATGTGCGTAGTATTCTCTGTCGCCGGTTGAACCCTGCGGAATGGTTACGGTCATAGAAGCGGCACCTTCAATGCCTGTTCCTGTCCAGCCGGTAAAGTCATAGCCTTCCTTGCCGGGGTTGTTCAGTCTGATTGTAGCCGAAATAACATTGTAACTTTCAGGATTGTCTTCGGTTAATGTGCCGCCGTCAAGATTATAGGCTATTCTGTAACTTGTAATTTCTTCTTTTGGTTCAAAAGATAAACGTTTTGAATAACTGAAAGGTATCAGTTCTTCTATTCTGCTGTCACAGACAACATCAAGCATAAACTCATGCGGGAAATCCGCAGTATCTATTCCACTGAGATTCAGTGTAAAGCTGTATTCTGTCTTTGCGCTCATGGAGGTTTCAGCGATTATGCTACCAGCATCAATGCAATGGGTAAAGTATCCTTCACCTTTGACCGCATCGTCACCTGTTATTGTCTTTTCATACCGACAGACAGAACCGTTTGCCTTTATGGCAGCAGGATTTCTGTTGGTGCTTTTGAAAGTCACCAAAGCTTTTATATCTGTTGGTCTTAATTTATCCAGGTTCAGACCTTCCAGCACAAAATCAACCTTAAGATCTTCAGAATACGTTCTGTCATTAAAAGCTATTACTGCCGTATTGGTAGCTGTTAAACTGTCAGCAAAAATCTTTTCTGATTCCTTACCGGATTCAGGGTTATAGGCAAAAAGCGCAACCTGAATATTGGCTCTGTATAAGTCTACAGAGTATTCTTTTTCGAGTTTTTCGTTTATTGCAGCTCTCAGACTGGGAATTAAATCCGAGGAATCTGTCAGCCTTGTATAAGTCCAAGGTTCATTAGATGAAGATCTTATACCCAAATAGCACTGGCCATACCTGCCGAGATGTTCTGTGGAAAGAGTGAGAGTTAATGGCTTATCGAGAGTATCAACAGGTATTTTGTTGCCAGGCGTGTTTTCTAATACAGCTGAGATTTTATACAGATATATGTAAGAATTTGTTCCAATCGGGTTCAGGCCTCTGTCAGCAGTTTTAATCTCAATAACTGTTACCCTGACATTTTCCTGCATTGTGCCTTCCTGCCTGGTTTCAATTCTTGCTCCGGATGGAAAGACTATTGGTGAGTTCAGTCTACCTGAATCATTTATAGTCTCCGGCAGAGTAATTTCATTGCTGGCAGGTTCCCCGAAGTAATCGTGGCTTCCTCCACCACAGCCATACAGAAGCCCAATGAACAGAGCAGCAAAAAACAGAACATAATACTTCTTTGTCATTTTTAACTCTCTTGACATAACATATTAATAAAACCCTTTATATGCTAGCACATATAGGAAGCATAAGACAAGGCCGCTTCGCTAACTGCTAAATCAGGCTAAAAAAAAGGCAGCCCACTTAAAAAATGGGCTGCGAAGCTGAGGTTAGTTGTGAGTTATGAAATCATCTGAATAATCAGAGAATCCATCGAGTTTAGCGGACTTACTTTTTAGCAGGTTCTTCTGGAACTGCTTTGGGTCCTTCTGGCTTATTCATATGGAGAGGAGGTAGCTTCTCTCCGTCTTTTTTCAAAGAATCAAACTTAGGATTTTTATTTCCTATATTCATTGTATCACATTTTTGATTTTTTTGCCAATCAAAAACTTTTTTCATGAAATTAAAAAATGCTTTTTCATCGAAATCTTTACAGTCACGACCGAAGCGAGGACCTTTTTTAAAATCATGATTATGTTTTCCACCCTTCATGCCTGGTCCCATCTGTGGCATCATACCACGATGACCACCCATCATTGGGTAATCTGAACCCATATGATGATTCATACCATGCATTTCATCCATTTTTGGACATTTTGGCCCCTTCTTTGGCATCATACCATGATGATAACCACCCATCATCGGGCATCTTGGACCCATCTGGTGATTCATGCCATGATGACCACCCATCATCGGGCATCTTGGACCCATCTGGTGATTCATACCATAATGACCACCCATCATCGGGCATCCTGAACCCATCTGTGGCATCATGCCATATTGACAACCACCCATCATTGGCCACATTGAACCCATCTGTGGCATCATACCAGGATTGAAATCCTTGTGATGTTTGTGCTCTTTATCTTTCTTTTTCTGTTCTTTGGCTTTTTTATGGGTTTCTGCCATCTTTGCCAAAGCCTTCTTAGCTTCTTCATGAGACATATCTTTCAATTTCTGAAATTGTTCAGGGCTAAGAATCTTCTTAATATCAATTATTTTCTGAAGACCAGACATAATTGCATCATGAATCTTCTTTGATTCATTTTCTGCAAAAGCTTTCATTTCTTCTTCAGTCATTTTGTAGAATTCTTCTGGAGAAGGCATTGACGGCCTTTCAAGCTTTTTCTGAGGAGCAGTCAAATGCTTCTTATAATAGCCTCTGAGCTGAATC
Source organism: Candidatus Avigastranaerophilus sp. (assembly GCA_045599645.1). GTDB lineage: Bacteria > Muiribacteriota > Ozemobacteria > Ozemobacterales > Ozemobacteraceae > RUG334. The sequence goes on from JAZRWI010000019.1 coordinate 9,618, forward strand.
ATCTGATCATCAGTCAACTGAAGTTCGTCTGCCAATTTAAAGAATTCAATAGCATTCTTTACCTGACGGGGGATTCTTGGTCTAAAAGCTTTAAAATGAACTTTTTTGATCGATTTATCTAATTTTGCAACTGGTTTATCCGCAGATTTTACATCCTTTGGAGCTTCCTGAGCAAAAACAGAACCACAGCAGGCTATAAGGCAAACTACTAATGCGGCATTGATTAATCTCTTCATTCAGCACCTCCATATCTTTCTATGATTTTAGTATAATTGTTTTAAAATAAATTGCAATAATATAAACATTAAAGAATGTAAAGTTAATACCCTATTTAAAGCTTTTTCGTTTACAATTCCATAAAAATATCGTGCATAAAACTATCATAATCAATTTTTAAACAGGTGTTTCTTCTTAACATTAGTTAATATTAGGGAATATTGCCTAATTATGAGAATACATTTATAGTAGTGTAAGGTAAAGCAAACAGGAGATAAACATGAAACATATACTCATAGTCGATGACGATACCGAACTCTGTGAACTTCTTCAAGAATTCTTTTCTGCAGAAAAACTTTGTTCTGAATGTGCTCACGACGGCAATTCAGCATTAGAAAAAATCAAAAGCGGCGAGTTCGATCTTGTTATACTTGATATAATGCTTCCTGAAATAAATGGTCTTGACGTATTAAAGGAAGTAAGACGTTTCTCCAAGATTCCTGTAATTATGCTTACAGCCAAAGGCGATGAAATAGACCGCATTCTCGGCCTTGAATTAGGCGCCGATGACTATCTGCCAAAGCCATTTTCACCAAGAGAATTGGTTGCCAGAATCAGAGCCGTTTTCAGAAGACTTGAAATTACAGCTTCAACAGAAAAAGAAAATCACAAGGTCGAATTAAACGGTGTAGCTTTGGACAGCAGCACAAAAACAGCTTCGAAGAACGGTCAGACACTTACTCTCACAGAAGTAGAATTCAGCATCCTTGAACAACTCATGCGCTCTGCCGGCACTGTCGTAGAACGCCAGGATCTTGCCTTCAAGGTATTGGGCAGGCGCTTAACCTATGAAGACAGAAGTCTTGACGTCCATATGAGCAATCTCCGCAAAAAGCTTGGAAACAACCAGAACGGCACAGAAATAATCAAAACAATCCGCGGTATAGGTTATCTGTATGTCAGACCAGAAGATTGATACTACGGGAAAAAGCCAGACAGCAGAAACATTTTCCTGTTCCATTACCCCTAAAAAGCTCTCTGCTTTTAATGGTTCCAAGCTATTCCTTAAATTTTTTACATGGTTCTGTATTATCACAATAACCATTATTGTTCTGTCTTCCGCATATGGCTATTATTATCACTACAAACCCGCTAAAGAGGAATTCATAAACCTTACCGTTGAAATGCTTCAGGAAAACGGCCAGATGATGGTTGAAGCTTACGAAAACAATGGTTGGCGCGGTTTGAACAGGTTCCGCGGTCCAGGTAATGTTTGGCTATTTGACGAAAACATGACCGACTTATTCCGTGGTTCTCCATTTATCGTTAGTAATCAACAAAATACATCAAACGAACCACCTAAGGAAGAGGAACAAGACGTAAAGCCAGAAACTCCGAGTGTTAGTAATGATACTCAAACGGCTTCAAGCACTCAAAACAATGTTCACAAACATCTTCATGGCATTATTATAAAACAACCTAAAATGCTTCCAAACCCATTCAGGGAAGGTGCAAAAGCATTTTTCAAAGACAATGCCGTTCAGATTCAGGATTTTGTAAAATGCCTTTTCAACAAAAACGGAACGAACATAATGACAGTTAAGGGCGAAAGTGTTGTTGGCTGCCATTTTGTATCTGAAAAGGGTAATAAATACGTAGCAGTAATTTATGTTCCAAAACGAATTCCAGGACAGGAAGCACATTACACTATATTCAATAAAACCAAAGACATTCTGCCTTTATTCATCATAGTCTGCACGATACTCTGCTATTGTCTTGCAAGATATATTTCAAAACCAATTATAGAGCTTCAGACTGCCAGCAGAAAATTTGCTGACGGTGATTTTTCACAGAAAATTACGGAGCAGACAAAACGCAGAAACGACGAATTGGGTGATTTGGCCAAAGACTTCAGCAATATGGCCGAAAGAATAGAATCCGGTATTAAAAGTCAAAAGCGTCTTTTTAACGATATTTCACATGAATTACGATCACCATTGGCTAGAATGCAGGTCAGCATAGAGCTGCTGCAAATGAAAGTCAAAAACAACGAAAAGCCTCTTGTAGACCGTCTTGAAAAAGACCTGACCAGAATGAATGCGCTGATAAGTGAACTATTACAGTTTTCTAGACTTGAAAACAAGGAAATGGGCCGTGCGACCGAAGATATCAATCTTGCTAGCTGCCTGAAAGATATCTGTGCTGACGCAACATTTGAAGGTAAAACAGTTCACAAGGGCGTTACCCTCAACATAAAAGAAAACTGCTCAATAAAAGGCGTTTCTGCTCTCATAGAAAGAGCCTTTGAAAACGTAATCAGAAACGGTCTCCGATACACAGCAGAAAACACAGCAGTAGAAGTAACATTGCAAAAAAAAGAAAATGAGGCAATAATCACAATAGCAGACAGAGGTCCCGGCGTTCCTGAAGCAGAAATAGAAAAAATATTTGCCCCATTCTACTGCGTAAACCTTGATCGCAATCCTCAAAAGGGCAGCATTGGCCTTGGCCTTTCCATAGCCCAAAGAGCCATAAAACTGCACAACGGAACTATTACAATGGCTAATCGTCCCGAAGGTGGTCTGGAAGCCACAATTAAATTACCATTGGCCTAAAACGAAACTCGGCTCCCCATAAAAAAGAGCCGAGTTTTATTTTTTTATAAAGCTTTAATTCAAAGTATCCAGCCACCAGCTAGAAGCTGACCTTTTTTATACACAGCCAGTCGCTGGCCTGGTGTAACTGAGGCTAACGGTTCTTTCAACACAACCCTTGCCTTATCGCCTTCCTTATAAACCGTAGCGGCCTGTAATGGCTGACGATAGCGGGTCATGATTTCACATTCCATGCTGTCACCGTCAAAATCGAGCCAATTCATTCCATTTGCATAAAATTCGCCGGTTAACAGCTTATCTGCATCTGTGCTGATTGTAATCTGATTTTTAGAAGCATCAATGTTGATTACATAAGCCGGGGCCCCAAGTGCAACGCCAAGCTTCTTACGCTGACCTATTGTATAATATTGAATACCCTTATGCTTCCCGATTATTTTTCCCGAATCATCAAGCATATTACCTGGCTTAGCCTTCTGCTTGAAGTATCTTGCAAGAGTTTCTGCAAAGATTTCGTCTTTATAGCCAAAGCAGGTATCCTGGCTTTCTTTGGCCTTGGCTGTTGGCAAACCAAGCTTTTCAGCAATAGCCCTGACCTGTTCTTTGTCAATATCGCCCAATGGCATATGGCAAAGATTCAACTGTTCTTGGGTAAGCGCAGAAAGGAAATATGTCTGGTCCTTTGCCTTGTTTTCACCTTTAAACAGGCGGGCATTGCCAGGATCACTCCTGTCTATTACAGCATAATGACCGGTAATGATGCCTTCGGCACCAAATTTTTCACAAAGCTGCTGCATAACCGGCCCGAATTTAATGAAATGGTTGCACATAACACATGGGTTAGGGGTGCGGCCAATACAATATTCTGACCAGGTATACTTAAGAACCTTTTCGGCAAAATCTTCCTTTGCTGAAACAAAATGGTGTTCTATACCAAGCTTTTCGCATACCATGCGGGCTCTTGTCTGTTCATCCGGCCCGCAGCAAGCCTTGATTTCTTCGCGTTCATCGTCTTTGTCCTTCATATGAAGGGTTACACCGATAACGTTATAGCCTTTTTCCTTATAGAGAGCTGCAGCTACAGAAGAATCAACACCGCCACTCATGGCAGCAATAATAGTTTTTGACTTATTCTGCATTACTATACTAACTTTTCAGCTTTCAAGCTTTACTTCGGCAGTTCTATTTTCTTTGGCTTGTCTTCAAATGGCTTGTAAAGAATAATTACACGACCAATAATGCGAACAAGTATTGCCTTTGTTGCTTTTATAGCTTCTTCTGCTACTTCATCTGCATCATTTGGGGAAGAATCAAGAATCTTAATCTTGATTAATTCGTGGGAATTAAGTGCTTCAGAAATGCTGCTTATTATCTTTGCTTCGAGGCCATTTTTGCCAACTCTGACGATTGGGTCCATCTGGTTAGCCATGGCTTCGAGGAATTTGCGCTGATTAGATGCTAATTTCAAGGTTCAATCTCCTGTTATTTTCCGTCGGAATATATATTATTCTTGATAAAGCTCCATTTCAAAGCATGAAGCTTATTCAAATAATCGCTGTCAGTGTAATACAAAACTGTTGATTCTACAATATCAGTTTTTGCATCTTCATCACTGATTTCTGCACCAAAAGTAGCTCTCCATCTCGTAATCTTGCTTCCGTGATAGTAGAGGAAGGTTTTTGTCATTTCCCGAACAAGAATCTGCTTGAAGCGTTTAGCCCTGAGCTCATCTGTCATTGTGTCGTAAGACGGACCATACCAGGAATTATTTGTTACGAAAATGTAGCTTTCAGAAGAGAAGGCGTCTGCGGTATCTGTAGTCGCCATATAGCTGATACCCTTAGTGCAGGTTGTGAAATATTTCGGCAAAGTATCGAATATTTCCTTTATGGCTTTTTTCATTCCTTCCGGCATATCAAGCCATTCCGGATTTTCGTTAAGGTAGGAAGAAGCTGAACCTATATCAACCTTTGAAACAACCGGGTAATAATCACCAGATGAAGGAATAGTCGGAATATCAGTTCTGTCTTCTATTGGAACAACTCCTGGAGGAATATCTGTGCCGGTAGAAGTATCGGTATTTGTATTAGTTGATGTGTCTGTAGAAGTACTTGTGCTAGAACTTGTATCAGTATTAGTAGAGGTTGAAGTGTTTGTAGATGTGCTTGTCGAAGTTGAGGTGTTGGTTGAAGTTGAAGTATTGGTAGACGTGCTAGTAGAAGTATTTGTATTTGTTGAAGTGCTTGTGCTGGTAGAAGTGCTGGTCGAGGTTTTGGTGCCAGTATCTACATAGCTTCCGGTATGACCGTCACCGCCCTTGGTTTCGCCTGTTCCATCGAGCCATTTGTTAGCCCAGCCATCTACGCCACAACCGCCAAAGACATATTCCTTAACGAAGTTATAACGTGATAAGTGGTCTTTCTTCAAACCAGAGGCATTGGTGCAATACTGAGCAACAGCAAAAGCAAGGTCTGTCCAGAGATGGCTTTTGCCAGGAGCTACAACCATGTAGTTTTCGTCGCCCAAAGCATATATCTGAGGATTAAATTTAGTATCACCAGCATAAACGCTCTGATATTTTTCCATCAGTTCACTTTTTCCCCAGGCATCAGTATTTTCCTGAATAAAGCAGTAGGCCATGCCTCTTACAAGCATGGTCTTGAAATTCAACAGGAAATCGTCTGCTGTAGGATCTGCATTGTAAATTTCCTTGAATTTTCTTCTGAATATTGGGGAAGGATTTTTGTAGGCATAACCCAGCTGGATAATACCTGCTTCATCGTTATAACCGTTATACTTAATTTCGAACTGGTCGTTGCCCGGGTCCATGAAGACCATTTTTGTGCAGGCAGTAAATGCCGGTGGCATGTCTCTGAATACTTCGATCATAGCCTTTAAATGTCTTTCATCGAAGGTTGAACCGCCAGATTCGGCATAGTCATACACGGTGATACCGTAAGTATCATAAATAGCTTCTCTCAGCTGTTTCTGAGCTTCAGTATCCACAGCAAAAATTGGTGCTGCAATAGCAGCAACGAAAATAAACAAAACGATTAGTTTTAGACGATTATTCCAGTTCATATTTTTAATTATAATTAATTTATCAAATTTGTGAAGAAGTTTTTGCTTTTTACGCTATAAACGCTTATAATTTTGCAATCTAAAATTATTAATTGGCAACGGAGAAGAAAATGGTAGATCTTGAAAAAATCATTTCTTTGTGCAAAAGACGCGGCTTTATTTTCCAAGGCAGCGAACAATATGGCGGACTTCAGGGCACCTGGGACTACGGTCCATTAGGCGTTGAATTAAAGAACAACGTAAAACGTGCATGGTGGCGCTATAACGTATATGAACGCGATGACATGGAAGGCCTTGACAGTTCAATCCTTCTTAACCGTCTCGTTCTTAAATATTCTGGTCACGAAGCAACCTTCTCTGACCCAATGGTAGACTGCCGCAAGTGCAAAAAGAGATTCAGAGCAGACCAGGTAGATGCTAACGAAAAATGTTCTGAAGGCGGAACTCACGACCTTACTGAACCACGTCCATTCAACCTGATGTTCAAAACCACTTATGGCCCAGTTGCTGACGAAAACAACGTAGCTTATCTGAGACCAGAAACTGCTCAGGGTATCTTCGTAAATTTCAAGAATGTTCTTGATTCTACCAACCGCAAGCTCCCATTCGGTATTGCCCAGATTGGCAAGTCCTTCAGAAACGAAATCACTCCAAAGAACTTCATTTTCAGAGTTCGCGAATTCGAACAGATGGAAATAGAATATTTCGTAATGCCAGGCGAAGACGAAGAATGCCATCAGAAGTGGGTTGAATCTCGCAAGAACTGGTATATCAGATATGGTATCAAGCCTGAAAATATCAGACTTTACAACCAGAAGAAGGAAGAACTTGCTCACTACGCAAAAGCAACAGTAGACATTCACTACCGCTTCTTCCCAGACAGACCAGAAGAAGAAAAGCAGTTCGACGAAGTTGAAGGCGTTGCAAACCGCACTGACTTCGACCTTAAGTGCCACACTAAGGGCGGCAAGCTTGTTCTCTCAGACGGTCGCGAATTCCCGAACACAGACGCTACCAACAAGCTGACTTACTTTGATCCAAAGACAAATCAGCATCTTATTCCTTATGTAATTGAACCTTCTTGCGGTGTTGACCGTGCAACATTGGCATTCATGATGGATGCTTACTGTGAAGAAGAAGTCAAGGAAGGCGATACACGCGTTGTTCTTAAGCTTCACCCGGCACTGGCACCAATCAAGGTTGCTGTTCTTCCTCTCAAGAAGAATAATGAAGACATCAAGGCTACTGCTCATAAGATTAAAAACATTCTTATGGGAAGCGGCTTCAGAACTGTTTATGATGATACAGCCGGAATTGGTAAGCTCTATCGCCGCCAGGATGAAGTTGGTACTCCATTCTGCGTAACAGTAGACTTCGATACCCTTGAAAACAATACTGTTACAGTTCGTGACCGTGACACCATGGCTCAGGAACGCGTAGCAATCGATGAACTCAAAGACTACATCGCCAAGAGAATCGGGACTTGCTGATTATGGCGATTGCGCCTGAAAGGGCGCTACGCTGAGAGGGAAGCCCACAGGGAAGTGCTAAGGCGCTTTTAGGGGTAACCCGATTTGAAATTAAGTTCTCTGCTAAGTTAAAAACTCGGCAGAGAATTTGATTTTAGCCCATCATTTCTCTACCACATCCCGGGTGTGTCATACTTAACGATTGTTAGCAGCCTAATCTAATTCATAATGCATAATACATAATTGATTGTGTTGGTCTGAGTGCTGCTTTAAGTTGCCTTCTGCCAAGATACGAAGCTTAGCAAATGTTAGTCTTAGTTTCGATTGCTTAAACTAATTTTGTGCCAAGTTTCGATTGTTTGCTGAAACCTCCCTTAGTCCCTCCTTACAAAGGAGGGTTGAGCAACCAACAACCGCTAAGCAGACAAAATCCAAAAGCTCAATTATGCATTAGTCAGCACCACTAAGCTTCGAAACTTGGCTACCAACACACGATAAGCAGCAGAAATCCAAAACATTCAATTATGAATTATGCATTATGAATTAGGTAATACCAGAAAGCTAGAAAGCAGTAACAACAATGAATATCGACAAAATCATTCAAGGTGATATGCTTGAAGTGGCCCCTGGATTAGAAAAGGGCTCATTCAGGCTTATATACATAGATCCTCCTTTTTTGACCGGAAAAGAACAGGTTGGCACAAAGGAAGGTCTTGTTTACGACGACAGATGGGAAGGCGATTTTGACAGCTATCTTCCCTGGCTTCGCCAACGCCTTGAAGTATTGTATCCGCTGCTTTGCGAAAATGGCAGCCTTGTTCTGCATCTGGACTGGCGTGCTTCTCATTACGCCCGTGTAATGCTTGACGAAATCTTTGGCCGCCAAGGCTTCATGAATGAAATCATTTGGCATTACACCGGTGGTGGCCGCTCTAAGAGCAGATTCTCATGCAAACATGACACACTGCTCTGGTATGCTAAATGTGGAAAAAGTGGAAAACCCGTGTACAACTTAGATGCAGTCAGAGTGCCATATAAAGAAACCTCTGGTTACGCAAAAGGCGGTATCGTCTCCGCTGCTGGGAAAAAATACATGCCTAATCCGCTGGGAACACCTTGTGATGACGTCTGGGACATACCGATAATAAACCCCATGTCACCAGAACGTGTCGGCTACCCGACACAGAAGCCTTTAGCATTGTTGAAACGTATTATAGAAGGCTTAAGCAATGAAGGTGACCTTGTTGGTGACTTCTGCTTTGGCAGTGGAACAACTCTTGTGGCCGCCAAAATGTTAAATCGTCATTACTTTGGCTGTGACATTTCAGCCGCAGCCGTTTCTACAGCATCTTCCAGATTGGAAAAAGACCAACCGGAACAGGATTCTCAACCTGTGCAGGAAGACAAATTTCCCATAACAAATAATTTGCCTTTTTTTGACTAACAAAAGCTGATTTGTAAAAGATTTACTCCGCGCCAATAATAAAATTCTGTAAAATATAGAATAAATTTTTTATAAAAAACTCTTTAAAAATTAAGTTTATAGTATATATTTAAGCTATGAGCAATTTCGTTGGTTTGAAAAAAATTACAACACTTTTTATGCTGCTGGCGTTGGCAGTTACTCCTGCATTTGCCATAAATGCCCAGGCCAATGAGTTTTTACGTAAAGCCCGCGTCCAGATGACTGCCGGTAATCTTAAAGCAGCGGAAAGCTACCTTAAACAGGCAAGGAATCTTGATCCTGATGCGACCGAAATTCAGACCTTTGAATTATCGCTTACGGAACAGATTAATCTGCACATCGAAGAACTCATAAAACAAGCCTTCTTTGCTATGCAGGAAAAAGATATTCCAAAAGCACAGCAATTATATCGTGAAGTTCTTGTTTTCCAGCCAGATAACCCAGAAGCAAACACACAGCTTCAGGAAATCGAAAAAATAAACAAACAGCTTAACGAATATCGTAAGCAGGGTATTGTCATACAAACCTCAAGCGGTGGCACAAGCTACGACCTGGGAGCTTACTCTTCTGTTTCATACTATCAGAGGGCCTTTGCATTTTTCAATAACGGCCAATATGAAAAAGCTCTTCAAATGCTGAATGAAATTCTCAACAGAGAACCTAATCATCGTCTGGCCCTTGAATTAAAGGACGAAGTAGAACGTGTTCTTGAGCTTTCCCGGATGATTGAAAAAGCAGAAAAGTCTATGAAGGGCCAATCAATGGAGCTTGTTATACAAACAGTAACAGAGCTTCTACAGAAGGACCCCAACCAGAATCAGTATTATCTCATGCGCGCAAAGGCTTATATGGCTTTAGGGCAATATACCAGTGCAAGAATTGATTACATGACCTATTACAATCGCACCAAGAACCGTGAGATTGCCTTCCCGCTGCTTTCAGAAGCATGCTCTGGCGCAGGCAATAATCTTTGGGCACTGGGATTTGCTTACGATAAAAACCAGAAAGAATACACAAAACCCTTTGGGTTCCTTTTTACTAATTATTTCCGCGCTTATTTCTGGCTCAATATGCTTATATTGGTCCTTCTTTTTGTTGGCTTGCCGGTAGCCTTTGCATATACATGGCAAATAGGCGAAAACCTTTTCATGAAGTTTTCGTTTGCTTATCTGTTTAAGACAATGAAATGCATTTTCTGCATTATAAGCGGCAATATCGATAAATGTCTTAAAGACCTTGTAGATATAGCCAGAGATTTGAACTACCCTTGGTTGAACTATCTGACAGGCTTAGCCCTGATGGATAACAACGAAATACTTAAAGCCCAGAGATTTTTCAAATTTTCAATTACAGACAGGAATCTCAGAGCCCGTGGTCATTATTTTCATGGTCTTACAGGTCGAATTTTACAACAGACTGCATATGATTATGATTTTGAGCAGTGCACTCTGACTATACTTGATGACCAGCCGGACAATCCATGGCGTCCATGGTTTTTGAAGAAAATAGAAAACCATCTGCTCAACCGCTATGAAATTCCGGATAACGACTCTCTCGAAAGCATGGCCCATAAGCTATTAGTCAGCATCAGTTGAAAAAGCATCAAACTGCCGGGACTGTAGACAATATGCATAAGTTTCTGCTGCTTCGACAGGGTTAGTGCCATAACTTAATTCATAATGCATAATTCATAATTCATAATGCATAATTCATAATGCATAATTCATAATGCATAATGCATAATGCATAATTCATAATTCATAATTCATAATGCATAATTCATAATGCATAATGCATAATGCATAATTGATTGTTTAGCTGACGATTTTAGGGTGTTTCTGCTTTGCCAATCCGACTCGCTGCCAATACCTAAATTGAGAATTGAAAATGGATAATGGAGAATTTTTTGTTGTTTTTTACCCTTCTTCTTAGAGGCTGTCTAAAAACTCGATTTTATGCATTCAAAACAAGTTTCTTCTAAAATCAAAACCCTCCCTGCCCTCCCTTAAAAAGGGAGGTTTTTAGGAGTCTACTGTATATCGGGATTCTTACAAATTTCTAGTTTTGGGACAGCCTCCTTAAAGAGGAGACTGTCTAAGAACTCGATTTTATGCATTCAAAACAAGTTCCTTCTAGAATCAAAACCCTCCCTGCCCTCCCTTAAAAAGAGACTGTCTGAATACTCGATTTTATGCATTCAAAACAAGTTCCTTCTAGAATCAAAACCCTCCCTGCCCTCCCTTGAAAAGGGAGGTTTTTAGGAATCTACTGCACATCGGGATTTTTACAAATTTCTAGTTTTGGGACAGCCTCCTTAAAGAGAAGAGGGACTAAGGGAGGTTTGGTCTGTTTTCTCGGCCAAAAGCTAAAAGCATATAGAATCACACTTATACATCCACCGCTATAAAGCACTACTCTCAGGCGTAAGCTGACAGCCGGCAGCCGATAGCTGGCTTTCGACTTCCGACTAACGACTTAAATAGGTATTGCCTAACCCGTTCAAATCTAGTAAAATTAATAGCATGGGAGGGGATGTTATGAAAAAAAGTTGTTTATTATTAGCCCTAGCTATTTTCGGTTTTAACGGGTTATCAGCCCTTCATGCCCAGATTGACCCAAGCTTTTTGAAGAGCGTTGCCGTCTTCGATGTAGGTGATGGCCGTATGATAAGCACCTACGAAGACGTAAGTGGTATAAGATTCAACCCCAGAGTAAAAAACGCAAACGGTATAACTGTTTTCTCCAAAGCAGCCATTCCTGGCGGCTATGTCAGTGCCTCAACCGCTCAAGGCTGGTTTACTAAGATGTATCCGAATGCCCTCTGCTCTGATGAATATCCAGACGCAGTAAGCCTTATTACAGCAAAATTCTACCTGGACTTCGGCTTTGAACAGAATGGCGTATGGGTTCCACACGCAATAGGTCAGGCTTTCACCGGTGGAACCAGTCTAAGCTTCCCTCACGAATATCCACAGGGACAGTCCAACAATCCAAGAAGCCAGCGCTATTATTACTGTATGGAAGGTGGCTATGAATATGTTACAGGTAATGTAAACTACCCACCTGATGCCCTTTCCTGCAGGTCTGCAACTCAGTTCTGCAACTGTCCAACGACAACAGAAACAGTATCCGACCCAAGAACCGGTAGATCAAAGGAAGTCGAAAAGATAAACCACCGCTACGGTCCAAACAATATTTACAGCAACTTCAAAGACACTGCTCTTGGCTATGCTGCATTAGAGGAAGCGCCTAATATAGACGGCAAAAGCAGCGGTATCTATGCCCAGATTAATTTCAACGACAGAACTCCTCCGTGGGTTATGGACTGCGTAGACTATACCGACAGCACAGGAAATGCTAACAAAAGGTTCCCAACTATCGGTGAAGATAGTGAAAAAGTCACAACCGGTGACTGGTATAACTGCAATAGCATACAAATCACAGAAAACCGTTCAGACACATGTCTGGCCAAAATGTCACTTGGCAAAATCGACTTTGTTCCAACAAGTGGCAGCAACTGGACTAACGAAATGACTGAACAGTGGGATAATGATACTGGCGTAGAAAGCATCGGCCTCAGCGGTGATCCAAAATCCGGTAAGCTTTGCGCTACCTTTATGCCAAATACAAATTATGGCTATATGCGCTATACCGTATTTGCAGAAGACACTGCAACTACCCACAACAACGGTGAAGATACAATAGCCGGCGGCAATCTGAATCCAGGCTGCGCAAGTATTGTAGAAGATACTCCGGCAGAATGCTATGGTCTTCCAAACGGTGGTAATCTCGGTGAAAGCGTAACAGCGGCCAAACCTTGGCCACACAGCCCAGCCGGCGGAAGCAGCCTTTCGATTACTAACGTAAATGGCGAAAGCCGTATCAAGAACCAGGAAGGTCTTATAAGAATCACAGACAATGACCTGCCTAATATTCTTATTAAGCTCACTTCAACCAAAGACGGCAAATCTATATTCTTCCCGCCATGCATGCCCGCAGGTGAGCTTGTAGTCAGAAACAGTCCTGATTATTATGGAAAGAACGGTACAAACCAGCAGGATTACAATGCTTTTGTAAGCTCCGTATCTTCGGATTGTAACTATCTTTCACTCAAGTCTTCAGGCAGTCAGCCTTATTATAAGCTTTTAAATCTTGAAGCCTCTGAATGGGCCAACAATACAGACAAATCAGTTATGTCCCAGCTTCTCGGTGATGATAATAGCTTGATTAACAAAACCTTCAGACTTGAAGACCATGAACATTCTGACACAGACAATAATGGTAATGCCGAAACCATCAATTCAGACGGTGAAGCAGGCATGAGAAACGGCACCTGGAAAAACTGTGTAGCCTTCATAGACAGCACAGTAAATCCAAATATAAGAATCCAGGAAGACGTTGAATACAAGCTGGAAATCTGGACTGACGACAGCGTTAAATGGAGCAATATCCCATCAACCTTCCCGACCTTAAATCCGGAAGACAACAGGGTTATCGCTGTTCCAACCGGCATCAAGACTGGTGAAGTAGTGCTTAACATACCAAACCAGTATCCGCCGGTAGACAACAAAGTCTTGTCATTCAACCAGAGCAAGTCCATCAATGAATATCAGGTTGTATTCAGGGAACCAACAGCAAAGGTTACCATCAATGGCGAAGATGACCTTATCAACAACAAGTTCCCGTATATCACAATAAAGGTTCGTGACCACGCTGATAACGAAAGAACAATAAAGCTTTATTTCAGCGTATTGAATGAAAACGCCGACATAAGAACATTACAAAGAAAGCATGACCAGCACTAATAGAAAACTTAAGAATAGAAAATCAGGCGTATCCCTGGTTGAAATTCTTATTGCTATGCTAATCCTTGCATTAGCCATACTGCCTGCCGTAGGAACTTTCTCAAGCTACTACGGCTCTTCAACAAGGCAGATGGAACAGGAAATGGCATTAAAAATAGCAGAGGCCACTGTCAATCTACTAAATTCCGTTTCATTTGAAATGTTCATAGATGAGACAATTACAGTGGCCCCGCTTTCTTTGGATATCCAAACACCAGACGGTTCCTATAACGGAAAGCTGTATTTCAAAAAAGGTCTGGAAAGCGACCCCAGCAAATATGGCTTCACCGGAACTACAAGCACCGTAGAAAGTGAAAAATTGAAAATCAACCGCGTTGAATACAAGATAAAGGTTGAAGCGCAAAGAATATATCAGGCACAGGTCATCAGTGCGCCACATGATAATGCCATGGGCCTAAACTATTTCGCTGTCGGCGAAGATGGAACCCCAACAACGGAACGCTATGAATGCTTTGATGATATGTATATATTCAATGTAGAAGTAGCATTTGGAAATGCATTTCCAATAAGAATATCCTCTTTCAGAACGGACATGGTCAAATGAGCAATACTAAATTCAGAAAATTGAATAAACGCGGTGTCGCCCTAGTAAGTGTAATGCTGCTCTGCACTGCCATTGTAACTATGCTCTCTGTTCTGGCCTACAACAGCAAAACCAAGAAAGCAACCCAGACGTTCCACTACGAAACCACTAAGGCCTTGATGGCTGCCAACGCTGCTATTCAACTTGCAACCTACAAATATCGTGCCCTTCCTTCTGAATATTACAAGATTCAGGAAATGGAAATACAGCAGCGCATTAGCCGCATAAACGACCCGAATCTTGCACAAGCCAAGCAGGTATGGCTGTCTGATTTAAACTCTGAATCAGAAGCTATTGCACCAATAAAATCAGCAATGAATTCCTTCTGTATAGTAAACGACCCTAAGCTAGTCGCTACCATAACCTTTGCAGTAGACAGCTTCGATCTTGTTTCTTCCGAAGACACGGGCTACACACAAGACTACATCAGAATTAAAGCCTGGGGCAAGTGTGGAACAATGCGTAAGGATGTAGAGGAACTCATTCAGGTAACCATAGCCCATTAAGCTTCTACAAATAAATATTTACAGCATAAAAAAAACACCGTTCGATTTGAACGGTGCTTTTTTTTAATCTCTATTACTTTTTCTTATCTTCGTCGCAATTAATTGGTGGGAATGGCTGAGAAGACGGTTTGTCTTTCTTGTCTTCATCACAGTTAATCGGAGGATATGGCTGAGAAGATGGTTTATTCTTCTTGTCTTCGTCACAGTTAATCGGAGGATATGGCTGAGAAGATGGTTTATTCTTCTTGTCTTCATCGCAGTTGATTGGTGGGAATGGCTGTGTATCCTTGTTCTGAGTTGGAACAGCTTCTTCTTCCGCACCCATTTCATCTGGCTTGAGGGCCATATCATCGGTGCCTTCAATTGGTTCAAAGTATTGAGCTATCTTAGCATCAAAGCAATTCAGGAAAGCTTCGACACAGACCGGGTCAAACTGTTTTCCAGAGAGCTTCTTCAATTCTGCCACAACAGTATTTACGCTCAAGCCTTTGCGGTATGGGCGGTTTGTTGTCATAGCGTCGAAACAGTCTGCAACACAAATAATACGACCAGCTAATGGAATATTTTCACCGGTCAGATGGTCTGGATAACCGCGGCCATCATAATATTCGTGGTGATGCAGAACTCCGGGAACCTTGTCGGCCAGAAATTCAACCGGTCTTAATATTCTGGCACCAATAGACGGGTGAGTCTTAATGATACCATATTCTTCATCTGTGAGACGACCCGGCTTACGAATAATGCTATCGGAAATACCGATTTTACCAACGTCATGCAGCAAGCCTGCATATTTGATACTTTCGACTTCCTTGGCAGGTAAACCAAGCTGTTCTGCAATTGCGACAGAGTAAAGAGTAACGCGGCGTGAGTGACCTCTTGTGTATGGGTCTTTTGCGTCGATTGCTGTTGCCAGAACTTCGATTGTAGAAAGGTAAACCTTCTGGATATTTGCGTAGAGTCTGGCGTTTTCAATAGCCGATACTGCCTGTGTAGCAACAGCCTTCAAGGTTTCAAGGTCATGATCATTGAATGGGATTTCACCAGTTCTGTTAAGAACCTGCAAAACACCAATAACCTTTTCCTTAAGGCACATTGGAACACAAATCATTGAACGTGTTACAAAGCCTGATTTCTTGTCAGCGCCCTTGAAGAAACGTGGGTCTTTGTCGGTATCCGGAACCATAACAGGTGCGTTATTCTGAGCACACCAGCCAGCCAGACCAGTTCCCATTGGAAGACGGATTTCTTTGAGCTTTGCGCCAACCTTGGCATCACCCTGAACAATACTGAAATAAAGTTCATTGGTGGCTTCATCTACCAGGTAAACAGTAGAGGTTTCGCAGCGCATAACCTTTGTTGCGGTCTTCATAATCTTTGTAAGCAATTCTTTTAAATCAAGAGTTGAACTTACAACATGGCTTACTTCGAGAAGTGCAGCCATTTCTTCTAAATGAAGCTGAACAAGTTCGACACCTAGGAAGGTGCCAAGAGCTGTTGTAGACAGTTCTTCAAATTCTTTAAGAAGAAGGTCGTCTGCATTATTTCCTTCTGCGAGAACAATCTGACCATACATATCGTCAGTGTCTCCAACAGGAATAAGGTGCAGTTTTTCACCATTAGTTTCGTCAGTTACTACTTCGCGAGTAATGGGCTTCTTTTCTAGTTTAAGCTTTGTGAACGCTTCGGAACGGGCATTCAGGACTTCTTCAGAGAAACCCTTATTATAGCGGGCTCTGGTAGTCTGAGCAGCATAGTCATAGAACAATACTGCAAAGCCTTCTTTTTCGAATAAATCGAAGGAGAGATTACCTAAAATCTCAAGAATAGCTTTAACATCCTTGCCGCTGGCAAGAATGCGCTTCTGAGCCTTATATATCAGACTCTGATGCTTTATAGACAATTCTTCGGACACTAAGGAACTCCTTCAATATTTTTAATAATGCTTCGATTCAATCATATTCGCATGGACTTAGCGGCAAACCTTTCGATTTTTCCGTTGTTTACCCATGTGATTGTGTAATCACAATGTATTGCTCCCCATTTCGGCAGCAATGTAAGAGGTCTTCTTTCAATGTTTTTAATCCACCACTGTTCCGGGTCTATGCCATAAACAGTGTTTTCAGTGACCACAGCACCTATATCGCATTGAAGCAGGCAATTACTGCCATTCAACAAGCCAGGGGCTGTTGCCAGAGCATTTCCTGAACCAAACATCAGCACAGTATTTTTTCGCTTTGAATACCTATAGGCCAAAGCCTGCAAATATCTGTAATCAGTGCCATTCTCATTTATAACAAGTATTGAATTGTCTTCCTTGTTTTTGAGCAATTCATCCAGTTTTATGTAAGAATGTTCGACAGGAACCTTTCCGCTCCCGTCAACAGTGCTGACAAAACAGAAGTTTTCGCCACCCTGTTGTATGTCTTTAACACTATTTTTTTCACTGGAACCAGGCAGATTCAGTGCTTTTATCACTGGCCATTCAGCTTTTGCAAAGACTGAACGACAGCAGTTTCTGCTGATAGCCTGTTCTCCGACCATGATTAAATCGATTCCACTATCAAAGAGCATTTCTAACTGTTCATCAAGCTTTGATGCAGTTGCAAATAAGCCGTTTGCATTACAAACGACTAAGCAATCACACGCAGCCTCAGTTTTTATAGTGTCAACCAACCTACGAACCGCCTCTTTGGCGATTTCGTGTTGAATTGAACCAATAAAAGCTAATGCCACCATAATAGCCACTATTCTATCACAACATTTTTTTTATTACTAGTATTTTGTGTACAAATTTGTTTTTGCAATAACCATAATTACAAAAATATAGAAAAAATTTTTTACAAATTTAACATCAGCGAAAACATAAAACATCTAAAATGAAACAACCGGCCATCACAGACCGGTTGATTTTTTAAAATCTACCAATAAGGCTTATACCTACAGATTTTTCCTCTATATCATTCTGAGTGTGAACATCGTGGTCTTCCTTATTGTTCTGGTATGCCACTTCACAAGAGAACGACTTCGTAAAGCCTTTTTCCAAAGCTATTCTCCATGTTTTACGTTTATAATTGGAGAATATGTCATCTTCAAATTCATGATAATCCAAATCAGCATATTCAGCCTTCAGCTTAAACGTCAGCATATCCATTATGTCATAGTCATAAGAGAAAGCTACACGTCTTTCTGTTTCATCAGGCTTTAAGTCTTTCGGACTATCAAATTTTCTGAATACGGCCCCAATAACAAAACCAGTTCTGTAACGCTTACCGCAGTAAAAGCTTTCATAGCTTACAGAATTAGCCTTGTTGTCTTCATCCTTAGCTTTGTCATAGCCATAAATTTCATTACTATAGGTTAAAGACTGTGAGAAATTCTTAGTGCAATCGTAGTCAACACTTATTCCAATATAATTGGAATGGCCATCATGAAGGTTATTTATATTGGATTCGTGCTTAAAATCCTGTTTTGTATAAACTTCATTAAGCCTGAATCTCATATTGTCTTCAGCCTTGTAAATAGTTTCAAAGCCACCGACAATTTCGTCGCAGTCATTTTTAAGATTGACACGGTCGCGCTGGGCTACTTCCCCAAAGCCTCTGACGTAAAGCTCACCACGGGTCTGATTGCAGACATACTTAGCAGTAGGGTCGTCGTCACGCGGATTCTTTCTGTAATCAGTATAATAGTTGATGGCATTTCTAGCAGCCATGGCGCCAGGAATCCTCATGAAGGTTTCCTTTTCACCTCTGATAGAATTTGGAACCTGAACATATTCATATTTGCCAGGCAGAAGGGAAGAAACCTCGATACCGAAGCGGCCTTCCTTATAATTCAGGACTTTGTCTGAATCATATTCGCGTTCTTCATAACTGCCTGTAAAAGCCACACATGTTCTTTCATCGAAGTCATGCATGATGAAAGCGCGCCCTTTATTAGACCTGTAATTCAAACTGTCAAAATCGCCACCATCATTGATGTTATTGATATAACTAAGCTGGATATAGTCATAGGTTCCGGCGCACAGACCGTAAGTAAGCTTCAGATTATGGTCTATTTCATTGTTCTTATTGGAAGAATAATCAAGACTCATTGGGTCTTCCTTATTGTAATGTCTTACATAAAGGTCTTCCTTCAAATCAAGAAAGCTTACATCATTCAGATCTGTTTTTAATGTAAAGCTTAAATCACTGTCCAAACCATAAAAGCTCTTGTCGTATTCTTTCTTTTCGTATTTAGGAATAGGGCTATCGTAAGAATAAACAGTATCGAAATAATCCTTGCGAGTGCTTTCAACAAAAGCTTTAATATCAAGATTGCCTTCAAAGGTTGTAGGTTCCTTCACTTCGTGAGCGAAGCAGGAATAGCCAGAACCGCCTATTGCAGCGGCTAGCAAAGCAATCAATATAAGTTTTCTCTTAAAGGTTTTCATCATTGCCCACTTATTCGGCAATAGTTTAGGAAAATTGAACGAATAATTTGAAAAATTAGTAAATTGATTGTATTATTCACGTCGTTATGGAAAACGTCACAACTAAAAACAACAGCATGCTTTTGCTGCCACCACCAACAATACATGATAAGTCAGAGTTTTTTGATATTGTTGGTGTTTCAGAAGCAATGCATCAGGTATTTCACAAGGTTAGCATGTATGCTTCCTCTGATGCGCCGGTATTAATAACTGGCGAAACAGGGGCAGGCAAGGAAGGTATTGCTGCGTCTATCCATAAACTAAGCCCAAGAGCCAAAGGGCCTTTCATCACAATGAACTGCTCTGCCATAACCGATACTTTGTTTGAAAGTGAACTTTTTGGGCATGAAAAGGGTTCTTTCACCGGAGCCATAAAATCTCACAAGGGCCGATTCGAACGAGCTAACGGCGGAACACTGTTTCTTGATGAATTGGGCGATCTGCCACCGCTTTCCCAGGCAAAGCTTTTGAGAGCCTTAGAAACCTCAACAATAGAAAGAGTTGGTTCTGAAGCATCCGTAAAGGTTGACGTAAGAGTTATAGCTGCTACTAACCATAATCTGGAAAAGGAATCCATGGACGGTACCTTCAGACCGGATTTATTTTACCGCCTGAATGCGCTTCATATCCATGTAGCTCCTTTGCGTGAACGCATTGACGACATTGAGCCACTGATTAATCATTTTATTTCTCAGCTCAACAAGAAATATAACCGCAACGTAGCCTGCCTTACCAAGGAAGCAATTCATCTGCTTTCACAGTATCGTTGGCCCGGTAACGTCAGAGAATTGCGTAATCTTATAGAACGCCTGTTTGCAGAAAACCAGACAGACGTTATCGGTCTGCGTTCATTGGCAGACTGGTTCAAGGAACGCCAGATAGCTGCTCAATATGCCCGAGATCAGGAATATCAAAACGTAATCATTACTCCCAACAGGCAGCCAATTCTTCTTGGCCATGACTCACAAGGGAACGGTAGCGCAGCTAATCCGACAATATTAATGCCTAACAAGGGCAAGGGAATCACAAAGAAAGCTCTAATAGATGCTTTTAAGCTTGCCGGTGGCAACATTACAGAAGCTTCTCGCATACTTGGTATTCATAAAGCCACTTTTTATCGTACTATGCACAACTTAGGCATCAGTCGCGAAGAACTCAGCAACTAACATCTAATATTTTTCCATAAAAAGCCGATAAATTTTATAAGGCTGGCTTTATATGGAAAAACTATCTGAAAAAAATTTAGCAAACTCTGGATGGCATTGCAGCCATTGTGGAGCATTAAACAAGGTTGCTGCAGCAAAATTCTGCGGCAAATGCGGCACAGCACGTGTTGTTCAGCCAGAAGAAGCCACCGATACAATTTCCAAAGAAGCCATCGAAGCCCCAAGCACAGCCCTAACAGAAGCCACAGCCTTTATTTTCCAGGAAGACGCGGAAGAAACCACTGCCATTACCATTCAGGAACCCACCTCAGCCTTATCCCATATAAAGAACTGGTTCCTGCCCAATGCAGAAAAAGCCTTTAAAATGGTTATAGCCAGTGCCTGCTGTCTGCTTGTAACCTCTGTTTTATGCGGTTACAAAATGTATACAAACGTAGACACAATACGTATTGCAAGAAGCAGCTTTTCTGATATTTCAACCGACCACCCGGTATATGAAGTCTGCAGGAATCTGTTAAGCATTAATGCCATAGGCTTCAGGAAAAACCATGAACTGGCGCCATACGAAAGTATTTCCGCCACAGAATGGAATCATGCGTTAAAGCAGGCCTCCAAGTATATAAGCAAGGAAATTCCTGTGGAAGCATATTTTTCCTCAAAGGATACTGTTTCACTCGACAAGCTGAACAACAAGCTCAGGATTTTAAGGCTAGACACTCCGGATCTTGTTGATACCAGCCGGATACAGAGCTTTTACTTTCTAGAACGCTCATTATTTAATTAAAAAATGAAAAGGGACAAACAAATGAAGCACAAATACATCTATATGTTTTATCTGATGATTCTGCTTTCTGCTATCTCCTGGCGTGTAACCAGAGCATATCCCGTCCTCTCAGAAATAAAGGATGTAAATATATCAGAATCAGAAAATCAAACCTTGATTTCAATAGATCTTTCAAAGCCAACAAAAGCAGTTCCATTTTTGAAAAGCTCAGAAAACTGCCTTATTCTTGACTTTGATAAAACAATCATGTCCAGCGAATTAAAGACAAGAGCCTTTGCCGGTCGCGATGTTAAGCTGGCCTATATGAGCGCCTTAGATAACAGCATAGAAGCTTTCAAGACCAATAAACCCAAGAACAGCAAAAAGGTTAGGGCAAAATTTTTCTTCAACCCGGATTGTCTGCCTTCAGTAAAATACCTTGGCAATAAGGTGTTCCTGAAGCTGGCAGTAAGAGAAACCTCTCTTAAGCCGTGTGAACCAGAAAATACTCTTCTTCATCCACAGGAAAAGAAATATGCCCCGGTTGTCATAAGTCTTGAAAATGCCCCATTCAAGGCTGTTGTATCAGAAATAGCAACCCAGGCTGGCATGGAACTTAATTTTGCCGGCAACATACCAGAAAATCTTACAATTGAGTTACAGTCAGAAGACCCATTTGATGCTCTCTGCACTATAGCCGAAAAGGCCAACATGAAATTCTACCGCGATGGCAAGAACTGGTTTCTGGAAGGAGAAAAGTTAGCAAAGAAATGACCCTGCTGGCACCGAAAAACACAGTCCAGAAATTAGCGACTGTCATTTTTCTCTGCATAGGAACACTATTTCTATCAGCCTTTACATATAATACAGAATCACCTTATATGAACAGGCTTGAAATGGCTATCCTATTGGAAAACATACTCAACGACGCTTCAATAAGCGCCGAAGATGTTTCCCTGCCGGATTATTCAGACCTGACCAAGAATCAGAAGACCTCAATAAGCAAGGTGCTGAGCCTTAAGATAATGAATGGCTTCAACAACAATACCTTCAGACCGGACACCCCAATGCGCAATCTTGAGGTTATTTCCTATCTGCAAAAGACAACAGAACATATAAGAGCAATAAAGCCCGAATGTGAAACAGCCAAAAAGCTCTTCAGATTTCTGTCTTACAACGAAGACCCAGGGTTTGCCTTCGAATATGATTCACTAAATCTCCCTAAGGATCTGGAACAACCAAACGAACTGACTCCAAAAGGATTATTTGCAGAGCTTAGCAACTTGTTCCTGAATAAAGAACAGACAAACAGAATAACAGTTACAGGCAGAATAATCAGCAGTATTGATGCAAAGCCTGTAACAACAGCTTACGTTTCAGCCAATAGAAAAGCTACTGCTGTTGACAAAAACGGTTGCTTCTCAATAGAACTCACAGATAACCAGAGTATAGCAGATATTTTTGCTGCAGCAGACGGTTACCATTCAACCGAGCTTCGCAAAGACATGAATTTCGGCAACAATATTACCATAAGACTTAGACCAGTGATGTAATTCTTCTTTAAAAAGTGGGCAAAACCGTGTATAATAGCTAAAAATCTATTATGAGGTCTATCCCATGTCATCTGAACTTCACGCACTTATACTTGCTGCCGGAAAAGGCACCAGAATGAAATCTGAATTACCAAAGGTCGTTCATCCAATTCTTGGTCGCCCAATGGTATCTTATGTTATTGATGCAGTAAAAGAAGTTGGCTGCGACAAAACAATACTTGTAACCGGATACAAAAGCGATGTTGTAAAAGCAGCATTAAAGGGTCTTTATAAGGAACCCTTAGCTTATGCCGAACAGACAGAACAGCTGGGAACTGGTCACGCAGTTCAGTGCTATGCCAAAGATGTCAAGGAAGCCGACCGTCCAAATGATTTGCTGGTAGTTTGTGGCGATACTCCACTTATTTCTATTGAAACCCTGAATAAGATGGTTGAAATGCACAAGTCCCAGAAGCCAGCCATAACCATGATGACCCTCATGATTACCGAACCAGGTAAATATGGTCGCATTCTTCGCGGTAAAGACGGCAATGTTGCAGCAATCCGTGAAGCCAAGGACTGCACCGAAGAAGAACTGAAGATAAAAGAAATCAACCTCGGTGTTTACCTTTTCGACTCTAAGTTCCTGTTTGATAACGTATTCAAGCTTGAACCAAACAACAAGCAGAAGGAATACTACATCACAGACCTTATTGAAATGGCAGCCAAACAGAATAAAAAGGTTATTGCCTGCATCGAAAAGGATGAATCATCAACACTCGGCATCAATAGTCGCCAGCATCTTTCAGATGTAAGCACCATTCTTCAGAAGCAGATTCTTGCACGTCACATGGAAAACGGCGTTACAATTACCTGCCCGAATCAGACCTTCATTGGTCCTAAGGTTGTTATCGAACCAGACACAACAATAGAACCAGGCTGTATGATTTACGGCGAAACAAAAATAGGTAGGAACTGCATAATCGGTCCAAATGCAAGAATCAACAATACTACAATTGCTGATGGCTGCGAATTGGAATTCTGCCATGTAGAAAACGCAAACATCACCCAAAAGCACGAAGTAGCACCATTTACCTGCCATATAGACAACTAAAATGAATCACTCCAGAGTTAAAATATTTTCCTGCGGCGGCAATGATCAGTTGTTCCGTGAAGTATGCAAATTCCTTGATGTCCATCAGGGAAGAATGACACGCTCATCCTTTGCTGACGGTGAACTTTACGTCAGAATCGATGAATCTGTCAGAGGCTGCGATACCTTTGTCATCCAGCCAACCTGCAACCCGGTAAACGAAAATCTGATGCGCCTGCTGATCACAATAGACGCAATAAAAAGAGCATCTGCAGCAAGTGTAACTGCCGTTATCCCATATCTGGGCTATTCAAGACAGGAAAAGAAAAGCATCGGACGTGAGCCAATCACAGCTAAACTGGTAGCAAACCTTATAACCTGTGCCGGAGCAGACAGAATCATTACAGTAGACATGCATGACCCGGCAATACAGGGTTTCTTCGATATTCCTGTAGACCATCTTTCTGCAGGCAAACGTCTAGCAGAATACTTCATGAACCGCGACCTCACCAATCACGTCATAGTATCACCAGATACAGGCGGAGTTTTACGCGCGCGTTCCTTTGGCCGACGCCTGAATCTGCCAATGGCAATCATAGATAAGCGCCGCCCCGAAGCCAACAATGCTGTTGTAATGAACGTAGTCGGTGAAGTCAGTGGCAAGCATTGTATCATCGTGGATGACATAGTAGATACCGCTGGCACCTTAACAAGTGTTGCCAACAGCCTCATGGAAAATGGCGCTCTTTCTGTTTCAGCCTGCTGCACTCATGCACTTCTTTCAAGACCTGCAACAGACCAGATTATTAAATCACCAATAAAAGAGCTTGTTGCCACAAATTCTGTCCCGATACCACCGGACAAGGCTGAAAAATGTAAGATTAAGGTTCTTTCGATAGCGCCTCTCATCGGTGAAACCATTAAGAGAGTTTTTGAAAGACGTTCTATAAGTGAATTGTTCTGAATGTAAGGAAAAGTTGTTATGAAAAAATTGCCAAAATTATTTCTATATCTGATAGCAGCATCAATAGTATCCACTTCGCTGAGTGGTTGTGGCGGAAGCAAGAACCCTGTTTCTCCTGTTTCCAAACCAAGCTCAGCCAGCAAAGGCGGCGACTATACAAATTGGAATAAAGCTGTTGAAGCTCGTACTGCCTTAGAAAACAAGGATTATTCCTCTGTTGAAGGTCTTGCCAAAAAACGAATAGCCGAAAAGCCTGATGACGCAAGCGCTCATTTTCTACTTGGTCAAGCATTAATGGGCCAGAAGAATTACAAGGAAGCCCGCAAAAGCTTAGAAACAGCCAGTTCACTTGTTCCAGACAACTTGAATTATTCACGGGAATACTATCGCAGCCTCGAAGCCCTTGCCCAGGAAGCTGCCAGCAAAAACGAATATACAGACGCGATTTCACTTTATAAAAAGCTGTTGGAAAAAGATTACGAACCAACAAGAACCCAGGAAGCTCTTTCTGATATATATATTGCCGCAGCCCAGAAAATGCTGTCTGCCGGCAATACCTCAGATGCAGAAATAGTTCTGACTGAAGGCGCCAATCTGCTGAAAAAAGACGTAGATCTCAGACTCTGTCTGGCAAAAATCTACATAGACGATGAAAGATACATGGAAGCAGAAAAGCTCTTAAAGAAGCTTGTAAACGCTAATCCCAAGAATGCTGAATGTCTTGCTACCTATGCAATACTTCTTCAGAAAATGGGTGACACTACATCAGCAGCAGAAATCGCAAATCAGGCTCTGGCAATAGATTCTACCAACAACGATGCATTAACAGTTAGAAACAACGTTGACGGTGACATGCCGGTAATTATCGTAAATCCGACAGATACATTGAATCTTTCACTTGAAGCAATGAATGAAAGAATCAAATATCTCGAAAAATCCGGCAATTACGCAGAAGAAAAGGAATTGCTTATCTCCTGCATACAGCGTTATCCAGAACAGACCGGCGCATATTACAAATTAGCAGAAGTATGCGAAAAGCTTGGATTAATCGACGAAGCTATACCGGCCATAGAAAAATTCAATGCTGAAACTCCAAATTCTCCTGAAGGTATGTTCCTTTATGCCAAGTGCCTCTGCCAGAAGGGCCAGTGCGACCAGGCATTATCAATCCTTTCCTCTCTTGAAGGCACATACGCAGACAAACATGCGCTGTTGAACGAACGTGGTCAGGCTCTTGCAAGAAAGGGCGATTTCAACAGTGCCATAGACACATGGAAAAGCGTTTTGCAGCAGAATCCAAACAATGCTGATGCAAACTTTTATCTTGGTCAGTTAGCGGGCGAAATGGGCAAACTGGATGAAGCCAGCAACTACTACAACATTGCAATCAGACAACAGCCATTCAACAACAAATTCAGATATTTTGCCGGTATCAACTACATCCAGAGCGGCAACAAGGATAAAGCAGCAGAAATATGGAACGCCTCCAAGGATACCTTGAATATTGCAGACCCATATGCAGCAAGAATATTGAGAGCTTTGGGAGAAGACCCGGAACTTCAGGCAGCTGCAATCCGCAATAGTGGCATTCCATCTGTAAGCGCAGAAGATGCTAACGCCAGAGTAATCACTATTGACGGTGATGCTCCTGTAGCCGGCTATGAAATCAGTGAAATGCCTTCTGTAGGCTATGAAGAAGCTCTTGATTGTGCTAGAAGAGGCGATTTCAATAATGCTGAAAAGATGTTCCGCCAGGTAATAGCCAATGAACCCAATAACTTCAATGCTATGATGAATCTTGGCAAAATCTATACTGTCACTCAAAAGAATAACATAGCAGCAGCCATATTCCTGAAAGCTTTGAAGGTTGATTCACGTAATATTCACGCTTTGAGAGCCCTTGCAAACAGCTATTCAGAAGTTGGTATGCACAGTCTGGCAAACCAGATTACTGAACAGGTAAGAACCAGCTATCCGGACCAGTTCCAGGATTTTCCAACCTATGCAAACAAGAACATCAAAAATGACCCGCGCGCAATAGAACCAATGACCAAGGCACTTCTTCAGGAAGGTCTCAATAACGAAGCCCTGGCTGTTGTTCAAGGCGCTATCAGCGAACAGGCAGACAACAACAATCTCTACCTGCTTCAGGGCGATGTTTACAAGCAGATGAAAATGTTCGACCTTTCTATGGAATCCTATAGATATGTTCAGAACGCAGACCAGCAAAGTCCTACCTCATACGTCAGAATCGGTGACCTCTATCTAGCTGCTGGTCAGCATAGTCAGGCCCTCACAGAATACCGCAAGGCACTAGCCACACCATTCATAGACCCGGACAGCATGTTCTATATAGCAGACCGCTATATCCAGATGGGTCGCCAGAGTGAAGCCAGAACACTTCTTGGCAAGCTCAGAACCATGAATCTGAACATGCAGCAGGTCAAGAAACTTGACCAGTATCTTGGAACTAATGTTGCAGAAGAAGCCCAGACTTCTGCCAAGAACTAATTTTTACGTATAGGAGTATTTCAAATGAATCAAAACGAAGCTGTTTTAAACGACAACGATCTGCGTAAGCTAGAAGCCGTTATTAAAAACATAAAAGATCCTAATGCGCGTAAAAAGCTGGAAAATCTGCGATATAAGCTTCAGAAAAAGGTCAACAAACAGAAGGAAGCTACAGAAATACGCAACAAAAATCTTAAGACTGCGTATATCGTAGCAATACCTTTTGCAATCATATTTGCAGCTATAGGTGTCTATTATTTTCTTAAGAAAGAACACACACCTGAAAATCAAGCATAAAAAAGCCCTCTTGATTGTTGGGCTTAATTATGATACAATCGCACAATCACCTAGTGATTATTGGGGTGTAGCCAAGCGGTAAGGCACCTGCCTTTGGAGCAGGCATTCGCTGGTTCGAATCCAACCACCCCAGTTTAAAAAAGCCACGATATTTATCGTGGCTTTTTTAATTTAGTATTGTAGTTGTTCTGTAGAGTAATAAATTACCCAGGTCTTAAAGATACCAGCGTCTGGCTTTGAAATGATTTCAAATTCCAAATCGCCCCAGTTACCGCCATTGTATGCTAGAACAGAGCAACCGAAGCCAGGAATCTGGTAAGCAACCTTATTAACAGGTGTTTCAGAAAGAGATTTGCCTCTCAAGCCGGTTACACCACCTGCACGAAGATTCAGGCTATTGAATTTGTATTTGTTTTCCTTATAGCCTGAGAATGAACTTGGCAAGCCAAGATCATCACAATACATGGCCATGCAGAAATCGTTGAAGAAATCGCTAAGTCCGCTGCAAGAAGGATTAGCCTCTGGAAGAATATTCATTTCAATGTCTTCGAGTCCCTTCTTAACATTGGAAATCTGGCCACTTTCAAGCAATTTGATGGTATCATCGCCTTTGCAGCGGTCACACAGATATTGCGCAAACAGATACTGCATTCCGTAGTTGCCATCTGTTAATGTTTCAGGCCATGAATCCAGTCTTGTCTTTTCCGGGTTAGAAAGATAATACTTAACTCTCTGAACATCTAATCTATTGCCGCTAACAAAGCCTCTGCCAGATTCCTCACGCGCCATCATGGAAAGTCCCGCAGACTGCCAGTCTGTTCCGTAATAAGCTACCTTTGCCGGATCCCAGCGCTGGTTATAATAGAACATCTGATGAAGTGCATAGCATAATTCAGCATGAAATTCTTCCGGATCAGACCCATATTTATTCGGGCTGGCAAATATTATTTCTGTGCCATTGGTATTTACCTGCTGCAGATTTTTATCTCTTGAATCGAAGTAAGCAGCCTTGTCTGGCTTATTATCAACCTTGTCTGTCAGGAATATTACTATTCTATCCTGAGCGTCCACATTACCTTCCGGAGGAGTCAGAACACCAAATCTAGTCTTTATAGAATCATAGGTCTTATCAAATTCCTCGGCAATGCTGACACAGGTTTCCCTGGTAAAGGTTGCCAGACTTTCTTCCAGATATACAAGAGCATGAGTGCTTGAAGCGCCGATAATACCTGTTTGCTCGATATCATTAGCTGCATCATATGGAGAAGAGGATGTAAAATCGCGGACAAAAACCGTGATTGTATCGGAAGCCGGTTCAACCATAGAAGCCCTTGTGCTTACAGAAGGCTTTACAACAGGTGCATAGGCACTATTAAAGGAAGTTCCCGAAATGCTCTGTGGAGTAAATCTTGCAGCATATTCAGAGGCACGGACACTTGTTGGTAAGGTTGGCACAGCAACTGTGTTCCCACCAAGATATGCAGAAACAACATAATAGTAGTAATCGTCATTGAATACCTGGGTATTAGGCCCTGAAAGAGTGCTTACAAAGGCAATGACGTCAGTTGGCTTAAGCTGTGCAATCTTCAGTTTGTTGCCACGTAATATGGTTGAAAGATCGTAAATACCATAATCAGTGATCGAAGTATCAACATTGTTGTAAGCAGTATAATTCAAAGGATTACTTAAGGCATTATTAACCTGAACCTTTACTTCAGAGGTTGTTCCAGCAGCAATAATACTATTGCTTGGAGCATTGAAGGTTACAGATGTATCTGTAAGACCAGTAATATCAGATGGACTTACCTCATAATTTCCGACAAAAATCTTGAAAATAGACATGTTGGTGCCAAAATTGTAGCCATAAAGAGTTATTGGCACACCGGGAACAGAGCGCATTGGTGATATGTGCACAAGCTTAGGCGCTACAGTTACAACAGCTGTGCCAACGCCTTCAATGGCATATTGTCCCACATCAACAAGCTTCATGCTCAGATTACCTGTTCTAGCGTCTGCAGGAAGAACAATCTTTACATTATATATGGAAGAATCATCTTCAATAGTATGGCAATCCAAACCATTGAGCTGGAATTTATTACGACTATAAATAGGGCTGAAGTTGCGTCCGTTAACAACTATTGTCTGGCCACCGCTTGCTATATCAGGATGAACACCTAATATAACAGGTCTGGCAATAAATGTTACAGGATTCAGTTCCTTCGAGGTTTCACCGTTGATAATAACCTTTACAGGGCCTGTTTCTACTCTGTTTGGAAGAGTAACCCTGATTCTGCCGTCATTTGTAGAGTTCCAGTCTACAATCTGTGCATCCACACCATTAAAGGTTACTCTGCCGGCACTTCTGCCACAGCCTGAACAAAGAATAGTTACAACATCTCCATCGGTGCCCCAGTTCGGATTCAGGGAAAGCACCTGAAAATCAGAAGAATATTGATTAGTAGCATAGCTTAACTTAAAATTAACGTCTTCTGTGACTTTACCAGTGTATACTCGCACTTCAGACCTTGAAACAGCATTATATCCCTGTAGTCTGACTGTTACAGTATGATCGCCGGCAGGGATTCCTTCCAGCAGATATGCGCCATCGCTTGCTGTTACAGCCTGGCACTGATATGCCTCAACAATGGCCCCGGAAAGGCCAAGTCCAGTATCATCTGCGGTTACCGTGCCCTTGATTTTACCAACAGAATACTCATCATAAGAATAAGCAGAGCCTTGGCTCAAGATTTTTTGGGACGACGTGCCCCCGCATCCTGATAAAAATATCAGAAAAATAAAAATATAAGCTATAGCTATTGATTTTAGTACTTTATTATTCATATAATGTTACATTAACACATACTAGATTAAACTGCAAAATAGTGTGTGTTAAATGTGCATAAAAATTCCTCATCTTTGTTGATTAACACA
Organism: Candidatus Avigastranaerophilus sp.; assembly: GCA_045599645.1. Taxonomy (GTDB): domain Bacteria; phylum Muiribacteriota; class Ozemobacteria; order Ozemobacterales; family Ozemobacteraceae; genus RUG334. The sequence continues at coordinate 40,143 of JAZRWI010000019.1, forward strand.
GAAGGCACGAGAGAGAAATAAAAATAAAATGTGTTTTTCTGTTAAGAAAATTGGACAATCTGCCGATTCTTAAGGGTGAGAAATATATAAATGCCCGTTTTAGGCGAACAGGAGACAAACAATGAGGCAGACTAATGTAATTAGACTTTGCCGCGACAGAATGAAGCTTATGCTTTGCGTAATGCTGGTTTTATTCAGCTGCATCAGCGCAACCCTTCATGCTGACGTGTCAAACGTTGCTGTAAACACCTCTTTTTCTGGTGGAAGCAACAAAATCAATGGCTCAGGCTATGTAAAACTTGATGTTACATGGCAAGGCGATTCACCAAGCTTCACAGCAAAGTATAAGGTCAATGGTAATATTGTTGCCAATGAAAGTGCTATTACTGGCAATTCAGCAACCACACAAATATCTGCAGCCACTATCGGTGATACCGGTGGAAGTGCAGTTACCATTCAAGTACAGATCGTAGACAGCGCCGGCAAATCCGCAGAAGCTTCAAGCCAGGGTGTAATAGTAGATACCAGGGCTCCAGTTCTTTCTGCAACAATCACTAATGGTCCAACCTTCTCTCAAAACTCCTCTGTTCGCATTCAAATTACTAGTGATAAAGAAGTAAACGCACCAACAGTAACCTGTAATGGTGTTTCTGCTACAATGGAAGGCAGCGTAAGCGTAGGCACAAGCTTCGTTTATAACCTCCAGCTTTCTAGTTCATTTCCAAACGGGTCATACAATGTAAGCATTACAGCTAAGGATACTACCGAACCAGCAAGTGGTGCCAATAGTGGCAGCGCAACTGTCGGCTTCAAGGTAGGCACTTCAGTTACCGGTTCAACCAGCATTGACGGTGCAAATCCTGGTTCTCCAACCAATGCACCCAGTGTTACATTCACCGGTTCTGCACCTTCAGGAGTAGCCAAGATAACATTGTTAGACGGCACTTCAGAAGTAAGCTCAATCAATACCAGTGATACAAGCTGGACCATGACTATCGCTCCTGCAGAAGGAAGCCATAGCTATGTTGCAGTCAGCTACGATTCCCTTAATCAGGAAATTTCCAGAAGCTCTGCTTTCCAGTTTATAGCAGATAGAACTGCTCCAAATCCTCCAACAGTATCACAGGAAGGTATTCCAGCACAGACTAATGCTACCTCTCAAACCTTTACAGTAAATGTGGAAGGCTTCTCAACTGAAGTTTCTACTCCGGTTTACTTACAGGCTTATAACAACGGTAGCGCAGTAGGAACCAAATACAATGTTACTACCTCCGGCAGTCCGATCAACGCGGTTGTTCCACTGTCTGAAGGCAATAACAGCATTTATTTCCAGACCGAAGACGGTGCTGGCAACAAATCAGCCAACAGCGAAACCATCAATATCCAGAAGAGCGGTTCATCAAGCGTAAGCGTATCAAGCACAATGGTTGATACCTATTCTGTTCCTGCTCCAACAACTTCAATGATGGGCGCAGGCTCTCACAGCCTTACTGTAAACTTCAACCAGGCAGTAGGTGACACTATTCCAACAGTCACTATTACCTGCGGTGGTGGTGCAACTCTCAGTGCCAACGGCTCCTGGAGCAGCAACACACAGTTCACTGCTAACTTCACTGTTCCAGCTAATGGCGGTGCAAGCTTTGACGGAGCTGCAACAATCGTTGTCACTGGTGCAAAAGACCCATATGGCAATGTTGTTCCGGAATACAGTTCCCCAGCAGCCTTCTCAATCGATAGCTCAGCACCAATATCAACAATCTCTGGCGAACCAAACATTTACGTATCAGCAACAAATCAGAGTGTCACACTGAACGGCACCGTTAATGACGGCGAAGGTTCCGGTGTTGATTACATGAAATTAATCGTTACTGATGCAGCAGGCACCGAAACAGTTACCAACGTTCCATTACAGACTGGCGCACAGTCTCCCTGGAGCTACAACTTCAATGCCAGCAGTCTGGCAGCCGGTGAATACACTCTTGTAACATCTGCAGTCGACAGAGCTCTCCCACAGGGCAACGTCGAAAACTATGGCGGAAAAGCAAGCGTAAAGATCATTGTTGATACCACAGCACCAGTTATTTCCCGCGTCAGCATCAACAACACAGGTATTGATATACCAGACGGAATGGTTATCGCAAGCGATGTAACCAGAATCGTTGCTGTAGCAACCGAAGATGGTTCTGGTCTTGACTTTAACAGTTCAAGCTTCGTCCTCACACTTACTGGTCCGACAGGCATTGCTATTACTGGTGAAAAGACCAATAACGGCAACGATACCATGTATTTCGACTTTCCTACTCTGACTGAAGCCGGTGATTATACCGTAACCTTCACTCCAATAGATAAAGCCGGTAATGCAGCAGAATCAGTAACAAAGAAATTCACAATCAACAAGTCAGCTCCTGACACTGTCGAATTCAGTCCAACCAGCTATGCAGTAGCTAACCAGACTGAAGAAAACCTCGCCAGCAGCCAGGTTAAAGCTGTTCTTTCCTCCAGCGCCGGTATTACACCAAGCTATAATACTTCAACAATTTCCGTAAGATACAACGGCAATGAAGTCGGTAGCAAGCAGTTCAGTGAAGAAGCCCTTATTGCCAAGATTCATGATGGTAACATCAAAACAGATGGTAGCCATGATGGTAGCTACTACGTAACAGTAGTTCCACATTCAAGCACAGGCATTACAGGTGCTGCAATATCAAGCAGCTTCATCTATGATACCAAATCACCTGTTGTTACAGAATCTTCACCATCTATCAAAGATGCTGAAACCTGGTTCGGTACCAACACAAGCAGATTCACACTGACTGTATCAGACGCTCCAAAAGACATTCTGGAAAACTATAGCGGTCAGTATCCGGAAGATGCTGTTGTAGCTCAGCCAGGTGATACAAGCTGGTATAACAGCAGTGGTTCTGGTGTAAACTATGACGTCAGCAGTTTCTCTTGGACTATGGCTGACCAGACCTCTCCATCCTTCTATCGTGATGGTAGCAAGATGGTAGTAACAGCCCCAAGCGCTCCAGCATCAGCCGGAGAATCAGACCCAGGTGTTATGGATGTTGCAGTTAACATCGTCCTCGCCGACAATGTAACAGTAGGAACTACTGTTCCAAACATGACTACAATAGCCAGAACCTATAAATTCGACTACATGGCTCCAAAGATTAACATCACAACAACCAATGGCGCCAAGTATTGTAAGAATCTTTTAAAAGTAAAGGCAAATGCTGAAGATCAAGGTACTGATCAAAATCTTCAGGTTACCAAGATTGAATACAGTGAAGACGGTGTTAACTGGAATCCACTTACAGTAACCGGTTTGCCGGCTAAATCAGCTGACTTCACTCTTGAACTTGACATCGCCAACAAGGAAGAAAAGACTTATTCTATCCAGTTCAGAGCTGTTGACCGTGCAGGTAATACATCCACACCAAAGGCTTTCAGCTATACTATTGATAGAACAGGCCCAAGCGCTCCAGAGCTTACTATCCCATTGGCCGACTACACTGTTAATAAGCGCAGTCAGACCTTCAAATGGGCAGCCAGCAATGGTGCAACAACCTATGTATTCCAGGTTTCTGACGATTCCTCCTTCAATAATGTTCTCAACTCTATTACAAGCACTGATTATCCATCACTGAAGGGCACAATAACCAGTACAACTGATGGTTCATTCGGTCTTCCAAAGGATGGGAACTTCTATTGGAGAGTAGCTGCTATTGAAAAGTGTGAAGATGGTTATAACCTCAGCGATTGGTCTACAACCCGCAGAGTAATCGTAGATAGCGTTAAGCCATATATCCTTTCAGTATCACCTTCTCCAAGCAGTTCTAACACTGTATCAACCGGTATGGTAACCTTTACCATCAGATTCAGTGAAACTCTTGATGCAACAACAGATATCTCAGCTACCTTGACCTCCGCTGGTGGTCAGGTAATGAAGATAGAAAAAATCAGCTGCACCGGTGATACCTGGACAGGCACCACTGTTATTCCAAAAAATAACAGCGCATTATATGACGGAAACGCAATAATCTCTGTTCAGGGTGCAAAAGACCTTGCTGGTAACACCATGGCCATAGATACAACACATACAATTGTTGTAAATACAGGTCCATCCTTCACCACCAAGCTGTTCTCTAACCCGGCCAATGAATACGAAATAACCATTCTGACCAGAGCCAGTGAATCTTTGCAGAGCGCTCCAAGCGTATATGTAAAGCAGAATTCAGTAAAGACTCCGGTTACAATGAATTTCCTTAAGGATCGTTTCTATTCAGGCTCTTATAAGATTGACAAGGAAAATCCTGGTAAAGCCTACATAACCCTTTCAGGCACAGACCTCTATGGTATGGTAGGCAACAGCACTGTTGAATTCACAATTGCAGATGTTAACGCATCTTCAAGATTGAGCGTCACCAGCTCTACAGGCCGTTCAAGCCTCAAAGCTGCTGAAGGTTCAACAAACTCTCCGACATCAATCTTCATAATTGATAGAGAAATGCTTGAATCTCCATTCATCCCGGACAAAACCATCAGCTCTTCAGTAAGAGCCAGTGCAGGCATCAGAGCTTCTGCAACAGGCAAAGAAAAGAATTCTGAACTTGTTGGTGTTCTCGGCCTTGACCAAATTGGTCCAAGCAGCACCAAGCTCAAGAAATGCATGCTCTATACTGCTGATGTTAACGGCGAAGTAATCACAGCTAACCCAGAAAAGGTAAGCATCTACCGTCAGGATTCTAACGGCAAATGGATTTACCAGGGCGGTTCTCTTAAGGATTACAAGATCTCTGCTCAGCTTACAGGTCTTGGTCGTCTAGCCCTCATGGTTGACGAAACATCACCAAGAATGAGTTCAATCTCACCTGCAAATCTTGAAAAGCTTGATACTAACAGACCAGAAATCAAAGGTCAGTTTGTTGATAATGGTTCCGGTCTCGAAGCAGATTCCTTCAAGCTTTATATCGATGACCTCCAGGTTAATGATGTAATCCTTGAACGCGACGGCAGCTTCAAATATCAGGTTAAGCAGAGTCTTAAAGCTGGTAAGCATCAGATTGTATGTGAAGTTAAGGACAAAGTTGGGAACAGCTTCAGAAAAGCACTTGATTTCACTGCTCCAACCGAACTTAATATTGGTGAATTCCAGGCTTATCCAAGCCCGGCCAGAGGAAACCACATTTACTTCGGATACAATTTCGGTGCTGCTCCAGAAAGCGTAAGCCTTAAGATTTATGACTCAGCCGGTCATATTGTTGCCAAGTTCGGCAAAGACGAATTTGACAGAAGAACAGGTAAAGTCCTTTGGGATCTTACCAATCGTAAAGGCAACCGCGTAGCCAACGGCACATACCTCTATAGATTAGAAGTATCAGCCAATGGTCAGAAGATTAACAAAAAAGGTAAATTCGCAGTATTGAGATAAACCTTGAAATAAAAGAGCCTTCCCATAACGGGGAGGCTTTTTTTGTTATTAATTAATGAAGTAAACCTGCCGATAATCAAGATAGCTATAATTATCGGAGGCTTTATGAAAAACCCATTAAAACTATTCATAATGCTACTTGCAGTAATTCCATTAGCTTTTGGAACTGTTGGCTGCAGCGGTGGCGGTGTAAACGGTGAAGGAACCGGCTCCTATGATACCGGAACTCCAGTTGTCAGAGGTAGTTCTTCAAACGATACCGGTTGGGATTATATCTCAAAAGGTTCATATGAAAGCGCTATAAAATATTTTAACGACGTTCTCGCTGGTAGCCCGAATGAATCTGAAAAAGCTGAAGCCTACAATGGCATTGGCTGGGCAAAAGCCTATAACGGCCGCCTGAAGGATGGTATGAAATACTTCATTATGGCTGCAGACTACTGTGATGACGCCAAGGTAGGTCTTGGCGCAGCTTATGTTCAAGAAGGCACCTTAGCTGACCTGGAAGAAGCTATTGAAGTTCTTTATGTTAAGCTTGGCCAGAGCAAACCACGCTTCAACTATATTCCAAACAGAGCCACTGGTATAAGCAATGCTGAAGTTCATGCTATGCTTGCTTACTGCTTCGCAGCAACCGGTGATGCAGAAAAATCCCAGGAACAGCTTGATTACGCTAAGGAACTTGAACCAAACTACACTGGCAAAACTATTGCTCAACTCTTTGCTGCAATAGAATTCCTCAATAACTGACAAAAGAAAAGAACAAACCGACATTCCGGAGGCATTATGAAGAATTTTTCTAAGATCATTGCTTTAATAACAGCAATGATGCTGGTTATAACCATGTGCGGCTGCAGTAAAATCAAAAATAATAAAGCAAGCCGCGGCAATATAACCGGTAAAGTATATGATTCCAATGGTAAGATTCTTCCCGGTGCCAAAGTAGAAATTTATGGCGGTAGTCCTTCTACAACTACCGACGCCATGGGCGAATACGTTCTTTCCGGGCTGGAAAGCGGCCAATACAAGGTTGTTGCCACTAATGCCAGCAATACAGTTATTATAATCGTAGACGTAGTCCAGGGCGAAACTACAGAAAACTGTAATCTTACCTTTAAGGTTTCTGACAGCCTGCCACCGTTGATTACAATGGTAACAGTCGCCAGTCTTACAGAAAATGTAGCAACAATAAGCTGGATAACCAATGAAGCAGCAGACTCTGTTATTGATTATGCAACAGGTTCAGTAGGCCTTGCCTACAACATGTCAGCCTCCGATTATGGCATGGTTACAGAGCATTCATTGGCAATAACCGGTTTAATCCCTGGCCAAACCTACCACTTCAGAGTAAAAAGCAGAGACTTCGAAAGAAACGAAGGCATCTCTTCAGACTATCAGTTCACAACTCCAACAGGCGACGCACCGGCAACACCCATGGGTTTCGGCGTCAGCATTGCCACTGAAAGCGAAAAGCTTTATCTCACTTGGTTAAGCAACAGTGAAAGCGACTTAGCTGGATATAATCTTTATAGAGCAGATTCTATAGACGGCACCTTCAGCAAAGTAAATGCTTCTCCCATTGCTACTGCTGAAGCTGCTGTCACATTCATGGACGAAGGCCTGAAGGTAGGCATTAAGTATTACTACTTCCTGAAAGCAGTTGACGTTGCAGGCAACGAAAGCCCCAAGAGCGACACTGTTTCAGCAGTTACTCCTGGTATTCTTGATGAAAACAGAACCTGGACCCTTGCCAACAGCCCATATATCCTCAGAGGAGATTTGCGCGTAAGAGGCGGTTCAGTTCTGACTATCGAGCCAGGTGTTGAAGTTAAATTCACTACTTCAGACATTACTCCTGATTCCATTGGCGCTACAATGACAGAGCTCATTGTTCAGGGAGGCTTAATGGCTTCAGGCACTGTAAGCAGACCGATTACCTTCACATCTGCAGAAAGCTTCCCACGCAAGAGCACCTGGGGCGGGATTATTTTCTATGGCACCAATCAGGCAGAAAATATAATGAGAAACTGTGTAATTATGTTTGCTGACACAGGTATTAAGTGTGACGGTTCTACACCATCCATAGAAAAATGCGAAATCGGTTATTGTGGTGTTGGTATTGATGCCGGCCTTTCAACCTCTCTTAACATCAAGGGAAACCTTATTCGTGACTGTGAAGTCGGCCTTACATCACTCGGTTCCAACATACGTAACAACATATTCGTAAGCAATGGTGTCGCTGCCTCTCTCATGGGTGCTGACTACTTCGAAAACAACACTGTAGACAGCATCATAGGTATTGACGTTGCAGCAGGCACACCAAACATCAAAAACAACATATTTACCTATAACAGCACAACAAAAGGTATTTATGGTATCAACCAGACCACTACCATTGCTACACCAACCATCGAATACAATGACTTCTACAACATTGCAATTGAATATAACGGTGTAACAGTCAGCACAGGAACCACAAACCTTGCCTCTGACCCGTTGTTTATAGGTGGCACTCCATTCGATTACCACCTGCAGACAGAAGCAGCAGGCTATGCTTCAGATTCTCCGTGCTTAAAGGGTGGCGAAGCTGGCTGCCAGATGGGGGCTTATGGTCCGTGATAAATAACTAAAACAAAGCAGGCTTCATCATTTATCTGATGAAGCCTGTTCTATTTTAGGCTTATAGCTTACTTACAATTAGTTCTGATATCATTAATCAATGAGACAAGAGCATTCTTTACAGTAGAATCAACTTCGAAATCCTGTTCCGGAGTTTCAAGATTGTTGTCTCTTACATAGTTTTTCAAAGCTTCTACAGCCTTTTCCATATCTGCCTTGCTGATACCATGTTTAATTGCAGTAGTCTTTGGGCTGCCTGCTAGACCGCCATTAGATTCAGACTTAGCTTCGCTATTGGTTTTATCATCAGTAAGAAACTTAGTCATATTTGAAGCGGTTTCTGGATCAAGCTTATCCTTTACTAAAGCATACAATACTGTTCTAACAGTGTCTGCGCCTTCAGAATCAGCAAGATTCGGGTCATCACCACCAACAATATTACCACAAAGCTTACGATACATTGTGCCAAAAAGCATTTCAGAATAAACCTTTGCGGTTGCTGTAGCGTTATCCATTACACAATATTTGAAGGTGCTTACAATACTGAGCTTGTCAGACATGAAATCCTGCTTCAATTCAGAGCTTAATTTTTCTACTTCAGAAGCAGTTTCTGGTTCAAGACAAAGCTTTGCAGATTCAACACCAATTTTGTCGATAGCATCAACAACGATGCCTTTACCAGTGGTGCTGCACCAGTTATATCCCCAAAAACCAACAACAATCATAAGTACAATTACAGTGACGCAACCTGCGCCAAAACAACCAAGAACCTTTTTCATTTACAAATCCCTTAAATCAATTTTGCTTCAGGTGCTTTACTTCCTCTACAGGAACAATCATAAACACCTGATCATTTTCACGAACTACGTCGGACAATTTTACACCAACTACGCTGCCTTTTCTAGCAGTTGTGACAGATTTTCCATCTTCTTCGATAGAAATTACCTTCAAGGTTTTTACACCTGTTGTCGGGCCCTGGAACATCAATTCGTCACCGACGTTAAAATCACGGGCTTCAACCTTTATTTCTGCAACAGTAACCTTCTTGAAGAAATTGGTAACAATACCTAGATGAGTCTTTCTATGAGTAGCCTTTGAGCCATTTCCGCCGCTCCATTCGCTAATCTGGCGACCAAAGAAGAAGCCGTCAGAGAAGCCACGGTTGAATACAGCGTCTGCCTTTTCAATAAGTTCCTTGCGCAATACTTCAACATCAGCCTCAAAGGTTGGTTTATTGCGATTTTCCATGTAAAAATCAATAAAGCGTCTATAGCACTTAGTGACTTCACTTACGTATTCAGCACTGCGACCGCGACCTTCAATTTTCAAGCTGTCAACGCCGGCATCAAGAAGTTTTTCCAAGAAGGGTAGTGAGCAAAGATCCTTGGGGCTCATAACGTAATTCTGGCCCAGCAGAAATTCCTTGCCTTCGCGTATATCCTTAATCAAGTATTCTCTGCGACATGGCTGGCGACATTCCCCACGGTTTGCTGATTCCCCGAAAGCAAACTGGGACATGAAGCAGCGACCGCTGACAGAAACACACATAGCACCATGAGCAAAAACTTCTATTTCTATCTTTTCAGCGTCAGCGCCCAGCAAGTGCTTCAAGTTACGCCTGATATTTGTGACTTCCTCTAATGTACATTCGCGGGCAAGAACAAAGCGGCAGATACCGAAGCTTTTGTATAAAAATGCCATAGAATGTGCGTTGGCCACAGACATCTGAGTAGAAAGGATAACCTTCATTTTGTGCTTTAATGCAAGCTCTACCACAGAAAAATCCCAGCAGATAATTGCATCAATACCTGCTTCTGCAGCAGCATTTATGAGTTTTTCGGCCAATTCTGTCTCGTGATCAAAAATAATTGTATTTAAGGCAAGATAAGCCTTAGCCTTTGCTTCATGGCACTGTCTGGCCACTTCAGGCAAATCCTCAACAGCAAAGTTCTTTGCATTGGCTCTCATATTCATTGATACAATACCGAAATAAACAGCATCAGCGCCAGAATCAAGAGCAGCCCTGAGGCTAATCATATCACCAGCCGGGGCCATAAGCTCCGGTCGTCTTAATGCGATTTCTTCCATTTTAACTCCCTAGTTCATGAAATTCGGGTCTTTAAACTTAATCAGTTCATAAATCTGAACTGCCTGCTTCTTACCTCGGATTTCTTCAAATGGCAATTTTTCTACTTCTACATAATCTTCAAGATATTTCAGTGTCTGACCAGAGAAAATAATCTTGCTGTGTTTACCTTGTTTAGAGGCACTTTCAAGTCTTGAGGCCAGATTTACTTCGTCGCCGATAACAGTAAGGTCCTTGCGACGGGCACTACCGATGTCGCCGAGCAAAACCTGACCAGTACTGATCCCGATACCAATCTTTATCGGGAAATCGCCTCTCTGGATACGTTTCTGATTCATCATTTCAACATACTGATTCATTCTGTAGGCAGCCTTTATAGCGCTGATAGAGTGGTGTTCAGGCAATGTCTGGTGGAAAATCGCCATTACTGCATCACCAATATACTTGTCAACACGGCCGTGATACATACGGATAATAGGTTCTACGCCGCCAAAATGTTCATTGAGGACCTGGAATACCTTATCTGGCGGATTGGCTTCACTTATGCCTGTAAAATTGCGAATATCAGAGAAAAGTATCGTAGCTTCAATATGCTTACCAGCATGAACCGTCTGGTCACCTGTGTCTTTAACTGCTTCCAGAACTGAGTCGGAAACATAGGCCTGCATTTTTTCACGTTCGCGCAAGCCCTTAACCATTTCATTAAATGTGATGCTTAGTCTGCTAAGTTCGTCATGACTACCTTCTTCTGGAAGAACAACATCAAGGTTACCTTTACCGATCTGCTGTGCAGCGGAATCAATCTTCTTGATAGGTGTCAGCAGGCTTGAAGAAAGGGCAAAGCTCAACAGAATTGAACCAATGATAGCAAAAGCCGACAAAGCAAAAATCAAGATACCCATTTGTCTGACCCTAAGCTCGATGGGCTTAGTAGAAGTCAGCAGGCAAGGCAGATATGACTTGCTGTTCATACTAGAAAGTGGCTTTGCCAGATACAGGAAATCTTCTTCTTCAATACGGACAATGCCAGTTTCTTCGATTTTAAGTTCTGATGAACGGTCTAATACCGTTTTGAGCTTTATCCAAAGTGGTGATTCAGATGGAAAGCTTTCTGCGCCAGACAGAGTTGAATAGAAGGATAATTCAGGAACCATCAGACTTCCTGGTTCTTCCTGGGCAGCCATATTATTTGTTGTAAATTCACGGGCTGCGAAATTCTTTTCTACAAGCTTATCTGGGAGATAAACAAACAACGGGCAAACCTGTTCATCAACAATAACCTTAAGCGTCATAAAATAGAGATGCTGGTCAAGATAAACGAAATGTCTTAAATGCGATGGAAGATCCATGCTGAATTCAACAGCACCACTTGTTCCAATCAATTCTGAAATTTCATCATCAACGAATTCTTCCAGCAGCTTCTTATTGCTTTCGCTGGCTTTGCCGAAGAACCCATCGTTCTTATAGTCTTTAATGGTCTGGTTTGCCATATATTTCAAGGATTTTTCCAGGGTCGGTTCCAGATTTTCCCAGCTTTTATCAGCAATTTCACCATCCTTAAAGAATACAAACTGATTGATGATACCTTCCTGAACAGCTTGATTCATAGCCTTAGAAACTATTTCAACAGTAGGCTTCCCTGGTGGCATTTTAGCCAGCAGATCCTGATACAGGCCTCTTTCAATAAGTCTTGGCGTGTCAGTATAATGCATACCCAGAGCTTCAAGACCTGCACGCATTTTAACGTAGGCAGATTCCTTCAGACGGCCATCTTCATGAACGATAAAGGTTTTCCCTACACTGATAAGGCTTAGGATTGGCAAAAGCATGGCCATGAGGAAGATTGCCGCAATTCGCTGCCTGAGAGAAATACCAACAACACGTATGCTTTTCACATAAACAGTAAGACCTATTGAAATGACTACCAGGAAAGCACAAGCCAATGAAAGCATAAGCTTCATGTAGTTTTTATGATTTATTACATCAGTAAGGTCTGCCATTGACATAACCCTGATTTCAGTTTCATTACCGAAAGGAGAGGTTCCAACAAGGAAGTTCTTGAATTCAAACACATCCTTGCTTCTGAAATTATATGTATTTATCAATTCCTGCAGGAAAAAATTATCCGTTGGCAAAACCGGATCCATAGCAACAGCAGTGTTATCAGAAAGATTTATGGCAGCTATCGGGAATTCAAAATGTTCTCTGGATTTTTGCCTTCTGACTATCATGCGCTTATACCAGAAATCCTTAGGCAGATTTTCTGGAATAACCATCATGACACAAGAACCGGAAATTTCTTCTGCAATACCATACTGGTTATGGGAAATACCGTCTACACCCCATATGATATAGCAGTCCTTGCCAGTCCATTTTGATTTGTATGGGGAGAACATATGTTCAAAAATATGCTCCGGCTTTTCGCCACTACCCATCATCTTCTGCATTAAAGGACGGCTTGCATAATAATTGTTTGTAACCTCTTGATAATCTGCGGCACCGTTTCCGTCACGGATTCTATTGTAAATGTAAATACCGCCCTTGAGGCAGTTTCTCCAGATTCTTACCGCTTCAAGAATACCTTTTGATTTAATGGAGATTACTTCATAATTTTCATCCAGGAACAGCCATTTGAAAGCACCAGGATATGACTTTTCAACACTGTCAACAAATTCCTTTATGATTTCAGGAGTCTGACGACAAAGCAGCTTCTGCCTGATTATAGTCATAAAGAAATCTTTAATCTGGTATTCAGCAGTTGTAGTCATCTGTATTCTGGCAATCTGCTGTCTTAAACTTGCAGATACACTGTCTACAGTAGCCGTATACTGCTCTTCAATCATGTTGTTTATGGAATAATAAGCAACGCAGACAGGCAAAATCACTATGATAACCAGCAGAAACAGATTTTGCAGTGTAAAAAAGCGCTTCATTCCTATATTATTCCTTATAAACTTATGGGCATAAAATATGCTTCAAGTATAAATATATATGAAATTGTGAAATTATCAAGCATTTCCGTTGATTTGTGGTATATTATGCCAATAGTTCCTTTTTCAAAGGCTGTCCCAAAACTAGAAATTGGTAAAAATCCCGATATACAGTAGATTTCTAAAAACCTCCCTTTTTAAGGGAGGGTAGGGAGGGTTTCGATTTTAGAAGGAACTTGTTTTGAATGCATAAAATCGAGTTTTAAGACAGTCTCTTCAAAGGGGAAACAAGGAGTTTTATATGGACCGCGTTGAACGTGCAAAAGAATTATTTTTAAAAGGCTTTAACTGCAGTCAGGCTGTTTTTGCAGCCTTTGCCGATAAATATGGCATTGACGAGGAAACAGCTCTTCGCATTTCCGGGGCCTTTGGCGCCGGCTTTGGCGGCACACGTGAAGTATGCGGTGCAGTCAGCGGCATGACCATTGTCTGTGGTCTGGAATGTGGTGCCACAACTGGTGATGCCTCAGCCAAAAAAGCCTGCTATATGAAAGAACAGGAACTTCTGGAAAAGTTCAAGGCGCTTCATGGCACAATAATCTGCCGCGAACGTTTGAAAATTGGCAACACAAAAGAGTTCCCCATGGCCTCAGAAAGAACTAAAGAATACTACGCAACCCGCCCATGCCTCAAGGTCATCATGGACGCTGCGCAGATACTGACTGAGACATACCCTGAGGAGTAGCTGGAAGCTGGAAGTCGGAAGTCGGAAGCTATAAGCTATAAGCTATAAGCTGGAAGCCGGAAGCTTGAAGCTTGAAGCTTGAAGCAGGACCGCCCCTGCGAGGCCTTCCTCCTTTAGGGGGAAGGTGGATTCTGCGTAGCAGAAGACGAATGAGGGTTATTGCAACATGCTTCGATAGCAAGCAAGTATATGGTTTATTTCAATAGGCTTTTGGCTATTAGCTTTTAGCTCTTGGCCGAGAAAGCAGGCCGCTGGAAGTCGGAAGTGGAAATTTCCCCAACCCCGCTGTCTGAGAATTCAGACAGCGCTATAGAAGGTAACGATATGAATAGATTTCAGAGAACAAAGATATTGCTTGGTGATGAAGGTTTTGAAAAGCTACAGAAGGCTCATGTAGCAGTATTCGGTTTGGGCGGCGTGGGAAGCTACGCGGCAGAAGCTCTTGCCAGAGCGGGTGTTGGCGAACTCACCATTGTAGATTTCGATAAAGTGAACCCAACCAACATCAACAGACAGAACATTGCCCTTGAAACCACTGTCGGCATGCAGAAAAGCCAGGCTATGGCCGAAAGAATCAAATTAATAAATCCAGACTGCAAGCTTCATGTAATAGACCGCTTCTACGAAGCCGCCAACTCTGATGAAATCATAACAACAAGCTTCAGTGCTGTTATTGATGCCATAGATACCTTCAATTCCAAAATCAAACTTCTGGTCGAATGTAAGCACAAGAAAATCCCTATTTTCTCGGCAATGGGCGCTGCTGGAAAAATCGACCCGTCACAAATCAAAACTGGTGATATTTCCAAGACTATTGTCTGCCCCTTGGCAAAAAAGGTCAGAAAAACACTGAAGCAGATGAACATTCACAAGGGCATACCTGTTGTATATTCATTGGAAGACCCCAAGCCGGCAATGTCTCACACTCTTTTCTCAAAAGACGAAAACGAGTTCAACCCCGGCCTTGAACGTATGATTATGGGCTCCATCAGCTACATTCCAGCCATATTCGGTCTAACTATAGCTGGAATGGTCATCAATAAACTAATAAAAAAAGAGCCTTCCGAATAACCGGCCTTCCAGTTTCCTAGCTTCTCAGATTCCTTTATCTTAAATAATCTGGTTTACAGCTTTTCTTTGTCTTCAAGCTTCTAGCTTTTCAGTTTCCAGCTTTTCTGATAGTCTGATAGTCTGAGCACGTAATAAAAGTTAAATATATTCTATGGGTACTGCCCAGGAATTTTCATTGATTGGCAGCATTGTGTCAGATAGGCAAAGAACAATATTGGAAGCTACAGTCTTGTCTTTTATTTTGGATAATACAGAAAAGTTTTTTATCCAATCTTTTTGGATTGTGGCTGATTTTTTTATTTCAATTGGGTAGATTACGTTGTCTTCCTCAATAATTAAATCTATTTCTTTTTTGTCTTTGTCCCTGTAATAGTAAATGTTGTCTGTGCTTTTGCCTTCGTTTAGAAAACTTTTTAATATTTCTCCAACAATAAAGTTTTCAAAAATGTGACCAGCCATTGCTCCGTTTTGAGCTGTTTCCGGAGATAACCATCCTATTAGATGGCAAAGAAGACCCGTGTCGAGGAAAAATAGCTTTGGTGATTTTATAACTCTTTTTATTATATTATTTTGATAGGTGTTTATGAGCTTAATAATACCCGAGGCAGTTACAACAGACATCCAGTTTTGAACTGTTTTTATATCTACACCTATATCCCTGGCTATTTCTTCATATACAATTACCTGAGCCGCTCTTGCTGCGATAGAAATCAGAAATTTTTTAAACTTTAATTCTTGTTTTAATGCGATTATTTTTCTAACATCACGTTCCAGATATGTTTTTATGTAGTCTCTGTAAAACCATTCCCAGTCTCTGCTTTTATCCAGTAAATCCGGCATGGAGCCACGGTGTATTATTTTCCAAAGATTCGAATAATGCTTTATTTCTTTTTTTCTTTCTTCAAAGTATTGATTATTCGGTATAAATGCCTTGTTGAATTTGATTTTATTTATTTCTCGCAGTGATAGACCAGGCATCTCCAGAATACTAACTCTACCGGCTAGTGACTCTGTCGCTGAACTTAATAATTCATAATTTTGGGAACCTGTTATGAAAATCTGCCCTTTTTTGGGGCTTTTATCAGCAAGAAGCTTAATGTTTTTGAAAAGCCCCTTTGCATATTGAACCTCATCTATTATGATTGGAAAAGTTTTATCTTTAAAAAACAGGTTTCTGTCTTGTTGGGCAAGGAATAACTGATTATCATCATCAAGCGTTACATATTGAAGTTTGCTATATAATTTTTTTATTGTTGTTGTCTTGCCTATTTGTCTTGCGCCTGTAAGCAAAACAACTTTGCTTTGTTTTTCTGCTTTTTTTAATGTTTTTTCAATATGTCTTTTTAAATACATAATTTAACAACTTTGGCTATATTGGAATTCAACTCCATTTTAGCCAAAGTTCACTATTGTGTCAAGTGGGATTTGTTAAGAGTCTTCAGTAATATTGACGATTAGCCGACTTAGAACTATGATAAAACCAATGATAGAGAATAATAAATTAGAGTATGCTCTCTATTTTGGGTAGTGTTTCTTCCAGGGTTGTGAAGCGAATGGCCTGCCAGCCACATTCTATGGCGCCGTCAACGTTATCCTGCCTGTCATCAATAAAAAGACATTCAGACGGAACCAGATCATATTTTTCACATAACAATTCATAGATTCTATGGTCTGGCTTTACCAACTTCACGTCACAGGAAAATATTCCACCATCCATTTCAGGCAGGAAATAAAGAACATCCGGAGCAGAACGCAGTACCGGCTTATTATAATTAGAAAGATAATAAACCTTGTAGCCCTTTTCTTTAAAGCTTTTAATCAGTGGAGCAGCATATTCCTTTTTGGTAACGACCTTATCAATATTATCAACGTAATACTTTATTTCTTGTTCATAACCATTAACAACAGCAGCCATACGTCTTATGATTTCGTCTTCCTCAAGAACTCCGCGATCAAATTCCATCCACAAATCTGAATCGAACATAGCCTCACACACAATTTTGTTGGTTTTTTCATCAAAGAAATTATGGGAATAAGGCTCCCAGCCAATCAATACTCTACCTAAATCAAACACAATATTCTTTACCATTATTTACTATCCCACAATCATTATTAAGCGTATAATATATTTTATCAAAACAGAGGAGAAAATCAATGAGATTCACAAAACTTATGTTATCTATGGCTGTTGCAGGCCTCATCACTGGAGTATGTTTTGCACAGGAAGCAGCAAAAGCAGAAGAACAAAAGGGAGAAACCAATATGACTACAATCAATGAAACCATTAAGACTATCCACCAGCGCAAGAGCGTTCGCAATTACACTGACCAGGATGTAACCAAGGAACAGCTTGAAACATTGGTAAGAGCCGGTATGGCTGCTCCAACAGCTATCAACACTCAGCCATGGCAGTTTGTTATTGTAACAGACAAAGACCTCAAAGCTGATTATGCTAAGGGCAACATGCAGGAAGCAATGATCAACAAATGCTCTGCAATGATAGTTGTATGCTGCGATATGAGCCTTGAAAACGATATGGCCAAGGTTTACTGGCAGCAGGACTGCGCTGCAGCAACAGAAAACATTCTTCTTGCCGCTGAAAGCATGGGCCTTGGCACTGTTTGGACCGGTGTTTTCCCAAAAGAAGATAGAATAAAGACTGTTAGCGAAAAGTTCGGTCTTCCAGAAAATGTCACCCCGTTCTGCGTAATCCTCGTAGGCTACCCAGACGGCAGTGACCAGCCAAAAGACAAATACAAAGCCGAACGCATCCACTGGAACAAATTCTAATCTTAGTCAAAAGCTCATCAGATAGCCTTTCTCCGTGTGGGAAAGGTAAAATCAAGACTTAGATGAAAAATTAAAAGAGTATAGCCTTCCTCCATGTGGGGGAAGGTGGATTCTGCAAAGCAGAAGACGGATGAGGGAGCAGCACCAAGTTTGAACACATAACCGATCACTTTTTCTTAGCAGTTTGGTGTAGAAGAATGATTCTATAGGCTTTTGGCTGCTCGGCTGTTTATCGTTGTTATCCGTTGCTAAGAGGCTCTTGGGGGAAACCATAAAAATGACAGTTAAATTTAATTCTGACGAAAATATAGTCAAGATGATAAAAGAGGGGCTGGAAAAAACAGGCGGTTACTGTCCTTGCCGCAGAGAACGCACACCGGAAAATAAATGCATGTGCAAAGAATTCCGTGACCAGATTGCGGACCCCAACTTCGAAGGCTTCTGTCACTGCATGCTATACTACAAATCCAAATAACAACGTTTTGGCAACGGATAGCAGGATAATAGCGGATAAAGCAGGCCAAACAGCCGGAGTTTTTAGCCTCGGACTTAGTAGGTTTCTACTCTACCTTAACCAACTTAGCGCCATGCGAATGTTGACAGGTAATAAAAGCAAAAAATAGCGGATAACAGGATAACGGCGGATAAAACAGAAAGCCAGCGGCCCTTATTCTAGTCCGCATCATTTTCTTTGTGTATTTCAACAGCACGGGCAAGAGCCGCATCAAAGTTAATGGCAAAGTTTTCCCTGCCAATGCGTTCAACGAATTTTGCATGTTCAAACATTTTCATAGGCTGCTCATTCACGTGTGAGAATATAATTTTAATGCCTTCGCGTTCATAGACATCCAACAGATGTTCCAAAGCAATAAGCGCAGTAATATCAATAGCAGGAACACCGCGCATTCTGATAATTACAACTTCGGTGAAAACCTTAAGTGTAATATTCCCAATGCGTTCGGAAGCACCGAAGAACAACGGGCCGGTAACTTCATAAACCCTGATATAGTAAGGTATATTACGGCTTTCTGTTCTATCCGGGTCTTCCGCAGAATCGCCATGATATTCCCAGCCGCGGATTTTTGCTTCGTCGGCCATACGCTTCATGAAAAGAATACAAGCAGCCAGCATACCGAATTTTATTGCTATAACCAGGTCGAATACAACAGTTAACACAAAAGTTGCCACAAGCACCGTAATATCGCTCTTTGGTGCCTTTTTGAGAAGCATCAGGCAGTTTCTCCAACCAGACATATTATAGGCAACAATAAAAAGAATAGCTGCTATTGTCGGCATTGGAATAAGAGCAGCATAAGGCATTGCAAGAACTAGAACCAGGACAAGCATCAAAGCGTGAATCATACCTGAAACCGGGGTCTGGCCGCCATTCTTAATATTAGCAGCTGTTCTGGCTATAGCGCCGGTTGCAGGAATACCACCGAACAAAACAGAACCTATGTTACCAATTCCCTGAGCTATAAGTTCCTGGTCGGAACGATGCTTGGAGTTTATCATGCCATCGGCAACAACACATGACAGCAAAGATTCTATAGCAGCAAGAATAGCAATGGTAAAGCCGTCAGAAAATTCCAGACGGATAAGATTCATTGATAGCTGCGGGAAATGAAAGGATGGCAAACCGCTGTTGATGGTATATAAATCACCAATAGTCTTCACATCAAGATGACCGAGCTTAACAATGGCAATACCAGCGATAACAGCAATTAGAGAGCCCGGAATGCGCTGATTGATTTTTGGCCAGAAAATCTGGATAAGAACACAGATAACACCGACAAGCACGGCCCACCAGGTCACTGTTCCGAAATTTTCGATAACAGCCATAAGCTTTTCGATGGTTTCAACAGGCTTCACTCCGGCAGCATAGGTCAGTCCGAAGAAATCCTTCAATTGACCGATGGCGATGGTTACTGCAATACCAGCAGTAAAACCAGTAGTAATAGTATATGGAATATATTTAATAAGGCTTCCTATACGGAAAATGCCCATAAGGATAAGCATTACGCCAGCAATAAGAGTTGCAACGACGAGACCGTCCATGCCGTTTCTGGCAACGATACCAGCTACTATTGTTGCAAATGCTGCTGTTGGGCCGGCAATCTGAACCTGACTGCCGCCAAAGAATGAAATCAGGAACCCAGCTACGATGGCTGTGTAAATACCTTCTTCCGGACCGACACCAGAAGCAAGGGCCAATGCGATAGACAAAGGCAGCGCAATAATTGCGACAATTATACCTGCAATTAAATCTTTAAAGAACTTGCCGACACTGTATCCGCGGATACAGTCGAAAAGCATAGGTCTAAGCTTATCTGTAGACATGTTATATCCTTGGTGTTAGGAATAATGCAGTATTTCTGCAAAAGAAAAGAATGCCTATTTTAAGCATAAACCCAAATTATGTCAATAAGAAAAGAAGGCCGCTGGCGCGGCGTGAAAAACTGCTGCTTTGCAGCAGTCGTGAATACCAGCCTTCGGCTGGCGTGAAAACTCGCTAGCGCTCGAGTGAATACCTGCTGCTTTGCAGCAGGTGTGAAACACGCCTTTCGGCGCGTTGATTTTAGCCAAATAGCAGCGTAGCTTTTTTACTCAGCTATTTGTCAAACAAGCTTTCGAAGCGTTGATTTTAGCCAAATAGCAGCGTAGTTTTTTACTCAGCTAATTGCCAAACTAGCTTTCGAAGCGTTGATTTTAGCCCAATAGCAGCGTATTCAGTTAATTGTTAAAACAGCTTTCGAAGCGTTGGTCTAAGCTAATAGCCTCACAAAATTAGTGCTCAACCAAACAATCATCACCGCGTAGCGGTTTTCACTCCTGACGCTTGCGTCAGGTTTTCATTCGAGCGCCAGCGAGTCTTCACTACAGACGCAAAGCGTCTGTTTTTCACTACTGTCGCAAAGCGACAGTTTTTCACGAGCCGAAGGCTCATTTTCTTAGGTATTCTTCTATATGCTTAATACATCTCGCAACTACATCCGTATCTGGCATAATCCTCTGCAGCAGTTCAAGGGTTCTGTTTTCTTTTAACTTTTGCAAAGATGATTTGTAATTCATTCCGTAGAGCCAGCAGAGCTGCATAAGACAGACATCAGTGCCTGATTTAATATCTGAAAATAATGCAGCCTCATTATTTAATAATTTATCTACAATTACGGGGTTCGGTTCGCCTATTGGCAGGTCCCACAGCAGATCCTGATGGTTATCAAGAGTATTTTTTTCTATTGCATCGGTAAGCTGGAAAAATATATCGATTTTGTCAGCATCCCTTACAAGCTTTGTGAAACGCATTGATTCAGCTGTCAATCCATCGGGTATATTCAAGGCATTATGATAATGAACAGCATCTAATATGTTTTGGGCGTCATTTTCAGCCAAACCATCAAACATATTGTTTTCGTTTATTACGTCAAAGCCGTGCTGGCCATGGTTTACTGATTTTGTGTCAGAGAAGGTCCTGTATTTCGTGTATTGGGAAAATCTGCCGACGTCGTGGTAGAAGCCGCAAAGCTCGGCCTTTGCCACATCAGATTCTGACCAGCCTTCGCTCTTTGCTATATAAACAGAATTGGCAGCTACTCGTTCGATGTGCTCCAGCTTTTCCTGAAGCAGCTTGCAAAGCTTGCCGCCTTCTCTATAGGTATCTACGTAATTATTAAATCTATTTAATATTTCTTTATAATTCATTTATAATCCTTTCGGCTTATGGCTTTTGGCTATTAGCTACTAGCCAAGAGTAGCAGGCCGTTGCTATCCAATTTTCTCGGCCAATAGCTACAAGCTAACAGCCAATAGCTTATAAAAGCCTATTTCTACACAAAACTGCTATGAAACTAATAACGTCTAAAAATTCCTTTTATGATCCTTTCGGCTTATGGCTTATGGCTTTTGGCTTATGGCTTATGGCTTTTGGCTTATGGCTTATGGCTTTTGGCTTATGGCTTTTGGCTTTTGGCTTATGGCTTTTGGCTTTTGGCTTTTGGCTATTAGCTATTAGCTACTAGCCGAAAGCAGCAGGCCGTTGCTATCCAATTTTCTCGGCCAATAGCTACAAGCTAACAGCCAATAGCTTATAAAAGCCTATTTCTACACCAAACTGCTATAAATCCATATAGCTTTTCTCCAGCACGTAGGCTATGCCTTTGGCGAGGCGGTTGGCTGTATCAGAGAAATGGCCGCCAGGATTCATTTCTAGAGTGGCAGCAATACAATCGGGGTCTGCCTTCAGCAATTTAAGCTGGTTTCTGGTTCTTACACCAACAGATTGCATCACAGGATTCTTAGTGGTTTCTTCCTTCCCGCCTAAGCTGATATAAACAATTCCTGGCTTTTTCAGCCTTGCAGTCTTCATATATTCATCCCAGTCAGGGAACCACAAGGAGCCTGAGCAGCAGACGGCTCCGTCAAAAACTTCAGTCTCATACAATGACCACATTGCAAAAAGTCCGGCGAGGGAATAACCGACTATATAAATTTTTCGTTCAGGTAAGCTATCTTTTTTTATGCCATTTAAAAGTTCAGAAACGACCCAATTTAAGGTTTTCACCCCGCCACCCGTAAAATTACCCTTTTTGAATGCAGAAGGCGCAATCCAGGGCGATAAATTAGAATCCCAATTATCAACCAAAGCTTCGACAAGTTCAAAACTTTGGTCAGTAAGCTTCCTGACCGCTTCGCTGACTTCTTTTGCACCGACTGGAATCCCAGGCGCATTGATATATACAAATACCGGGTCGTTATTTCCCATCTTAGAAACACCACTGGAGGCTTACACCACCGGCAACGCCTTTTTTCTTGCCGAACCAGCCGTTTACGTTAAAGTCGAAGGAAAGATTTTTGTCAGTTTCAATCTTATAGCCGAGCTCAGCCATGCCGCTATTGCCCCTCAGGCTTGGAGCCGGAGCATTGTTATCGCCAATAGTAGCTTTGGCATTGCCACCGAATTCATACTGCCATGCCAAGCCGGCATACAAAAAATTATGTTCATTGATACTATGAATATTGCGTGCTCCTAATCTGAGTCTTGTAGAATCAACACCATCAAAATGAGCATCTGTTCCGCCAAGGCTATCATTGATATGCGTATCGTTGCTGCAAAGATAGCTGTAATATAAACGACCATACATATCAACAACGTCATGTTTGCTAGACTTAGCTTTCCTGCCGTAACCAATGCTAACGCCGTAGAAGTTAGAGCTTTCTTCATAGTCGGTAGGGAAACCGCTCAATGTGGCGCTATAATCGTTTTTCAACCTACCAGCCTGAAATGCGGCATCAAAATAGTTACCATTTTCCTTGGTTCTTTCGGCAAACAATGTACCGCCAAAGGCTTTACTCTTGCCATTACCGTGAGTGCCGTTATCCATATAGCTGTCGTATCTGCTGCGACCATAGTTAATGGCTAGCCCGAAGGTTAGTTTATCAACCTGCTTTGCCATACCGATTGCACCATGCCAGCTCTTGGAATCAATATGTGAACCGGTTTTATAACGCATATCGCTGCCACCGAATACTGCGAACGGAGCAAATCCGCCTTCACCTGCAGAAGCATTAGACTTTGCGGCTGACTTTGCCTGGCCAATAGCATTATCTACAAGGAAGTCCATTCCCTCATCAGTCAAGGCTGCTGCATTGGCACGGGTTTCCGCAATATTTTTCATATTTGTCAAAGTTTCTTCACAAAGTGCGTTTGGAGCATTATTAGGATATGCACCACCACCGTTACCAGGAACAGGCTCAGTTACAGTCATAACGAGGTCATTGGCAGCCGAGCTGCTTTCAGCCTTATCTACAGCCAATTTATAGCCTAATGCTTCAAAAGGTCCGTTAGAAAAAACATTATTTTCTGAACCCTTAAATACCAGCACAGCTTTATTGTTGCTTAACTTTATGAGAGTTATTTTATCTCCGATGCAAAGCTTGCTCTGACCACCAGCCACAGAAACCATGGTTTTCGACAAATCCATAGTTTCACCAGTAGAGCTGGTTACAATAACATCATTGGCCTTAGTATTGTCGGCAAGATGAAAATTGATATTGTCAAAATTCTGGATATTACCGAGTTTTATATTCTTGCCATATATTTCCAGATTATTATTCTGGGTTTCCTGAGAGCCTCTGGAAACTACCCCGACAACATCTCCTCCAACCAGAATAGAACCACCGGTCAGGTCACCATAACGGCCATCCTTACCGACCAATCGAAGTGTATTGTTTTTGACAGAACCACTTGTGCTGTAGGGCATAGGTATTATAAGCGCAATATCTTTTTCAACATTAGAGTTGCTTATCGTCATCTCGTTATTGTTTGCAATAAACTCACCCTCGCCTAAATCAGCCAAAATTCCTCGCAAATAAGAAATTCTGCTATCAGTAATAACAGCCTTATTGCCTTCGGCCGAAAGACCAAATTTGACTTTTCCGTCACGGTCCAATAACTTTTCAATCATAGAGATTTTATAAGCCTTAGCATTATTTACATACATGGCGTTATCGTTAACCTTCTGACCTTCTATGGTTTGGATGCCAATAATCCATTCCTGGTAGCTGTCAATAGATATGCCATCAGCTTTAAAAATATTGGAGCAGGCCTCCTTAAAACAGACAACACCCGTTACAACACCAGTAAAAAGACTATTAATAATATTAAGCTTATTACTATAAGCTTCATCTGCACGGTTTGAGGAAAAGGCTGTATTTATTCTACTATTTTCGATAGTTACCTCATTGTAATTGGCAGAATGAATTCTATTTGAGCTCTTACCACCACCGCTAACGACAAAATTACCATTAGTATTAATCAATGTTACCTTGTTATTATCTGCCGTGCCTTTTTGTTCGTCACTAGACAATCCCCCGACAACAGGAATGAAACCGCTAAAACCGGAACTGACAGCGGTTACATTTTCCAAGGTAACCACATTTTCGTTTGCGCTTATTTTTCCCATGCCACCATAAACTTCATTTAAAATCACATTGTCGCATATTGTTACTTCATTTTTATTTGCACTTCCGGTTTTACTATAGCCACCATAAACTTCCTGTGTCTTACACCCGTCGCCTATCGTAAGCTTATTTCCTTCAGAAGACAGATTGCCATAGCCGCCATATACAAAATGTGCAACACTGCCAAAACAATTCACTATGTTATGGCTTGCTTCGTTTTCTGCAGAATAGCCGCCGTATACGTTGCCAGCCTTGGTAAGGTTAACTCCGACAACAACATCGTTCGCTATTTCAACAAAATTACCATTGGCCCATTCTTTATTTGCCCAGCCGCCGTATACATTGCCAAGTATTGTGCCGCCAGAAATTTCGGTTTTGTTGTAAGAGACTCTATTGTCTTCAGACCAACCGCCATAAATGTTTCCGCCAATCTTACCGCCATCCATCTGCAAACTAAGGGACATGCTGTAATCTTTGCTGCTATAAATATCAGCATCATTCGTAAAACTGGAACCTGCTGTTATCTTTACGTTGCCATCGCCGTTCCAAGAACCGTCAGAATCAACACTACCGCCACTGATGGTTGCCATTGTCTCAGCCAGACCTATTCCATAGCCATTGGTTATTAAAGCAAGTGTGAGCAGAGTAATCATGCTCATCTTCCAACGACGCTTTTTCAATTCCTTTATAAAATCCATAATCAGCAGGGTTCCTTTTGGTTATCAGATAAGACAATTGTTTCTAGTTTATCGAAGAATTCTGAACTGATATTTTTAGAGACAAATACCAAGTTTCTTAGCAGTGGCCTTGAATTTAGCCACAGTCATACCAACACGTTCAGCAGCCTGTTGTAAAGAAAGTAGCCCATCTTTTACAAGATCAGCTAGTAATTGCATCTGTATTTTGGTTTTACCTTCTTCCTGCAATCTGTCTATGAATTCGCACATGGTTATCTGTTCTCCTTGTTCTGCTTCTTCATCGCTGTATGCTCCATAAACTCTTTCATCGCCAGAAAGCTCATAGAGCAACTGCCTCATTTCTAACGGGTGGTCTAAGACTCTGTTTTTTATTTCATAATCAGAATCTCTCTTTTTCTGCACCCAATCTATCAGAGACCTGAAATCACTGTCAAAATGCTCAATGTCTTTTTTCTTAAGTCTGGATAAATCTATGACATGTGCTTTGTAATCATTTACAAAAGGTCTAAGCTCAGGTTTTATATCCAGAACCTCGTGTAAAGTCACGTTTTTATTCCAAGGTTTGTCACCCATGTAAACAATTAATGTTATTACAGGGTAAAACTTAGACTGAGCATGTGCTTTCTTCGATTTAGACTTTTCTTTTTTATCTATAATCTGCTTTTTGTAAGAAGCCCCATCATAAGCTATTACCCTTAGTGGCATGCTGTAATCTATAACGGACTGATTTTCAATACCACACATGGCAATTCTTATATCGTTTTCCTGCCAGTATTTAGCTACATCTCTATCCTGACCGTGTAATCTCTTACCTCCACTGAAAGCGGACATAGTAGAAGATTCTCGGAGGTCATTCTCCTGAACAACCTTCTTACCCTTAAAGATAACGCCGTTCATAATGTCTGCAAAGACATCATTATAAGACTCCAGCGCCTTCTGAGATATATCTTTCTGCCCCATTGAGTGTACTCCTTATGTTTTTATTATAACTATCAACTTTTACTTGTGCAAGGTGAAAAAACATAAATACAAAGCCTAGAATGCAGAGGTAGTCTAGAAATCTTGATTATTTTATCAGCTCAAAAAAATCTACTAAACTTGGCATGAAAATATTCCAGGATATAGTTCGTAAAAGAAAGAAACAGGAAGCTAAGGCTGCAAAGCTCAAGAAGGCTGCATAAAAGAGAACCATATATTTTAAACTCAGCGATTTAAGAGTTTTTGCAATTGAGAAGGGAAGATTGAAAGAATTTTGATTTGTTCTTGGATTCTGTGTAATATGCAGAGAGAGAACTCTTTTTATACTTTTTGGTTTGATCAGCGGCTGTGATTGTTTCCAAATAGTCTGTAAAAAACTGTTCCCAACTGAAATATCTGACAGTGTCAGCATAGTTTTCGGGGTGGTTCAAAGGGAGGGATACGCAGTTACAGTTATCGGTTGTCAATAACTTCTTGTTTTTTGTTTCGCAAAAATAAAAAATGCTAAGTATTGCGAAATATGATAGACTGAGCGGAGGAGAATTGTGTTATGAAATTAATAAATAGAGATGATTATATAAAACAACTGCTTAATGTTAAAAACATACCTGATATAAAAGTAATAACCGGTATCAGAAGATGCGGGAAATCTAAATTGATGGATGCTTTTATATCTATATTGGAAAAAGAAGAAAATGCAAATATAGTAAGAATTAAGCTTAATCAAAAGAAATATGATGAATTGCTTGATGCAGAAAAACTATATGAATATATTGAAAACAATTATGCTGAAAGTCGTGAAAACTATTTATTGATTGATGAAATACAATTGTGCAAAGGATTTGAAAGAATCATTACCAGCATACATGATGAGGAAAAATTTGATATATATATTACTGGTTCAAATGCTTTCTTGCTATCAAGTGATTTGGCAACACTGTTTGGCGGGCGGGTATATGAAATCAGTCTGTATCCTTTTTCTTTTCGTGAATATTTAAAGTACTATCCGTCAAAAGATATAGACGAAGCCTTCGAAAGATATTTCAAAAACGGTGGAATGTCAGGTGCTTATTTATATCGCAATGACTCTGATGCCAAGAAATATATTAGCGGAATATTTAAAACAACAATAATTAAAGATATTATCCAGAAATACAAAGTTGAAAATGAAGACTTATTGCTTCTGATAAGTAATTTTCTTATGGATAATGCAGGAAATCAAACATCTATAAGAAACGTAGCAAACAAATTAACGTCAGGAAGTTATAAGACCAATGATAAAACAGTTGGTGCATATATTAATTATTTATGCAGATCGTTCATGTTTTATCCCGTTCAAAGGTATGACATAAAAGGGAAAAAATACTTAGAATCAGACAAAAAATACTATATAGCAGACTTATCGTTCCGATTTGCTGAAATAGGGACTAAGAACACTGATTACGGGCATCTGTATGAGAATATAGTTGCTATAGAATTATTGCGTCAGGGATACGAAGTTTATGTTGGTAAGCTATATGATAAAGAAGTTGATTTTGTCGTAATTAAAAATGGAATGAAGAGATATATACAGGTTTCAGATGATATATCCAGACAGGACACTTTTACCAGGGAAATAGCACCGCTTTTATCAATAAAAGATGCTTATCCTAAGCTGCTGATTGCTAGAACAAAACATGAAAAAAGCCAATATGAAGGAATAGAAATAATAGATATTGCAAGATGGCTATTTGATTCGCAATTTTAAAAAATCATTAAATTTGCGAAACAAATGAAGTTTTCAAACTAATCATCACTATTGGCGCACAGCGGCAATGGGGGAGATGTCACGACAGTGGAAGAAGAACTTAAAACAGAAACAGAAACCCAGAAAGCAATATTCAAAATACAGATGAACGAACAGGAGTAGAATTAAGCAACTAAATCTATTAGATTTTCTGCTTGGCGACAATATCTTAGAAAAAAAATATAGAACAGTCTCAAAACGCAAAACTTTTAATTTTTGAAAGTTTTGCGTTTTACTATATAGTAAAACAAAATATTATTCTGCCTAAAACAAGCATCAGGCTAACCTGATGCTTAACAGAGCGGGAAACGGGGCTCGAACCAAGCCTTGTATTTCCGTATCATTAGTCAATTTCAAAATTCTTCCAACATTCAAGAACTACCCTAAAGTCAACATTAGGTCAACAAATAAAAATTTTTCAGTAGACCAATAAATATTAACTTATGCGGCTAAGGTATAGTCCATAACTGTTACTTCTGATTTAAGACTCTTCTTTACTGTATTAATAACGTTTTCTATTTTTTCAGCCTGAGAATCAGAGTAATAGAGTTCTCCACACTGAACACATTCTTCACAAGGAACATTTTTTACAACAATAACACTGCCCTTATAATTAACCACATGGGTAGTGGTAGAAGGCTTATGTTCATTGCATCTACAATACATGCGCATGTCTTTTATCTCCTTGTTTTATAATCTTCACAGAACTTTATTAGATTCGGGTAAAAATATTTAAAGAAGAGTTATATTAACCCCCATAATCTTAGCTACTATTTCCTTAGCCGTTCCTGCTTTTACAAGAGCCTTAGCTTTCCTGAGGTTTTCTTTTTCATTTTTCTGACGTTCTTTTTCGGCACCTTTTTCAATACCTTTTTCAATACCTTTCTCAATACCTTTGTTTTCTATTTGATCTATAAATACTTCACTCATGGTTACTGATTTTCCTTT
The DNA here is from genome assembly GCA_045599645.1 of Candidatus Avigastranaerophilus sp. Taxonomy (GTDB): domain Bacteria; phylum Muiribacteriota; class Ozemobacteria; order Ozemobacterales; family Ozemobacteraceae; genus RUG334. The sequence goes on from JAZRWI010000019.1 coordinate 69,188, forward strand.
CAATTTAAGCAAACTGGTATCAGAAATGATTCTATCATCACCAGTGATGGCACGTAATAACTGCAAAACTTCTGCTACATGTTTAATGGTTTTCTTAGAAGGAATATATTTATCATTAGTTCTTTTCTGAACAAAGTAATCGGCTACAATTCTGAAATCACTTCGGAATAATCTCAGTTGTGCTTTTGTCAGATAAGATATTTCGAAGATATTAGCCTTATGGTCACTTACATAAGGTTTAAGTTCCTCAGATATATTTAAGCGTTCATACAGTGTCTTTGGCTGGTTCCAATGGTTCTTACCAAAATACAGAACTATAGTTACAACAGGATACCGTTCCTTCCGTTTCTTATGCAGAAGTTGTTCTTTGTAGGCAGCTCCATCATAGGAGCAGATTCGCAATGGCATGTCTATATCAGGTTTTGTCTGGTTTTCAAAGCCATATAAAGCTATTCTTATATTGTTTTTATTCCAGAACTTGGCCACATCACGTTCCTGTTCATGAAGTTTGCCATCAATCTTCAGACAGGAGCGAGGTGTCGCATCTTCCAAATCTTTTTCTTTAACAGTCTGTTTTCCGTTAAAGAGAAGCACATTTACAATGTCTGCAAAGACATCATTATAAGACTCCAGCGCCTTCTGAGATATATCTTTCTGCCCCATTGAGTGTACTCCTTACGTTTTTATTATAACTATTGGCTTTTACTTGCGCAAGGTGAAAGGTCTGAGACATTATCAGTTTTCTTTGGACATTTTAATAATTAAGCGTTCAAGGCGTTTCATTCTAATTTCAAGAGTATTTACCTTGTCCTTCAGTTCGGTATTTTCCTTACGGTAAGCTTCTATTTCAATATTATCAGCAGAAGCATATTGATTCACTGCCGGCTTTTTACTTCTGTGGCCGAAGGAAAAGTTGACCCCGGCATTAATGATGTTTTCTTCACCGCCGACATTACCGCCGATGTTGTAAACAACGTCACGGTTTGGTCGGAAGAATACACCAAGAGCGGCGGCTGACTTGCCGTTTAGATTGCCAAATCCCACACCTGCACTCCACTTGTTGTCAGAATCGAAATCCATTGGTTTGATGGCAGCCAGAGCACCTGCACTGGCACCGATTCTGCTCATCTTATTGCCAAGTTGATTGACTTCCCCGCGGAGTTTGTTAACTTCTTCGGAGTTACCACCGTTAGCAGCAATATAATTCATCATTTGTCTGTAGTTTACTGCGTCTGTGCCATCCTGGGCGTCGTCAACATTTGTAATTCTGCGCTTAATGTCATCAGAACCTACTGATACGGTATTATCAGCACTTGTTTTAGAACCTTCGCCGATAGCGACAGCGTTTTTATGGGTAACAGAGGTCTTATTACCGATAGCAACGCTGTTATTCCCGCTGACTACACTATTGCTACCCATGGCAAAGCTGCCTGCACCGTTGACATTAGTGTTGTTGCCGATGATGAAGCTGCCATTACCGCTTATGTTATTGCTGTTACCGATAGCATAGGCATCATCTGATTTAATATAGGTCGGGTCGCCCAATGCGCCTGAACGCTTACCCGTTACTTTGTTACCCCAACCGATTGCAATAGAGTTATCACCTGTAGCCTCATTTTTAAATGTTCCAGAGACTCCTTCGCGGATGCCGGAAATAGAATAACCGATAGCTATTGAGTTCTTACCAGTAGCAACGTTATCACCACCAATGGCTATAGAAATTTTGGTATCCTCACCGGAAACATTGCTGGAACCGATTGCGATAGAGCCGTCAGAGAATTTGTTGTCATTTTCTTTTTCGGCAATGATGCCCAGGCCTTTCTGGGTCTTTTTAATACTTTCAATTTCGCTGGTATACTTTTCAATGTTGTTTTTGTTGGTAGCGATATCTGCAGTATTCTTTGTGATATTGCCTTTGTTTGTAGCGATATCTGCTGTGTTCTTGGCAATATTGTCATTATTAGTAGCGATGTCTGCTGTATTCTTTGTGATATCACCCTTGTTAGTGGCAATATCAGCGGTATTCTTGTTAACCTTGCTTTCAAGTTCAGGATCGGTTCCACCACCACCGGCAGTAATATCAATGACATCTGAACCGCCGTTTACCTTGGTAAGAGTTAACTTACTGGTTGCAGAATCGAAGCTGGCATCAATATAGGCATTCTTAACCTGGCCGTAGCTGACAACATCAGTATCATCGGTTCCAGCAGCAATATTAGTTATCTTAAAACCTCTGCCGTTAATTCCACTGGAAGTAAGATATGAAGCATAGCCGTCATAGGTTGCCACCTTCTCTGCTGTTATACCGGAATTTGTCGCTGCAAGCTGTTCTGTGGTAAGAGGACTCAAGCCTGCAGTGGCAGCATCCAGTTGCCCCTTGTTTACTGCATCGGTAAGAGCTGTGCCTGATGCAACATGAACAAGTCTGGTATTGTAATCAGAACCATATGGATCACCGTTTACATCAAGGTCTGTTGCACTATGGCCGAAAGAGATTGTATTGGATTCATTGGAAACAGCCTGATAGCCAATGGCACTGCTATAATCTGCATTTGCAATATTCTCAGATCCAATGGCCATACTGTGCTGTCCAAAGGTATAATTCTGGAAACCAAAAGCACTGCTGAAGTCACCTAAAGCACTATTGCTGTAACCAAAAGCATTGCTACCCGTACCTTCAGTGTAATTGTAAATACCGAAAGCACTGTTGGAATCACCTGAAGAAGAGTTACAATATCCAAAAGCACTGCTTTCGGCACCTGAAGAAGAGTTACAATAGCCAAAAGCACTGCTATCCATACCATCAGCGGAATTGTTAAAACCAAAAGCACTGCTGAAGTCACCTGAAGAAAAGTTATTAAACCCCACAGCACTGCTGTTTTCGCCGTTAGTTACTAGCATCCAGCTATCAAAATCAAAATTATTGCCATAACCTACAGAAAGACTGTTATTGGAAGTGGTTCCATTGTATGCACCAAAAGCATTGCTGGAGTCACCCAAAGAAAAGTTATTAACCCCCACAGCACTGCTGTTTTCGCCGTTAGTTACTGGCATCCAGCTATCAAAATCAAAATTATTGCCATAACCTACAGAAAGACTGTTATTGGAAGTGGTTCCATTGTATGCACCAAAAACACTGCTGATTTGACCTGAAGCGGTATTATAAACACCAAAAGCGCTACTTTCAAAACCAGAAGCGGTATTATAAACACCAAAAGCGCTACTTTCAAAACCAGTAGCGTTATTATAAGCACCAAAAGCACTGCTGGTTTCATCAGAAGCGTAATTCCCAGTACCAAAAGCACTGCTGATTTGACCTGAAGCGGTATTTCCACCACCAAAAGCATTACCAGCATTAGAAGCGCTATTTCCATCACCAAAAGCGTTGCTTTCGCGATCCGAAGCGTCATTTCCAACACCAAACGCGCTGCTGGAGTCACCATAAGCATTGTTGCCGTAACCAAACGCGCTGCTTTCCTCACCTTCAGCGGTATTCCCAATGCCACCAACAGTAGAATCTGTGCTTGAGCCACCTTCAAAAACTGGGTCTGCTGCATGTAAGTTGGATGATGCTATCATAAGCATAGTTAGCAGGAAAGCAAATCTAGTAAATTTTCTCATATTATAAATCCTCTGATGGTCAAAATCTGTTACTGCCTTAACGGAAGCAACAAACAGCGATTTTGCTGGGAAAATAACAAACAATGCCAGTTGTTTTTATCATTATTGACACGCTTAAGTATCCGCAGATTTATTGCCGACATATAAAGTTTCGTGAACGGAACTTGTAGCAACGTACCTTTAAAAGCACAAGGACTCTGACAAACCTGTTTATATAAAATGCTTTTTTCAGGCTGTTACTCCACTATTGGCAACAAAATAGAACTATAAACACCCACATTAAATATGTTTAGTATTTTGTTAATGTCAAAAAAGTATTTGTTAAAATTTGTTAAGGTTTGTTAGTTTACAATCTGTTTATCAATTTATCTTTATCAGCGCCTATGATAATAACTTGATGCTTAAGATAGATGTCTACATTGAAGGTTCAAAGACGAAGATAGTTGAAAAAAATATATCCAGGCGCAGGAAGAAGGTTTAGGATAAATACAACTTCACTAATGTCTTATCTCAAACATTATTTTTTGAAATAAGCCGAATGAGAAAATCTAGCGTTCTGCCTAAAGCAAAACAAGCATCAGGCTAACCTGATGCTTAACAGAGCGGGAAACGGGGCTCGAACCCGCGACCCTCAGCTTGGGAAGCTGATGCTCTACCAACTGAGCTACTCCCGCGATTTGGTAAGAATAATATAGCAAAATTACAGATATTTTTCAATACTGCACTAAAAATAACGAACCGGCTTGATGCCGGCTCATTTTGTAATAGTCGATTGTAAAATTGCTTAATTTACTGCATGAAGTCTGGTGCCAGAAGCAGGAACTATGTCGTTTGGTTCCCCCGGCTTCTTCTTGTCGTTGTAAATCATGTCGCGGTTTGGAGAGAAGGTTGGAACAATAACCTTGTATTTTTCGATAACTTCTCTCGGACTTGCCTTGAGAGACGCAACCTTAAGGTCTGCAATCTGCTTCATGAGAAGTTCTTCATCAACTTCTTCCGGTTTAGCAATAAAAATCTTCTTGTTCTTTGTTGCAGTAATGCCTTCAGAAGCTGTAAGCAATTCTTCGTAAAGCTTTTCGCCTGGTCTGATACCAGTGAACTTGATTTCGATATCCTTGCCGACTTCGAGACCAGCCAACCTAATGAGGTCTTCAGCCAAGTCAAGAATCTTAACTGGTTCGCCCATATCAAGGATGAATACTTCGCCGCCCTTTCCGTAAGCGCCAGCCTGAATAACAAGCTTACTGGCTTCAGGAATAGTCATGAAGTAACGGATCATGTTCGGATGAGTAATAGTGATTGGACCACCACGTTCAATCTGAGACTTGAACATCGGAATAACACTGCCGCGGCTTCCCAGAACGTTACCGAAACGAACTGCAACGAATCTTGTAGAGCTTCTCTTGGCAAAGCATTTAACAATCTTTTCTGCAGTGCGCTTGCTGGCGCCCATAACGGAAGTCGGGTTAACTGCCTTGTCGGTAGAAATCATGACGAAGCGTTCTACATGATACTTATGAGCAGCTTCAGCAACATTGTAGGTGCCTACAACATTGTTCTTTACAGATTCTTCAGGGTTCAATTCCATCATCGGAACGTGTTTGTGAGCAGCAGCATGGAAAACGATATCCGGCTTGAAGCTGTTAAACAGATAATCAATCTTTTCTTTATCCTGAACATCTGTGATAATCGGAACAAGCATAGCATTGCCAAGGTCAGGGCTTCTAAGAAGCTCCTGGTGAATAGTGTAAATTGAGTTTTCACCGTGACCCAGTAACAAAAGCTTTTCTGGCTGGAAGGGAAGAATCTGGCGGCAGATTTCACTACCGATACTTCCGCCGGCGCCAGTTACAAGAACAGTCTTTCCAGTTATATAAGCTGCGATTTCAGCCAGGTTGATTTCGGAAGGAGCTCTTCTAAGAAGGTCTTCAATAGCAATATCGCGAAGCTGCAGACTAACAAGCTTACCAGCGATTAAATCCTGAAGGCCTGGCAATGTCTTGAATCTGACATTAGTATTCTGACAAAGCTTTACGATTCTGCGAAGTTCACTACCAGAGGCAGAAGGAATAGCAATAATGAATTCATCTACATCATAGGTTTTGCAGAGTTCATTAATCTGTTCGGTTTTACCAACAACTCTTACGCCGTGGATAATCTGGCCCTGTTTTTCGTCTGCGTCATCAACAAGACCAACAACTTCAATAGGAAGATTCATATTGCGCTTAATTTCACGAACGATGCTTTCACCGCCCTGACCAGCACCAATAACCATTATGCGCTTGGTCTTGCTGGTGGTTTTGCTGAATAGCCAGCCTCTGAGAGGGCTCATTTCAATAACGTTAATAATTGCCCTAGGTGCAATACGAAGGGCGCCAATAAGCATTACAAGCTGCATCCAGTCAATAATAAGAACCGACTTAACTGCAGAAAAATCTGACACATAAAAAGAGGAAAGAACTTTTATAGCAGAAAAACCAGTTACGGCTACTACAACAGCAAAAGCGTCAAGAAGAGAAGTAAAACGCAGGGTTCGGTTGTAAAGGCCCAATAACCAGAAGACAAGCAGCCCGAATGGGGTTACTGTAGGAATAAACAAAATAAGCTTTTGAACCAGTTCTGGTTCTAAGGTCCCGAATCTGACCCAGATAGCGGCCAGCATAGAGAAGGTTATACAAATAATATCAGCCAGAATGAAGAGAATCTTCTTCAATGGTGACATATAATGAAATATCTTTTTTTCCATGCCAAAGTCTTTTCCTATTAGTTTACAACATCCCAATTATGTACCGTTCATCTTGTTTCGGTCGGTACACAATTCCTTAGGTGTCGAATTTTATCACGACTTTATAAATATGTCACTTTTTTTATTTTTGACAAGAAAAAAAAGCGAATACACGAGCAGCCCGAATACTCTGGCTGTTCACGGGACTGGAGGTTGGGGATGTCGCTGACGCGGCATAAAAAAACCTCACGGTAGCAGAAGCTTCCGTGAGGTTTTTAGCATCATATTAGTCAGTCACAGACAGAGTGTTTATAGAGGTCAGGTTACCAACAATTACGCTGATTGTAAAGGTCTTGGTAGAAAGGAAACTGGAACTTATCCTTGGCCAAGAGAATGTAATGCTGCTATCATTCCAGGTAACACCCATATCAGTCATGCTGATTACGTTAGTAGAATTAGACCCGGCACAAGTAATTTCAATACGACCGGTCTGATATATAGCCTGCAAATCAGAAGCGTTACTGAAATAATTACCGTTAATAGTAACAGAATCTCCTTCAGTAAGATCTTCAGTCTTGGAAATAGAGTAAAGAATAGGTGCCTTTACTTCGTATGAGAAGTTACTTGCAATATCAGCGTTGTTCATTCTTAGCTTTATATTCTTGGAACCAGCAGAATTAATGTTTGGAACGCGAGCCTGGAAGCCATTGTCTGACCAGGTTCCACTAATTACGCTAGCGTAAGTATCGCCAATATACATATAAACATTACCCTGAGTTGCTCCAAAGCCCTGACCGTTTACTGTAATAGTTTTGCCAATACTACCTTCTGTTGGAGTTACATAGGTTATCTGAGAAACTCTATATTCAATAGCAGCGAGGTTATTGGACAAAGTAGAGGTAGAGCTTGAATTTACAGGCTTAATAAACAATGTAGTATTGCTAGTAATACTATTAGACATATCATTGATTGGTAACGGCATAACAATCCTGTTGTCATTCCAGTTATATATTTCGCCCTTTGATATGGTCTTACAATAGCCATTGTAAGTATAAATCTGCATATCCATCGGCGTAATTCCGAAGCCGCTGCCTTCGATAGTTAGGTAATTCAGTTCCGGGCTACAAGAATATACTGTTGTTGGATAATAAGATGTTACAGTGGCATTGTTCAGGTTTGTACCACCAAAATTATAAATTGGTGTAGTATTAGATTCTCTGCCGTCTACGACAACCGAGAAGCTACCAAATGGGAATTCTTCTCTTGTTTCCTTGTAAAGTAATACAGAAATCACGCCTGAGGACCATGTCCCTCCGTTGACAAAGCTCAATGCCACTTTCTGTGGAGTACCACCTGATGCAGTTTTGTAACCATTGTAGTATACAACACTGTCATCTTGAGATGAACCGAAATTAGAACCAGTGAGAGTTACTGTAATATTACCCCTTTCGTCTTCCACATAGTTCATGCCATATGAAGAGTATCCCCCAGATGGAATAGGGGTGCCTCCAATAGTGGTGCCTCCACTAATCGAAGGAGTGCTTATATTGTAAGAATCAGCAGCAACTCCATTAATCTGAGGATCGTTGTGGGAACCAGATGCGCCCCCGCAACCGGTAACGACCAGGCCGATAATCAACAGACACATGGTTATTAATTTATTCATAGTAATTTAAGTATATGTACCGATTTCCCAAGCGTCAAGGCGTTTTAACGTAAAGAATTCTTTACATTCAGCCATTCATCGAAGTTTCACGGAGCTGTATCTCGCAAATAATCTTAAAAAGCCCAAACTTAACGGTGCATAATTTTGAGGTAAAAAAATATAAAAATGTTTCATATACTCGAATTGTTGGTCAAGATTTGTAAACTTGGTGAACTAATCGCCCTCATCCGTCTTCTGCTTCGCAGAATCCACCTTCCCCCGGCACGGAGGAAGGCCTCGCAGGGGCGGTCCCAACCACACCAACCACACCAACAACGCCAACCACGCCAACCACACCAACCATGCCAACCATGCCAACGTGTGACCCATACGCTCTTAGCTGTTGGCTATTAGCTATTAGCCGAGAGCAACGCCAACCATGCCAACCATGCCAACAACGCCAACCATGCTAACAGCAGCCAACCACGCCAACAACGCCAACCATGCCAACCACGCCAACCATGCCAACCACGCCAACCATGCCAACAATGCCAACAACGCCAACAATGCCAACAACGCCAACCACGCCAACAACCGGTTTAAAGAACCAATTAGCTATGCATGACTAAACGCTTAATATAGACTTCCAATACCCCCCCATCGCATCCCTCAGGGTGGCATATTTATCTGGCATTATGCCTATAAGCTTATTGATTAAATTAGTATTGAAAGGTCTGGCAAGAATAAGCTCGGTTATCAGATACATCACTGTTTCCTGGTCACCTTCAACAACCTTGAGCTGAATCATGGCATTATAAAGATTCATGGAAGGCTCTTCCAGGAAATTCAGACGCTGAAGCATCATTGTCACTCCAGCACCATCTAGGCTGCGACAAAGCTCTACACAGCCGTCTAATAGCATTCTATAAAGCTTTTTGGTCTTATCGCCGAATTCATTAGCCCTATGAAGCTCACCAAGCTTCAAAGATGTTCTATAAGCATCCAGCAGGTCAGCAAGATCGCTTGGGTTTTCCCTCACGCATATTTCCATTAACGGCAAGGCCTTCTGGTAATCACCATTAAGAATATAATTTGCAGCCAAAAGCCTTGTTATCAAGAAAGATGAAGGACGTCGCTTATGCTTTTCTTCCAAAATCCAGATCAGCTTGTTTTTATCGCCGGCTGCAGTTGCCATTTCGTTAAAAACAGCTGCTGATTCCGGGGAATTAAGCAAACCAGGTCCGACCTGCCTGTTCTTCTGGGAATCGATAGCAAGCCTGCTTATAGCCAATGCGAGAGGATGGTCTGCTTCAAGCTTTGGTAAAACAGTTTTTAACAGCTTAAAAATAGCATAACAGGCTGACAGAACAGAAAGCGGTTCAGGAACCTGAAGCATAGCATTCAGTGTATTTATTACATTAACCTGGCCTAGCATAAAGAGATTATATGCAGCTCCGGCACGAACTCTTGGAGAACTGTCACCCAAAGCTTCGGAGAAATATGGTATAGCTTCACTTCCGCAATTAGCTAAGGCATAAATCATATTGGCCCTTACTCTGTCATCTTCGTGGTCATGGTATTTTGAAAACAGAAGCAGTCTGTTGCTACCGCATTTACCTAAGGCTGCAAGCAAGGAAGCTATAACATAATTATGTTTTTCCTTTGTGAGAGCCTTCAGCAGGATTTCTTCAGACATAGGGCCCAGATAACCGCACAAAACAGCAGCCTGATTTCTTTTCCAATCATCACTGGACTTAATCATGGCACTCAGCCAAGGAAGAATAGTATTTTCGACCAGTTCAACCTTCTTTACCTTTGGCAGCAGGGCACGAGCACTTAACAACAGTTGGCTATAGACCTTTTCTTCCGTTTCTTCTTCAAAATGAGAAACAATAAGCGGAATAGCCTTTTCTGGAGCAACCTCTGCAAGAACCTTTGCAGCAGCCAAACGGTGCTGTTCAGAATCAGAATCCAAGAACTGGTTAAGAAGCTTTATGGTCTTAAGCGAACCTGCTTTCCAGGCAAGAACTGAAGCTAAAGCCATTATTTCAGGGTCTTTGCACTTTGCGGCTTCAGCGCATAAAGAAATCTTCTCAGATTTATCAATACCATCAAAGCCATCAATAGCGCGTAAAGCTGTTAAAGCCAGTTTTTGCTCTTTTCCTTTAGCAAAAGCGGTTAGAACAGGCCATATTTCTTCTCTGTCAGTAGAAGCCGCTACAGACAGAATCACTGAGCGCCTGTCCACATCCTTTATTTCCTTCAATAAAGAGGAAATGAAAAGGCATACTTTTTTCCCGCCGCATGCCAGCAAAGCCTTGATAGCTTCGTCTGCAACGCGTTTTTCACCATTTCTGGCAACCCAAAGAACCTGATCTGTGAAATCAGGGTTAGGATTCAACTGCAGAGCAATAAGTGCCGGAATAATGCGATCAGGATTCTGGCAATCAAGCTCACGGGTTAATATTTTTACGGCAGCCTGCTGGTCTGTATGCAAAGAAGCAAGTAGAATACCGACTGCCTCCAAAAGTTGAAAATCGTTCTGCCTCTGAAGAAGATAAAGAGGTGGTTCCTTAGCAATAAATGCGGTGTCATAACGGAATGACACACTGAGAGATTTAAGAACTGCTTCAACAGTAGAATAGCTGATATCTGTAGCAAAAGCCATAGCCTTGGCTGCCGCTGCCCTTATTTGCGCAGAACCGGAGCCGGAGCTGGCACGTTTTTCCAGTAAATCGACAGTATCATAAAACAGATTCTGCCAGACTTCCTGCATACCTGGCTGCATCGGAAAAAGCTTTTTCAGGCCCATAAAGCCAAGCAAAGCAATTACCGGGTTTTCATTTTCCAAACATTCTTCTAAAAAAACACGGTCTTCAGCAACAGGTTCTCTGGAAACAGCAGCCAAAGCCTGACTGCTCACCCAGCCATCACTGTCCCTGAGAGCAATTCGTGGTTTTTTAACAAGACGTTGGAAATTCATCTCACAGCTTTTGTTCCGGGAGCTTCAAGCTCTTTAAATCAGCAATGCGCGAAGGCAAATCTATTGTATCAAAAGGAAGCGGAGGCCATACCTTTACAGTAAAGCGGCTCATCATTTCTACGGCAGCTTTTCTTGTGGCTTCAGGATTAGAGGTAAGAAGAGCGCCCTGAATGTCAGCCTGCTTGTGGTTCATTTTATTAGTCACAGAAAGATATGCTCTGAGCAAGTCACGTAGCTTTTCAACAGAAAGCTTTGCTTCCGGGGTTCTGATTGCATCAAGGAATTTTGGATAAATACCTTCGTGCTTAATAACAACCAATGGCTGCTTCTTAAAGGTTAAAAATGCATTTCTGGCAAGAATAAAATCCTTCTGTTCTTCACTGACAGCATACTGCAAATAACCCTTTGTAACAATTAAAGTGCCACCTGGCAACAAAATTTCATCAGGAATGTCGCTATTGATTACCAATACCTTAAAATTCATTGTTCCGCTCTTTGCACCGCTTTTTTCTGCAAAAGTAGCAAAGCGCTTAGATAATTCCTGGTTTTCCTGAATAGAATATTCCTTGGATATTTCCTGGGAAAAATGGTCCAGAATCAGATTTCCGATAGCAATTTCTACTCTGGTCTCATCAACCCACTGTCTGAAATAATTCATCAGTGCATTGTCTGCAAAAGTAACACTACAAACAGCAAGCATTAAAAATAATACTATTATTTTTTTCATTTTTACCCCTTATTTAGAAGCATTAGCAAGCTTGTCAGCTATAATCTTTTTCAATTCGTTAGCAAGCTGCATATTAGACATAAATCTTATTTTAAGAGAATTACACTTAGCCACATCATCACTGGTTACCGGAACTGCTGCAGAAAGCTGGTCCCTGCCATATTTAAGCTTTGCATGTACATATGACAGAATCCCGTCTAGTTCGGCAAAAGCCTGTAATAGCTTTTCCTTGTCTGATTCAGTTTCAGGTTCAATTTCAGAAAGCTCTTTTATGGAAGCATCAAGTTTACCAAAAAGCTCATCCACTTCTAGCATCACGTTAGCCGCTCTATCAACAGATTCCATGGAAGAAAATTCTACATTTTTATCCCAGATTTCATAGGTTTTAATATCAACCCTGTCATTTTTTACTTCTTTTTTATATGGTTCAAATGATGTATTTGAAGCATTTTCAGCAAAAGCGACAGAATAAAAATTAAAACACCATAAATATACTAAACATATCAGCAACATCTGCCGATAAATTTTGTGCCTACTATATCCCAAAACTGGAGAATCAAAAATGGCAGAAACACGTTCAATTAGCTCTTCCATGACTCCTCCGGAAGATGAAAAAATTGTCATGGCCCAGATTCAGAAATACTCTGAACTGACCGAAAGAAGTCTTGATATGATCGAAAGACTTCTGCAGCAAGGTTACGCCATGAATTCAGCTGAAGTTAAGAAGCTTCAGAACAAGCTGCACGACCTTGAAGTCAAGAGCAACTTCTGGCGCACCAGAATGATGAGGTACCTGTAATACCGAAGCATGCTCAACGCCATGGTAGCTTAAAATAACACTTTAGTCAGTTTTGTTTTTAGCCACCTTATCCTTCTGCTCTAAGACAAAAGGATGCTCTTTGAGCCACTCAGGCAGGGAATTGCAAAGATTCGTCACGAGTCCGCAATTTCCTGCCTGAGCTGCATTATAAAGGTTTGACCAATTAAACACAATAGAAGCAGGCTTTGCAAGTAACAAAATCAAAGCAATCGCCATAACTAACAAAGAATATCTTAACACTTTTGCGCTTCGAATAAGACTAGAAATTTCTAAAACTTCATTATTTTTTACATTATTTATTCTTTCAGAAGTTCTAGGATGAGTCCTAAGCCAATCAGGGAAACGACTAGATTCCTTTCCTAATAATGATTCCAGAAGAGACAAGGCTAACGCAAAATATTCCCGGCTTGTAACAGCAACAGCAAAAGCATCTGCCTGACGTTCACAGAATCTAGTCATAGCAGTAAATGTAAGAGCAAAAACCGGAATAAAAAGAACTATTTCCAAGCAATAGGTTAAAGTGCTGTGAACATAAAAATACGGGAAATATATTATGGCACAGCTTTTTATCAATATAGCCAGCAGAATTGCATCTATGGAATACAGCAAATAGGTGGTAACGTGGCCAAGCTTAAAATGCCCAAGTTCGTGACCGACGATGGATTCAACCTCTTCAGGACTGAATATTTCAAGCAGATAATCAGTTACAAACACATATCTGAAGCTGCTCAGCAAACCAGAAACAGCAGCGTTCGGCAAAGGCTCCTTAAAAGTGTTCCAGATTTTAACACCTGCTATTTTTGTCATTGCTCTGTCACATAGCAAATTAATGCGTTCACAAAGCTCCGGCTTAGCATTTTCAGTGTGCCAGGCCCAGTTAAAAAGCTTAGGAGCTAATAAATACAGCCCCAGCAGGAAAACAGGCGCCAGAGCCAGCGATTTGATTTCAGCCAGCAATTCCATGCCATTGCCTAATCCCAAGTCTTCCAGCAAAGACCAGAGAAGCACTGGTGGGAAAAATATTATCGGAACAGTAAGTCTTGCCCTGAAAAAGTCGGCTTCGGTCTGATTTTCTACAAGAACAGGCTTAAGCATGGAATAAAGCGACCACATAAAAGGCCTGAGAAGAATCAGATAGAGAATCAAACCCAATAAAATAGAAACAAACCCTAAGCTATTGTCCTGCAGCATGCAATCTGGTGCAATTACGCCGAAATCTGCTTTTATAGAAGAAAGCGGGTCTACTGTTGCAAAAAAGACAGATATCCAGCAGACAATAATCAGGCAGAATTTATTATATGCCTTAAAAAAGCTTGGAACACGGTTGCTGCGAATACTATGCTCTGTATATGAAGGCAACCACCACCAAAGCATAAGCATAGATAGAAAAAGCCACACTGTAGCAGCCAGATTCGGCATAGGCGCTGCAACACCAGCCAGGTCAGTAACCCCATAGCATAATAGAATCAGGTGGATAAACTGGATAATCATGCCAAAAGCAATTCGTCAATCAATGCTTCTGGAGTATCGCAAACCTTGAATAAATCCAGGTTGCCAGACTTTATGGTCTTTGCCTCGATTCCATGTTTTATTAAAGAAACAATAGCATCAAAATAATTATCGCTATTCAACAGGAAAATCGGCTTCTTATGGCTTCCAACCTGCTTCAAGGTAAGAACAGTGAAAAATTCGTCATAGGTTCCGATACCGCCAGGCAAGCATACTATTGCATCTGACATATCTAGCATAATCTGCTTGCGGGGACCTAAATCATCAACGGTTACAACTTCATCAAGGCCTTTGTAAAGCTTGCCCTGATCGTTCATGTTGTCCAAATGGGCTGCACTGCCAACAAAACGCTTCTTCAGCTCTTCCGGGTCAGTCATGTAGGTGGGAATTACGCCAATCAAAAATCCGTCAGCTTCACGATGAGAATCTGCTACAACACGCATGAGTCCCTGCGCAGTGCCACCATAAAGAAGATTGAAGCCCTTTTCTGCCAAAAGCTTAGCAAAACGGGCTCCTTCGTTTTTTATATTGTCAGAGACGTCGTTAGAAGAAGAACAGAAGACGCAGACAGTTTTACTTTTCTTTGTCTTTGTCATCGTCTTCTCCGTCAGATGGTTCATCATCGTCACCATCTTCGCCATCATCTGTCAGTTCGCCTCTTTCGTAGGCTTTAATCCAATGGTTCAAAAGGAAACCATTTCTCTTTAAGAAATCCTTAAAGCTGCAATGGTCACCTTCTTCACAAGCATCCTGATAAGCCTTGGTAAAATCCTGAGTTATATATTCCTTCAAAGACTTGTCTAAGAAAATGCCTGCGCCAACCAGGAAATGCATATCGCCAAGCTTCAGCACACGAGTAAACAGTATATTGCCCGTTTCAGCAACGTCGCCGTTTCCCATTGATTCTTCAACTTCAAAGGTTTCACCGGTAAAAGCGTCCCTGAGAGTCATAGACTTGCCTGGGACACAGCCCTTTACTTCCAAAAGGTTGAGAGAAGTATCTTCGAGGGCCTTACAAATCTGCATTTCCTGAATGGAAAGCACGTCTGCCTTACGTCTTATAAATTCATCCATAAGACAGCCGTTTTCGCCAATAACACCAATATCGTCGAGCAAAAACCAGGTTAAGAACAGAAATTCATTAGTAGGAATAAATTCATATTCCTCTTCAGCCTTGAGATCGTAGAATACTTCAAGGGATTCGCCCAATGAATTCAGAAATTCTTCTTGTATTGTGAATTCCATCAGCTTTGCGAAAAGACCGCTGAATAAATCTTTAAGCTTATCTGCACTACCTGACATTTTATTCCTCGATATTAGTCATCAGTAAGTTTGGCAATCTTGGTTCCTACAACAGCACCGTTCTTCTTGCGGATACGAACTGCTTCCGGAGTGATTTCAACCCATTCGTCATCGGCAACATATTCAAGGCACTGGTCAAGAGACATATGGCGTGCGCTTGGAAGAGTTTCAAGAACTTCAGATGTTGCAGAACGATGGTTAGTTACATGGCGCTTCTTAACAATATTAACCTTAAGGTCTGTTGCCAATGGTCTTTCACCAACGACAAGGCCTTCATAGATTTCATCGCCTGGTTCATAGAACATTGTACCACGGTCAGAAAGGTTCTTAATTGCATAAGCAGTTGCTGTACCGGCGTCGGTAGCAACCATAACACCGTTTCTCTGTTCCGGAATATCGCCACGGTATGGTTCATAGCCTCTGAAGCACTGGTTCATAATACCTGTGCCGTTTGTGAGAGTAAGAAGCAATGAACGGAATCCGAGAAGACCGCGGGCAGGGCAGGAGAAAATCAATCTCAGATAGTTATCAAGAAGGTCTCTGGTTTCTTCAAGAATAGCTCTGCGTGGAAGAAGAGCATTCATGATAGCGCTCATGTAGTTCTTTGGAACGTCTACAGCCAGTTCTTCGATTGGTTCGAGAACTTCGCCTGTATTTTCGTCTTTCTTGAAGATTGCTTTCGGCTTACTTACCTGAATTTCGTAGCCTTCGCGACGCATGGTTTCAACGAGAATACCAAGATGGAGTTCACCACGGCCAGAAACAAGATACTGGTCATTGCGACCTGCAACTTGTTCTACTCTCATTGCAACGTTAGTTTCCAATTCCTTCTTAAGTCTGCTTTCTATTTGTCTTACAGTAAGAAACTTGCTTTCCTTGCAGCGGCCTGCAAATGGGCTTGTATTAGCTGCAAAGGTCATGGAAATAACCGGCTGGTCAATAGCTACTACTGGTTCTGGTTCACAGAGTTCCACACTGACAGTATCACCGATAGAAAGGTTTGGAATACCGCAGATTGCTACGATGTCACCAGCGCCTGCTTCTTCGATTTCAACTCTCTGAATGCCGCGGAAGGAGTAAAGTCTCATGATTTTGCATTTTTCAGCAACTTCTGATGGATTGCTTCTGAAAACTTCACCCTTGGTGTTCAAAACACCGCTAAGAATGCGGCCAACACCAATACGACCAACATAGTCATTGTAGTCAAGGCTTGTAATCTGCAGTTTTGCAGGATCTTCCAAATTGCCGTCTGGAGCTGGAACCTGCTTGATGATTTCTTCAAGAAGAGGTCTGATGTCTTTTCTTTCATCATTCATGTCTCTTACTGCATAGCCGTCACGGCCTGAAGCATAGAGAACTGGGTAATCAAGCATATCTTCTGGAACGCCGACATCAATGAAGAGGTCAAGAATTTCGTCCTGAACTGCTGATACACGAGCGTCTGGTCTGTCAATCTTATTGATAACTACAACCGGTTTCAAACCTGCGGCAATAGCCTTCTTAAGAACGAAACGGGTCTGGGGCATCGGACCTTCAAAAGAGTCAACAAGAAGAATACAACCGTTTGCCATATGCAAAACGCGTTCTACTTCACCACCAAAGTCTACGTGCCCTGGGGTGTCAACTATGTTAATGCGGTATCCATTATATTCAAGAGACAAGTTCTTGGAAAGGATTGTGATGCCACGTTCCTTTTCGATGTCGTTGTTGTCCATAAAGCGTTCTTCAACATGCTGATTATCACGGAAGAGGCCTGACTGTTTGATCATAGCGTCTACCAATGTAGTCTTACCATGGTCAACGTGGGCAATAATGGCTACGTTACGTATTTTTTCAGGATCAAAGATGTGTCTATTTGCTGTCACTGTATAACTCCTAAAAAGAAAGTCAGGTCATTTGATTAAGGCAAATATTTTATACAAAGTCGGGTGTACTTGCAAGTATTTTTTTCTCACACACAACGAGTATCCACAACAAATGTACCGAACAAAATAAAAAAGCAAAACTATCTATCAGAACTTTTGGCTCTGTAGTTATATGACTATTTTCACATCAATATGAAAAAAGAACAGTATAATTACTTACAAAGTGATAAAGTCATCAAATATATTTAAAGCACATGATAGTGATGTCGTCAAACTGTTCGGAACCAGATTCAAAATTAATGACAGCATCAAATATAGCCTGTTTTGTTTCTTCTGCACTCAAATGTTGAGCACCGCATTTTTCCAGGACAGCCGCAAAGGCTTTGTCTCCCAAAAGTTCCTCTTTGCTGTTATTAGCTTCTGTAACACCGTCAGTATAAAATACAACCATATCACCGTGATTAAGGGGCAGGTCTGATTGCCCATATTCACGGTCAGACATTACTCCTAATGGGATTCCATGTCTTTTACATGGCTTTTCCACAGTTCCATCAGCTCTGATAACGTAAAAAGGATTATGGCCAGCATTGCAATAAGACATAATCCCAGTCTTTAAATCAACAATAGCGAACAAATATGTAACAAACATATTTGCAATATTATTGTTGCTGACAAATGAATTAAGGCTTGAAACAACCTGCTGAGGCGAATTATCCCTGGCGATAACCAAACCACGATGGTAAGTCTGGGTTATTGCCATAAACAAGGAAGCAGGGACCCCTTTCCCCGAAACATCACCTATTGCCATGCAAAGCTTATCGGGAGCAATCATCAAATGGTCATATAAGTCACCACCAACTTCTTTTGCCGGCTGCAATATGGAAGAAACCTCGAAAGCATCGCATTTTGGGAAAGGAGGCACTATTTTTGGCAGAATACCTTTTTGAATTTCGCGTGCTAATTTCAATTCATTTTCTATTTTTTCTTTTGCCGAAGTGACAGACTTTAAATTTTCAGTATATAAGACAAGCGATGCTTCCATCTGCTCCATCGAATTAGATAAAGAACCTATTTCATCATTGGTATGACAATTTTCTGGAATCTTTATGTCAAAATTGCCTTTACCTATTTCATTTGCTACGTCAGACAAAGTCTTTAAGGGCTTTGTTACTCTTATGGATATGATAAGAATAACCAAAACGGTCAAAGCAAGACTTATCAGCGCCACAATGAGGAATGAATGCTCAAAATTTCTTTCCTGGGCAAATAGTTCTTCTATTGGAAACTCTACCCCAAATATCCAGTTATTGGATTTTAAAGGAGTAAAATAAACAAAAGATTCATTATTTTCAGAAGTTTTTCCTAGATATATACCTTTTCTTTTTATGGTCATTTCATCAAACAATAATCTCAAAGAAGGCATTTTCTGAGTCAGGGAATCAACACTTTCTTTAAAACACCATTCTCTATTTTTATGAGCGACCACTGTTCCGTCTGAGGAAATTACAAAAGCCTTTGCCTTATCTTCTGCAGATATACTTTCAACAGACTGCTGAAGGAAACCTATTGACTGGTCGATAGCCAGGACACCAACAAATTTTTTATTCCCTTTTTCATCTGTATCAAAAATTGGAGCAGTAAAAGCAGTCAAAGGTTCAGGAATGATAAACCCCTTAAAAGGATTGGCCCATAACGGTTTCTGAGCTTTTTTTACATTAACATACCAAGGCTCATTAAGATAATTTTTCCCGTAGCCTTTAACATATTCACCGTTCTTGTAAGTAACAAATGGAACATATTCTTTATTACTCCCTGGTTCTGGTTCGTAAGCAACAACAACAGCCAAAAGTTCCGGTCGTTCAGCACGGGCCTTCACAAAACAATCCAAGATAAAATCATGAATATGATCATCGTCGGCTTTAGTTATAATCTGATTATTAATAATCGTATCACTCAGGCGCTGACTGTCGGAAAATATTCTATCCATGTAGTATTGGTTTTTGTCACCAATATTTTCGCCTTTTTGTTGCAAAATAGAAGTAAAATTGCTCTTTATCTGTTTTCTGACAATAATAAAAATACTGCAAAAAACAATACTTATACAGATTAATATAGCAACAAAAAACTTTAGGGCAAGACTACGCCTTATTGCATTCATACAGCTTTACCGCCTGACAAAATTAAGTAATACGAACAAAAAAGCAGAGAGACCATGTTCCAAAACAGCAGGATACCTGTTTCTAGTTTTATGTTGAACAGTCTTTTAAAAGACTGCTCTACAATAATATTATCATCACTCGAAAAAATCCATAGATTTAAGTGCCTTGACAGCCTTTTCGATATATTCTTCGGTAATAATCGGCCAGCGGAAGCCGAGAACATTCAGTACCGCCAGCGTAAATGTGTTATTGCAAGAAATGAACCAGCGGGAACTATTATTGCCTAAGTAGGCAATAAGGCTGGAAATTGAGGCATTGAACTTTTCATCGTGCATAACTTCATCAAAACGCTTCTGGAATTCGGACTGTTTAACAATCTTTATATCCAGACCGCATGCGTTCATTGCGTCTATGACGTTTGCCATATCAACAGTATGATTATTGTAAGCATGGAAAACGGTGAATTTATCAGGTGTTCCAGCTAGTGTAATTACAGCCTCGGCAGTAGAATCTATTGGAGAGAATTCTATCGGTTCAACAATACTGGCCATAGGCAGACAGCCCAGGGTATTATATGCTCTGAGTGTATTCATGAAGTTGTTGGTTCTGAAATTGGCCTGGAATTCACCATCAGAAGCACGGCTCATAAGGTTACCGACACGGATGATTTTTCCTCTCAGACCACGGTTCTGAACAGCTTCAAGAACAGCCTTCTCAGCCTGCCATTTTGTTCTGCCATATTTGTTATCAAGGTTCTGTCCAAAAGAATGCTGATTTTCATGCATTTGGAAAGTCTGTGGAATGGCATTATCAACACTTTCGCCAGCTATACTTCCAGTTGAAACCTGAACGAGCTTCTTATTATGCTTACAGCAGATTTCCACAAGATTTTCAACACCATGGAAATTAACCCTGTCTAACAGGTCGTCATTAGAAAAATGCTTTACCACAGCTGCACAGTTGATGATGGTATCATAATCAACCTCTTTAAGAGTATCTTCAAGACCTTTGTCGGTTATATCACCGTTTATGATTTTGATTCTGCCGCCAATCATTTCAGAATAGGTTTCGTCAAAGTAATACATGAACATCATGTCCAGTCTGGTTTCAGCAGACATATTCTTACCATTACGAATCAGGCAGGAAACAACCGGACATCCGTTATCAATCAGCTTTTTAACAACATGTATACCCAGGAAGCCGTTTGCACCGGTAACTAAAACATTACCAATGTCAGATCTGGTAATATCTTCCAGATGTTCCATAGAATTATATTTAAGCGCATCAGCAAAAGCTTCTTCCTTCGGGGCAAAAACTTCATTGGAATTTTGTTCCGATGCTGAATTGTTTTCAATGAACTTAGCAAGAGCTTCTGGAGACGGGTTGTCAAATATATTGGAATAAACGAACTTAATACCGCTATTCATGCTCTTCATAACAACCTTCATCGCAGACAATGACGTGCCTCCAATGTTAAAGAAGCTTTCATCTGCATAAACCTTATCAACTCCGAGTATTTCAGCAAATATAGCACAGAGCTTAGATTCTAGTTCTGTAGACGGTTCACGTCCTACTTTTCTATCCATCTTGGGTTCTGGCAGCTTCTTTCTATCTATCTTCCCGTTAGAGGTCATTGGCATTTTATCCACCTGCATAAATACAGTGGGAACCATGTATTCTGTTAGAGTTTCAGCCATGAATGCTCGGAGTTTTTCCTTGTCCACTTCATTCTGAGAAGAGTAATACAGACAGATATTCGGACTTTCACCGATATTCTTTACTACAGCAATAAGATGTTCCATACCTCCGAATTCTGAAGCACGGTTTTCAATTTCACCGAGTTCGATTCTGAGGCCTCTTATCTTGACCTGATGGTCTATACGGCCGATAAAGTCGATATTGCCGTCTTCGTTCCATTTTACAAGGTCACCGCTTCTGTAGGCTCTAACATAAGGCATATCAGCAGAAGGTCTGAATTCTATGAACTTCTCTGCATTGAGTTCCGGTCTGTTCATGTAACCACGGGCTACGCCAGTACCAGCAATAAGAAGTTCGCCTGCTACGCCCTGCGGAACTAACTGACAGTTCTGGTCTACAACATATAGCTGATAGTTAGGCATTGGTCTGCCGATACAAGTTCCGTCACTTTCGTCAATGACTTCAAATGTTGTTGAATAGATAGAGCATTCTGTCGGTCCATAACCATTGATATAGCGGAAGCCGGGATTATTAGCCCGAGGCATCTTTTCGCCACCGATGCACATTACCCTCAGAGAATGCTTCATGTCCTTGAGTATGTTTCCAATCTGAGTTGTAAAGAAAGCTACGGTTATATTGCTGAATGCCAGATATTCATTCAGAGAGAATATTTCCTTACGGATATCATCAGCGAGAATATGGACAGCGGCCCCCGAAAGAATACTCGGGTAGATATCTATCATGTGAGCGTCAAAACCGAAGTTTGCATAAGCAGCAACCCTGTCCTCAGGTGTAATATCGAATTCACTCTGATACCAGTGGCAGAAGTTCACAATACCGTGGTGTTCAAGCTCAACGGCCTTTGGAATGCCTGTAGAGCCGGATGTAAAAAGGATTACCATACGATCGTCTGGCTTTACTGCCGGAAGTTCGGCAATCTGTTTCTTTGTAGTCTTCTTCAGACCTTCCAGTTCACAGCTTTCAAATACAGTCCCGCTGAATCCGGGCAGTTTTTCTTTTACCAGGCCGTTTTCAGTAAGAATTACCTTAAGACCTGCATCATTGCACATGAATTCAAGACGATCACTTGGGAATGAAGTATCAAGAGGCATATATGCAGCACCGGCCTTCATGACGGCAAGAGGATAGATTACCATCAGTTCTGAACGGTGAATCATTACACCGACAATGTCACCAAGGTTTACATTGCATTTTTCCTTCAGATATACAGCAAGTCTGTCCGACATTTCATCAATGTATTTATAAGTGAAGTTTCTGCCGTTGTATACAACGCCTGTTGCATCAGGTGTAGTCTTTGCACGATTACGACAGATAGTTACGATAGTTTCTGTTGTATCATATTCAAGCTTTCTTCCATCGGCAAGTGCAAGAACTGTCTTTTCCTGTTCTGCTGATACAAGTCTGCAGTCCTTCAGTCTGGTTGAAGTTGTCATGCTGATAGCCATATTTTTTACAGCTTCAGCAAGAACGTGTATATCCTTTTCACAGTAGACATTGCCGTCATATTCAACAGAAATGATGTATTTGCCATTCTGTGGATATACTGTGAACATAAGCGGAAATTTTACTATATCAAGTCCGAGAGAAATACTTTCAGCATCGGATTCACCGACATTTGCACCGTCAAAGAGACCGCCCTGATATACAAACATAATGCCGGCATGAATGCCGTGACGTTCTACTATCTTTGTGTATGGGTAGAAATCGTTTGCATAGCTTTCCTGGAGCTGGGCATGGATTGATTTTACGTAATCGGAGACTGATTGCTCAGCGTGCGTCTGTGGGCTTTCGAAGCTGTTGGCAGAGTTGGCTTGGTTGGCATGGTTGGCGTTGTTTAGTTTGTTGGCATTATTAACATTGTTAATATCAAGCTTTCCAGCTTCGAGCTGATGACTGCCTTCTCTCGGCTGGGAGTTGGTGGCCGATGGCTGTCG
>JAZRWI010000020.1:0-88768 GCA_045599645.1 Candidatus Avigastranaerophilus sp.
CGCTATTCTCATATTTCCTGGCTGTTGCTTTCTTTTCTACGACTCCGAATTGGAATTTTGTGTTTTCCTTAGACAACTGTCTTGGAATAGAAAGATAACAATTTCTTACTTTTGGTTTTTCATATGTGCTGGCATACTTCACGATATCGTCCATATAGCTTGCCAGGATGTTTTCCTGTATTTTGTGGACTTCTCCAAAGTTAAGAGTGTCTATATTGTGAAAAAAAAGTATCAATATCTCTTTATAATATTTTGTATTAAGTCTCTCAGCAACGCTCTATATGTGTTTCTTTTTCAAATAGAACATTGTTTCAACCATAAACAACCTTTAAAGACAAGCCCAGACTTTTAATGATTTTGAAAATTGTCGCAAAAGAAGGATTACCATCCTTAGAAAGTGATTTATATAGGCTTTCACGACCAACGCCTATTTCTGCAGCCAGTTTCGTCATTCCCTCGGAACGTGCCAAAGCTCCTAAAACATTTATTATATCTTCCGGATTACCGTCTTCAAAAGCTGCCTGCAAATATAATAAAGCGTCATCTCTAGTTTTTATATTATCAGCCATATCATACTTAGTTAATCTCATTTTTAATCTCCTTAGCAAGCAGTTTTGCCTTAACAATATCTGACTTCTGTGTGGTCTTATTACCGCCACATAACAAAATCACAACAGTATTTCCTTTCTTTATCAAATAAACCCGATAGCCTGGGCCATAATTTATTCTTAGCTCCGAAACACCTTCACCAACAGGCGTTACATCACCAAAATTATTATTTTGCAATCTAGAAAGCCTAATATCTATAACAACCTTGGCTTTTCTATCTTTTAGTGAATAAAACCAGTTTTCAAACACATCTGTCTTAAGAATCTCTATCATATTTATTGTATCTTAAAAGATACACCTCGTCAATATGCTAAAATTAGATTCCAACAAGTTAAATTTGGATTCTTAAACAGCTGTCTAAGGGGTGGTAATAATAAAATAAATAAAAAGCTGTTTCTCAATATTTATTTTAACAAATAAACACACCAGCCGCAACCAGAGGTATTCCAGATATTAAGCCCCTCAGCAATACTCTATATGCGTTTCTTTTTCAAAAGAACAGAAATCAAGCCTCTTACTCATCTAATAAATATGCCGATAACGGCAAAAATATTAGATGGGGTCGCAGTATGAAGACTCGTTATGATGAAAAAGGTTATTTGATAAGTCTCAAATCTGGGAAGATAATACGCAAGATAATACGTAAGATATTGTTGGTAATGATATTATATGTTATACTAAAAGCTAGAGAGGTAAAGGATAATGAGTTACAAACCACCATTTAGCATTACCAATAAAATATTAAATCTTATTGCTTCTATTTCTGAAAAAATTGGCAGAATAGAAACAGTAAATTTGTTAAATTCAAAACCTCATCTCAGAAAGAATAACAGAATAAAATCCGTTCACGCTTCGCTTAAAATTGAAGCCAATTCTCTTTCATTAGACAATGTCAGGGATATTCTGAATGGCAAGACTGTTCTTGGTCCACAAAAAGAAATTATAGAAGTCAAAAACGCTTTTGCAGCCTATGATTTACTAGAAAAATCAAATCCTTATTCCATAAAAGCCTTAAATAAAATACATGGAATCATGACCAGAGGATTATTGGCAGAATCAGGCGCATTCAGAAAAGGCAACGAGGGAGTATTCAGCAATGGAAAATGTATTTTCATGGCACCACCGCCAGAATTTGTGCCCAATCTTATTGAAGAACTGTTTGCCTGGATGAAATCAAATAAAAAAGACCTACATCAGCTTATTATGGCAAGCGTATTCCACTATGAGTTTGTTTTTATACACCCATTTGCAGATGGCAACGGAAGAATGGCAAGATATTGGCAAACCCTGCTGTTATCACAATGGAAACCTATTTTCAAATACATTCCTATTGAAAGCCAGATAGAAAAATTTCAGGAAGAATACTACAAAGCTATTTCTGTCTGTCATAAAAACGGAAATTCAACAATATTCATTGAATTTATTCTAACCCGGATAGATCGCATACTGAATGAAATCATCAGTCAATCAGCTAATGAAAGCAATCTTTCTGAATATGTAAAAAAGCTGATTTCTGTAATGGAGCCAGAAATACCTTATACAGCCGAAAGATTACTGGAATTATTAAACCTGAAATCGAAAGAAGCTCTGCGGCGCAACTATCTAAAACCAGCAATAAAATCAAAACTTGTCAGAATGGAATTTCCCGACAAACCCACCAGCCGAAACCAGCGGTATTCCAGATATTAAGCCCCTCAGCAATACTCTATATGCATTTCTTTTTCAAAAAAACAGAAACCAAGCCTCTTGCTCATCTAATAAATATGCCGATAACGGCAAAAATATTAGATGCAAAACTTGCGTATTTTCATAAAGCGAATATACTTATATTATAAATATGCCGATAACGGCAAAAATATTAGATGGGGCTGCTATGGAAATAAAAAGAGATGAATATCTTAACAGACTCATTGTCAGGAAACACAATGGCTTTATTAAGATTATTACCGGAATCCGAAGAAGCGGTAAATCCTATCTGTTGAATACCCTGTTTTATAACCACTTAGTTGCAGAAAATACAGCCCCAAATCATATTATAAAATTTGCTTTTGATTCCGCAGGAGATTTAATAAGAATTGGCGAAAACCCAATCATTCTTGATAATGAAAAAGAAAACAGCAAGGTAGATCCGTCAAAGTTCATCAATTGGTTAACGCCGCAGATAAATGAAGAAGGAATGTATTATTTATTACTGGATGAGGTTCAGAAACTCGGTGCTTTTGAATCGGTAATCAATGGTTTCCTAAGAAAAAATAATGTCGATGTTTATGTAACAGGTAGTAATTCAAAGTTTTTATCTAAAGACATATTAACTGAGTTTGAAGGCCGGGGAGATGAAGTTCATGTGCTTCCATTATCTTTCTCTGAATATTATGCTTTTAAACAGGGAGATAAAAGCGAAGCCTATGATGATTACTCTGTTTATGGAGGACTTCCGGCAGTAGCCCTTATGGCCACAGAAGAGCAAAAAACAAATTATCTGATTTCCCAAATGAAGAATGTATATTTGAAAGACATCATTATGAGATATTCTGTGCAGGATGAAACCGCGCTAGGAGAAGTAATAGACGTAATTGCATCAGGAATTTCCACACTGACTAATCCAAGAAAAATAGCAAGCACAATGAATTCTGTTCATGGAACAAGCACTTGTGAAGCCACTGTTGATCGATATATTGGATATGCAGAAGAGGCTTTTATGCTTACTCGTGTAAAAAGATACAATGTCAAAGGAAGAAAATATATAGGCACGCCTTACAAAATATATTTTGAGGATATTGGACTTCGGAATGCCCGTTTGTCATTTAGGCAGATTGAAGAAACCCATATCATGGAAAACATAATCTATAATGAACTTCGATACAGAGGTTACCTGGTAGATGTTGGAACAGTAGAATCAAGAGAAAAAGACATAACAGGAAAAGAAATCCGAGTTCAGAGAGAAATAGATTTTATCGCTTCCATGGGAAGCAAAAAGTATTATATTCAATCAGCATACGCTATCCCTGCTCAGGAAAAGTATAAACAGGAAACAATGGGATTCGAGCATATAACCGATTCTTTCAAAAAAATCATCATAGTCGAAAAGAGCATGAAGCCTCGTTATGACGAAAACGGTTATTTGATGATGGGCATAAAGGAATTCCTGCTTAACCCAGACAGCTTACTTGCCTGATAGACACAACCCCAAGTATAAAAAAGCAATAATCTGCACAAAGCATTTCGCAAAAATATAAGACGAATTACATGAAAACTTTTTATAGATTTATGCTTCTTTGTTTTCAGTGCCTAATAACCAGTCTAAAGCATTTATCTGCTTAATGCCATTATGGGAAGTAACAGGTTTTATATCCATCGTAAGCAAAAATTTGGCATTATGGTTCTTTATTGAGTTCAGAGGTGCCAATTCACGCTTAAGGGTATCTTCATCTTTTACAGTATAAGCTACCTGATAAAATTCTGTTTCGCATCCTTTGGTTGCAACAAAATCAACTTCAACTTTTCCATATTTGCCGACAAAAACCTGATAGCCCCTTCTTAGAAGCTCCAGATAAACTATATTTTCTAGAATATGACCATCATCTACATTTTTATTACCTAACAGGAAATATCTTAACCCTATATCTGCAACGTAATATTTATCACCATTCTGAAGATACTGACTTCCTTTAATATCGTATCTGCCAGCTTTATATAGAATAAAACTTTCGCATAAGGCTGAAATATAACTTTCCACAGTATTTATCGTAATTTTACTACCTAGGGAAGTCATTGTATCGGCTATTCTCTTCATCGACGTAACATTACCGATATTATCGAACATAAATTTAATTACGCTTTGAAACATTTGAATATCAGGGAATTTACGTCTTCCAATGACATCTTTAATTATTATAGAATTAAAAATACCATCAAGATATTGTCTTATGTCCCTTTCCTTTTTCAACTCCAAGGCATACGGGAAAGAGCTTTCTGTAATATACTTCACATATAATCTTTCCAGATTGTAATTTCCTTTAAAGCAACTGACATATTCTTTAAAAGATAATGGCAGCATTTTTATCTCGACATATCTTCCAGACAAAAGAGTGGCAAATTCACCAGAAAGCAGAAAAGCATTGGAACCAGTTACGTAAACATCACAATTTTTCTTTATGAACAGGCTGTTTACAGCCTTTTGAAACTCAGGTATAAGTTGAATTTCATCAAGGAAAATATAGTTCATTTTTCCACGAACCAGTTTTTGGGTAATCAGTTTATATAACTGCTTATAATCATCTATTTCAGAATATTCAATATCTTCCAGATTGATAGAAATAATCTGCTCTGGTTTTACACCGGTTTTCAATAGATAATTCTGATAAAGTTCAAATAAAGTAGACTTACCACAGCGTCTTATACCTGTTATTATCTTTATTAACTGCTTATCCTTAAAATCAATCAGCTCAGATATATATAAATTTCTTTCAATCATATTGAAACCTTTTTAACATTATTGCGTTTTCTTTCAATCTGTTTGAAATAAATTATAACAATTTTTACAATAAGACACAATGTTTAGTTCATACAACTTATTTGAAAATTTGGAAGATACATCGACATAAGAGCGTTCAAAACTGTCTTTTGCTATTTCTATAGCTAAGTCACGAACAGTCCTGTCAGGTAAACATTCAATAGTTCCAATACTGGCTGTTTGTCCTAAAATTCGGCCTGTTTGGCTGTTTATCCGCTCTCATCCTGTTATCCGTTGCAACAATCAGCAAACCTTCGTAAAGTACAAGCCTAGTCTGGTAAACCACAGACTCACTAATACCGAGGCTAAAAATCCCGGCTGCCAGCTATCAGCCGAGAAAGAACAGCCGCTAACATCATGGTGTTCTTCAGAATTTTTTTTGAGAAAGATTGAATTCTTTTTTTAATGCCTCTTGAAGAATGTAAGAAAAGTTTACGTTTTTTTCTATAGCCATAGCATTTAACCAGGCCGGTAAAGTGACTGTCCTGTTTACGGAGCGATTTACGGAGGCCATTCTAATTGTGGGCATATATACATCAATAAGGACGGCTTTTTCATTTTTTCCAGTTTTAATATTCTTTAAAGAAGTTGGAGTGGGAATATCATCATTATCTTCTTCCATTCCAAGTAAAACAATGCCTAAGCATTCTCTGGCCGACTTTAAGGCATCTATTTCATTTTTACCTTCAGTAACACAATCAGGCAAATCAGGAAATGTTATAGATATTCCATTTTCATCATTATAGTTAAATATTGCTGGATAATAGTATCGTTCAAGAGGTTTATTTTGCATATTCAATACCTTTCTTACAGAAGTTTCAATCCAGACTGCTTTTCCATAGATTTAATCGTAGTCATACAATAATCTTTACAAGGGTGCTTAACAGTAACTCTACCAACTTTGGTAGGATGTTTGTATTGATGATGGCTACCGTTTACACAAACAAGATACCATCCATCTTTTTCTAATTTTCGTATAACTTCTTTTGATGAAATAGTTGGCATTGAATTACTTCCATTCAAGAAATAACAAATACTTTTATATGTGTCAAGAATTCTGAAAATTTAACAGCCGCTAACAGCCATCGGCTACCAGTTATCAGCCGAGAAAGCAGAGCAGTCTGAAGTCATTAGTCGAAAGCCAGATATTGGAAATCCTATGTCTATTTTAATAACAGCACAGCCCATAATAATCATCTTGGATTAGCTGTGCAATATTACAGCGCCTTATACCAGTGATTATCTTTATTAAATCACTGGTATAAAAATCTCTTATAGGTGCAATATATTTTTCTCGTTTAATCATTGTTTTTCTAAAATCAAAATCTACTGGACAATATAATAAACAATCAAAAAATTGTCCAGTAGTATTGGACGATTTACAATATTCTGCAAAATTGTCCATTATTTCTTAACTAAGACTTTCCCAGACTTGTGATTAGAAGGATGCGACCCAAAAGTAGATTTAAGTGCTATTAACAAAAGTCGGGGTAGTTTACCAACAAGTGTTAACAATAGGTGATGACTGAACTGGAGCAGTATCCTTAAATCTGAGATTTTTTACATTCATTATATTCATCAACTAAGTCTTTGCCAGGAATAAATTTGTGCTTTTTTACAGCTTCTTCGTATATTTCTAGCCAAAAATTTGTCTTTTCGCCAAAGAATCGATGGAAAAAAGAAATATTCCAGAATAATTGATGATATTTTGAGTCAATTTTATTGTCTACGTTTTTAAGGAAATAAGTCGCCCCGGTTTTTCCCTCATAGTTTTTCATATACAAACCTAGAATCATTATCAGTAATCTTTCTTTTCTATAAGAAATTCTAAAATCCCGATTTGTAAATTTGGAAGAAATATTACAATAAGAGTCTTCAAACCTATCTTTTGCTATTTCTATAGCTAAGTCACGAACTGTCCTGTTAGGTAAACAATCAATAAAGATGCCAACCATTACATCGCTTGTTGTATCTATATCAACGTAAGTGTTTGTAACCAAATCAATCATTGATGTTAAAACTTCTTTTGAATAACCATTTATGAAATACTTTCTTAACACATTTTCCAAAAAAGAAGACTGTGAAATTCCAACAGCACTGAAAGGGGTATCAGTAGGGAAAATATAGAAACCACAAGCCAGACAGAGTCTTCTGTATATTTCTTTATAAAGGTCAACCGCCAAATAATAATTTTCATCAGAAATAGTAATCTTATCTAATTCCTTAATGAATCTCTTTACTTCGAATCTCCATTTAGAACGCTTGGTACGCGTTACCACCCTGTTTGGAGCAATATATAAATCATTATCAACCAAATCGAAAAAATAAGATAATTCACTTTGCAATTCCGAAAATGGAATAGCATCTTTCTTTCCTGCATTAGATTTGATTTTTATTTTTTCATTAGGATTAGATTTTAAAATCTCTTCTAATCTAGAATCAAAATTATCTCCATCTGCTTCTTTTTTATTTTTGGGAAGCATTTTGTAAAGATCGGAAGCAATATATTCCAATTGTTCTCTGGTAGCTTGTTTTATTTTGTCTCTGAATTCCTGTATTTTCATTCGTGAAACCTTTTTCTTATATTTCTGCCTAGTTGGCTATATGCATATATACTAGCATGCTTTTTGATAATTGTAGCAATAAATCAAAGTTTTTATAAAAAAAATAGAATGCACGTCAACCTTTTTACAAGCTAGAAAGAGAAGTGTGATTTTATCTGAAGTTATATGCCATAATTGCCTGCCAACAATCGCTTAGCAATAACTTGGGTTAAGGTAAACCACAAACCTCCTTATACCGAGGCTAAAAATCCCGGCTGCCAGCCCTAATATCTGCGGTTATCTGCCTTAATTACCTGCTAACAATCGCTTAGCACGAACTTGCTTAAGGTAAACCACAAACATCCTAATACCGAGGCTAAAAATCCTGGCTGCCGGCTATCAGCCGAGAAAGCAGACCAGTCGAAAGCCAGAAACTGGAAGTCTGAACCTAAGACCTAAGACCTAAGACCTAAGACCCAAGACCTAAGACCTAATTTTATAGCAACTGCATGATTATGTGTGATTCTATACGCTTTTAGCTGTTGGCCATTAGCTATTAGCCGAGTAAAAATAGGCATTAGCCTAATTCATATTCGGCGAAGCCGAATCATTCATCGGCCGAAGGCCGCATTCATAGCCGCAGGCTAATTCATTACTTATTGTTTCCCCATCTGTCGAAATAGGCTATTTCATTCTGTGGCAGCTTTGGTGCGGGATCTCTCTTTTCACCAGGATAGCCCAGTGTGATCATGGCTATTGGCTGAATGGTTGATGGAATACCTAAAACACTTTTGATTCCCTTTGGGTTTATCCAGCCTATCCAGCAGGTGCCAAGGCCCTGTGCTGCAGCTGCCAGAACAAAATGTTCCCCGGCAATACCGTTATCAACAAGATAATAGGGAACTTTACTTAAAATAGGAGCAAACCAGTGAACAATGCTATCAGACTTGGCACATAATACAGCAATAACAGGAGCATCCTGTATCCATTTCATGGTAAGACCTGGCAAAATACCACGGTTATATAATTCATTACGTGTTTTTTCGTC
Source organism: Candidatus Avigastranaerophilus sp. (assembly GCA_045599645.1). GTDB lineage: Bacteria > Muiribacteriota > Ozemobacteria > Ozemobacterales > Ozemobacteraceae > RUG334. Next base: position 8,714 of record JAZRWI010000020.1, read on the forward strand.
TTTTACAATAACCCAGCGCCATGGCTGTCGGTTGCAAGCAGACGGAGCATTATTGGCAGCAATGAGACAATTATTGATTGCTTCATCAGAAACCTGCTTAGAAGTATCATAAGACCTGCAACTATTGCGCCACCTAACAACATCCAAAAATTCGTTTATATTCATATTTTCACCTATCTATATGCTTTTTAACTAATAACTACTTAGACAAATAGCTTTGAATAGCCTTTTCTACCAAACTATTCAAGGTCATCTGATTCATTGAAGCATTTATTGCAGCCAAACGATGTAATTCCGGTGATATTCTCACGTTAAAACTGCCTTTATAGGGTTTTTCAGGCATCTTATTTTCACTCTTGCACATATCAAGATACTCATCAACAGCATTATGAAAATCTTCAACCAATTCTTTTGCCGATTCACCCTCAAACGAAATAAGTGCTCTAATTCCCATAACTTTGCCGTAAAAGACATTGCTTTCCTGGTCGAATTCGATACTACCAATATAGCTTTTGTATTCAACAAAATTATTCATATTAGTCCTTCCTTTTCTAAGAAATCAACAATCTGTTTAATCTGATATGGAAGCAATTCCTTTCTAGGATGCGGTTTATGCATCATTATTGAAGGATAATTATCTTTTATAAAAATAACCCTGGATCCACTTGTTTTACCCTTATCTAAGCGTCTATATGAGAAATAATTCAACAATGTCTGCAATTCATCAAAAGTAAAATCTTTTGGTCTCGATTTCAAACGTTCAATAAGCTTTTCTTTCTGTCCCACAAATCCCTCCTATAAGATATAAAAACATCGTCTCTTTTGCAACTAATTTTAGTTACATGATTTTAGGTCAGCAAAAACCAATAAATTAATCTTTAACACAGGATTTTAAACAGCTGTCAAAAAATAAATTAACAAATATTCAAAAGCTTAGTTATTAGGCTGTTTCTCAATTTTTATTTTACATACTTTTCCATAAACCCGCAACCAAGAAAAATAAACCAAATCCTTTTATCCGTTACAATATCCAGATAAGCTATCGCTTAGCAGTAACACACGCTGGTAAAGCACAGACCATCTAAAAACGAGGTTCAAAAAATGACCTGCTAATCGGCTGTTTGGCCTGCTTCATCCGTCAGTATCCTGTTATCCGTTGCTAATAAATCCGGCCTGCTTATCTGAATTTCGCTAAAATAGAAACAGCCGAGCATTTCTGCTCGGCTGCTGTTGATCGAACTCTTTGTGAATCAGGTTTCCTTCTCGGAAGCTTTCAATCTCGTGGTTGGTCCCCGGCGTCACCGCCTTCGGGCCTCCCCTTCTTGTCTTCGTTGTCCCTTAGAGTTTTCGTAATTGCTCTTCGGCGGGTATTTTGTTCGCACCATACCTTCAAGCGTTCTTCGCTCTCAAGGTTCTAAGAAAACAATCACTACACCTTTTGATTTTTCGGTTGCTAGTTTGTTACTTGCTTTCCTCTTTCGGACTTTCCGTTTCGCTTTTTTTGCTTTAAGACTTCAAGGTTCTTATTTCCACGGTTCTCATCAGCTAGGGTTCACTGACGTTTCCTTCAGGTTTTCATATCCCTTATAGCGCCTTCATCTTCGAGCGTGTCGTGTGGGCTTCACCCCACCGCTCCCCGGTTCCAGGCTTTCTCAACCTCCTATCGGGTATTTTGCGTTCTTCCGACTTGTGGGCTTGTTCCATCCCACTGGCACTTTGAGGGTTCCAGTCTTCAGAGTCTTACGTAACCCCGGTCGGTTTCTGTTTCCAGCACCTTGTGCTTCCCTCGCTGTTTCTGTCCCTTCTCGGCTTTCTTCCTTGGTCTGCGCGGGCTCCCTTGCCTCGTAGCCGCTTCGCTTTCGTGCGCTGCGACCTCGCTTCGCCTTGGCCCCTCGTCCTCGATTGCTCTCGGACCGGTTTCCGTTTTGAGATTCAGTTCAGCCTCGGAGCTTTGCTCCCGGTTGTTCCGCGCCTCGCTCGTCGCTCGGTTTCACCCTTGCACCGCCTCGGCACTCTCTCTTGACCTTTTATCTCCCTTTGAGGTATCTGGCTTCTCATCGCACCGCTCTGCCATATGCTGACTTTAACAAATTTGGCTGCGTCTCCCACCTCGGTGTTCGTCACCCTCGTGGTCTCTCTGCGTCTGGAAGTTGGTTTTCCCTCGGCGTTACCCGAGTGGCCCTCCCTCTTTGGGGTTTCTTCCTTCTACTCTTTCTTCAGATTCGAACCTCTTCTCGGCCCTGGCTCATTGTTTCACCTAAAGGCTTAAGAACTGTCACCAGTTCTGTTCCTGCCTCTATTAAGACCGACGTCGCGGCTTTACGTATTACTACGCTCTGAAGTTTAAGGTTTTTCGGATTCTGATTCGTTTTTCAAAGAGCTTTGTTCTTTCAACGGAATGCATTATCTCACTTTAGGGGTTTAATGTCAACAACTTTTTTAAAATATTTAAAAAAAATTTTTAGAGGCTTTAAAAAGGCTGTCTGAATACTCGATTTTATGCATTCAAAACAAGTTTCTTCTAAAATCAAAACCCTCCCTACCCTCCCTTAAAAAGGGAGGTTTTTTAGGAGTCTACTGTACATCGGGATTTTTACAAATTTCTCGTTTTGGGACAGCCTCTAAAAAAGGGGGTTATGACTGCCTTCTCTCGGCTGATAGCCGACAGTTGATAGCTGTTAGCGGCTGTTCTTTCTCAGCTAATAGCCAACAGCCAATAGCTGTTAGCGGCTGTTCTTTCTAGCTTCTATTTACGCAGACGGAGGGCATTGGTGACAACAGTCACGGAACTGAGACTCATGGCGAGGGCTGCAACCATGGGGCTGAGCTTCCAGCCGAGAAACGAATAGAAAACACCGGCCGCCAACGGAATACATATAGCATTATAAAACAATGCCCAGAACAAATTCTGTTTTATATTCCTTACAACAGCCTTACTAAGCTTGATACATTCAGCAACATCATTAAGATCATTCTTCATGAGAACAACATCAGCAGACTCAATAGCAATGTCTGTCCCGGCACCGATGGCCATACCAATATCAGCTCGAACCAGCGCAGGAGCATCGTTTATTCCATCGCCTACCATAATTACCTTTTCCCCGGCTTCCTGAAGCTTACGGATGACCAGTTCCTTTTCCTGCGGAAGCACTTCAGCAATAGCAGCATCAAGACCGAGTTTCTGCTTGATTCCCTGAGCAATAAGCCTGTTGTCGCCAGTAAGAATCATTACCCTCAAGCCCATCTTTTTCATTTCTTCGATGGCCTTGAAGCTTGTTTCCTTTATAGGGTCTGCAACAGCAATAATACCCATAGGGCTACAGCCAGTAGAATCGCTGCCTGTTGCAAAGAATATTGGTGTCTTACCTTCATCAGCCATTTCCTTGCCTTTGGCTTCAAGCTTATCAATATCGACACCGTTTTCCACCATAAAAGCCATATTACCAGCCAGCACGGTTCTGCCAAGCAGTGTGCCTTTTATGCCTCTTCCTGGTATTGTTTCAAAATCTGTTACGGGGAAAGCGTCGACCTCTTCTTTTTCGGCCATTTCAACAAAAGCAATGCCAATCGGGTGTTCAGACAATTTTTCCAAAGAAACGGCAGCACTAAGAAGATTCTTTTCTCCAATACCGCTGAAGGCATATACATCTGTAACTCTAGGCTTTCCTTCCGTAATGGTCCCTGTTTTGTCTAAAACAACACTTGAAGCATAATGAGTTGTTTCGAGAGCTTCAGCAGACTTTATAAGAATGCCTGATTTTGCGGCTCTGCCTGTTCCAACCATGATAGCAACCGGAGTTGCTAGTCCAAGAGCGCATGGGCAGGAAATAACAAGAACAGAAACTGCTATGGTAAGAGCAAATTCAAAGGGTTTGCCAATCAATAACCATATAGCAAAAGTAAAAAGAGCTATACCTATTACAACCGGAACAAAAATTCCGCTCACCAGGTCTGCCAATCGCGCAATTGGAGCCTTTGTTGCTACTGTGGTTTCAACAAGCTGAACTATTTTAGCTACTGTTGTTTCTGAGCCAACCTTTGTTGCCTTAAATTTTATAAAACCATTTTTGTTAATAGTTCCAGCGGCAACATCATCACCAGGCTTCTTTTCCACAGGCATGCTTTCACCAGTTAATGCAGAGGCGTCTACTGCTGTGGTTCCTTCAACAAGCTCACCATCAACAGGAATACTCATTCCAGGTTTTACACAAACAATATCACCAACAATAACATCACTAGCAGCAATTTCTGTTTCCTGACCATTTCTTTCTACAATAGCAGTCTCAGGAGTCAGATCCATAAGCATTGCAACTGCTTCTGAGGTTTTCCCCTTAGAACGTGTTTCAAGATACTTTCCAAGTGTAATAAGAGTCAATATGGTTGCAGCGCAGTCATAATACAGGTTATGGGAAAGTGCAAAAGCCTGGTCTGAAGCGTTTGCCATCATATTATTATAAATAAGAACAGTATTGTAAATGCTATAAATCAAGGCTGCACCAGAGCCTGTCATAACCAGGGAATCCATGTTCGGTGCCCTGTGGATAAAACCACGTACTCCATTTATATAAAATTTCCGATTAAGGTAAACAACGGGTAAAGTCAGCAACAAAAGGCAGACAGCATACCTAAGGCTATTCTGAGGCCCTTCAAAAAAGCTTAAGGAAGGTATTATTCCCATATGCCCCAGCATAATAACTATATGTGGAACAAGCCACAAAAAAGACATAATCAGTCGTTTCTTCATTGCAGTCAGTTCAATAGCTGCAATATCGGTAAATTTCTGATGTGCAGATTCAGGCTTTTGAACATTATTGTTTTCTGAACCTGATGAAGCTTCTGGTTCTGTCGGCTGCAAAGGCTTTGTTTCTTCTGCAAGAGAAGCTCCGAAACCACTCTTTACAACGGCTTCAATTATAGCTTCACTACTAAGAACAGCTTCATCAAATTCAACAATCATTGAATTAGTGAGTAAACTTACGCTTACTTCTTTAATTCCATTAAGCTTTCTGACAGCGCCTTCTACACAGGATGAGCAGGAAGAACAACTCATACCTGTTACATTAAATTTTTTCTGAAGCATTTTGCACCTTCTTAGAAGCAAACAGTAATAGTCGTATGTCTATAAAACAGCATAGCTAAAATACCAAAGAAAATACTTACTAGCAAGCCCCAAAGAATAGCTAAAGTATTGACTAATAAGCCAAAATAAAATAAATTTAAAAGACTTAAGATGGTGTATTAAATGAAAAATACTTTTAACTACATGAAACGCTTATTACCTTTTCTGGCAACAAGCATTGGTTCAGAAATAATAACAACAATTATATTGTTTTTTGTCTGCTTTTCAGGGCTTAAAATCGGAACAGATTTTATTTATTCTATTCCTGTATGGCTTGGAACAACAATTTTTGCAAGTCTATGCGCTTCAGCCATAGCTTTGATTTATATAGTATTTTTGCCGACCAAACTTCATCATAGCAAACTTGACAGATGGTGCACCTATATAATGTTCACCTTTTTTGCCATAGTTCACATATTCACAATATCTGCCTCATACCTGTTCTGGGTAGAAGAATTCGAAAGCCGTTTCAATTTCGTTGCCGTAGATTATCTTGTTTATACTCAGGAAGTAGTAGGGAACATATTCGATTCTTATCCAATGATCCCTATACTTGCTGTTGTTTTCGTGTTAGCAGGCTATTTCTGCTATCTTTCAAGAAAAAGACTTATCAATGAAAACAATCCTGTTCCAAGCTTCAAAGAAAGGTTAGCTTTTCTTGGAATATTTGCTGTAGTAGCTTTTATAATTCAAATTCCTGATTACGCAGGAATTGCAGATAAAATCAGCAACCGTTATCATACAGAGCTTTCCAAAAGCAGCATATTCTGCTTTTTCAGAGCTGCTAGAACAAATGAATTAAAATATAAGGATTTTTATCCAACACTCCCGGATACCGAAGTCGAAGAACGCTACAAACGCCTGTCCCCAGACGGTGATGTCCGTTCCAAACCAGCAGACGATGAATTACATCCAAATGTGGTTATTGTTGTAATGGAAAGCATGGGCTCTAAGTATTTTTCAGAATTTAGAAATGACGGTCTGAAAGTTACTGAAGAATTGGAAGCAATAGCCTCTGAAGGCCTGTATTTCAATAAAACCTACGCAGTTGGCACAAGAACCGTCAGAGGTCTTGAAGCAGTTACTCTTGGCGTTCCACCATTGCCAGGCATGGCTCTGGTTAGACGTGACAACAATGAAAATCTTTTCAATATCGGAACAGTTCTCAGAAACAGAGGATATGACACAAAATGGTTATATGGCGGATATGGCTATTTCGACAATATGTCCGCCTATTTTGAAGGCAATGGCTTCAAGATTGTAGATAGAAATGACTTCAGCAGCGATGAAATTGACTTTGCCACTGTATGGGGAATGTGCGATGAAAACCTTTATTCAAAAGCATTAAAGGAAGCTGACAAAACATTTGCAGAAAACAAACCTTTCCTGCAGGTAATACTTACCGTTTCTAACCATCGACCATTCACTTTCCCTGACGGCAGAATAGATCTTAAGTCAAGAGAAGCTGGCCGTAGCGGCGGTGTAAAATACGCAGATTACTGTGCTGGTAAATTTATTAAAGAAGCCAGGCAAAAACCGTGGTTTGACAATACTATTTTCGTTTTTGTAGCAGACCACAGCTCTGGCAGCCAGGGAAATCAGGAGTTGAACTTCGATTTGCACCAGATTCCCTTGATAATTTATGGACCAAAATTTGTTAAGCCGCAAAAAATCACATATCCTATCAGTCAGATTGATACTGCGCCAACACTGCTTTCACTTATGAATATAAAAGAAAGCGGTTTTATTGGTCAGAATGCACTTTCACCTGATTACGAAACAAGGTTATTCATGTGCAACTACCAGAAAATAGCCTATGTTTGCAAAAATGATTGTGTTGTTTTCAGTCCAGTCCGTCATGTTAGCTTCTACCAAAACAATAAGCTTATAAACACTGTTATTGCGAATAAAGATGGTTCGATTAACGCTCCAACTCCACAACTGGCTGAAGTTTACAAGGATGCAATAGCTTACTTCCAGCACACAGACCGCTGGCAAACTTTGTTTAAAGAGTGATGGAAAAGTTTATTGATTATATAACCAGAGGAAAAAGCTCAATAATCTTGCCTCTAATATTACTGATTCTCTCATGTATTCTTTTTGAAACAACAGACCTTGATTTATCCATACAGGATCTTTTCTTTAATAAAGAAACCCAAAGCTGGGTATTCAACCACAGAGACAAAGGTTCTATAGCTGTTTTTCTTTATTACAAGGTAGTCAAATGGTTTGTTGTTTTATTCGCTGTTGCTCTTATTGCAAAAACAATACGTGGAAGTATAAAGAAAACAGAATCTCACAACAGAATAATGAAAATGTTATATCTCATTGTAGTAATGGCAACTATTCCAAGCACAGTCGGAATCCTTAAAGCCATGAGCAATATGCCTTTTCCTTATAAAATAGAGCGATATGGCGGTAATGAACCTCAAAGAACTCTTATAGAAGCCTTTTCAGGAAAGCCATTGCCTAGTGGTGAAAAATACAAAGGCTGGCCTGGTGGTCATTCTACCTTTGGCTTCTGCTTTCTTGGTCTTGGCTTTGTTTTCTGCGACAGGAAAAAGCGCTTAAATGGGTTTCTGTTTGCCACCTTCCTTGGTTTTCTGATAGGCATCTGCCACACCGTTGACGGCAATCACTTCTTCAGTCACAATATAGCCTCCTGGCTAATCGGCTGGTTCCTGGCCGCCCTCATATTCAACTTATTCTTCAAGTCGAAAGCTAGAAACCCTGAAACTGGCCAAGTCAGCAACGGATAACAGGATTTTAACGGATAAAGCAGACCACGCCCATAGGGAAACCAGAACCAAGTTTCTAAAATAAGCATAAAAAAAGCCCCACAAAGTGGGGCTTTTTTTATGCTTACTTAGCTTGTTTTGCTTCAGCTGCCTGATCCTTCACATGGCCAAGATAGCTTGGAAGTTCAACGCCTGCCATTCCTGCGATATCCTGCAGTGGTGGCAATGCTTTTGCAAAGTTAGATACGAAGTTAGAGGTTGTAGAACCGTTTTCACTGCCAGAATCCCAAACAGTGATCTTATCAATCTTAAGATTCTGAATAGCTTCAACCTGCTTACCAACGATATTTTCAATCTTTTCAACCATGAGCAATGTTGAAAGTGCTTTGGCATCGCCATTAACGCTCCTGAGCAATTCAGCATAACCATTAGCCTTAGCAGCAAGAACCTTCTGGATACCCTGAGCTTCTGCTTCGTATTTCTTCATCAAAGCGTCAGCTTCACCCTGAGCTTCAGTGCTGATTCTCAAAGCCTTTGCCTGAGCATCAAGTTCAATCTTCTTCTTTTCGATTTCCTTCATAACAATCTGTTCAGCATTCAAACGTTCCAATTCAGCAAAATACTGTGCCTTATTGATTTCTGTCTGGCTGTTACGAAGAGCGATTTCAGCATTCTTCTTGGCTTCTGCTTCTGCAATCAACAACTGAGAATTTGAAAGAACGATAGCGGCCTTTGATTTGTTTTCACCTTCGATTGCTTCAGCTTCCTTCTGCTGAATGTAAACACGGCGTTCTGAATCAGAATTCTTCTGACCCATCTGGGCATCAGCTTCACGCTTAGAAATTTCAATAGCCTTCTTACTGTTAGCATCAGCCTGACCAATTTCAGCTTCTGCCTGCATCTTAGAAACTTCAATCATCTTGCGGCTATTAGCTTCGGCTTCACCGATAACAGCTTCGGCTTCCTTCTTCTGAACATAAATACGGCGGTCTGATTCAGCGTCCTTCTGACCCTTTTCAGCTTCTGCAGTGTTCTTGGCAACCTGAATGGTCTTTTCCTTGTTAGCTTCAGATTCACCGATAGCACCACGTTTTACCTGTTCAGCAACATCAATCTTTGCGCTTTCAATAGCTTCAGAAGCAGCCTTCTTACCAATACTTTCGATATAGTTAGAAGCGTCTGTGATGTCTGTGATGTTAACGTTGATGAGATATAGACCAATTTTATTAAGTTCTGGTTCAACGTTTCTTCTTACTGATTCCAAAAAGCTTTCACGATCCTGGTTAATCTGTTCGATTGTGAGAGAAGCAACAGTAAGACGAAGCTGACCGAAAATGATTTCCTTGGCCATATCTTCCATTTCTCTTACAGAAAGGTTAAGAAGTCTTTCTGCTGCATTATTCATAATGGTTTCATTAGTACTGATACCAACTGTGAATGTAGAGGGAACGTTAATACGGATATTCTGCTGAGAAAGAGCATTCTGTAACGGAATACTGATAGTCATTGGAGTCAGGCTTAAATAAGAGAAATCCTGAATCATCGGCCATACAAAAGTACCACCGCCGTGCAAACATCTGGCAGAGCGGTTACCTGCAACGCGACCAAAAATAACAAGAATCTTATCAGACGGACAACGTCTGTATCTGTTCATAATAAAAGCTGCAGATATGATAACAGCAACAACAAGTGCACCAATGGCGATATCCCACATAAACAAAGCCTCCTAAAAAAAATTACATTAGTATTATACACACTTTTGCAATTCGACGAAAGTGCTTAAAAAAACTATAAATGAAAATAAACAAAACCTTATCATCAAACAGCAATGTTTATGCTGTTTTACATTTCTTTAACAACAAGAATATCCTTTTCTAAGGTTCTTTTTATGTCTATTACAAGAACCTGAGAATCTGTCCTGATTTCTTTTCCATCAGAGCTTATAGCATCACAGACCTTCAAACGTCCATCAACATTTACTTCAATCTGTCCATCGCCATCAGCGGGAATTCTTAAATAAACTCTGCCGATTTTGCCAATAGCGGATGAGGTTCTTGCTGTTCCTGTCTGGCTAAGCTTCATAAGGGAATTAGTTACCTTCATAAGAATGCCAGCTGATACAAATCCAGCCAGCAAACCTGCTGCAGTTGCCGGAATAGGGCCAAAGCCACTGGAACGCATCATAGCTAGGCCAACCCAGCCAAGCATCATAAAAAATACGCTAAGATTCTGCATAGATAGAAATCGCTTAAAGAAAGGAACCCTTTCAACCAATACTTCATGATTATCCAGGTCTATTGAACCTGCATCTGTAGCGTTTTCCAAAGCATCAGGAATACCATTACCGTTCAGATCCACCATGGTGCTGGCTTCCAAGGCATCTGGAATACCATTACCATCTAAGTCAGCCATTCCACCGACTTCTAAAGCATCAGGAATGCCATCGCCGTCTAAATCAGCCATCCCACCGGCTTCTAAAGCATCAGGAATGCCGTCACCGTCAAGGTCAACCATTCCGCCACCTTGTTCTAATGCATCTGGAACACCGTCACCATCGAGGTCGGCACCTTGACCACTAAAAGCACCCATGCAAAGACTTATAGCTCTCACAATAAAAAACATAGAACCAAGTCCTGCAGAATATGCAAAGAATTTTTCAATAACAGTCAGAGTTGCCCAAAAAGCAAGCATACAATATCACCTTATTGCCATTCGTATGGAGTGCCCTGTTGCATAGCCCAATAGGCAGCATCCTTCCAGCCTCTGTTAAAATCGTTCAGACCAATGTTAAAGGTTTCCTTAAGAGAGGCATCCAAATCTGAACCAGAGCTTACTTTAGTGATTAATTCAAGCATCTTTTTACAGCCTTTGCCAAGGCCTTCCTTCTTTATCAGGAACGCAGCCATCAGATAAGCCTGAGCAGTAGAGGTTTCTGAAATAGCAGGTGTCATATAGCCACCAGTAAAAATGCTGTTGATACTTTCTGTTGGGGCCATCTTCGCAGTCTGGTCATTAATGCTTTTCTGAGCAACCAGCAAACGATAACGCTGAGTATAAGAGCTTCCAGCAAGTATTTCTGCCAGACCGTTAACCATCCAGCTGTTGCTACTGGCAGCACCAACAGTTTCTTTGTTTTGATGATGAATCATGTATTTTGTAAGAGCAGAGGCCAGCAAATGCCCTGGATATTCTTCAACCAGTGATGAAACTTCATCTTCACTTAAAGAATCAAAGTTGGCAAGAATAATATTACGAAGCATTTCGCTGTCATAATAGTTGGAGGTAACAGTAATAATCGAGTTGTTGGCATCATAGGAAACGATGGTTGGGCCCATGGTTTCTGCAGAAACAAACTTAATATTTACTGGTTCCTTGATTGTGCCTATTCTTGATGCAATGCGATTATACATTTCATTCAATTCGTTAACCAGCATTGTTCTGCCACTTTCATCTATGCCGTTTCCCAAAGCAATTTTGAAATTACCGGAAACAACGGCAGCGCCAACAGCAGCCACACCAGGTGCCTTATCCTTTTCAGGCTGAGGTATAATCTTGGCTGGAACCCTCATATTAACAAAGCCCTTCGTAAGATTTGAAAGCTGGTTGTTAATGCGAGCATAAAGATTAGGATCTTCCTGCTGCAAAATAGGCAATGCAACCATGAAACGAAGCACGTCTACCCTGAATGGATTCAATTCAAAAGCCTTACTTAGCCATTCAATAGCATTCTTAATCTTGTTTGCCTTGAAATAATAAAAAGCTTCCATGTAGCAATACATGCTCTTTTCAGCACTGCGAGGCTTCCAATAGTTAAGAGCGCGGCGAGCGTCTGTCAATCTATCTAAGGTCAGAACCAGAGAAACATATATAGGATAAGCTTCCGGGTCTGAGAAAGGCATACAAGCGCTTGCTTCATCAATAATAACGTTTACTTCATCAATTTTACCATCCTGCATAGCAAACACACCTGCAGTCAGGTTAACAGAAGGAAGATTGTAACCACGTTTAAATGCATTAACAAGACGGCGGGAAGCCTTTTCCTTGTCATCACGCTGAAGCATGTAATTTACCCAGAGAATTTCTATTTCAGGATTGCCTGGATCACGCTTACCAGCTTCCTGCAAAGCTTCGCCAGCTTCCTTGGTTTTGTGCAATTCCAAGAGAATGCGGGCTAATGTAATATATGCATCAGGGGAATTCGGATTCTGCTTATTATACTGCTCGGCAATGTTTAAAGCCTTTTCCCACTGGTCATAATCGTATAATGCCCTAAAATAGCTACCACCAGCAGTAGCAGGATGCATATCGTTAATCATTGCCTGAACAAATAATAAAACAGAATTATAAGGGTCTTTCTTCTGGTTTTCTTCTATAACCTTTATAGCATCGCCATTGCGGCCAAGATACCATGCACACAATGCGCTTAATCCAGCACCATCACCAGTGCCAGGATACTTTTTTTCGTATTCTTCAGAAAGAGCCAGTGCAAGATACATCTGACCACGTTCCAAAGCTTTTAAAATAGCTTCAAAGTGAAGTTTGGAATTATCAAGCTTCGCGACAAGCTTTGGCAAACTTTCAGCAATTTCAGCAAAGTGGTCTGTAAGCTTTACTGGGTCAACAGGTATTGCTCTAGGCTTCTGAGGTAATCGTGGCAGATACCTCTGGGCAACTTTATTGTTCACTGTCACAGCACATGCTTTCCTAAGCCATTCAGAGCCCAGAAGCGGACGACCAGCCTGAACTTCAATAACACCTAACAAATTAAGCAGATTAGTATTTCTAGTGCCATCAAAATACATTCGCAAAGCATAAAGTCTGGCATCATCAAGCTTTCCTTCAGCCAGACACTGTTTTGCGCGGTCCATTAGTTCCTTAGGTTCCAGGAAATTTGGCTTTCTATAAGCTTCCTGGGCCTGTTCTGATGCACCCTCCTGCGCAAAAAGCACAGCAGTATTAAAAACAACAGTTAATATAATAAATAATCTGATTAATTTCGTATTCATGCTTTTGATTATATCAGATTTTATACTATTGGAGCAAATTTATAGGATTATAAAAGGACAGTATTGCAACGGATAACAGGATGGGAGCGGATAGAACAGCCTAGCAGGCCGATAAGCAGGCCTATTTTTTAGCCTCGGTATTAGAGAGTCTGTGATTTACTCTAAGCAGATTTCTGCTATGCAATGTTAGCAGAATACTGATACAAAAGAACCACACTTTCGGTCGGAAGCCAACAAAGGTTTATGCGAAAAGATCGCTGATTATGTTGTTAGCCATGACTATACCCAGATCAGAAAGTCTTATGCAGCGGTCTTTCATGATTATTTCGCCTGTTGCAACATGATTATTCAGATTTATATAAAAGCTTTCACGCTGAACACCAAACTTCTTTTCAAAAGCATCTAAGTCCAGACCATCCATAGGTAATCTTAAATGAAGCATCAAATATTCATTTCTTTGGTCTTTTAAGGAAAGAATCTCTTTTTCCGGGGCTATTCCGTTTAGCCACTGTTCAAAGCAAGCTATTTCTGAATATCTGACATTATTTATGCAGGAAACTGCTGCCGGACCAAAGCCGATATAGTCAAGGTTTTCCCAGTATGCAAGATTGTGCTTGCAGCGATAACCAGGCTTTGCATAATTGGAAATTTCATAATGCTCAAAGCCACCTTTTTTTAAAACCTCTGCTACATCAAACATTTCTTCTGGTCCGATATCATCAGGGTCCTGAAGCTTTCCTGAATCAACCTTCCGCTGAAGTGGTGTTCCATCTTCAACACTTAAAAAATAAGCTGAAATATGCTTGAAAGGGTAATCGCTTATTAGTCTTTCCAAGTCGCTGCCTATAGATTTGCAGCCAGGAACGCCCATAATGAAATCAGCACTAACATTGGTTAAACCGTTGAAAACACTATCTAATGCTCTTACAACCGAGCTGATACGCGCATTTCTTCCCAAAAGCTCTAATTCGTCGTTCTGCAACCGCTGAATACCCATGCTTATACGGATTTGAGGAAACTCAGCAAGAAAGGCAACGATATCTTCAGATAATGTTTCTGGATTAGTTTCGAAGGTTATCTCTTCAACCTCTGCTAAGTCCATATGGTCAGAAAGCATGGACATGATGCTTCTGATTCCCTTAAGACCAAGCATCGTGGGGTTGCCGCCACCAACAAAGACTGTTTTAATCTGGCAGTCTGCATTGGCGAACCATTTATCCATGCTCTTTTTCAAGTGGTCTAAGTATCTGTCTATAACATAGCTTTCCTTGGGAACTATGGAATAGAAACCACAATAATCACATTTTGAAAAGCAGAAAGGAACATGGATATATAAAGCAGTTACAGTCATGATAGAGATTATTTACTGAGCTTCGACAACAAAGCAAGGGAAATCTATAGCATTAAGCTGTTCTGCCTTGTCTTCAGCCTGCTTTTCTGTTGGATACGGCCCAACAACAAGCCTGTATATTTCAAACTGGTCATCAGGCTTAAGGAGGGTGGATACAACATCTTCCTTTTTAAGCAATTCGTAAATTTCTCTGGCTGAGGCTTCATCACCAAAAGCGCCAATCTGGACAAAAAAGCCCTTCTGGTTCTGCTGACTCTGGGTCAAAGTATTAACAGAACCTGTCTTTGAAGAGGATTTGCCAGTATTTTTATCATCCTTAGGAGCATATTTAATGGTAATTTCTGAAGGATTGCCATGAGGCTTTTCATAGTTCTTTTCAGGAATTACATTATCAAGCTTATTATCAACCTCAATATCAGAAGGTCTCACGCTTCCTCTGTAATGCTTCTGTTTGTTTATATCAAGAAGGAACCAGGTTCCAACACCAAGAACGGCTATTATGATTATATAAACCAGCCATTCCTTCATATTATCGCCACTTTGAACTGGTGGACCCCAATCAAATTGTCTGTTATTAGGTTGTTCGTTTGCCATTTTTTTCTCCGCCACACATTATAACAAAAAAAGCCCGCTTGTGCGGGCTTTTTTTACTTTTTCCTATTTAAAGATTAAAGCTTTTTGTAAGCTACAACCTTATCGAAGGACTGGAGACGGAAAGCCTTAGTTACGTTGTAAAGGGTTTCCTTACCAGCGATGAGGAGAACACCACCAGGAACAAGGATGTTGTAAATATTTTCTGCCATGCGTTCCTTAGCCTTCTGAGAGAAATCAGAGAAGAGGTTGCGGCAAATTACTATATCATATTCACCAAGCTGTTCCATAGCTTCTGATTCAAGAGCATTTGTGAACTTGAATTCAACCATGTTCTTTACTTCGTCTTTTACGCGAAGATCGCCACGGTCATCTTCGAAATAGAGGTCAGTATATTTCTGGTCTACAAATCTGAAGATTTCACGTTTGTAAATACCACGCTTAGCAGTATTCAAACAGATGTGAGAAATATCAATGCCTGTTACTTCAACATTTACTCTGTCTGTATGGAGGTCTTCCAATACTGAGAGAGCAACAGAATAAGCTTCCGGACCGAAGGATGAACCACAGCAAAGAATTCTGACCTTATCGCTATTAGCTTTAACACGCTTTTCAATAAGTTCTGGAAGAATGCTGGAAACCATAACCTTAGTCTGCTGAACTTCACCGAAGAATTCAGTAGCTGGGTTAGTGATTGAATCATAGAGAGCAGTAAGCATTGCTTCATCACAACCATACTTGAGGCTATGATAGTATTCAATCCAGCTGGTAATGAAGAATCTGGCAAGGTTCTTAGAAAGCTTGGCTTCAAGAGCCTTTTTGCACTTGATTTCAATACCACACTTTTCAGCGATGATTTCTCTGAGAAGAAGTGCTTCTTCATCATTCATGCCCTTTTCGTCTGCAGATGCATTGCTGATGCGGTCAATATATCTGGCCTGTCTTGGTGCAACTACTTCCTTAAGAAGCTTTTCGATGAAAGCTGATTTATTCTGAGCAAAGGTGCTGATAAAGTAATTCTTTATCCATGCGTCTTTGCTGAAGATTTCCTTCAACTTAGCTTCGAGACCTTCATGGGCTTCCGGCATATAGTTGAAATACTTGATAGCTGCAACAACAAGATTCTTATCTTCGTTGTCGAGCATACCGAATACTACATTAGCGCAGTTGCGATCACCAAGCTTAGCAAGAGTGAGGATTGCGCGTGAACGAACAGCGTTGCTTGGATCGTTATCAATCATCTTGGCAAGAAGTTCAAGACTACCTGTGCTCTTAATGGCACCTAGAGCCTTAACAATCTGGTATCTTACTTCCCAGCGATTGTGATTGATGTATTTCTGAAGATCAGCTTCAAGAGACTTGTCGCCAATTTCACTAAGAGCTACTACAGCAAGTTTGGCAACCAATGGATTTTCGTCGGCCAGCAAAGGAATGAAGAACTGTTTCAACTGGTTAGACTTGAATGCTCTCAAAGCAGAAAGTGCAGCAATTCTAATCTGCCAGTCACTATTCTTGAGCAATTCCTTCAATGGGAAGAGTGACTTGAGGTCTCTCATATTTTCAAGAGAGTAGCAGGAATTAACAATTACACGCCATTCGCTGTCACTGAGCTTGTTAATAAGAGAATCAACTGCTACGGTAGAACCGCACTGCCAAATAGTCTTAGAAACAGTTTCACGGATTCTTGAATTCTTGTCATCAAGCAAATCAAGAAGTCTCTTAGTGATAGCCGGGTCTTTGCGGCGAGCAAGTGCTGAAGCGGCTGCTTCACGAACGTCACCGTATGGTTCTGTTGCAATTACGCTGAAGAGAGGTTCAACAACTTCTGAGCTGCCAGTATTATTCATGGCATTGCAGGCTTCACGTCTTACGTGACCGTTGATATCATTGAACTTAGAAATCAAGGTTTCAATTGCGCCTGGGCAATCCAGCATAGTTGCCATTGAAAGAACAGCATTCTTGCGGACGGTTTCATCAACGTCATTGAGCATATCCTTCAAGGTCTTGAAGGAAATATCACATTTGCAGGAACCGAGAGTTTTTGCGAGAGCCTGTCTGAGAGCATCATCAGGACTCTGGCTGAACATTGAAATAGCTGCTGGAACGTCTTCTGTTGGATATTTTTCAAGATAAGCAAGAATCTTTACTGCTACAGAAGGTTCAACCTTGCCAATCTTTTCAAGAGCAACCTTAACAGCCTTTGAGCCTAATCTGTTGAGACCGGCAAAAGCTGCATTGGAAATTTCAGTTTCTTCGCTCTGGAGAGCATCAAGAAGAGCTGGAGCATAGGCTTCGCTTTCCAAAGAAGCTGCAACTTCAACAAGATAGCGATATTCAGCTGCATCGTGATTTTCAAGAAGAGCAACAAGAACAGACTGAAGCTTTTCAGTATTGATGTTCTTGATGCTACCTGGGTTAGCGCTTTCAATCTGAGCAAGAGACTTGAAAATAAGTCTTCTAGTTCCTGAATCTTCTTCTGTATCAATCTTTTTGCAAAGAACATCTACAGCCTTTGGAGATTCCATAGAACCGAGAGCGCCGATAGCAGTGAAGTATTCGAGCATATCGCCAGAATCAAGAGCTGCAATAAGAACAGGAAGAGCTTCTTCTACAGCGATGTTGCCAAGAGCTTCAACGATAGAATATTTGAGAATATCAGTGGTTTTGTAGGTTTCAAGAAGCTGATTTACAGCCTTTGCATCCTGAATCTTGCCTAATGATTCAACTGCAGTAGTCTTAACGTTGTCATCTTCGTGATTAATGTATTTGAGAACAGTATCAGTAGCAAGATGAGATTTGATGTCGCCAAGAATAACAAGAAGCTGAATAATTTCGTCTACGTCATCTGAAGAATTAAGAGCGGTAACCATTGGTTCAATGGCCATCGGACCCAAATTACGTAAAATTGTCATACCAGCGTTTCTGGTATTTAAATCCGGACTCTTAACAACATTAATAAGACCAAGGACTACATTTTCGTGAACCATTGAAGAAAGAGCTTCAATTGTAATGTTCTGAACGCCTTTGTTTGGGTCGCCAAGAGCTTCACAAAGAGCTGCTACTACTTCTTTGTTTTCTGGGAAATTAATAAGTTCACGAACTGCGCGTCTGCGGAGATTTGGATCAGAATTTCTAAGCTGGTCTAAAAAGATAGCTGGTGTTGCCATAATTAAGCCCCCTTAGCAGCCTTGTTAAGCAGTCTTTCAACTTCCTGGAGCATAAGGTCTGGTTTAATTGGCTTCTGCAGGAAAGAATTTGCACCAAGTGTCAAACCCTTCATAACCATTTCCTTTTTGCCTTCAGTTGTAAGAATGATTATCGGGATGTGTTTGAACTTTTCATCTTCTTTTACATGAGCAATAAGTTCGAAACCATCCATGCCAGGCATGTTAAGGTCGGTAATGAGCATGTCTACCTGATTTTTAGACATAGCTTCAATAGCTTCAATACCATTATTGGCTTCCAAGACTTTATAACCTGTTTTTTCTAATGGGAAACAGGCAACTTTACGCAGCATAAGAGAGTCTTCTGCTACAAGAATCGTTTTGGCCATGGTTTAGGAGTCCTCCGAAATCACTAAATATTTTCTTTCAGCCTAAGATTATAATGAGAACTCCAACAAAAAACAATATATTTTTGGTCTTTAGTTAAATGATTTGTCTTTTAATCAACTAAACTTTCATAAAGACCAATAAGCTTTTTATAGGTTGAACGGTCAAGATCCTTACTGTTCATTCCAATATCTACGGAAGCAATAGCTGAATCCTTGTCTCCGCGTTCGTAGTTGTAGAGAGCCATATAAAGACTAGCTCTGGACAAGCTCTTTCCCTTTGACATTTCTTCCTTCAGAAGCTTTACACCATAGCCTGCAGCTGTGGCCGCCATTTCGGTTTCACCAGCAGAAGTAAGTGCTGAAGCAAGACCAAGATAAACTCTACCTATTTCAACACCTTCGTCTGCTTTTGCAAATTTATCTATGGCAGAAAAATACGAACCGGCTTTGAGTTCATCCTCGCCAACGTATCTTAAAGCAGCCTTATCACCATGTGAAGAACCAGGAAGAGCAAGCATGGCAATGAATTTCTGAGAGGCATTTTCACCGGCATTTGCTTCACCATCAGCGATGAGACGCTGACAGATAGCCTTGAGTGAAGTATCTTCCACTGTTTCCATCAAGCTCTTGATTCTGGCTATACCTTCGTTAACCTTACCTTCTGAATAATCGGTCAAACCAAGAATGATGCCATTTCTAGGATCTTCAGGCTTTAAATCAGATGCCAAAGTGGCATATTTTCTTGCTAATTCAGGTTTATAATCTGCTGTCAGATAAAATCTGGCAAGATTGAACTGAGCTTCTGAATTTTCCGGTTGTGCTTCTGCAAAACGTCTGAGAGTTTCACCGGCTCCTTCATAGTCATAATTATGGAACTGTGCTTCAGAAAGCATACCGGCAAGAATTGTATCGCCAGGATTCTTGTCAAATATTGGTTTTAGCAAATTAGCAACAACTGCATTATGACCTGCGCCAATAGCAACACCTGCTGCGAGACGACGCTTGTCATCCTCACTCTTAGCTGCTTCAGACTGAGAATAAATATCAAGAAATGACTGATAGGATTCTGTAGACAAAGCAGGCTTTAATGTTAATAAATTCTTACCGAATTTTTCATATTCGCATTTATAAATCATTATAAGACTCTTGAATATCTGTGTTTCCAGAATATTGCGGGTCTTGTCTTCTGCCCTGGCAATTTTACCAGCAAGCTCTACAGTCTTCTCGGCAGCGTCCAGATCACCTTTTTCTATTTCATATCTTGTCTTTTCAAGAGCAACTACGAAAGAATTTTTACCTGCATCAAAGAAGCTCTTAAGATCTGTATTCTTAATATCCTCTCTGGCAGCAGGCATTTTTGGCTTTTCAACCATAGTCATAACAGGCTTTTTGGTCTGACCAGCGACATAAGGAGTAAAGGTCATGTTGTCATCATTTTTCAAAATTGAAGCATCAGCAAGCTTATCAGACTTTTCTTCTTCTGAAGGCTTGGCAGACTGATATGGGTCTTTAACCTCGATTTCAGCTTCGATTTCATCATCATTGTCTGCAACCGGTTCTACATTATCCTGAGCCTTATCATCTTTTTCAGAATACAAAACCTCTGCATGATTATCTTCAACAACAGCTTTATCTGCTACAGAATCAGCTTCCTGTGCCGGGGCCTTTTCTACTTCTGGCTTTTCTGCTGTTTCGGCGGCTTCTACAGACGCATTTTCTTTTTCGGGAACTATTGGTTCGCCGGTAATTTCTGCATACAGAGCCTTTGCGCGTGCATGGTTCGGCTGCACATTCAAAATCCAGCTGAGCTGTTCCTTGGCTGCATCCTTGTTACCAAGCTGGGCATAGTTTTCTGCAAGAAAAAGTCTGGCAATAATATTGTTCGGGGAATTCTGCAATACTGTCTGCAGGTGTGACTGGCTTTCATCGTATTTGCTCAAGGAAAACAGCGCCTGAGCATATTTAAGATGAGAACGTAAATCGTCTGGCTTATACTTTAAAGCCTGGGCAAAATTTTCTGCGGCAACAACATAATCAGAAGCTGCAAAAGCTCTTTCCCCGGCAGAATAACAGCTATTATAGTTATTTCCGCCAATAGCAGCATTCGCAGGAACAATACCAGAACCACCTACTGCTAATAAAGAAGATAAGATTACGGTCTTTAATATTTTTTTGCGCACAGAATTTGCCTCCGAAAGAGTATAAGTCACCCTCCATATCGGCAGCTTTTATATATTTTTTTATATATTTAAAGCATCTTGCTCTGAGAAAGCTGGAAAGCTGGAAATATTCTATAGCAGTGGATGTAGAAGTGTGATTCTATACGGCTGTTGGCTTTGTTGGCTTGGTTGGCTTGGTTGGCCGAGAAGACAGCCGCTTACAGCTATCGGCTACCAGCTCCCAGCCGAGAGGCAGATTTATTGCGTGCAACGAAAGTTGCCATCGAGCATGTGTTAGCATGCCATCGACGGCGTCAGCCGACATCGAGCACGAAGTGCCATCGAAACCTCATCGAAAAAATTCGATGACACCAAAGGTGTTCGATGTGCCTGAAGGCTCGATGACAGCAAGCTGTTCGATGTGATGCTTTCGCATCGAGAATAACTACAGCCAACAACGCCAACAACGCCAACCACGCCAACCACGCCAACAACGCCAACAACGCCAACCACGCCAACAACGCCCACCACACCAACCACGCCAACAACGCCAACCACGCCAACCATGCCAACAACGCCAACATCGCCAACAACGCCAACAACGCCAACAACGCCAACAACGCCAACAACGCCAACCATGCCAACCATGCCAACCACGCCAACAACGCCAACAACGCCAACAACGCCAACAGCCTCTATAAAATCACCCTTCTACATCCACTTCTAAAAAAGATAAAAATATTTTTAGTACTTAACTAAAACCCTAATTTTGCCGATAAATAAAATAGATTAGGGAAAAATATACTCATTCAAAATATATATAAGGGAGTATCATCATGGTTGACGCCATAAATGGCTCTGGGAAAACAATTATCATAACTACAAAGCCCAAAAGCAAGGTCAATAAGACTAGTTCTTTCGACGATGCCATGGGAAAAACCTCTGGGACCAGTAAAAGCTCTGAATCTGCCAGCCTGAATCAGCCAAAGCTGTTAAGCAACATGGAAAACAACATGCGCATTCTTCAGCAGCAGCAGATGGCCAGAATGGAGCATATACAGGAAATCACACGCCAGATTCAGGATGGAACCTACAAAATGTGCAGTCCTGAAGTGCTGGCCGAAAAAATCCTGAAAGTAGTTAGCGATAAATCAACAAGAGAAAAGTTCATTAAGAAGTTACTCAAGGAAGAAGCCGAAAAGCTTCCAGCCAAGGGTAACAACAAACGTATTACTGAACTGGAAATGAAGAAGCTTGTCTTCATGATCAAAGAGTCTCAGGATGAACCGTTCGACGATCCTGAGCTTGAAGAAATGCTGAAAGAATTCTGCTGATTAATCTCTGTTGTTAACAGTCAGAAAATAGCCTTCGGGCTTTCTGTAGGTATTAGGATAACCGGGAACCGTATCGATGACCTCGTCAATATGGTTTCCGGTTTTCTTTGCTGCTTCAAGAAGAACATCAAGATTAGCATCTAAGGTTGCAAGACTAATGTTCTTGAAGGAAGCATTGCTGCAGAAAAATTCTTTACCCAGGAAAATAGAATAATCCAGCTTTTTAACAGCTTCTGCACCAAACGGAAGCTCATAAAAATCCTGATAATAGGCTCTGGATAAAATAATCATACATTCAGCATTTGTTGTAAGAAGATTCAGCATTTTTGTCCTTACTTCAAAGCTTTCCTGAGTTTCAGGATCAGGTGTATTACTGCTTGAAGTCTGCTGGTTGTCTGATTCTAAAACCATGCAGGTTTCCATTTCAATGCCATCAAGATTTGCAAGGGTAGGCTTTTGTTTAGAAACAACCTCTGGAACAATATACAGATTACCTTCTGAAGAAACTGCCATAGCCTTAATATTAAAATCAACAGCATATTTCTTAGGCAGACCCACATCATATTTGTCAGATTCATCAATAATAAATCTATAAATGCAGTTTTCTGGTCTCGAATATACAAAAATCATTGTCTTAAGAGTCTTATGCAATGCAATGGAAACTACGTCACTGCATTCTGCTTTGTCTGTTGCCATACCGGCATTCTTAAGCCATTCTCTTAAAACATCTGTTCCAAGCACATAATATTTGCCTAATGACGTGATTGAAGTGCCACAGCAGACAAATCTGTTATCCGGGTCTGAAGTTTCGACTAGTGGTTCAATTTCTACATTCTTCTGGCCAATAATAAAGCTGCCTTTGCTTTTACCGTTCCAATAATAGCAACCCATATCATTAGCACGTCTGCGAAGTTCTGGATTCAAAAACATCTGATGTTTGTAATCTGCTTTTAAAACAGCCTTTAAAGCACCGTCTTCTACTTCCTCAAGAGCGCCATCAACTTTAGCTCTCATAAGCTGCCTGGTAGGAACATCTGCTATTTTTTGGTTAAAAGCCTTATTTATAGGTTCTCCACGGAAAAAATCTTCCGAATAAACAGTTTGCTTTTCTTCCCATCTATCGAAGAAAATGTCATAGGAACCTCTGGCTTTATTCCAGGTCTGATACCAGCTGCTATTAGGAATTCTGTACCAGCTCTTGCCTTCAAAGGGAACACATTCGCCGTCTACCAGATTTTTCATAGCTTCTTCTGCTGAAGCCAATTTGCCAGTGCCAGAACTGAAAGCAACGGATGGAGTTCTATAAACAATCTTGCCATTTTCCCCAGAAACAAGCTTATCTCTAGAATCATAGCATGTGGCGTTACCAGCTCTTCCTCTATCTGATTCTGAAGCAGGACCATCAAAAATCTGTCTGTAAATCTGATTTGAGGAAGTCACATAATCAGCTTCAGGAGGATCATTCTTTAGTATGAAGCGATGATTGCCAATTTTATCAATTAAATAACCATTCAGTTTATTGTCCGGGCAGTAATAAAGGCCAATAGGACAGCTCTGCTCATCGTTTGTTGTAACTCTGTAAATTTCATCATTTTCTTTGAAATTGATATCTACAAAAACTTCATCGGCAAAAGCAGGCAATGCTGCACCAATAGCTAACAATAAGGCAAATAGGTTATTTTTCATAATTCTCTTCTCCATCAGCTAAGTATAGCATAAAAATCATCTGTGATAAATAAGCAGCTAAACATCTTATTAACACCGCAATTATCTAAAATAAGAAAACCTCCCGTTTGGGAGGTTTCCTAAGTTATCAGATTTTAAATTCTATTATTCAACGCTGAATGGATTAGTGCTATCTGCGTTTTCAACCTGAATCTTTTCGCTTGAAACAGTAGCTTCGATTCTAGCAGCTTCAACATCAACGCCTTCGCTATCAACTTCTTTACCGCGAGTGGCGATATATTTCTTAACAGCGTCAGACTTACCGCACATATCCATAAGTTCATCATCTGTGAACTTGAAGAGGAAGGTTTCATCAACAATCTTAACAACCTTTTCAGCGTCATCCGGATTGTTCTTAATGAATCTCTTTACGAATGTAGACAAATCTCTGAAGAGCATCCAGCGAGTATCTGTGAATGCTTTTGTAACCTTGTCCTGACCGCCTTCGATTTCAGTAGCAAGACGATACATAAGGTAAGCATTGTAAGATTCAGCTTTGCGTAACTGTTCAGCAGTTGCATCTTCAGGAAGAACTGTAGTATAAGAACCAGCTTCGGTCTTAGATTCCTGAACAAGTGACTTGGTGTTATTGATGATGCCCTGAGCTTCTTTTTCAGATTCAATCATTTCATTGTATTCAGCCCAGCCTTCTACAAAAGCAGATCTTTCACCAGTAATTTCGTTACCATAGTGAGAACCGTCTTTTCCGTAAGGATTGATAAGTTCCTTAATGGTTGTATCCATGCAGTGAGCATATTCGTGAATCATTGTTGAAGCAGCATCTTCCGGACCAGAGCTGTAGTTGTAGCAGTTGCTGCTCATATTGATTGTGAAACCAGTAGAGCATGGCCAGAAGTCCTTGCGGACATGTGGATACTTGCTAGCATCATCGAAACCAGTTGTATCAGAAAGGATTACGTTTACATTTGAACGATAGCTTGCATCTGCTCTTTCCTTCATTGCATCAGAATATGCAGCGCGGAAGCTGGCAAGCAATGCTTTCTGACCGTTTGAAAGTTCGTCTTCGGAACTAGCACCCATAGCAGCAAGAAGTTCAGCTTCAGAGGAAACTTTTACTCTGTTTACCTTGTAGGCGATATTTGAATCTTCGCCAGAATACCAGGTCTTTTCGCCTTCGCCGATAGCGAAGTTTCTAGTAATGCATTCTTCCCAGGTTTTGCCAACCCAGTTAACAGCCTTCTTACCAACCTTCTTTATTTTGGTCCAAAGACTATCATCAGAAGAAATCGGTTCGTTGATCTGAATTACTTCTTCTATTGACTGATAGTAAAAAGTAAAACCAACATCATCAACAGCTTCAGCTTTATTTACAGGCATGAAGCAGAAAATGCCAAGCATTACGATGGCCATTACCAAGTATTTGAAGTTTTTCAAGGTGAACTCCTATGTCACGGAATACTAATCCGAAATCTGATAACCCAATTAAACAGGTACAATAATTATAATGATTTTTTAGCCAACTGTTAAGTGTTTTCCAAAAATTTTCAATATAATTATTCGCTTTATTAATATACTTTATAAATAAAAAAAAGTTTTTAAAAAGTTAGAGGCGTGTTTATAAGAAACGAGTGTAAGAGAGGATAGGGGTTAGAGAGAGATGGCAAGGTATGTTGCAATAGCCCTCATCCGTCTTCTGCTACGCAGAATCCACCTTCAGCAGTTTTATGCTACATCCTGTAGCAACTGCACGCCGCCATCCATGGCGGCAGCCCCTAAAGGAGGAAGGCCTCGCAGGGGCGACTCCCTTCGAACTTCAAGCTTCCAGCTTCGAGCTTCAGGCTTCCTGCTTCAAGCTTCAAGCTTCGAGCTTCAGGCTTCGAGCTTCAGGCTTCCTGCTTCGGGCTTCGAGCTTCGGGCTTCCTGCTTCAGGCTTCGGGCTTCGGGCTTCGAGCTTCAGGCTTCCTGCTTCAGGCTTCGGGCTTCGGGCTTCGGGCTTCGGGCTTCGAGCTTCAGGCTGCCAGCAGCCAAAAGCTAATAGCGTATAGAATCACACTTCTACATCCACTGCTATAGAAGATGCCTGGCTTTCAAGCTTTCAAGCTTTCAAGCTTCCAAGCTTCAGTCTTTAAACTGTTATCACATTTTAGATAATTAATACAATTTATTGGTGCAAAAAAAAGAGATAAACCAGTTATTTTCACAAATTACATGGTGGGTTTAGCGGTTATTTATGGTTTTCAAGAGGTATGTCCGAACCCCGATTTATGTACAAAATTTCAATGTTGATATTGTGGATAACTATGGGGATAATGGTACAAAGCCAGTACCATCTTGTGGAAAACTAATTCAACATACCCTTTGACAATTTGAATATTTTGCAGTAGGCGAGTGCATTTTCTGAATGAAAATTCACAAAACACAACCCTTAATCACTAGACAGGCTCATTCTATCTTGATTATGTCTCCGCCAAAAACCTCAAGCGCAGCGGAAACCTCAGGTGTAGCTTTCACCTTTTCCTTAGCCTGCTCGTCAATCTTGGCTATTTCTTCCTGCATATTGATCCTTGGAGCAGCCTGAGCCACAGCAGAAACACTATTGTGAGAAGAAGAAACAGGACCAGTAGCAGAGGAAGAACCAGCCATACATATTCTCAAAGATTTAACATCAGACCAAAGTTCTTTGGCTGCTTCGAGGATAATATCCTGTTTAGGCTGTTCCTTAAGCATTGAATAGCTGAAGGAATGGGCAAGTTCAATAGTCAAAATTCCTTCACTGCTTCGTTTAAGGCTGGCAGTCTTCATCAGGCTTGAAACCATGGGGTGTTTTTTACTTATAGCGTCACAAAGCTTCAGAGCATCACTATTCAAGCTTTTAACCGTTGTAGGATGACTGCCCTGACCAAATCCAACAGGCTGTGCACTTGCACTGGATGAAGCACCACGACGTATAGTTGTTACTGTTGTTGCAGGTAATTCTTCTAGAGCTTGCCTCGCAGGCGACATTGTTCCTGCATTTGGAGCTGCTGTTCTACCTGTAATCTGGTTACTTGTAGCAATGCGCTTCAAACCGGCAACCTTCTGTTCAAGCTGGTCAATACGTTTTTCTATTGCTTCGGAGGCAAATATTTCATCGCCGAGACCGAGCTTAATAAGCTCAGATTCAAGTAAAATACGAGCCTGTAAAGAACTGCGAAGACTCATCAGAATACGTTCTATCCTGGTTACACTACCAATCAGATAGCGAACTGTTATTGGCTTAATCTGCTCAATAGTTTCCGAAACCTGTTCTGCAGGCAAATCAAGAATCTGATTTGCATTCGGGTCTATCTTAAGAAGCATGCAGCGACGCATATATTCTAGAAGGTCACGACCAATTGTTAATGGTTCATAGCCTTTTACATAAAGTTCGTTTATAACCTTAACAAGATTGGGAAGGTTATGATCAAATATGGCGCCAGCTGTTTCCTTCAGGGTTGAATAGCTGAGGCGGCGGGTCATTTCAAGAACATAGTCCAGAGTAATCTTGTCTGCAACTGAAGACGAAGATATCTGGTCTAATATGCTCAATGCATCTCTGAAGCCACCTTCTGCACATTCTGCAATCATAGAAAGAGCTTCCGGTTCAAATTCCGGGAACTGGCCTGCTTCATGTTCCAAGCCGACAATTTCTTCAAGACGAGCCTGAATAGTCTTTCTTGAAACAGAGTGGAAATCGAAGCACTGGCAACGGGATATGATTGTTGCTGGAACCTTCTGAGGGTCAGTTGTTGCCAGAACGAAAATTACATTTTCAGGTGGTTCTTCAAGAGTCTTCAAAAAAGCGTTGAAGGCTGAACCAGAAAGCATGTGAACTTCGTCTATGATATAAATCTTGTATTTGCCTTCTGCTGGTTTGTATTTAACCTTTTCCCGCATCTGTCTGATATCTTCAACACCGTTATTTGAAGCGGCGTCTATTTCAACGATATCCATGAAATTCATTTCTTCGATGCGGCGGCAGTTATCGCAGACACCACAGCAGTCTGGCAAACCGTTTTTATCCTTTTTAAGGTCTGTGCAGTTTAAAATCTTTGCTAAAAGACGGGCAGAAGAGGTCTTACCTGTGCCGCGAGGGCCTGAAAACATATATGCGTGTGCAATTCTGCCTGACGCAACTGCTGACTGGATTGTTTTGGAGATATGTTCCTGACCGGCTAATTCAGAAAATCTTTGAGGACGATATTTGCGATAAAGGTTTACTCTGGCAGGAACTGTCATTTATTTTTCTCCGTATAAAAAAAAAGACCCGATTTCCGGGCTTTTGTTCTGAACTGTGTTCAGTATCGACAGCACGTCTCCAGAGCCTTAGGCTCAGGATAGGCACATCCACATCACCCGAAAGCGATCGCTTACCGTTGCTATCTTCCGATCCTGGCGGGGTTCACGGACTTTCGCCGTGTGGAACCCATCCATCAACGCTTCCAGAACTGGTCGTTACCGTCGACATCGGAAAGGGCGGGATTCGAACCCGCGATAGAGTTACCCCTATTCACGCTCTCCAGGCGTGCGCCTTAAACCAAACTCAGCCACCTTTCCAAACTAGTTTTTACGAAAACCAGCAAAAAAAAGCGCGCCCGAGAGGACTCGAACCTCTGGCCACCAGATCCGCAATCTGATGCTCTATCCAAACTGAGCTACGGGCGCATATCCTCGGAGAGAGGGGGATTCGAACCCCCGGTACCAGTTACCCAATACGACAGTTTAGCAAACTGTTGGTTTAAGCCACTCACCCATCTCTCCAGATGGCAAACGGAGGAAGTAGGATTCGAACCCACGGAGCTGTTAACTCAACGGTTTTCAAGACCGCCGCATTCGACCACTCTGCCATTCCTCCAGAGCAGAAGGGAGTATAACAGATATTTTTATAAAAATCAACACCTAAAATATTTTTTTTAGATTTTTTTTGGCATAAAAAAAGGCTCCCAAACAGAGAGCCTTTCTTAATATCGAAACGTTATTCGAAATCAAGTCCGACAGAAGGTTTAACAACCTTTTCTTCAGCCTGGTCTACTGTCCAGTCGATAGCCTGGTCTGCCTTATCCTTTGCAAATTCCTTAACTGATGGCAGAGTCATATCCATAGCTTCCAAACCGGCATCAATAAGGCCCTCAGTTGCTTCCTTTGTTGCTTCTTTGGTGCCTTCGTTAAAAATAACACTATTCATACCGCTCAAAGCTTCGAAAGTCAAATCAGAAGCAGCATTCTTACCAATAGCTGCGGTATCCCAGAAACCTTTGGAAACAGCCTGCATAGAATCAGGATTAGTAAAACCACAATCAGCAAACCATTTTGCTGAATCGCCAATTAAAGAGGTACAGCCTTCAGAAATAGCTTCTTCGGCAACAACCTTTGCTGCTTCACCAGCTGTATTCATAGCAACGTTACCCATGAGCTGCGCATCTGATGCATAGCCTGCTTCCGCGGTATCAAGCAACCCCTGACCTGTGCCTTTAAGCATTGGTATTGCCGCATCAAGAGCAAGAATAACAGCGTCACAGACTTCAGAAATAGCAAAAGCAACTTCCTGAACGGCAGGAACTGGGATTGCAGCAACAACCTTCATGATAGGTCCAATAATTTCTACAACTGTTTTAATGGTTTCTAAGGTTTCACCAATGCCAACAAGCAGGTTACCTGCCTTTTCAAGACATTCCCTGTTAACAGCCTGAGCACGGGCAGCAGCCGTCAGACCCTTTTCTGCGACTTCCTTCGGATCCAGCTTGGCCGCAGCGCCAATAAAGCCGTTATCTCTGTCCTTTTTTGCTGCTTCCATGCTTTCCTGAGCAGATTTTACAGCAGCATTTGATTCCTTAATCTGGGCAACATAGTCTACATAATTAGGCTTTGTACCATTAACAGCACTATCCCAATATTCACCACAGTTTTCTGCAACTGAACAACAGTTCAGAACCTGCTTCATAAACCAGCCAAGCTCTATTTCCTTAAGAGCCATAACCTGATCATAAGCTTCGTCAAAATTGCTTTCTGAATCTTCTATTGAAGCAGTACTTTCATTAGCAGGTTCTTCTTCAGCCCAGGCGGCCAACGGTGCTGCAAAAGGCTGCAGCAGCATAAGAAGTGCTAATAATAGACTTATAAAACTTTTATAACGCTTAAACATTCCTCTTCCTCCGTAGGGGACTATATACAAATATCTCTCTAATGTAATTATACCACACAGATAAAAATTTGGTAGATGGTATATTTATTCACCAGACCAGTTCCATTCAAGATTGGTTACATCGTGATTTACAACAGCGCTGCATATAGTCGTTGTAAGCTCAAGTTCCTTAGTTTCATGAGCTTCTTCTGTTTTAATCTTCATAGTAACAAGAATCATAGGAACTTCATCATTCAAAGGATGGTAATAGAGGTCAAACTTAATGTCCTCCATTCCCTTGAAGGCCTTGTTACCTGAAGCGCTATGACGGTTCAAGACCTTGCTGGAAGGATCAAAGGAATACTGGATTTCTTCTCGCACCCTATTCCCGCCACTATCAGAAGTATTTTTGCAGAAAATAATATCGTGGCTGTTTAAAACAATAGGTCTGGAAGAGTGCTTAGTATAGCTCGTTGCATAAAGAACAGGGTCTGTTCTGACCTCTTCCCTGACTTCCATTTTTTCGTTACTGTCATAAAGAGGGGTAGCTGAAGAAAAATCACGTCTCAGAGAATTGATTACAAGACGGGCATCCTGAAGGTTCTGCAGGTCAACAGTTCCCTTGGCAACGTCGCCGCGGATTATGCCAGAAAGCTTCATAACAAGCGCAATAATAGCTGCAGCCAAACCAACGGCTACAACAGTTTCAACAAGGGTAAAGCCTCTTTTGCGTTTTCTTGTCATCAGTAATATGCCTTATCGTCAAAAATAATTGTGGACATATAAAGCTTTCGCATTCTGTCCGGTTCTCCAGAGGTAGCTTCCAGCTTCTTCGGAGTCTTTCCTTCATTCCAATATATACCAATTGTAATTTTCTTAAGAAACCTGCCATTGGGCACGCTCTTAAGATCTTCTATTTTTACTGTTCTGTAAAAATAGCATCTCGAATAATCCTGAGGGTAATTAGTGTTTGTAACAGAGTTCTTGGCATTATCGCCAACAGGCATTTTGATTGATTCACCATTTGAAGGGTCAACCAGGGAGCCCTGCAGAATAGCAACGTTTGCATCTGTTACCTCACTGAAGGGTGTTGAATTAACCCAGTCAACACCTTCCTGCGCAAGCTCGAGAGCTCGCAGGTAGTTGATTGATTTACTTGATTCTGCTCTTGAGGAAGTGCTCATCCAGGCAATAGAAGAAAATAGCACTACGAAAATCGCAGTGGCAACAACAATTTCTGTTATTGTAAAGCCTTTTCTACTAGTCCTGTTCAACGACATAATCCTTCTTAGCTTTGTTTTTCTTAGCCATTGCTTTTGCAATGGAATCAAGTCTTTCAGTCATATTAGAATGCATGTCCTGATAATCATTGACACTATAAGGAGTAAAATATTTTTCTTCCATGCTATGGGCATAAGCAGTATCTCTAGGCCCATCCTGGGTTTCAAAAACTTTTTCCTTGTCCTTTGGCTTAGCGGCCATTGGATTATCAATCTTTTTCAGGAATATATTCTCACTATCAGAGGTTTCAACAACAGTATCTGTCTTTTTATTAACAGTCTTTTTCTTTCCACCGACGGGCTTAAACAGCAAAACCATACACATAAAGCCCACAGAGAGCACGGCCAATATAATATAATTTCGCATATTTAATCCTTACCGTTATAATCAAGATGATACAGTGACTTAGGCGCGCCAACACTTACACGGACAGGGTATTCATTTGAATAAATACCTGGGTCATGTGTAATCTTGAAATTTGTCTTGTCACGGATATCGAACAAATCATCAATAATAAGATTTCCAATTACGTGGGTAGTGCAGCCCTTTGTAAAGAAGCCGCCTTCCTGATTAGTACCGACAGAGGAATTGTCGGAATTTTTAACTAGTGCAATCAGGGAAGCATGGATGGTTACATTGCTCTGACCTTCTGCTACAAAGAATCTGCCGCTATTAAGAATAATCTTTAAATAGCAGTTATTCTTGTCAACCGGTTCCAGATTTCCCAATACACAGTTGCCACCATAAGTAACAATAGAGCCTTTGCCTCTGTATTTCGAGACGCTACTCAGGTCAAGATTTCCGCCACTCTGGCTGAATACAACAGAAATACCATCAAGGTCAAGCAGCTGTTCACCATCAATAGTCTTTATTCGGTCTTTAATAAAATCTTCAGCAGTTAAATAAAAATGAGAAACAGTCCTTAATTCTTTATCCATATAATGGAACACATCGTAGCCGTGGGTTCCGCCAGCAATAGTATCGTCTTTATTTTCAACGTTTTCACCAGAACCGAAGAAAAAGTTGTTAATGGAAAGAAACTCTACAGGATGCGACATAAGCTTGCTTGTCATACCGTCAATTCGGCCGACATCCTTACCGGAAAAGGTTGTTTGCGGGTCTTCCCACACACAGGAAACACAAGGGAAAGCGACATCAAAATTACGGCCGCCACCAATATCAAAATTAACCGTTACTTCATCAAACAAGCCGACCTTAAAGAATCTAACGTAGCAAGGACCTTCAATATAAACTGGTGTTTTTCTGTCTTCACCGAAGAAAGCCGGCATTTCACCACCCATGCTCTTAACAGGGCAATCCTCCTTCTTCTTGTTAAAATAAGCAAGAAGACCAGTAAACGGATGGGTAGCACCAAAGGAAGACTTGTCCTTTGGGAAAATATGCATATAGTCTGTATAACCGTAATAGTATTTCCAAACCTGGAAAACGTCGTAGAGAATACCCTGGAAAACTTCAGATTTTTCTGGTTTACCACCAGCATTGTTAAAGTCGTTAACAACCAGGTATGCTGTAGAGAACTGACCTGTTAAAGCATTTCTACTGGCCTGAACAAGACCAAAATAAAGAGAACGCAATTCAGTAGTATTATGAAAGTCTGTAGTAGGTGAAAAATTGTCTTTATAAGCAGAAAATTCTTTCTGGTTGCTCATAAAGAACATGCCCTTAGTTGCATTTTTATTTGCGGCATCCTTCAGATTCAAATCTGCATTAGCATTAAAAGCGGCGCCCAGCAGGTCCTTATCCTTTTCAAAGTTAAGATCCAGAATAACCGGAGGATGCTTTGGACTCTTTGAACCACTCGGATAATCAGTACATTTTGGATAATTTCTGTTTCCGAGATAGATGAATGAATAATTGTTAGCACCGCCAGAAACGCCCTGAACAACAAAATTCTTTTCAGTGCTGTTTATGTTCTGGCAGAAGCTTTTTACAAATAATGCGTATTTATCAAGAAACGGGAAAGAAAGGTCGGTAATCTTGATATCATGCTGTTCTGTTATTTTTACAGCATTTTTAACACCGTCACAGGAAACACTGCTTACAAGTGTTACAAAACCAACATAAGAATTAACACCACATTGATTGATGCTTTCTGTTACATTAATAGAAATTTCGCCTTCAACCTTGCCATCACTGCCAAGATGGTCTTCAGCCATCTGCTTGGTAGCCGGAAGTGAGGAAAGAGCCATTTTTAATGTTGCAACATTAGCAGGGGCAGGTCTTCCTGATTTCCAAAAATTCCTTACAGCGCCACCAATACTGGTTGAAGCGTCATTTATGCCGCCTTTGACATTGGCGAGCATTTCATTTATTGCTGCCTGTGCAACAACAATCATTTTTTCCTGAGTAACAGTTGTAGAGAGCTGTAAAACAGCTCCTGACTTAAATTTGTTTAAACTGCCTACTAAAATAAGAAGACCGAAAGCAAGTGCACAAACTATATAGAGTATAAAACCCTTTTTATTGCTTTCGGTGTGAATATATCGCATCTAATTTCTTATCTTTCAGAAAACAACAATACAGTGCCTGATTACAAGCACTGTATTGCCAATGGTCTTAATTATCAGTCAACGCTGAGACCTGCAGGCTGAGTTGACTTCTTCTGGCTATCATTGCCCTTAAGGGTTTCGCCAAGAGAATCAAAGCCAGATTCAACAGCATCGTCCAGCATTTCTGCCGGGCTGCCGAACTTAGCGCCAGTAGCGTCTACAGCCAAATCCATGCCGGTTTCAGCAAATTCATCAAAGAATTCTTCAACTTCTTCTGTTACAAGGTCTGCACCATACTGGCCCTGAAGATACTTGGAAATACCAGTAGAAGCAGCGCTCTTTGGATCCCAGAAAGAAGTAATAGTACCTGTCATACCTTCAACATCGTCAGGGTCAAGATATGTTGCAAAGTCGCCAATAACCTTTTCGGTGCCCTTGCTGAGCAAGTGGGTAGCAACCTGCTTACCGCCTTCAACACCGACATCAACAGCCATATTTCTGAGAAGAACATCGTCAGAGATTTCAGCAGCTTCAGAGGTTTCTACAAGAGAGTCGCCGGCAGCTTCAATTAGTGGACCAGCAACGCCCATAGCTGTTGAAGCAACATCCAATACTGGAGTTACAGCAGCAATAACAGCGGCTGATGGTGGGAATGCAATTGCAATACCCTTAAGAACAACGCTGATTACGCTTGTTACAGTAGAGAGAGTATCTAAAAGCTTACCAACATTCTGAAGAGCAGTACCAGCTGTTTTAAGGGTAGTCTGGAGAGTGCTCATAGCATTGGCCTGAGCAGCAATACCGTCTGCAGCTACCTTGGCTGGGTCTGCATCGATAGCATCCTGAACATTACCAGCATCAAATGTAGCCTTGATTTCTTCCATCTGTGCTTTTGCGTCACGGATGTCTTTATTAGCATCTTCAATCTGACCAATGTAGTCGACATATTCCTGCTGATTCTGGCCACCGTTGGTTAATTTATCCCAACCGTTGGCGAACCATCTGCCAACATTTGTTACGCCTGAAGTTGCACCAACGCAGAATGAAGTTACGCCACCAAGTTCGACTTCTTCCAAAGCCATAACTTTTTCATAAACTTCATTAAACTGAGCCATTGCATCAGCGGCTTCTGTACCAGCATCACTGGAGCTTTCAGCAGCAGGAGCTGCAATAACAGGAACAAATGGCTGCATCAATAAGCTAAGCACAAGCATTATGCTTAATAAGAACCTATTGCGTCGATTCATCTCTCAATACCTCCGATGATAATAAAACCATAATAAGTCTGACGTCACACAGTTTTGAAACGCATCGCAAACAATGTACGGTTTCAGAAAAGGTAAACTATCTCTAATTAGATTATAACCTAATTTTTTGTGATATGGAATATAAAAAAAGAAAAAATGTACAGAAAATTTCCTTAAAAGCCAAAATTTTTATTCGTTTGTTTCATCATCAGGCGATGCATTAATGAATTTGCCCTTGATTTTTGAATAAGCAATCTTCTGGGCATGATAAAGACTATGGTAGCCAGATGTCATGAAACTGATTGCTATAGCCAGGGCCATCAAAGCAAGACCCTTGCCGTCAAAAAGTTCATAGCAAAGAAGAATAGAGCTCATTGGAGCATTTGTGACACCACAAAATACACTTACAAGACCGATTCCTGCGGAAAAAGACGGGTCTAAACCAAGAACAGGTCCGACTACACAGCCAAAGGTTGCCCCGACAAAAAACGAAGGAACAATTTCGCCACCCTTGAAGCCTGCTGTCAGTGTTACGGCTGTAAGGAACATTTTTATAAGAAAAGCCCATTTAAAAGAATAGCCTTCAATAGCTCTCTTTATTATATGCATACCAGCACCATTGTAATCAGTCGTTCTAAGAATCATGGAAATCACGATAATCAGGAGAGCACCTAGAAACACACGATACCAGCGATTAGGGTAATAGTTTTTATTGATATCCCTGAAACCTTCCAGGACCCTGCAGAACATATTGGCCAGAATACCGCACATTATGCCTAAGCCAAGTATTGCGAATATAACCTGTATTGTTGGTAATTCTGGAACACCTCTGAGCAGAAAGCTTGTTCTTGCGACACCAAACCAGCTTGCAATATGTCTTGCTGAGAGAGCACCAAGAAGGCATGGAACGAGAGCCGCGTAATACATGACACCTACGTTCTCTACTTCCATAGCAAAAATAGCTGCTGAAAGGGGAGTGCCGAAAAGAGCAGAAAAGCCGGTAGACATGCCACACATGGTTATAACGCGCTGATCACGGGCATCAAGCTTGAACATTCTGCCAAACCAACCGGCAATGCTGCCCCCCAGCTGAAGTGCAGCACCTTCACGACCGGCACTACCACCTGTTAAATGAGTCAGAATCGTTGAGATGAAAATAAGAGGGGCCTGTCTCAGCTTTACCAGCTCACCATTTCTGACGGAAGCAATAACAGTTTCTGTGCCATTATCGTTTTCCATGCCGGTGTAGCGATAGAGGGCAACAATAAGGAAACCAGCCAGGGGAAGGCAGTATAGAAGCCAGGGATAGCTGATTCTAAGTTCCTGAACATATTCAAGGGCGATGTGAAAGAAAACGCCTATGAAACCCACCACGTTACCGATAAAAATAGATAACACCAGCCACTGAATCAGCGCAATGCTGTTGTTTTGCAACGAATGGCGCAAATGCGGTGAAACTCTGAACTGTAGCATGGGAAAAGAATGGGACTGGGAATTAGAGGTTGGGGACTAGGGAGGAGAAGTGCCTATTCAAGCTATGCAAAGCGAATCAGCTTCTCTGCTTTGCATAGTTTGTAAGTCTTAAGAAAGAATTTTAGAAGGAAGCCTTCTTGTAAGAATTGTTTTCTGGCTGAAGTGGGTTTGGAAGCATGTAGTCTGTGCGGTCAGATTCAAGAGATCTGTCCAGCTTTCTCTGCCAAGTTCCCTTCTTCATCATTTTCTTAAACTTTTTGCCAAAAATTGCACCGTAGCGGTTGATGTAGTCTTCCTGCTTGTCAGCGCCTTCAAGGAAGAAGGAGCCAAGGCTTTCGATTTCTGCTACAGAACGGCTTACGACGCCAGCTCTGATAAGGCCGTAGAAAGAGATACCGAAGAAATGATACCAGGCACCGTAGTTGTCACCTATATCCTTTGAATCGTGGCGGATATAAGCAAGCTTCTTCTGCAGTGGGTCATCTTCACGGTCAGCTCTGTATGGGTCACCGGCTAATATGTTTTCGCAGGTAAGGAAGGTAAGATAGAGATTGCCTTTATTGAGCTTATAGCTTTCACCAAACATGTGGTGGAGCTGAACTCTTCTGTCTGGATACTGCATCAAACGTTCTTTAAGTGCTTCTTCCTGGCCGGTTACAGCATAGCGGGAAGTCCAGCCGCAAGCCAGAAGCAGGAAAATCTTGCTTCTAAGGAACAATGGGCTCGGGAATTCCTTCTGTTTGCCGAATACATGGCGGCCAAAGCGATGCCAGAAGCCGTAATACAAATATTTCTTTGCTTCCGGAGACCAGTCATGTTCTTCACCGATTGTTGGGGTGATTTCAGGATAGTAATGGCGCATGATCTGGCCACATTTGTTAATTAGCCTGTCAACATCTATAGGAACAGTTCTGCCAATCTGATATGGAACTTTGCCTTCTTCCATGCTCTGTTCCAGTTCGGCAAGCTGCTTTTCCTTTTCTATTTCAGCCTGGGGATAATTGCTTTTTACAAGTGAAGAAACTATCTTCATCGGTATAGTATCAAGTTTTCTGATTAAATAGGCATCACCCTTCGGGTCAACCATCTGGAAACCTGGCTGCTGATAGTGTTCTGCTTCATAGTTAGCTTTAATCCATTTCTTGAATTCACTTTCCTGCTTTACTGCCTTTTCTTCGGCAAAACCAGGCATAGCTACTGCGCTAACCAATGTTACTGCTAAAAGCACTTTTTTAATATTAAGCATAAATTACCCCAAAAGCTTAGATGTTCTTATAATTATATTTATTTTACCCTCAACCCGCAAGCTTTTCATTATGATTAAGGGCCGCCTGCGGCTATAGGGCGGCCCTATGGGCCTAGAAGGGAATTTTTGGTTCGGTTTGCTGCTGCTTAGACCAACCGAGTGCTTTAACCTTAATGCATAAATACTGGATTGTGATAAGCTACAGGCCTGGTGTTTCATTCGAATGCATAATTCATAATGCATAATGCATAATGCATAATTATTTGTTCTTAGATTGGGTTTCTGCTGCTTCGACCAAGTTAGTGCCAAAGCCTGAATTGAGAATGGAGAATGGAGAATGGAGAATTTTGGGGTTAGTTTACCGCCCCTGCGAGGCCTTCCTAGGTTGGGATAGTGACGATAGAAGGTAAATATGTTGTTACCGCCCCTGCGAGGCCTTCCTCCGTGCTCGGGGGAAGGTGGCACGTGAAACGTGACGGATGAGGGTTATAAAATCACACATAATCATGCAACTGCTATAGAATATATTCCGCTTCCAGCCTTCCCAGCTTTTTCATCAGCACCGGAAGAACATTCTGTTAAACAAAGCGCCTGAAACAGAAGCCAGAGATTACAGATACCACACTAATTTCCGGCTTCAGACTAACAACTAATGACTCCAGACTGGCCATTTCCGACCTGCCTTATCAGCAAATAGAAAAAGCCCTCGGTGCTATGCCGAGGGCTTTTTATTAACTATAAAAAATCAGAATTTATTAGTAACTTATAATTCTGAGCTATTCTTGCCCAAGTCGTCTAAGCCACTTTTGATTTTCCATGCTGGTTTTTCAGCAGTACCATCATTTACCCATTGAACTTTAGAAAATTTGTATTCCTGATTTTTGAAAGTCCCACCATTATAAACAAGACTTTCCACATAAAGCTTTGTTTCCAAAGTAACAGTCTTGCCTTTTTCTGCACCAGTCTGACCTTTACCATAAGCAATTATCTGAAGTCCCTGAAACTGCTTATCTTTAATCAATGATTGAAGTCTTGCAACTATTTCTTTTTTATTTTTTACACTAGTAAAAGCTCTTGCAGAACCTAATGTAGATTTACCAGTATAATCTTCACTTACATATCCAGCAAAAGCATTTGCACGAATCTTACCATCAGGGTCATTAGACTTATTGTTATTTGCAAAAACCGAATTCATATCATCGTAAGCAGTTTTTACTTCTGTAAAACCATTATCTTTAAGCCACTTACCGTCATCGCCTCTATCAAGAGTAAAACTGCTTCCTCCGCCGCCACCGCAGCCAGCAAGTGTTATAACAAGAGCGAATGCCATAAGGGCAATAACTAATTTCTTCATTTCGAGTCTCCTTATTGGTAGGTTTTTGGATTGGTTGAATTATATCTTAAAATGTACATAAACTGCAAGTGAAAGTTTACAATTTGAGGGCACTTCGCTAGAAGGGGCGCCTGCGGCTATAGGGCGCTGACGCTAGGAGGGCGGCCCTATGGGCCTAGAAGGGGATATTTGTTTTGGTTTGCTGCTGCTTAGACCAACAGAGTGCCAATGCCTGAATTGAGAATTGAAAATTGAAAATGGAGAATTTTTTGTCGGTTAGATTGGGTTTGCTGCTGCTTCGAGCGGATCGGTGCCCAAACTCAATTCATAATTCATAATGCATAATGCATAATTAGTTGTTCTTAGATTGGGTTCGCTGCTGCTTAAACCTAGTCTCTGCCAACACCTGAATTGAGAATTGAGAATTGAAAATTGAAAATGGAGAATTTTTCTCGGCTGACAGCTAGTAGCTGCTGTCTTCTCGGCCAACCAAGCCAACCAAGCCAACCAACGCCAACCAAGCCAACCAATGCCAACAACGCCAACAGCCATATAGAATCACACTTCTACATCCACTGCTATAGAAGATGCCCGGCTGTTTTATCCGTTGCTTAAATTGAGATACCGTCTTTGCCGGGTTCTATGTCTGTGCGGTATTCTTTGCCGCCCATGATGTTATTTTTAATAAAATTGTAGCGGTCAATATCCATGTAATTTGAATAACCTTCAACCTTATAGACATCCTTACCGTCTACCTGTGTAATAACACCACCCATAACATAGAATGAAACAGATTCAGCCATGTCTTCTTCATAACTGGTCTTGGCATAGGTTGAAATCAGGCTTCCAGTTGGATTCTTGCCATCTGCCCAGAATTTATCAGCCCAGTCTGTAACTACTGAAGCACCCTTGCGATTTGAAAAACAGTGGGTCATTTCATGGGCAATAGTTCTTGCATACTGAAATTCCAAAGACTTAACAACTTCGGTTTCTGTAAGAGTTCTGCCAGCTGCCTTTTCCATTTCCTGAATATTTGATTCTGAATAATGGGCAGCCAGGTCTAGAATATGAACCTTGCTCTGAGGCTTGATTACATAGCCAAGAGTATTGCCACTGTCTTTGTCTTCAGTGTTTTCTTTATCGCGGATAATTTCAGTAGTGTTTTCTCTGAAGGAGCTTGGAAGCTTGCCAAGGACTTCATCAATAAGCTGAAGCTGTCTTACAGTGTAGGAACTGGTTCCGTCAGAGCACTTAATATTATATGTGCTTTCAATCTTAGATTTAAGATCGTCTACTGTTTCTGCGGTTTCCTTTTCATCGTCGGCCGGCTTTTCGTCATCCTTCTTGTCGTCGTCGGCTGGCTTTTCATCATCCTTCTTGTCATCGTCAGCCGGCTTGTCTGAAGAACCAGTAAGATCAATAACAGTAAATGAATCAAGCTTAATAGGAACACCTAGATTCATACCGATAAGGATACGTGTCATATCGGCCAGAACAAGATTTACTTCTGCTAAGGCTTCCTGTTCTTTGTCAGCAGCTTCTTTGGAAGTATCGCTCTTATCGTCTGCTTCTTTTGCTTCAGCAGGCAAATCATCAGATACAGTAACCTTTGCGTCTTTATCGCCGGTATCAATAACAACAGTGCCGTCGTCTTCAGGAGCAAGAGCTTCGTTATCGATGGCAACGCCTTCTTCACCTTCAACAGCCTGGTAAATTGTGTCAAGATAGCTGCTCTGGGCCCAAAGCGGCTGAGCAGTAAAAGCTGTGATGAATGCCATAACGATTGTCATGAGCATTATTTTTAGGCGAAGATTTTTCATATTATGTACCTAATATAAATTATATCTAAAATTTGTCAATGACGCAAATTATTTGAGGGCGCTTCGCTAGAAGGGGCGCCTGCGGCTATAGGGCGCTGACGCTAGGAGGGCGGCCCTGAAGGGCCTAGAAGGGGATTTTTGTTTTGGTTTGCTGCTGCTTCGACCAGCCCAGTGCCAATGCCTGAATTGAGAATTGAAAATGGAGAATTTTTTGTCGGTTAGATTGGGTTTGCTGCTGCTTCGAGCGGGTCGGTGCCCAAACTCAATTCATAATTCATAATTCATAATGCATAATTAGTTGTTCTTAGATTGGGTTTGCTGCTGCTTCGACCTAGTCTCTGCCAATACCCGAATTGAGAATTTTTCTCGGCCAACAATGCCGACCAAGCCAACCAAGCCAACAACGCCAACAACGCCAACAGCCGTATAGAATCACACTTATACATATAACATGTATAGAAGATATCTGGCTTGGTGATGCTCCCTCATCCGTCACGCATTCGCGTGCCACCTTCCCCCACATGGAGGAAGGTTAGTGTTTGCCCCATACGCTTGGGGATGCTTCCCGGTTGCAACCCTCGCGAGGGTCATAGTGTCAGTTTGCCCCATACGCTTGGGGATGCTTCGTGCCACCTTCCCCCACATGGAGGAAGGTTTCGCAGAGGCGACAAGCTTTCCAGCTTTTGATTTCACAGCATAGAAAATTATCGTTAAGAAAACTGGCACTTCTGCCGATAAGGGTGGCGTGAATTGTCAAATTTCGGGCCAAATCGGCTCTCATAACGGAAAGATATGCTGAAACAGATTATAAAAAATAGCAGTATCAAAGGCATACGAGGCAAAATAATCCTCGCAGTTATGCTTTTTTGTGCAAATGCAGCTTTCGCATTTGACGTTTCCGTTGATTCACAGAAATATCCAGTCGAAGTTTATGGCGACTATCTTGAATACCGCACAAAATCCGGTCAGGTAATAACAAAGGGTAAATCCTTCATTTCCTACCAGGATATGAAAATCAGCGGTGATAACATCCAAGCAAACACCAACTCTGAAGACATTTTCGCTCAGGGCGCCGTCGATTTCTGGAAGGGCTATGACGAAGTATTAGGCGATTTCATCGTTTATAACATGAAAACCGGTAAAGGCTGGATGCGTAATGCTGAAGTCCACAAGGGACGCAATTTCTTCAAGGCCAAGGATGCTTATATCAGCCCGGCTCATCAGGTTATACACGAAATGATGCACACTACCTGTGATGAAGTTGAACATCCTCACTACCGTCTTGAAGCAAAAACCATCGATACCTATCCAGGACACTCCATGACAATGGAAGGCCTTAAAGCCAAATGGAAAGGTAAAACAATTTTCTATCAGAGAATGAATCGCAGCAATGCCAGACAGAAGGGCACCAAGTTCTTCACCACAAGACAGGGCTCTTCAGACATTGATGGTTACTATGTTAAACTTGCCGCTGACCTTTATGTTACCCAGCACCTTCAGGGCAAGCTCAATTACGACTGGTATGAAAAGCGCGGCTACGGCTATGGCTTTAATGGCACCTATGATATTTCCGGTGATAACGGCAATGGTTCTATTTACTATTACAACCTTCAGGAAACCAAACGCGGCCATTACAACACTCAGGTGAACTTCTCATATAACCTCACTCTCAGAGGTGGCGAATCACTTAGCACCACTATCAACTACACTGGTGACAGATACAGTGGTCAGGCTGAAAATCAGGATATGACAGTTACAGCAACCTTCAGACCTGTTTTGAAGTTCATGAACATGACAATCAATATGAACAAATTTTACGACCTTGATAAGGACAAATACGACCTTGATAAGGCCTACCAGTTCGTAAACAGATTGCCAGAAATCAACTTCAGTTTCCCGGCCTGGACAATGCCTATTGTTCCAATCACTGTAAATTTCAGTGGTATGTATGGTCATTACGAAGAAAGTGACGGCGAAGGGAAAAAGGATACCGAAAAGAAGGATGCCCGCTTAAGCTTCAGCTGCCCAGCTGTTGAAGTTAACGAACGCTTCCAGTTCACTCCTTCCTACAACTTCGAAAAGAGCTGGTATACCGGCGATATCGAACGCGAAAACGGCAATACCATGCTTCGCGCAACCCATAAATTCTCCGATGTAACAAACCTCGAATTCAACTACAATATATCAACCTCAAAGGGTAGATCACCCTTCAAGTTTGATAACGTAACATCAATAGACCAGACCTCAACAAGATTGAGATTCGCTAAGAATTCATGGAACCTGAACCCATTGAATTTCAACTACAACAGAGTCACAAGAAGATTGGAACAGGTCTACTGGGATTATTCAAGACGTTCAAGACAGGATGCCTACAGAACCTGGGAATTCTTCTGCCGCCAGGACTTCCTCTGCGATGCAGACACACCAATGTCCAAGATGAATTTCGGCGCAATCAAGGCTAATAACTTCAATGCCCGTTACAGAATGTCTACAGAAAACTGGTCTTTCGACGCAAGTATTAATATTCCACAGGAATACAAGAGGATTTCAACAACATCCTTCAACTATTCTACAGTTATCAGACCACTTTGGACAATTGATACTTCAGGAACCTACAACAACATTACCCACAAGATGAGTCCATTGACAATAGGCCTCACAAGAGACCTGCACTGTTGGGAAGCTCGTGCTGAATACAATCACGAACGCAAGGAATTCTGGATGGAATTCTATCTGAAAGCCTTCCCGAATGACAGTGGTCGCTTCAACTATGGCACTGACGATAACAAGCTTACAGCTAAACTTGCTGCTTATGACCAGATTGCCAACCGCTACGACAATTATTAAAAATTAAATGATTTAACAGCTTTTTTCACTTGCCTATAGCTTGTTAAGCAAGAAAAAGTATATAATGAAAGAAACTACCCTTGGAAAGGTCTATATAAATGAAAATTATTACTGGTTCCGATCACGCAGGTTTAGCTTTAAAGAAGATTCTGATTGCCCATTTGGAAAAAGCTGGACATCAGGTAGAAGATGTAGGAACTTATACTACTGATTCCTGTGATTAT
Source organism: Candidatus Avigastranaerophilus sp. (assembly GCA_045599645.1). Lineage (GTDB taxonomy): Bacteria > Muiribacteriota > Ozemobacteria > Ozemobacterales > Ozemobacteraceae > RUG334. Next base: position 52,371 of record JAZRWI010000020.1, read on the forward strand.
CCTGATTATGCCCATGCTCTTGCCAAAAAGGTTCTGGCAGACCCGGAATCAAAAGGCGTTTTAGTATGCGGTTCAGGCATTGGTATTTCAATTGCAGCCAATAGACATCCTGGCATCAGAGCAGCCTTAGTTCACTGTTCTCTTGAAGCTGAACTCTCCAGACGTCATAACAATGCAAACGTAATTGTTATGGGCGGTCGCATTATTGGCGAAGAAATAGCCAAAGACGCTCTTGATAAATTCCTTGCTACCGAATTTGAAGGTGGCAGACACGAAAACAGAATCAAGAAAATCGAAATAGCTGACTAATACTATGGAACAAAATTTGAATATACCTCCAATGACAGACGAAAGACCGGATTGGAATACATATTTTCTGCGTATTGCAAAGCTGGTTGCCACTCGCGCTACCTGTATGAGGCGTTCTGTAGGCGCCGTAATCGTTAAGGATAACCGTATCCTGGCAACAGGCTATAACGGTGCTCCTCACGGCTGTGCTCACTGTTCGCAGATTCCTGGTGGCTGTATGAGAGAAGCCCAGAACATTCCTTCTGGTCAGAGACAGGAATTGTGCAGAGGCCTTCATGCTGAACAGAATGCTATTCTTCAGGCTGCAGCCTTTGGCGTTTCCTTAACAGGCAGTGACATTTATGTAACTCACCAGCCATGCGTAACCTGTGCTAAAATGCTCATTAATGCAGGTATCAAGCGCATCGTTTACTTAGGTGAATACCCGGATGAACTCTCAATCGAGATGCTCAAAGAAGTTGGAATGAAACTCGAAAGGATAAAAATAGATTAAGTCATGGCAAAAATCCTAATCAACGGCGGTAAACCATTATCAGGAAGTATTAAAGTGAGCGGAGCCAAGAACGCAGCTCTTCCTATTATTGCAGGTGTTATTCTCAGCACTAAGCCAGTAAAGCTCACTAACGTTCCAGCACTCAATGATGTAACAACAATTTCTAAGGTTCTTGAAGCTCTTGGCGTAAAAGTTACCAGAGTCTCAAACAACACTTACGAATTCGATGCATCAGGCAAAATAAGCGATGAAGCTCCTTATGAACTTGTAAAAACCATGAGAGCCAGCTTTTTTGTAATGGGTCCGTTGCTTGCCAGACTTAAAAAAGCCAGAGTTCCACTACCAGGCGGATGCGCTATCGGTGTTCGCCCGGTAAATATCCATCTTAAAGGCTTTGAAGAATTAGGCGCCCAGGTTTCAATCGAAGGTGGCTGCGCAGTTGCAGTAGCAGACCGCCTTGTTGGGAAAAAGATTCTCCTTGATTTCCCGTCTGTCGGTGCCACAGAAAATCTTATTATGGCCGCTACTCTTGCAGAAGGCCAGACTGTTATAGAAAATGCTGCCCAGGAACCTGAAATCGTTGACTTAGCAAATTTCCTGAATGCATTAGGCGCTAAGATTCAGGGCGCTGGTGGTCCAAGCATCACTATTGATGGCGTTAAGGAACTTGGCGGATGCGAATACAGCATTATGCCAGACCGCATTGAAGCCGGAACCTTCGCTGTTCTTGGCGCAATGACCAAGGGTCCTATCAGAATCGAAAACTGTAATCCAGACCACCTCGTTGCATTAACTGCCAAGCTTCGCGAAATGGGCGCCAACATCGAAACCGGCAAGGATTACATGATTGCCAGTGCCGATAAACCCCTAAAAGCAGTAGAAATTAAGACTATGCCTTATCCTGGTTTTGCTACAGACATGCAGGCTCAGGTAATGGCCGCCATGTGTGTAGCTGAAGGTGCTTCATCTGTTACAGAAACCATTTTTGAAAACAGATTTATGCATGTTTCAGAACTTTCAAGAATGGGTGCCAGCATTAATATTCACGAACGAACAGCTGTTATTCACGGTGTTGAACATCTGGAAGGCGCTCCTGTCGCAGCAACAGATTTAAGAGCTGGTGCAGCAATGGTTCTTGCAGGCCTGGCAGCAAACGGTCACACAGAAATCAGTCAGATTTACCACATAGACCGTGGCTATGAAGATCTTGTAGGCCGCATCCGCAAGCTTGGAGCAGATATTACACGCGTTGAAGAATAAACAATAGGATAAAAAGAGGAAAGAAAATGACTGAGTCTTCAAAAAACCGATTTCAAAAGCTAATTGACGGTCTTAAGAGTTCTGACAGAGAAGTAAAGCTCATGTCCATCGCTTCACTTGGAATTTTGCGTATGAAGCAACATTCTGAGCTGCTGTGTGATTTGCTTTCTTCACCTGATCAAGAGGTTCTTGCCGCTGCGATTAAATCAATCGGCCAAATTGGAAATCCTAGCTCAGCCAAATATCTGCTTGATTTTATCAGTAATCCGAATGAAAACCTGGCAAAGGAAGCTTTTGAAAGCCTCAGAAACATGGACCTAACATCTGTAGAAGATGTTGTCATCAAGGCTTGCAGTGCTGATCAACCACCGGCATTACGCAAAAAGATTGTAGATATTCTTTCCGATTACAATGATGTCAGAGTCAGCTCACTGATGAATGAAATTCTTGGTCAGACCAGGGATTCAGAACTTCTTTCCGCTGCCATCAGCTATTATATAAAATATCCTTCCAGCGAACGCCACACAGTTCTTAAAATGCTTGCCGGCGACGGCAACTGGAGCATTTCACTCAACGCAAATCTTGCTCTTTCAAGATTAAAGGACGAAGGCGCTCACGCGCAGGTTAAACGCCTTGCTAAGTCCTCCAATTCAGAAGTCCGCACTATTATAGTCAAGGCTCTGAATATGCGTCCAATAATCGAAGACAGAGATATTTACCAGGTTCTTTTTGAAGACAACAGAGCCAGCATAAGAGAACTAGCTCTTGAAGGCATGCAATTATTCGCTGCCGACGAGCGTATCAATCTCCTTCGCAGATGGCTAAACAGTGAAGGCGACAACAACATACGCATTAAGCTTGTTAAAATGGCTGCTGCCGAAAAATCACCAATGCTTTTTGATGAATTATTCAAGCTCCTGCAGTCATCTGATGAAAAGCTTCAGAAGGTGGCAATTGAAGCACTCAGCCAGATCGGAGAAAAAATCGTTGACCGCATTCTTCTTGATTACGAAAGAATGCCATTGCTTCTCCGTGAACAGATGCTTCTTGTATTGGGCCGCATCGGGTGCCCCAAAGCAAGCTATCTCATAAAAGAAGCTCTTTTTGCAAAAGAACGCTGGTTGCGCATCAATGCTATTGAAGCCACTGCGAGCATGAAGCTTCCCGAACTGGTAGACGCTCTTGTAGGAATCGTTCAGACAAAAGGCACCGATATATGGGTTCTTGCTACTGCTGTTTCAGCATTGGGAAGATTGAATGACAACAAGGTTGTTGATGTAATCGTTCCACTTCTGAAAAATGAAGATGCCAGAGTCAGAGCCAACACCATCGAAGCACTTTCCACCTACAAATGGGAAGGCTTGCCAGAAGCCTGCATGAGTATGCTAAAGGATAGAAATGACCGCGTCAGAGTCAATGCAGCCATAGCTTTGTGGCGCAGCGGTCATTCTGAAGTTTTTGCTGAACTGGAAAAAATGTCTCATGACAAGAGCCGCTGGGTTCGAGCATCTGCAGTATTTGCGCTTGGTCAGATTGAAGACCCCGCCGGTGTTCCTATACTTATAAGAATGCTTCACGATCCGGAAGACATGGTTTACCGCAATACTCTTGAAGCCCTTAGCTGGCACGGAGACCTCAGGGCCATGATTCCGCTGCTGAACGAAGCCAGCCGACAGAGGCTGAATCCAGAGTTTTACACAGATATACTGGATAAGTATGCTCAGGCAATAAAATAAAAAAAGGCCTTCGGCGTGAAAAACTGTCGCTTTGCGACAGTAGTGAAAACTGGCCTACGGCCAGAGTGAAAACTTGCTTCGCAAGAGTGAAAGACCTTCGGTCGTGAAATTGCACCTTTCGGTGCGTGGATTTTAGCCATTCGTTTATCGAAAGTCACTGCCACTTCAGTGCGTGGATTTTTGACATTTGTAAAGCACGAAGCAGTAGAAACCAAACAATTATCACCGCGAAGCGGTTTTCACGCCTGATGTGAAACATCAGGCATTCACTCGAGCAACAGCGAGTTTTCACTACAGACGAAGTCTGTTTTTCACAACTGCCACCTCGTGGCAGTTATTCACGCCGAAGGCTTTCCTTTATAGGTCACTGCCACTTTCGTTGCGTAGATTTTTGCCATTCGTAAAGTGCGAAGCAGTAGAAACCAAACAATTATCACCGCGAAGCGGTTTTCACGCCTGATGTGAAACATCAGGCATTCACTCGAGCGACAGCGAGTTTTCACTACAGACGAAGTCTGTTTTTCACAACTGCCACCTCGTGGCAGTTATTCACGCCGAAGGCTTTCCTTTATGAACTGTGCCGTAGCTGATTTCTTGCACTTAGCTACCTGCTCCGGAGTGCCTGTCACAATTATCTGACCGCCGCGGTCTCCGCCTTCGGGACCCAGATCTATAATATGGTCTGCAACCTTGATGACATCAATATTGTGTTCGATTACCAGAACAGTATTTCCTTTTTCCACTAGTCTGTTAAGAACTTCGATGAGCTTTTTGACATCGTTGAAATGCAGGCCTGTAGTCGGTTCATCAAGCAAATAGAAGGTAGAGCCAGTAGCAACCTTTGAAAGTTCTGTAGCTAATTTGATGCGCTGAGCTTCACCACCTGAGAATGTAGTAGCAGACTGGCCAAGTCTGATATAACCAAGACCAACATCCTTCAAGGTCTGGAGCTTTCTGTTAATAGCATAAAAAGCTTCAAAGAAAGGAATAGCTTCGTCCACGCTCATATCAAGAACTTCAGCAATAGTCTTACCCTTGAATTTACACTTCAGGGTTTCTTCGTTGAAGCGTGAACCCTTGCACTGATCACAGGTTACATAAACATCCGGCAGGAAGTGCATTTCTACAACAATCTGGCCAGAGCCTTCACATTCCTCGCAGCGGCCGCCTTTTACGTTAAAACTAAAACGACCGGCAGTGTAGCCGCGTGTCTTTGCTTCCACAGTCTGGGCAAACAACTCACGTATCGGCGTAAAAATGCCACAATAGGTTGCAGGATTAGAACGAGGGCTTCTACCAATCGGATCCTGATCTATGTTTACAACCTTATCGATATTTTCAATACCGATAATTTCTTTATAAGCGCCTGTTTCTTTGTTTGTCTGATAGACATAATTACTCAATGCCGGGTAAATGGTATCGGTAATCAAACTAGACTTTCCTGAGCCAGAAACGCCCGTTACAACGATTAATTTACCAAGGGGTAATTCCACATCAATATTTTTCAAATTATTGTGTGAGCAGCCCTTAATAACAATTTTTTTGCCATTTCCTTTTCGTCTTTCAGAAGGAACCGGAATATAAGCTTTTCCACTCAGGAAATTACCTGTTATGGAATTTTCATCCTTCATGACTTCTTCCGGTGTTCCTTGTGAAACAAGTCGGCCACCATTTTCACCTGCGCCTGGACCAATATCGATAATATGGTCAGCCTCGGTCATTATTTCCTTGTCGTGTTCAACAACAATAACAGTGTTCCCGATGTTGCGAAGATTCTTCAAAGAATCAATGAGCTTTCGGTTGTCTCTTGGATGCAAACCAATACTTGGTTCGTCAAGAACATAGGTAACGCCAACAAGAGCCGAACCAATCTGAGTAGCAAGCCTGATGCGCTGTGCTTCCCCGCCACTCAGGGTATAAGCAGCACGAGACATATTCAGGTATTCAAGACCAACATCCTTCAGGAATTTAAGACGGCTGGTAATCTGTTCCATAACCTTCTTAACAACGAAGGCATCACGTTCACTCAATTCGGCAGAAAGGCTCTTGAAAAATTCAATCAATTCAACAACCGAATGCTGACAAAGCTCCCAGATATTTTCACCGCGGATTCTGACAGAAAGGGCAATATCGTTGAGACGCTTTCCATGACAGGTATTACACGGCAACTGGCGCATGAATTTTTCATACCACTGACGGTTGCCTTCTGACTGAGTTTCTGCGTGACGTCTTTCAAGCTGCGGTATAATACCTTCAAAAGGCTTCGACATGGTAGCATTTTTCATTGTTCTACCGTTATAATTGATTGTTATTATCTTTGTTCCGCTACCATAAAGCAGAACTTCCTTAATATTAGCAGGAAGGTCTTTGTATGGAGTATCCATCGAAAATTTATAGGCCTTGGCAAGACCTTCAAGCCACTGACGTGAAACACTGGCTTCAAACCAGCTTTCCGCAGCAATACAGCCTTCCGCAATAGACAATTCTTTGTCTGGAATAATCAGATCTGGGTCAGCAACAAGACGATAGCCTATGCCTGAGCAGTCTGGGCATGAGCCATAAGGCGCATTGAAGGAGAAAAGTCTCGGTTTTATTTCCGGTAAAGAAATATCACAGACTGGGCAGCGAAGATTTTCGCTATAAAGCTTTTCTGTGGGTTCGTCATCGCTTTCCTTCTGAACACTTAAAAGAAGATGACCGTCAGCAAGCTTGAAACAGAGTTCAACAGCTTCTGTCAAACGAGCCATGGTAGAGTCTCTGTTTTCTGTAGAAATTTTAACACGGTCAACAGCAACTTCGATATTATGCTTCTTGTTGCGGTCTAATTCAGGCAATTCTTCGTCTAATGTATAAAATTCACCATCTACTCTTACTCTTGAAAGACCTTCCTTGCGAAGCTCATCAAAAACCTTGGTATATTCACCCTTACGGCCTCTTACAACAGGAGCAAGAAGTGTTACTTTGGTTTTATCAGGATTTGTATAAAGCAGTTCAACAATCTGCTGGGGACTTGAGCTTTCAACGGGTTTGCCGCACTTAGGGCAGTGGGGCTTTCCTATTGCAGCGTAAAGCAGTCTGAAATAGTCATACAGCTCCGTAACAGTACCAACAGTAGAACGAGGGTTGCGGTTAGTGGATTTCTGTTGGATTGCAATTGTCGGCGAAAGACCTTCAATGGCGTCTGCATCAGGTTTGTCCATCTGCATAAGAAACTGTCTTGCATAAGAAGACAGAGATTCCATGTAGCGTCTCTGACCTTCAGCATGAATTGTATCAAAAGCCAGGGAGGACTTACCAGAGCCAGAAACCCCGGTAATTACTGTTAATGCATTGGTTGGAATGTTTACGCTTAAATTCTTGAGATTATGAACACGTGTTTTTTCTATTTTTATCATGGTAGCTTCGGGTGAATAATATAATAAATACTACCTGCCAGGGAGCTGTCCGACGCATCGGCCAGCAGGGCTGGGGGTCAGTGAATAAAAGACAGGAAAGAAAATGTTATCTCCAGTCGTATTGGATAACACTAGCCTGAGATGGGCTGCTAAGTTCGCCGTTATCGAATGTAAGCTTATAGAAGCCTGAAAGCTTAACTGGTTTTTCACCACCAGCAATAGTGCTAACTTCAACAAGACCATTCTTTACAACGATTTCGCCCTTGTCTTCTTCGTCTTTGTAAATAACCTTGAAGAGACCGGAACGACCAATTATCTTAACATTGGAAGCCTGAATACACATTAAATCTCTACCGTCTAAGGAAACAGCAGCGGTAATTTCACCTCTGGTAAGTTCTACAACTTCCTGCTTAATCTTATTTTCCTTAGCTTCGAGAGTCGGTGGCTTTACAGTAACTTCAGTATCAGCATAAAGCTTTACCTGATTTTCAAGCTGCATCTGAACTGTTAGAGAAGATTCTTCCATAGTTCTGAAGGAATATTCTTCTTTAAACTTGATATTAGCGGTTAAAGCTTCCCACAGACCTGTTTTTCTTGATTCTGCAGTGCCAGAGTATTCTGTAACACTAGAATACAACAGCTTTTCACGGTCTTCCTGAAACTGTTTGGCCTTGGCTTTGGTATTTATGACACCAATCAGAACAAAAACAGCAATTAGTGCCACTAACACACCGCCACCAATTATCATTTGTTTTTTTCTAGCTTCTGCAGCTGCTGCTAGCTTAGCAGCTTTTTCGCGCTCTGTCTGAAGCTTCTTTAACGCCTTGTGGTCAAGTCGTTCAAGTTGATGCCATTGTTTAGCCATAATTTAATGTGTAACCTATAGTAAATCTATTGCAACCTGTGGGGTTGCCATTATTGAATTTTCCTTAGTAACTTTTGAATCTTTAGTATACTGTGTACGTATTTTAACCGAAATTGGAAAAAAGTCCACTGCTTTTTGCGGAGGAATTGTTCCAGCAACAGAAAATTCGACACTTGCAACATCATTAACCAGCGTTCTATTGCGGGTTTCAGACTCTATTGGATCCAAATTTAATTTTCCAGATTTTGCATAATTATTTGAAGAATTTGTAGAATATTTAAAAGCTTCTGTTTTTAATATCAAGTCACCTGTTACATTGTTACCTGTTTTATTCTTAAAAACAAGATAAAGCTGGTGATTCAAAAGCTTTCCGTCTTCTGAACCTGGCTTTTCTGTAGTGCAGACAAACCAGTCCATAACCTTTAATTCGCCACTTTCAGGACAATCTATTGGTGAGGCATCCTTAAGTATGCGCATATAATATTTGGCGGCCACACTTTTGTCCGGGTTGTCACAAGGATCAAAAATTGTATCCTTCAAAAGCGTAGTAGGGTATGTTGCACTTTTAATTTCGTTGCTGATAAAGCTTAAAGCAGTACGCATCTGATCGACCGTAAGATTTATCCACTGGCCTTTTCCTGCAGTCTGGCTGCCGCCAATAAACAGCTTATAAACACCAACCAGCAGCATAACAAAAATGGCCATTGCCATTAATACTTCAACTAATGTAAATGCTTTTACCTTCTTCATCAAATGCTGCCCTTTCTAGTAATCTTTTCAGTGCGGACCTGAATCTGTCTGCTATCTCTTTTCTGAAAATCAATGGCAGAGCCTTCTACAGTGATTTCAATAGCTTCTTCACCGTATTTCTTCATGCCCTGAATAGCTTTTACCTTTACTTCAACAACGCCGTATTCAAGAGTATATGGATACCCTTCTTCAACAGCTATATCAAACTTGTTGGTCATCTTGAGGTCTTTAGCTATTTTCATTTCAAGAGGTGACTGCAAGCTGAAATTATTTACACTTACATTTGTGCAATCTCTGAAATAATAGGTCAGGAACTTCCATGCATTATAGCTATCGTCAGGCTCTCTCGGGTCTGTATATTTTACATTCTGAGCATCCTGAGCAAGATTTGGTGCGAGGAAACGATAATCCGGGTTGTTGTAGCTTGCCAGTCTTACAAAGCTATCCTTACCTGGCAATCTAACGTAGAAGTATCTTGGCTTACCCTTAGAATTAAGTTCACCACTGCGTTTTACGTAAACATTTGGTCTGCCGGTATATTCTTCGAACTGTTCCTGCCCATTATCGTCAACACTTGGAAATTCAGTGAAATTGAACAACGGGTTCTTTCCCTGGGATATTTCAACAGCATCATAAAGTTCTGTCGGGAAAAGCTTTGCTTTAACAAGGAAATGTTGCATAGCAGAGCGGGCAGCAAAATAAGCCTGCTTATCAAGAAGATTCAAGCTGTTATGAGAAGCTGTCGTGCTCTGTCTGAAAACCATGGAACCAAGCAAAACCAGCATACAGAAAGCAAAAAATATGGCTATTACAATAGCAGCGCCTTTGCGCTTAGAACATTTCATGAATCAATGTCCCCCTTGATAGCCATAAGGTGGATACGCTGAATATTACCTTTTTCGTTTTCGGGTTCAGCATAATAATGAGGTTCAAGATTCCACTGAACCTGAATAATCAATCTTTTAAACGGACACCATGCAAAAGCATCATCTGTCTGATACGGTAATCTGCTCATTACCATCTTTGCAGTATAACGTTCAGCTGTTGGATTTATAAAGCCAAACTTTGTAGCATTCTTAAGTGATTCCAAACCTTCATCTTTATAGAAATTCTTTGGAGATTCAGAAACACCATTTCCTGAAATTTCAAGCTCTGTTAAAGGCTTGCCTGTTTCTTCAACATCTTCGGCAAAATCCTGAGTCCAATCGCTACTTGTAATGATTGATGGATTTTTCAGGAATGTAAAAGCTACTTCATTCTGTTCTGGGAATTCCAAAGGATTGGTGCTTGGATAATCTTCACCGATCTTCATGCGTTCCGGCTTAGAGTGCTTTGTTGTGGAAACAACATCTTCAACACGAAGATGTATAAGATAGCTGATACCCTTAGAATCCTTGATTATACCTCTGCAAGGATAACCGTTAGCTTCCTTCTTATCGCTATTGAATAGCATAGTAGCCATTTTCTTGGCCCACGCATCATTCAAATCTGTGAATTTGTCATTTCCTTCAAGATCGTCAACTCTTATATAGCCTGGGTTTCCTTCTCTAAGCGCAACAAAGGAAATATTATCAAGCAAAGCATTTAAAACTTCTGTAGCTTTGTTGATAGCAAAAGCCTGACTGGCATTCCTGTCGGTTTCAACAGTCTGGCGCGATAACATTCCGAATAAAGGAATCATCGCTATGGCCATTACAGTCACAGCGATAATTATTTCTAGAAATGTTATTGCTTTTTTTGATCTAGGAAACATTACGCAAGCGCCAGAATACTATTAGAGCAGTTCTGATGCCAAAGCAGACAAAGAAGAACGTTCAGATTTGTTAAGAATAATATGACCAAAGAGATTGTGGTCTTTAAACTTTTCAATTACGAAATTCAAACCGTTGGAAGAGCTGTCGAGGTATGGATTATCAATCTGGTATGGGTCACCAGTAAGAACAACCTTAGTGCCTTCACCAGCACGGCTGATAATGGTTTTTACTTCGTGTGGAGTGAGGTTCTGGGCTTCGTCTACGATGAGATACTGCTTTGGAATACTTCTACCTCTGATGTAGGTGATTGCTTCAATCTGAACCTTCTGAGATTCAATAAGGAAGCGGATTTTCTTATCAACGTCATCAGAATTCTTGTAGAGACGGTCCATAACAAATTCAAGATTGTCGAATATTGGCTGCATCCAATGGCTGAGTTTTTCATCCTTAGAGCCTGGCAGATAACCGATATCCTTGCCAAGAGGCATAATCGGGCGGCTTACAAGCAGCTTGCGGAACAAATGTTCATCAATTGTCTTCTGCAAACCGCAGGCAAGAGCGAGAAGAGTCTTACCAGTACCAGCGCGGCCAACAAGAGTTACCAGTTGAATTTCGTTACAGAGCAGAAGTTCGATAGCGAATTTCTGCTGGAGATTCATTGGTTCTACGCCCCATGGTCTTGAATTCAAATGGAACAATGGAAGGAGCTTTTTCTGAAGGCCGTCATACTTGGCAAGAGCCGTCTTGTTTTCGTTTTCAGCAGCCTTCAGAAGAAGGAATTCATTCTTGAAGAGGTCATTACCTGGATAATCAAGGCCTTCTTCGCGAAGGAAGGTTTCAATCTGTTCTGCAGGCATAATGAGTTCGCGCCAGCCAGAATAGAGTTCATCAATATCAATTTTGTTAGTTTCATAGTCTTCAGCCTGAATACCAAGAGCATCTGCCTTAATACGGCAGTTGATATCCTTACTGATAAGTATTGGGTTCTTTCCAGCTTTTTTCAAGGTCAAAGCACAGGCAAGAATACGGTTATCTACCTTCTTTGCGTCTAAACCACCAATACTCGGCATATCATATTCAGAGTCAATCATAATCTGAATAATGCCGCCGGTAGGAAGCTTTACGCCTTCTGCAAGATTGCCTCTGGTTCTGAGATCGTCTAAGTCTCTTGAAGCCTGTCTTGCTTCACGACCACGTTCATCGTTAACACCTTTAAAGCGGTCGAGTTCTTCGATAACGCCCAAAGGAATAACTACGTCATGTTCCTGGAAAGAAAACAGAGCAGAATGGTTATGAAGAATAACGTTAGTATCGATAACAAATGTTTTTTTCATTAATAATCGCTTCCTTGAAGTGGTTTGTCTACTATAAAACTATTACAAAATTAGCACAGAAACGGAGTACATGTCAATGTACAATAATCTGCCCTGCGGGCGTGAAGAACTGCCGCTTTGCGGCAGTAGTGAAAACTGGCTTCGGCCAGAGTGAAAACCTGCTTCGCAGGAGTGAAAACTGGCTTCGGCCAGAGCGAAAACCTGCTTCGCAGGAGTGAAAGGTTGCTTCGCAGGAGTGAAAAGCTATCACTTTGTGACAGGTATGAAACACGCCTTTCGGCGCGTTGATTTTAGCCACCAGACCAACAAGCTTGTTTGGCAAAGCGTAGAGAAAATATGGGGGTAGCCTAATTCATATTCGGCGAAGCCGAATCATTCATCGACTGCAGGTCGCATTCATAGACCAAAGGCCTTGTTCATTTGACAATTATTCTCCCCTGAAGCTCTGCATAAGCATCGAAATTGCCATTTAAATAATAGAAATATTTTAGAAAGACATCTGTCAGATTATCTATAAATTTAATTCCGGCACAGCCATTAAATACCGCTTGCCCGTCACCTTTCTGTAAAAGCACATAATCACTACTAGCTACTTTGTATTTCTTTTCAAGATTTATTGGTTCATAGCTCTTAGTAGATTTGTTGTAAATCATAATATTCTTAACCCTGCGTTCGCCATCAACTTTATTGCTAAATAAACCGTCTTCATCTAATACAACATGTGATGGAACAGAGGTATCAATTTCATACTTCAGATTTGAAACCTGCAGGAAGCAACCAAATTCGCCAGCTTTATTCCTGTATTCTTTCTTTGTTTCTTTTGAACCCCATTCAAGAATATCTGCAATCTGCTGGCCCGTAGCTTCGCAAACAATAGCCTTATTATCATAATTATTAAGATTTTTGAAATCCAGTTTCTTTACAACGCCTTTTGTAACATCATTCCTGACAGAGCCACCATTTATGATAGCAACGTCAGCTTCATCGCAGGCATAGCAAATAGCATCGGTTACCCAGTTACCGATATTTGCTTCCCTATTTCTTACCAACCTGTTGTCCAGATTACCATTTTCATAACAGCTCAAAGTTTGAGAAATCTCACCAATAGGCTTTTTAAGTTCACCCAAAAACTGTTCTTGTATTTGCAAAACATAAAGCGCAACATCCGGATCCTTGGCTTCATAATCATTTATTAATTCTGTAGTTAGCGAATTGCCAGAAATAGTTAATTTTCCAATATTTTTCAATTCGGTACCTGTTGAAGTTAAAATGACTTCCTTGTTGTTCTTGTTCGGAACTCTTTGACATTCTATCGTGCTGTGGGAATGACCATCCAGTACAACATCAATTCCTGATGTATTATTAATTACTTCAATAGAAGAATAAGGAACAGTATCTTCTGTATCGCCAAGGTGTGCCATGAGAACTACAAAACTTGCACCCTGTTTGCGGCAATCATCTACACTTACCTGAACAGCCTCGTATAAATCTTTGCCTTTATTACCCATTCTAACATCATAGACAAGTTCATTATTTTCATAGAAATCTTCTTTTTTCGAGGTTGAAACATAAGTATCCGGTGTGGTAACACCTATGAACCCGACGCGAACCGCACCATAATTCAAAATTGTGTATGAAGCCGTTTCACACAAGGGATTATTGCTCTTTCCAGTATAGCAAATATTACAATTCAGATATTTTGTCTTTGCTTGTCCGATTATATTCTGGCTTAGATTCGGGATTCCAAAATCAAATTCGTGATTTCCCATAATAGCTAAGTCATAACCGACTTTATTCATTATATCTCTTATACTACTACCTTTTGACGTAGAACCGATAAATTTGCCATTTATAGCATCACCGTTATCAACAAGTGTTACATATTTATGCTGGGTTTCCATGGCTTTTTTGTAAGCAACAAGACCCGCATAGCCTATATTTTCATCAATAGCGCAATGGACATCGTTGGTATATAAAATTACAATATCATTGTTTTTTGAATTAAATGGTATGCTAGAACTACCACCATTAAAGCAGCCAACAAAGAAAACAAGATTTATAAAAATTACAGTAAAGAAAAATCTCTTAAAAAACTTATTCATTTAAATTTTTGTTCCGCAGTATGGGCAGCCTTTCCAACCTGGTTCAAGCTGCTTACCGCAGACACGGCAGGTTGTAGGCTTAAGCTGTTCCAGACAGAATGGGCAGAAGGTAAAATCCTTACCCACAGCTTTTCCACAATGTGCACAGGTAACAGTGTTGCTTGGTGCAAGATGTGCCGGAACAGAAGGCTTGTTTGCCAGGTCCTCATCCTTGTCACCTATCTGGCCAAGAGCTATAACAGCTGCTGTTCTTACTTCTTCTGATTCGTCATTAAGCATATTCATAAGATGAGAAAGGGCGCGCTTGTCGCCAAGATTGCCTAGAGCCTGACAGCTTGCAGAACGAACAGAGCTTTGAGTATCATGCAAACATCTTACTATTTCATCAAAAATGCCTGGTTCCTGAGATTGCCCAAGAAGCTTTACAGACCAATATCTGGCATCTACATTCTGGTCCTTTGCGGCAGAAATAAGGTCTTCTGAAGCACCGAGGCCCTGAAGCCAGATTGAATCTGCAGCAGTTTTGCGGATAATCCATGATTTGTGTGCCAGATAGCCAACAAGAATCTTGTGGGCTTCAGGAGTTTCAATCATAGCCAGGGCTTTGATTGCTTCAATCTTGGATTCCATTGGAGAAGATTCAATAATCTTTGCAAACTTAGTAGCCATATCCGGGGTCGGATTCTGAGCCAACAGCTTAACTATCCAGAAACGCGCTTCATCAGAGGATTTTTCAAGGGCTTCTGCAACAGCATTTGCATTGCAGGTATGAATCTTTTCAAGAGTATCATAAGCAGCTTTTCTTACTGGCCATGACTTATCATCAAGCAATGGCATCAAAGCAAGAACCATGCGTGGATCTTCAATGTTCTGAGCCGCTCTGATAGCTGCTATTCTAATTTTCTGGTTGGGGTGCTTGAATACCTTTACCAAATATTGAACAGCTTCGGAACCCATATGACTGAGAGTCTGAACCATCCAGTAATCCACGTCTTCTTCGTTCTGGGGAATCATTTCCATTATCTTATTAAGACTGCTTGGGCCTAATTTACCCAAAGCATAGGAAGCCCCCTGGCGGACATGCCAATTTTCACTGGAAAGAGCCTTTACAAGGAAAGGAAGTGCCATATCATTGAAGGAAATCAAAGCCTTGGTAATATCCCTTAGGACATCATTGTTTTTGCTTTCCAGGCCATTTATCAACAAAGGAATAGCATCCTCTGGCACCATGGCCTTAACTATTTCTAAGGCCTGCTTTCTAATTTCAGCTTTTTCACTAATCAGGTTGTGATGTAAAGTGTTCTTTTCGGCGGTCATATCTTCCTCTTTAAATGACTAGGAATTGCCTAGCCACCAGTTCCAAATTTACAACGCTGCTGGACGAGCACTCGGCCAGCAGCGTTAGAATCTTAGAATGACATTGGCATTACTACGTATTTGAATTCGCTATCCAGATTACCTGGTCTGAGAAGGCCTGGGTAATTAGCTGTAGTCATTTCAATAACTACTTCTTCGTCATCAATTACACTGATGAAGTCATTAATAAACTTAGCATTGAAAGCTATGCTTATTGGTTCACCATTGAGTTCAGAAGAAACGAAGGATTCTGCTCTACCTTGTTCTTTTGCATCAGCCCAGATTTTTGTTTCATTTGCGCTGATATCGAAGTGAACAAGATTTGCTATGTTTCTAGCTATTGGATTTACAGCCTTGAGGCTCTGGGCAAGGTCCTTGCGGTTCATCTTTACAGAACGCTTCATATCATGAGGAAGAACGCGCTTGTAATCCGGGAATCTGCCTTCAATAAGTCTTGAAATCAGCTGGAACTTTTCTGAAGCGAAGAGAAGCTGGTCTTTGTAGAGACCGAACTTGATTGTTTCATTGCTTTCAAGAAGCTTCTGAAGTTCAGGAATAGCTCTTGAAGGAACGATGAAGCTCTGGCGCAGTGGTTCCGGAATTTCAACGTCTCTTACTGTTGTAACAGCAAGACGCTTATTGTCTGTAGAGGCCATCATTGGCTGTTCTGCATTAGAGAAATCAACACAGATACTCTTCTGGACAGGATTGCCTTCGTCTGCGCTCATTGCTACAGAAGCTTCCTTAAGACCACGGGCAAGGCCTTCGCACTTAGCATCGAAAAGCTGAGTATCTTCGCTGCCAAGAACAGGAACTGGTGGGAAATCTTCAACACCCTGAATCTGGATATTGAACTTACTGCGACCGCAGCTAAGTTCTGTTTCACCACTTTCACTGTTAAGCACTTCAAGGTTAACCATAGCAGAGCTTTCTGTAGTAACACTGCTCAGAATTTCCTGAATAAGCTTAGCTGGGATGGTGAACTGGCCACCTTCTTCAACAGTAGCTTCAACAGAAGAAATCATCATGATTTCCTGGTCAGTACCAACAAATCTCAGATTATTTTCACCAGCAGTGATAAGAAGATTTGAGAGGATCGGCTTAGTTCCCTTTACTGCTACAGCCCTGCTAACGGTGCTTACAGCATCGGTAAGCTTTTTGAATTCAACAGAAAACTTCGTCATGCTACTTTTTCCTTTGCAATAGCTAATTTAATCTTAACGCCGTTGATATCCCATTCAGCCGGTTCGCTGAGGTTTGCATCAAGGCCTTCATTGAGCTTCAGAGTCAAGGTTTCTTTCTTGATGTATTCACCGAACATTTCAACAGATTTTTCAAATTCTGCCTTCTTGTCAGCGTCAACAACTTCGTAACCAACTCTGATGCGGTCTACGACTTCAAAGTTGAGGTCTTTGCGCATGAACTGGATCTTGTTAACCATTTCACGGGCATAGCCTTCAAGGATGAGTTCCGGAGTCAGGGTCTTGAGAAGTGCAATGCTGAGATTGCCTTCAGACTGAACAGCGTATTCGTCAGAGGCTTCTGCCTGAAGAACGATATCATCAGCCTTGAGAGTTACAGGCTTGTCATCAATAGTGATTTCATAGCCGCCATTTGCAAGCTGAGCACGAACTTCATTACCGTCAGCCTGTTCAAGATGAGCCTTAATCTTTGGCATGAGTCCCTTATACGGGCCCTTACCGATATTCTTGAAGTTTGGCTTGGCAATGTATCTTACAAGGCTTGAAGCATCTGCTACAGCAGCTACAGACTTAACATTCAATTCTTCGCCAATCAGGTGTTCCATGATTGAAAGAGTATGCTTTTCAAAGTCGTCAGCAACAACAACCTTAATTTCAGCCAATGGCTGTCTAACCTTGAGGTTAGCTTCGTTACGTGCTGCACGGCCAAGAACAACAACCTTCATGATGAAATCCATTCTGCGTTCAAGTTCTTCATTGATGAGTTCTGCTTTTTCTTCTGGATAATCGCAGAGATGAACGCTTTCCGGAGCCTTTGGATCAACATGGCAAACCAGATTGCGATAAATATCTTCAGCTATGAATGGAGTGAATGGGGCTGTCAGCTTAGCGATACCTACGAGGATTTCGTAGAGTGTCAGGAATGCTGCTTCAGAATCAACGGTATTGCAGTTGTAGAAACGTCTTCTACAGCGGCGGACATACCAGTTGGAAAGGTCATCAACAAGCTTTTCAAGCTTTTCAGTAGCCCAAACGACTTCAAACTTGTCGAGAGCCTTCTTAACTTCTTCTGTAGTGTGGTTGAAACGGGAAATTATCCATCTGTCGATTTCTGGTCTGTCTGCAATAGCGATATTGTGTTCGCTTGGCTTGAAGTTTTCAATATTTGCATACAGAGTGAAGAAGCTGTAAACGTTCTGGAGAGTGCCGAGATATTTCTTCTGGGCATCAGCAATAGCTTCTTCATAGAAACGACGGGTGTTCCATGGAGCAGTTGCAGAATAGAGAGCCCAGCGAACTGCGTCAGCACCGTATTTATCGAACAGGAACATACAATCAAGTACGTTACCCTTTGACTTACTCATCTTAATACCGTTCTTATCGCAGATGAGACCAAGAACTGTTACATTCTTGTATGGTGAAACCTTATGGATAAAGCTGCTTGTTACTAATAAGCTATAGAACCAGCCACGGGTCTGGTCAACGCCTTCGCATATCCAGTCAGCCGGGAACATGCTTTCGAATATTTCCTTGTTTTCGAAAGGATAGTGCCACTGAGCAGTATGCATTGCACCAGAGTCAAACCAGCAGTCAATAACTTCTGGAACTCTGTGCATCTTTCCATGACATTTTGGACAATTCAAAAGAACGTCATCAACGTATGGGCGGTGAAGCTCGATATTATCCGGGCAGTTGTCGCTCATTTCCTTAAGGTTCTTGATGCTGTCTACACAGTGATGGTGACCACAGTCTTTGCAAACCCATATTGGAAGTGGAGTGCCCCAGTATCTGTCACGGCTGATAGCCCAGTCAATCATGTTTTCGAGGAAGTTCAGGAAACGACCTTCCTTGATGTAATCCGGGAACCAGTTTACTGTGCCGTTATTCTTGATGATAGCATCCTTGAATGCTGTAGCCTTGATGAACCAGCTGTGTCTTGCATAGTAAATCAATGGGCTGTTGCAGCGCCAACAGAATGGATATGTATGCTTAACCTTGGCAGCCTTGAAAAGAATGCCTTTTTCCTTGAGGTCTTTGATAATGTCTGGGTCAGCCTTCTTAACGAACTGTCCCTTCCATGGTTCGATTTCATCAGTGAAACAGCCGTCAAGACCAACTGGCTGAATTACTGGCAAATCATTCTGCTTACCAACACGATAGTCGTCTTCACCAAATGCCGGAGCAATATGAACGATACCGGAACCGTCTTCAGTAGAAACGAAGTCACCGGCGATTACATAATGAGCCTTTTTGTTTGGCTTGCAGTATGTATACATCTGATGATATTCGATACCAAGAAGTTCGCTACCCTTCTTTTCTTCAACGATTTCGTATGGTTCATCGCCAAATACGCAGAGGCGTGACTTAGCAAGAATCAAGAATTCATCGTTGTGCTTAACCTTAACGTAATCAATATCCTTACCAACGGCAAGAGCTACGTTAGAAACAAGAGTCCAAGGAGTAGTTGTCCAAACCAGGAAATAAGTGTTTTCAGCATTCTTAACCTGGAATCTTACATAAACAGAATTATCTTCTACTTCCTTGTAGCCCTGGGCTACTTCATGAGAAGAAAGAGCTGTGCCACAGCGTGGGCAGTAAGGAACAACCTTGTGTCCTTCATAGAGCATATCGTCCTTGAAGAACTGTGCAAGCATCCACCATACGGTTTCAATATAGTTGTTTGTGCAGGTGATATATGGGTCATCCAGATCCAGCCAGAAGCCGCCTCTTTCAGACATTTTGCGCCATGCGTTTTCGTATTTGAAAACGCTGTCACGGCATTTCTTGATGAATGGTTCGATACCGTATTTTTCAATACCAGTCTTACTTTCAAGACCAAGTTCTTTTTCTACTTCGAGTTCTACTGGAAGTCCGTGGGTATCCCAACCGGCTTTTCTATATACCTGATAGCCGCGCATGGTTTTGTAGCGAGGAATAAGGTCTTTCATAGCCTTAGTCAATACGTGACCAGGATGTGGTCTGCCATTAGCTGTTGGAGGACCATCAAAGAATACAAACTTCTGAGCGCCTTCACGAAGCTTTATAGACTTCTGAAAGGTGTCGTTCTGTTTCCAAAACTCGAGAATTTCTTCATCGTGTTTAGCTGAAACGTTGTTATCAGGCTTGTCGTAAAGCATTTTCTATATCCTTATATATTTAAATATAAATTACTAATTTTATTCAAGCTTCAAGCTTTCCTGCTTCGAGCTTCAAGCTTCCTGCTTCAAGCTCAGAGGCTCTATTGAACATTATCAGTCTTCCTTCTTAATGCCCAATACCTGAGGGATATTTTCGCCATAGATTGGTTCAATAATGCCCTTATCAGTAATAATACCTGTTATCAGTTCCGGTGGAGTAATATCAAAAGCGGGGTTGTAAACCTTAGCGCCTTCCGGAGTAGTCTGCTTGCCGTTGAAGAAACGTATTTCGTCTTCACTTCTCTGTTCAATGACTATTTCATCATCAAATTTCAGACTCATATCGAAGGTGCTGGCCGGTGCTGCAACATAGAATGGAATCCCATTGTATTTGCATAAAACAGCCAGGGTATATGTGCCTATTTTATTTGCTACAAAGCCCTTAGATGTGATGCAGTTTGCGCCAACAACAACGCCGTTGATTTTTCCATCTCTTATGAGGCTGCCAGCCATATTATCGGCAATAACAGTTACATCGAAACCATCCTGCATAAGCTCCCAGGCTGACAATCTTGCACCCTGAAGCAGTGGGCGGGTTTCATCAACGAAAATCTTTATTTCCTTGCCATTTTCCTTGGCAGCACGGAAAATGCCTAAGGCTGTTCCGTAACCAGCTGTGGCAAGAGCGCCGGCATTACAGTGTGTCAGCCAGGTTTCGCCGTCATTCATGACTTCCTGACCAAATTCTCCGATAGCACGACACATGGCAAGATCTTCTTCGTAAATCTTGGTTGCTTCTTTCAAAGCCTTATCAGCAGCTTTTTTCAAATCACTAGTCTTAAGAGCCAACACAGCATCTCTTACTCTGTTTACTGCATAAAAAAGATTTACTGTTGTTGGTCTGGTGCCGATAAGCAAGTCACAAACCTGTTCAAGAAGCCCTTCCAGGGAAGGATTTCCCTTCTGGTTCTTCGGGTTTACAAGGCCGAGATATACGCCGTAAGCTGCAGCAACACCTATAGCCGGAGCACCTCTTACAATCATTCCAACTATGGCATTTGCAACTTCAGCTTCGGTACGGCATTTAACGATTTCTTCCTTTACTGGAAGAACAGTCTGGTCAATGAGTTCCAGACAGTTTTCAGCTTTATTGAAGTAAACTGTTTTAATCATAAAATGCCCCCTGTTTTGTCTATATATTTAGTGTAACAGAATACTCGAAAAAGGTTATAAAATCAAGTTTTGTAGTCTATTTCATTGAAGATAAGTCAAAAAGATATCATTTAATTCGTCAACAAGGAATGAACGATAACTCTCAATCATGTCATTATATATTTTAATAATCTTTTCTCTGTCATTGTCTGTAATAAGACTTATGTCCAGCATATTTGCCGAATTCAGGTCGTTGGGCTGAAATTTTTCAAGCCCATTGCCCAATTCTTTGCGATTTTCCCTTATTATTCTCTGGGCAACTGGTGTAAGGAAATAACTGAAAATTACATCTACGTCTTCAACATAATCATTGTTTATAAAAACTGAGTGAAATGTCGTTAGAGTTCTGATTTTTGCTAGATTACGCACAAATTTTATTCCGTTACGGCACGCTGAAGAAACCCATATTGGAGCAACGACCTTCTGTTCCATTGAATACCATGGGGTTCTGCGCGATGGAAGATATTTTTTATTTATTCCATTGTTTTGGCCTGCTTCTATATATTCTTTAATTAATTCATAATCCTTTGAGGAAACATCTAACAAATACACAGCCTTATCATTTTTTGCTAATTTTTCAAAGTCGCAGGAAGTAAAAAATGGAGTCTTTATATCTGCAGAGCGGCAAATACACTTTTGAAGGCACTGCTCCGGTATTCTGTTTTTACTGGCCTTTGATTGAGAAAAGCAGAAAAAATCATTAGCTCCGGTGGCTATTCCTCTAGATATTGAGCAGAATCTGGAAACCGGAACTAAATTCCTGAAGGTAGTAGTATCTTCTTGTTTTATAAGAGAACGCCATTTTTCCGATGCAGACAATCGTTTATAGCTTATTCTGATTGCGCGGGACTTTTCATCAGACAATAAATCTAAACTTAAATCATTAATGGACTGAAGATTATAAAAGCAGGCGTAATCCTTCACTTCGCGGTCTAGCAGCAAAACACAACAGGTAGTTGTTGCGTTGAAAAACATTTCATTATCGTTTTCAAAATTTATTATTGCTCTAAGCAACTTCTGGTCAATAAGTAGCTGTTTTACAGCTGTTCCGTATTTTGAATTCAAAAATTCTGAAGGAATAATATATGCCAGTTTTCCTTTGTCAGAAAGCTGAAAAATACTTTTTAAAAGAAAAAGAATATATAAATTTGTATATCCACTATATTTTTCGCCAGTGTGGGAATAAATTACATCTAATATTTCATTACGATTGCAAACGGCCTGGAAACGGTTATAAGGGGGATTACACACTATAGCGTCATATTTACGTTCCCAATCACTTAATAAATAATTATCGTTTATTATTTCCGCATTAGTAGGATTTCCAAAATAGCCTAATATCTCAGAGTCAATCTCATAGCCGGTTAACCAGCAATCAGCGTTATATTTTTTTGCAGATTTAAAAAAGACACTATTTCCAACAGCAGGATCAAGCATGGTCTTAGCATTTTTGCATGCCCATGCACACATAAAATCGGCTACCTCATATTTTGTAAAATATTGTCCGAACGATTTAATATGCGCTGCAGCAGCATTCTTTGTGTAGTTTTTTTCATCATTCATTTTCTCACCCCCTTTTTTATTAAAATTCAAACATTTCAACAGATTCACATGAAAAATCATCTTCTATAATACACGTATTGTATCATGATAAATAAATATAAAAGATATTATTTACGTTTGAATTATAGTTATTTTGCTTTGATACAAAAAAATCGGCATAGCTGGTAAAACCTACCAAACTATACCGATTTTTCGGAATTTATAATCCTTGATTTACCCCCCTTGGAGGCTGTCCCAAAACTAGAAATTTGTAAAAATCCCGATGTACAGCAGTCTCCTTAAAACCTCCCTTTTCAAGGGAGGGTAGGGAGGGTTTTGATTTTTGAAGAAACTTGTTTTGAATGCATAAAATCGAGTTTTTAGACAGCCTCTTTTCAAGGGAGGGTAGGGAGGGCTTTGATTTTAGAAGGAACTTGTTTTGAATGCATAAAATCGAGTATTCAGACAACCCCCTTGCGGAGGCTGTTTTTTATTGCTCTATCAAGTCTGATTATCAGAATCTAGAATAAATTTCAGAATAGAACATATTCTGGTCTTTGCAGGTTGGTCCGCCGGTAACTTCCTGAGTATCATCCTTAACCATAGAATATACCATTCTGAAACGGGTGTTGGGAGATATTCTATATCTATATTCAGCAGTAAACATATCAAAATCTATCTTATGATAACTGCCATTAGTATTGGTTTCACTATAGAAGCAATTAATATCGTCTTTATCGCTCTTAACCATATCATAAGCAAGTCTGAAGCTATGTCTGTCATAATCCTTAAGAGTGTAGCCAACCTGAAGTTTAAGATCTGAAAGATTTTTGAAACCAAAACCATTTGAATAGATTACACCACCGAATTCACTAATACGAGAATATACGGCAATATCTTCAAAAATGCTTTCCTTACCTTCGTGCCAAGTGTTAGAATCCTGACGCATAGAATAGTTGTCTTCTATTGGGAAAAAGGTATCAGCATTTGAACCATCATCAGCCATCGTATAAGCAATCTTTGCTGTAAGCTGCTTCTGAGAGTCATAATTAAAGGCTACATGACCAAGCCAGCCTTTTTCATCTTTGCGTTTTACAGGATCAAGGCTGACAATGGAGCCAGTAGATTCTGTATCACTATACACACCAGCTAAATCATATGATAATTTATCATTTTTCTTAGAAAGCTTACCGGAAGAACCGAATTCCATTCTAAATTCATTGAAGGACTCTGAAGAATATTCTTTTTCGGCATGATTGCCATAAAGACCAAGATACAGCTTATGGCCATTGCAATCAGTATCTGCATTGATATTCCAGATATTAAAATAATCTTTGTCAGAAATTGAATTAAACCTGTTAAAGAAGCAATTAAAAGCCAGATCTACATCGCCACAGCGTTTACCATAGCTGATAGCATCCATATAGTTATTAACAATCAGACCATGACCATGGGAATGCCAATCACGACCCAGTTTAAATTCGCCATCGAAACCGAGGAAATTCTTAACCTTCATATTGGCAATTTCAACAGAAGAAGTGCCTTTATTTGAACCGTGCCAGTCACCTGCTTCGTAAAAATCATCCTGAATGCCGTCGATAACTCTCCAGCGGGCACTCATTGATACCTTATCATTAATGTCAGCATCCAACTGGAGACGAAGATTAGTTCTTGTTTTATTTTCGCTATAGGCATCATCAATATGAAGATTGTGATTGTGAATAAGAATATCACCGGAAAGTCTTAGATTGCCAAATTTACTATTCTTTTCACTACTGCCAATCTGGTCTTTAACATCCTGAACTTCCTTTTTCAATTCAGAAACATCGCCTTTGAGAGCAATGATACCGTATTCGTCGTCATCAATTCTGACGCCCATTGAGGCAAGTTCTTCAGCAAATTCTATGCACAAATCCTGAACCTTCTTCATTTCTTCAGGACTTACTTCGTCTTTATGCTGTTCACAATAAGACAAGCATCTTGCTGTAATCAAAGCAAATTCATAACGGTTAGCAGGCTGATCGCCCTTCAATTCAGTGCTTGGGTATCCTTCATAAATACCCTTGGACGCCAAATCTTCAACAGCTGTATAAGCCCAATGACTCTTGGGAACGTCTGGAAAACGTTCGGCCATTACAGCGGTATTTGCACACAAACAAAGTGAAAGAGCAACCAGATTAAGAATCTTATTTTTCATTTAAACATCCTAAAAGACTATAAGTTTGAAGACAAACTAAATTTCAAAAGTCCTTCGGAAAATGTTTAAATAAAATTTAGCATTAAATACTATTTTTTTTAATTTTACGTTTTCTATTTCTAAGAAGAAGGAAAAAGGCTATCAATGGGAAAATAAGTATAGGCGAGAAAATAATTAACTCAGCAATATCGCTGGCAATGATTGCTGGCCTGGAAGCTTCAAGTTCCTTTTTATGCTGCTTATAGAAATCACTTTCAAAATCAACACCATGAGCATCGCAATACAGAACACAGCCCTTTGTTATATCTCCGTATGAATGATAATTACAGGTTTTAAGCCTCAACGTAGGCTGAGGAGTAATAATCTTTGTTATCTCAGAATTTTCACCAAACAGCAATTCGTTATCAATTTCAGTAAAGGTTAGCTCGTTGTTTTCTGCAGCTCTATTTATTGCACTTGCTATTCTTCGCTGGAATTTGTGGCAAAAGGAATATAGCAAAACCGGGCGTCTTCCCCTTAAAAACTTAGTCTTATGCTGCAATTCTTCTTTTATATTAGACCAAAGAAGATAATCATGACTTTTAAAAGCAGAAGGGTAGAGCATAGATTGCGGAAACGGGCTCTGAACGGTAGCTTCTGTCGTCGAAGAGTCTGTTGCTATCGTTGAATCTAACGCAAAAATAAAATTTGGAAACAAACAAAAAAGAGCCAATATTATAAAAATGGCTCTTCTTTGAATATTATACATAATTTCAGATTATTCCGTCTTTGGCTCTTTTGATGATTCGGAATCAATAACTGTGTCTTTTGATTCTATAGGCTTGTTGTCCTCATCGATAGTATAAACAACTACTTCTTCCGGCTTTACAAGGCCAAGACGCTCTCTGGCCAGACGTTCAATTCCTTCAGGCGTAGAAAGCATTTCAAGATTTTCCTTCAGCATGCGGTTTTCGCGTTCCAGTGCTTCTATTCTCTCACGCTGTTCTGCTTCCTGCTGCAGAAGATTACTAATATCTTTGTATCTGAAGGTATAAATCAAAGACAAAGAAACACAGAAAATTATGGATAATATAAACATAATTTCTGTGGAAAATCTTATTCTTTTTCTCTTGATAGGATTACTATCAGCCATTTTTTATTCCTCAATAATGTTCAAATCGCACCCTGCGCGATTCGAACGCGCGGCCTTTTGCTCCGGAGGCAAACGCTCTATCCAGCTGGGCTAAGGGTGCCTGTCTTAGCTATCGGCTATCAGCCGAGAGTTGGTGCTTTTGTATCATTAGAATACAAAGTATGTTTCAATAGGCTTTAAGCTTTAAGCTTTAAGCTTTAAGCTTCAAGCTTCAAGCTTCCAGCTTCCAGCTTTCTGCTTATAGCTTCCTGCTTCTAGCTTCTAGCTTATTCTTCAGCCAGGAGACGTTCCTGAACGCGCTTGGCTATGCTTTCAGTAGCTTCAGCAGCTGCCTTCTTGCCAGAAAGGATAGTTTCGATTTCCGGGTTGACAATGTCTTCAAGAAGACCGAAGTCTTTAATAACCGGGTTTGGAGCAGCAGATTTCATCTGGTTCAAGAATGCCATCTGATGCTGGTCTTCGAATTTTACAAGATCATAAGCACCAAGATTGATTGGAAGCTGATTCAGCTTAGTGCACCATTCAACCTGATTCTGGGCATTTGTGAAGTAGGTAAGGAAGCTGTAAGAAGCCTTCTGACGTTCAGCAGACTTGTCGTTGAAAATAACAACGTCAGTGCCACCGACATTAGAAGAGGTTCCGGCATCGCCACCAGGAATCATGCCAATACCGAAATCAAGCTTAAGATCATCCTTGAAACGTTTCAGGTTCCACGGACCCATAAGAATCATAGCATACTTGCCGTTAACAAAGCCTTGTTCAGGAGTAATTGCGCCAGGTCTCCAACCACCGGCTTCAATACCGTTCTTATGGAGCTCAGCAAGCATTGTAAGTGCCTTGTTGTTTGCATCAGAATTCATAACACACTTATTGCCGTCAATGATTTTTCCACCATAAGTGTTAAGAATGGCAAGATTCCACCACAAAGTATTCATGATTGCAAAGGGTTCTCTGCCTTTATCCTGCTGTTTAAACTGCTTTGCGAATTCAGCAAATTCACCCCAGGTCTTTGGAATGATGTTGCCGGCTTCTTCAACAGTATATTCTGAATCCTGTGGAATTATACCAAGTTCCTTGAAAATGCTTCTGTTATAGAACAAAGCAACACAGTTACTCTGGTCTGGAAGACCATAATACTTGTTGTCCACACAGCATGCATTAAGAGGAGCCTGCAAATACTGGTCTCTAATAGCGTCAAAACCAAGAGTTCCAAGATCTACGACAGAATTCTTTCTGGCAAGTTCACAAACGAAAGACCAGTCAACACGGGCCATATCCGGACCCTGACCAACAGTAAGAGCTGTTCTGATTTTTGGCTTGTGGCCTTCGAATGGAATGCGGACAGGTCTGACAGTATAGCTTGCGTTCTGGGCTTCCCATTCACCGATAACCTTGCGAAGAATAGCTTCTTCGTCGTCACCGTATGTGTGCCAGAAGGTAAGTATTGTTTTGCCGTCGGCAGAGGTGGTCATACTTGAAGAAGAACCCCAGCCATACCAGCAGAGGACTGCATATGCGATGATTACTAATATAACACAGACTTTTTCTTTCATGACTAGCCTCCCTTATTCCTTTACTGCACCGGCAGTCATACCTTCGATGAAGTAGCGCTGTGCGAACAGGAACAATACAGCGATTGGAACGATTGAGAAGCAGGAAGCTGACATAATCAGACCAAGTTCAGAAGTATATTGTCCTCTGAAGAGAGCAAGACCTACTGGCAATGTTACGCTCAATGGATTTTCAAAGTCAGTAACAATAAGCTGCCACAGGAAGTTAGACCAGTTAGAAAGGAAGGTCAACAGGAAAAGAGTGAGAATGATAGGCAGTGACAATGGAATAATTACAATGCGGAAAACCTGCCATTCAGTAGCACCGTCAATCTGTGCTGCTTCAAGGAGGGAATCAGGAATTGTATCCATGAACTGCTTAAGCATGAAAATACCAAATACAGAAGCCAGGTGAGGCAGGAACATTGCCCACTTGGTTCCGAACAACCCCATCTTACAGATCATGAAGAACTGAGGAACCATGAACATCATGCCAGGAATCATCATGGACATGAGCAGAACCTTGAAAATCTGCTGCTTATAGGGCAGGTTTTTCTTTGAAAAAACGTAAGCGCCCATTGAAGCAAAGAGTGTTACAAGGAATGCAGCTGTTGTAGATACAAGCAGACTGTTCATGAAATATGTTCCGAAATGCTTCTTGCTTTCGATTGGGTCTACAGACTTCATTGCAAGAGCCTTGTTATCAACCTTGAGAACTCTTCTGAAGTTATTAAGAGTTGGTGAGGTTGGAACAATGTCGAAAGGATTGGACTGGTTGATTACCAGTTCCTGACCTGAAGGCTTGAAGGCTGTGCAAAGCATCCAGAAGAATGGGAAGAGAACGCAGCAGACACCAGCGGTGAGGCATTCATAAATAACCATTTTCTTGATGTATTGCGGTCTATCAACAACCTTTGTTTCGGTGTATTTCTTAACAACAAACAAAGCAGCAGCGATAGTGAAAGCCAAAGCCAGGCCCTTATAGATGCCGCTGAGCTTTTCAAGAGCAAGTGCTGGAGACTTGAGGCCTCTGATGCTAAGGTGAGTATTTGAATAAGCATTGATAAAAGCCAAATCATCCGGTTTATCAGTGCTAAGACCCTTTTCCTTAGAAATAGCCTTGCCCAATTCAACATACTTTTCTACAGTTTCGTAAACACCGACAACATCGCCTGTCTTCTTGAAGGAATCAAGCTTAGCTTTAAGGTCATCGATTTTTACGGTGTTTTCCTTAGACATGCCAATCTTTGCAGCAGAAGCTTCAAAAGCATTGGAGATATAATCACCTAGTGCCAGAATCTTAGCAGTAGATTCGGTTTCTTCTGTTTCGGTTGCAGTAAATGAAGCAATTACCATGGCGCCGAACTTGAAAAGCTGGCCGGAAATGGCAAAGGTCATGGTAATCATGATTGCCAGTAAAACGATAAATGCAAGTGTTCTAACTATTGGATTTTTCATTACTTAGCACCTGCTTTCTTAGTTGCAATCTTCTGCTGAATGAATGTAATACCAAGTGTGATAATCAGCATGATATAAGAGATAGCTGCAGCATAACCGTAGTTACCGGCATCAAATTGTTTATACAGGTAGTAGCCCGCAACTGAGGTTGAACCAACAGCTTCGCCGCCGATAACAACCTGAGGACCACCTGCTGTCATGGCGTATATTTCCGTGAAAGCATTCAGTGAACCAATAATACCAGTAATAACCATAAAGAAAATTATAGGCTTCAGCAGTGGAACAGTAATCAGATAGAACTTCTGCCATTCAGTAGCACCGTCTATATCTGCTGCTTCATAAACGTCTGCAGGAATGTTCTGGAGGGCTGCCAGGAACAATACCATACCAAAACCTGCACCTTTAAGTGTCATAGCAAAAATAACAGCTAAAAGAGCAGTATATGGGCTGCCTAACAAACCGGTTGTATTGAAGAAGTTGTTTTCACTCATGAAATAAGTGCTGAGCTGAGCAAGAACGCCGTATTTCGGAGCATAAATCAAAGCCCAGATAACACCTACAACCAACATATCGAGGATGTTTGGCAGGAAGAATGCACTTCTGAAGAAGCTCTTACCAAAAAGCTTGTTATCAAGAAGGAGTGCCAGACCTAATGAA
This sequence comes from Candidatus Avigastranaerophilus sp., assembly GCA_045599645.1. Taxonomy (GTDB): domain Bacteria; phylum Muiribacteriota; class Ozemobacteria; order Ozemobacterales; family Ozemobacteraceae; genus RUG334. Next base: position 81,812 of record JAZRWI010000020.1, read on the forward strand.
ACGATTATTCCTGAAGGAATGCTAAATAGTGCATAGAAGAAGGTTACGCACAAAGAAGACCAGAACTGCCAGTCAGTAATAATTCGCTGATAGTTGGCAAGACCTACAAACTTCATGTTAGCAAGACTGAAGTCTGTCGGAGCTCCTAAGAAGCTCAAATAAAAGGAATAAAAGATTGGGAAAACCAAAAATACCAGGAACAAGATCATGAATGGTGATAAAAACCATGATGATACGATTGTATCCTTTGTCGTTCGAATAGCCAAAACAAGCCCTCCTGTTTCTGCCTATAAGTAAAAAGCGATAATTTAACTTTTAGATTTTACCACAACCGAAATACTTAGGCAATTTTTTAACGTAAACAGGTATATCTTTATATATAGGCTTGGAGTAGAAGTGTGATTCTATACGGCTGTTGGCGTTGTTGGCATGGTTGGCATGGTTGGCATGGTTGGCATGGTTGGCGTGGTTGGCATGGTTGGCGGCGTTGGATTGTTAGCATTGTTAGCATTGTTGGCGGCGTTAGCATTGTTAGCGGCGTTGGCGGCGTTAGCATTGTTAGCGGCGTTAGCATGGCTGTTCGCTCTCGGCTGTCGGCTGGTAGCTGTCAGCCGTTGCCGGGGTTAGCATGGTTGGCGGCGTTGGCATAGCTGTCAGCCGTTAGAGCGGCTGCCGGGCCGAATTCATAGCCGCAGGCTAATTCATTGCTCTTCAAACAGCGATGGGGTGAACGGCTGCCTGGGGAGTAAAAAACTGGGTTGATTGCCGTCGACAACGATGTCATTCGGTCCTACTTCGCCTAGCAGCAGAGGCGACTCCGGGTTATGCCTTCTGTAATTCAATAACGCTTTTTGGTGATCTTTGTTGGCATAGCAGTATCTGCAGCCATTTATGCATGTTTCGTAATCGCCAAGGCCCCTGTTTTCTATACAGCGGCAATTTTCCCGCATACCGGCATGACGCATTTTCTTAAAGCTTATGTTGTTCGCTCTGCCCAGTATATCGAGAGTCAGACAGCCTGATTCGTGTATTCCGAACTGCTTATACTCTTCTCTGCAAGCACAGGTCTGAAGGAATATGCCGTAGCGGTTAGCAATCTGCCCAAGCCCCTCTGCCAATCTAAGCTTATCGCTTTCTGTAAGCAGTATTATTTCAGGCATATTTTTCTCAAGCTTCTTATACATTTCCACAAAGCTGAAAATACATCTGTCAATGTGCTTATACAAACGTTTGCACATATATTCAAAGGTCTTAAAATGATATTCCACAGTATATTTTTCTGTGAGCAGAACAGGGTCATATCGCCAGGCTATACGCTGTTTCCCCACAATCTCAGACAATTTTATCAGAGTCTCAATACTTTCGTCTATTGAGGGCACTCTTGGCTCTACATCAGTTCCGTAAGCCGTTATGGTGTAATGATAATAAGTATTGAAAACGCTCATTATTTCTTTTACATACGGCAACAGCGGCTGATAATTCTTAGAGCAGTTTACAAGGCAGTCTACCTTATCAGGAGTCAAATCATACTTAAAAATCTTGTCAGGGAAAAGCGGATTCCTTGAATAAACAAATCCCGCCGCAAGCCTGTTCAGCAGCCATGGCGTAAAATACTGCACAACATCTGTCCTGACACCTGTGTTTATTATCATAAAATATTATTCGTTTAACCATTCTATTAGGTTTTTATGAATAATGCCGTCTCTGGAAAAATCAAAATCATCAAGTGAAAGAACATATTTTGGATAATTATCTTTAATGCTTAACAAAGCTCATATTTTCAAAATTGTAACAGATTATCGAATTCTTGTCTGTGCCGCTTCCAAGCAATTCTGCTTTAATAAGCTCCAGCATAGTTGATTTCCCACAACGTCTCATGCCTGTTAAAACTTTTATGATGTCGCTTTTCATAAAAGGCCTGATATTTGATAAAATTTCTTCACGTTTTATCAGATACATTTGATAAATATCACCTTTTTCATAATTTTATCAATTATAACTGATATTTTTCGGTTTACCAAGACTAATACAATTTGGTTGAAAGTTCGGGTGTAAAAGTGTACATTTTCGCCAAAAGTTCGGATATAAAAGTGTAAATTTTAATTGAAAGTTCGGGGTCTAAAGTGTAATATATATCTGAATAATTGTGGTAATAAGCGTGGAAAGAGTATGAAGAGAACTATATACGCAAAATTAATAGAATGGAAAAACAAAAAAAATAAAAAACCTTTAGTTATCAAAGGTGCAAGACAGATTGGGAAAACCTGGATAGTAAAGGAATTTGGAAAAAATGAATACGAAGAGTTTGTATATGTGAACTGTGATTCTAACGAGCGTGTTAGAGAATTATTTGAGCATGATTTTAATATTAATAGGATAATTAGAGGCTTGTCTGCATTATCAGGTAAATCTATTCAGAAAAGACAAACATTAATTTTTTTTGATGAAGTGCAGGAAATACCGAGAATAGTGCAATCACTTAAATATTTTTATGAAAATGAGCCAGAATATAATGTAATAGTTGCCGGCTCATTATTGGGAATACATGAACATAGTAATATTTCTTTCCCTGTAGGGAAGATAGAAACTTTGAACATGTATCCGTTAAGTTTTCAAGAATTTATACTAAATGTAGCTGGCAAAGAGATGTATAAACTCTTATCCTTTGCTGACATGGCTGAACTAGAGGGCTTGCATTCAACCTTTGTTGAATATTTGAGGCAGTATTATTTTACTGGTGGTATGCCAGAAGTAATACAAGCTTTTATAGATGGAAAAATGCCAAAAGAAATTAGAAAGCTACAGAAACAAATTCTTTCTGATTATGCTGATGATATTTCAAAACATGCTCCATCTGAAGATTTGATTAGAATTGATCAGGTATTAAACTCCATACCTTCACAACTGGTGAAAGAAAATCGTAAATTTGTGTATGCAAATATACAAAAGGGATCAAGAGCTAAGGAATTTGAAAAAGCTATACAATGGCTTTGTAATTGTGGAATAGTAATAAAAATCAATAGAATAACAAAAGGAACTGTTCCTTTAAAGTTTTATGAGGATTTTTCCGCATTTAAACTCTTCTTTTTTGATTGCGGCCTATTTGGTGCCATGATGGATGCACCAATTTCTCAAATTTTGATTGGTAACAATATTTTTGAGGAATATAAGGGAGCCTTTACTGAAAATTATGTCTTGCAGCAATTAGTTGCAAACAAAGAACTGCCAATATATTATTTTAGCGCTGAAGATTCCAAACAGGAACTTGATTTTATGTATCAGGACGATATTCGGATTGTTCCTATCGAGGTAAAAGCTGAAGAAAATCTAAGAGCTAAGTCCTTAATGCAATTTTGTAAAGAACATAAAGAAGTTAAAGGTGTAAGAATATCAATGTCACCATTTAGAAAACAGGATTGGATGATAAACATTCCTTTATATGCTGCTTTTAGATTGTAAAAACGATAATATTGCCTCAGCCAAAATCCTGATTGGAAATCTGTGTATAAAACACTGCAGACTTCGACAAACCAAAAGCTCTAAAACAAATCAGAATGAGTACATGTTCGAGAAAGAAACAAGAACAAATCATTATCGTTTATTCTATATACAAAAAGCCAATCCGGTTGAATATGACACTCTTTAAAACCTTTTTAAATACCAGATAATTCATAATCCTTGTATTTTGCGTCTAAAACTTCCTCATTAGCAAGTTTTTCAACAACATTATTCAGCAGATTTAGGTCATAACCACATTTGCTTGCTAACTTCAAATCTTTTTTAAATTGGTTTGAAAGAACAACATCAAGCATCCTTTAAAACCTCATCCATTGCTTCCTTGAAGTTAGAATACCTTTTATATTTTTTGGGATTTGCTTGCATTTCATAATATTCGTTCAACGCAGCAACGGTTTCATTGTTAGGTATTTCCCGAGTAACCGGGAATGGTAAGCCACGAAGTTTTATAGCCTGCTTTAAAAAAATTGTAATAGCAGTTGAAAAATCATGCCTAAGTCAGCAAATAACTGCTGGGCAGAACGCTTAAGGCCAGCACCAAGAATTATATTTGTATTAACCATCAAACCTTTTCAACAAAGGCTAGGCCTTTAATAATACTGTAATGACCATGGGTGAATACCCGGCAGAGGTGATTGTCTGCAAATCGAATTTAATTAAAATATCATCTGAATTTACCTTCTGACCAGGCTTTACCTGGGGTTCAAACCCCTTACCGTGAAGATTAACAGTATCAAGCCCAACATGAACCAGAACATGTTCACCGGCTTCTGTGAATATGGTTATAGCATGAAGACTTTCTGCTATATTTTCGACCACACCGCTTACAGGGGCGTAAACAATACCTTCATCGGGGTAAACGCCGAAGCATTTTCCCAGCACACCATGAGCAAAAGCCTGGTCAGGTATTTCTTCCATGGGAACAAGTATGCCGTCTGCAGGTGCTACAATTGCCGTTTCTGAAATTAAATCGGATTTTTGATTTCTATTGGTTTCTGCTTTGTATGCGGCTTCTCTTACAGAAAGCATTTTAACTGGGGAAACAGAAAGCATGTCTATTCCTGCTTCAAGCAACTCTTCAATCATTTCCAGGTCTCCAGCAAGCTCACCACAGACAGAAATAGTAATATTATTTTTATGAGCACCGTCGGCCGCCATTTTTATAAGCTTCAAAACAGCTTCACTGTGAGGCTCATAATATTCCTCAAGGCCTGTGCTTTCACGATCCAGAGCCAATGTATACTGAGTCAGGTCATTTGTTCCAACAGAAAAGAAATCAACATGCTTAGCCAGCTCTTCACTTATCAGTGCCGCTGAAGGCGTTTCAATCATGATTCCTACGGGTGGAAGCCTGTATTCGACACTTTGGGCTTTTAGTTCTTCCGCTGTCTCTGCTACAAGCTTCTTAGCTTCTAGAACTTCACGCAATCCGGAAACCATAGGAAACATTATTTTTTCGTTTCCAAAAACTGCTGCCCTTAACAATGCTCTTAACTGCACTTTAAACAGGTCTTTATGCTTCAAGCTAAGCCTGAGACCGCGCAAACCAAGGGAAGGATTAGCTTCTTTTTCTAATGGAATACATTCAGTTGTTTTATCTGAGCCGATATCCATTGTTCTTATAACAACTTCTCTGCTGCCCATGCTTTCAAGAACCTGCTTATAGGCAATAAACTGTTCTTCTTCTGATGGACAAGTGCTTCTATTCATAAAAAGAAACTCTGTTCTAAACAGACCGACCCCGTCTGCAGCATACTTTTGGAGCATTGGTATGTCTGCCGGGCTGGCAATATTCGCATATATTTTTACCTTGGTTTCTGGCTTTTCAGCATTTAATGCTTCTGACTGTTTTATTTTAAAAAGTCTCGCTGCTTCTTTTGCTTCTTTTATGGTTTCAGCATCAGGAGAAAAAACAAGAACACCATTGTCACCGTCTACAATTATAATATCGCCATTATTGAAAGAAGAAACATTCAGACTTTCATCAAATAAATACGGTATTCCGTTATTTCCTGCTATTATTGCAGCATGAGCTGTTGCGGAGCCTTTTACAGCAACAAAGCCCAATGCCAGGTCAGGAAGCAGACCTGCAATATCAGCCGGGCTTAATTCTTCAGAGAGTATTATTGATGGTATCTCAGGCAAATTCTTGCTATTATTGGTTAAAATATCAAAAAGCCTGTCAGCAACGCCTTTTATATCACTAGAGCGTGCTTTTAAATATTCATCAGATAATTTTTCTAATTCCGAAGAAAGCTCATCTGCAGCTTTTTTCACAGCAAAAGCTGCTGTATTTTTATTTTCTTTTATATATTTTTCAACGAGACTCCTGTATTCTTCATCATTTGCAATCTGCAAAACAGAAAGAATTATATTACGATTATCTGCGCCAACCTTATCAGCATCAGCTTTAATAATAGTTTTTAAATTTTCCAAAGCATTAGAAAAAGCATTTATTTCTGCTGAAATATCTTCAGAGAACTCTTTGATTCCAATATCTGCCTTTTTCACCACAAATACAGGACCTACAGCTATTCCTTGAGCACCGGTTTTCATAGATATTTTATTATTTGCCATAGCTTACATCCTGCTTTCCAAGAATCTGCTAATTGCTTCAAGAGCCTTATCAGCATCTGAGCCATTTACGGAAACAGTTACTTCTGTTCCTTTCACAACACCCAGTTTCATCAACCCAATCATGCTAGCAGCCGAAGCTTCCTTGCCATTAGCCTGTATAATTATTTTTGAGGAAAATTGTCTGGCAAGCTCTGCCAGTTCACCTGCAGGTCTGGCGTGCATACCGGCTGGGTCTTTAATCTCGTATCTGAAGTAGTTGTCAGACTTATTGAATGAAACAGGTTCTCCATGCTTTATTCTTCTACCGGCAGAAACAGCAGTAGTTATTACTTTTTCTGATTCTGTCTGCAATTCATAAGCCTCCTCTTCCTTTGAAGCAACCATAGACTCATCTAAAAACATCTTTGTAATGATATAACCACCGATATAGCTTATTAGCAGTCCTATTCCGAAAAAAATCATTCCTTTTACCGCACCATTAGGACCTGCCGTCATTACAGGTAAAGCTAACAGACCAGACAGACCCCAGCCTGTTGCAGCCACCTGGAATATCGTTACAAAAGCTCCGCCAAAGCCTGCTCCGATACCAGCGGTAACAAAAGGTTTGCCCAAGGGTAGGGTGACACCATAAATCAACGGTTCGCCTATTCCCAAGAAACCTGCTGGCAAAGCGCCTTTTATGACCTGACAAAGCTTGTGATTATTGACTCGCTTGGCAATAACATAAATCGCTATTGCTGCACCAACCTGACCGGCACCTGCCATAGCCAAAGCCGGGTAAAGTGTTACAAAACCGAAGGTCTGAAGCTGCACAGAATATAGTGCCACAAGCCCATGATGCATACCCATGGCAACCATTGGCAG
>JAZRWI010000021.1:0-15125 GCA_045599645.1 Candidatus Avigastranaerophilus sp.
TACAGAAAAATAGTTATTTCACACTACGCCATTAACCACATTGTTAGCGGTTTTCTTCCCAAATTCCTATCAGAGAGCCATTTACGCGTTTCAATAGTCAAAGTCTTTTTATTTACAAGATGTATTTTAATAAGCGCTTACCTTTATAAGCTATGTCATTAGCTCCCATATGGTGAACTCCTTTATCTAGATTATAAGCATATTTCAAGTTGAGCGCAAGATTTTACAATTGCTATGAAAAAAGTGCTTTTGGTTGATGCTGTGCATGAGCTTGCGGTGGCGGAGATAGCGCCTAGATATATTGAATTTTAGAGGCTGTAATTCACAATCTTTTTTTATGGGAAGTTATGAGCTTTGGGATTTATTCGAATGCATAATGCATAATTCATAATGTATAATTTTGGGATTTTTAAGCAGTGGATGGAACCCTCATCCGTCACGCTTCGCGTGCCACCTTCACCCACCTGGAGGAAGGCCTCGCGGGGGCGGGATCCACATTCGTCACAGCTACGCTGTGCCACCTTCTCCCTGAAGGAAGAAGGGCTAGAAAACCACCCTCATTTGTCACGCTTCGAGTGCCAACTTTCCCATTGTCATAGAGAAGGTCTTTTAAGGTTGCTGCTGCTTCGACCGGGTTGGTGGTAATACCTGAATTGAGAATTGAAAAACGAGGAATTTCTAATTAACAGTTTTTAGAAAAATCAAAAAGTGTTAAATAGAAAAAAATAAGATATGCTATAGATGCTTCTACACATTCAAAAATTCAGGACTTAGCAGGAACGGTATCACTCCTACATAGGTAATACCGTTTTCATCCTGATGAGGTAATTCATTGCCATTTACTATGACTATTTTTCTGAAAAAATCACAACTAGCCAACAGGGAACGGATTTCCTGTTCACGCTTGTCCTCGTTTTCGATAGAAAAAGCAGACTGAATGTAAGTTCTTGAAAAACCGTGATTAACCACAAAATCAATTTCAAGGTTCTGTTTTCTCTGAGTTCCAGCAATAACCGATGAAGTAGGCACAACACCCACATCAACAGAATATCCACGACAAACAAGTTCGTTATATATGATATTTTCCATAATATGGGTTTTCTCCTGCTGACGGAAGTTCAAACGCGCATTACGAAGACCAACATCTACAGCATAATACTTTGATGGAAAATCAAGATAGGATTTGCCCTTCACATCATAGCGCACAGCCTTTTTTATTATGAAAGCGTCTTCAAGATACTCAAGATAATGGGCTACAGTATGGTCTGAAAGTCTGATTCCCAAAACACTATTCATAGTGTTATTAAGTTTGTGCGGGTTCGAAAGCGAACCAACTGCTGAAAAAATCACATTTATAAGATTGCTTAGAGCCTCTTCATCGCGCAACTTATATCGTTCCTTTATGTTGCTTATATATATTTTGGAAAAAAGCCCACGAAGATATTCTGCTTTTTCTATTTTACTGCTTTCCAGCGCTACCAACGGCATACCACCAAAACTCATATATTCTTCCCAGGCTTCAAACTTTTCAAGTCCGGCATACTCATAGAATTCGGCAAAGCTCAGAGGGTAAACCCGAATCTCAGTTCCACGACCCCTGAAATTAGTGGCAACATCCTTTGAAAGCATTCTAGAATTACTTCCGGTGACATATATATCAAGATTGCTTCGTGACATCAGATCATTCAATATGTCGTAAAAGGTCACATACATAAGTTCTCTATCTTCGGGAGCAATCCTGTTCTCATCAATATCATCACGTTTTATTCTATAAGAAAGCTGTATTTCATCAATAAAAACATAAAACCGGCCTTCACCCTTGCTTTTATCAATTACATATTCATAAAGCTTATTCGGGTCCCGAAGAGAAAAATGTTGCCTCTTATCAAGAGCAATCTGAATTATATGGCTGTCATCAACCCCAATATTGTTGAGATAATTTTTATAGAGTGTGAACAATAAATATGATTTTCCACAACGCCTGACACCAGTAATAATTTTTACTAAACCATTATCTTTTTTTGCTATAAGCTGCTTTATATAACGATCCCGCTTAATCATACCCGACCTCATAGTGCAAACTTTGTTCTATATATCCCAAACTTTGCACTAATATACACTCGGATTCTCCGTCAAGTCAATTACATTACAAGGAATATATTGCCTACAAGACCACAAAAGCCAAAGAATATGCAGACTGCATAATCAACATACCGTGCAGCACGAACCTTAAACCAGATGAAATCAGGGTTGTGGTTGGGGCGATCAAGAAGGCCTCGCAGGGGCGGAAACAGCCACTTAATGTTGTTTCTTTCCCGATACCTCTAAGGTTCTCGATTTTCACATCTGAAATATACATATGTATCTCTACTATAAAGAGACCTTGTTCTTAATCTCCCCCACCAACTCATGCACAGTTGTACATGGACACATTTCTGATGGTTTCAATTTACCTTCTCTTTTACATTGCTCGAATTTCTGCTTTGCTATCTGTAATGCCTTTTCTTCATCCCCAGTTTTACAGAGTTTTCCATACATCTGTTCATCTGCTTTAGAATACTTCTGTCCTGTTTTATTTTCGTATACTCGTCCAAATTCAGAGCAGCATGTCCAGGAATCCTGAATTGCAGGCATTGCACCAAAATATGCATACATCCAGATTTCAAAACAAGGATTTGACCAGCCTACTTGTATTCCTTTACTCTCAGCTTCAGAAATAATATCATCAAACCCTTGTATCTGATCTCTATCAAAAACTATCCAAGGAATACGATATTGAGCATCATAAACTGTAAGCTCCAAACATTTATCAATCATTGCTCTTGTTTTTGTTTCCACAACTTTGATAACTAGTTTATTTCTCATATCCTCTGGTAGTTCCTTGTGAAGTCCCGTAAAGAAGCAACGCTCTGTAGCTTCTGTATCTGTAACAATCAGATAGTAACCTAATTCTGGAACCTTGAATTGTTTTCTCTGTTCTCGCGTTTTTCTATTTCCTTTTCTATCATTTTTTGACATACTTAATCCTCCTTTTCGAGGCTGTCTAAGAACTCGATTTTATGCATTCAAAACAAGTTCTTTCTAAAATCAAAACCCTCCCTACCCTCCCTTAAAAAGGGAGGTTCTTAGGAATCTACTGTATATCGGGATTTTTACAAATTTCTAGTTTTGGGACAGCCTCTTTTAAGAGGTCTTAAGCCTGTTTCTTCTGACACTTGTATAAGCGCTTCCCTAAGTATGTCTATTGCTTTAAGCCTTGGAATAGCACCATACTTTCCTATCAGATAATTCTTCTCATAACTTTCATCCTTACGAATACGAGAGCCATCCTCATCAACAAAATCTGCTAGCGAATATAATGTTGACACACCTCTATCGTCCTTTTCCGCAAACCAGATTTCATCTCTCCTCAAAAGCTGATTAGAAAGCTGCCAGGTATCGTGTGTCGTAAACACCAATTGAGCATGATTAACATTGATTTCCGGATTCAAGAATGTAAGCAAGAAATTTCTCACAAGCAATGGATGTAATCGTGCATTCAATTCATCTATAAAGAATACACTTCCCTTTTCCAATACCTCTTGAAGTTCCGGATATAAAGCAAACATTTTCAAAGTTCCGGCAGACTCAACGCCTAATGGTATCTCTGCCATATCATCCGAATCAATCATCTTATGAAGTGCATTAATTTTGTAGGTATCTTCCTTTGATTCTCCATCATGTGGAACCTTTTCGATTCTGAAATCCTTGATATGCTCATCAAAAGATGCAAAGTATTCTACAACCTTCTGTTGGACACTCTTATCCTCAACAAATCCCTTAGGTAATCTGCGAGACATAAAAAAGTTGGTGAATGGGTCTCCAAAATCAGCAAACTCATTTGCAAGAAACCAATCTCTAATTGCCTTACACTTGCCAATTTTTAACTTTGCGCCTAATGAAACTATAAGCACCTGCTTTTCTAAGGCAACCTGAATATTATCTCTACTACTCTTAGGAAATCCCGACAAATCAAGTTCTTCATCACAATTTCCACGATAGAAAACTGTACTATATTTTCTAGCAGTCTTTGCCTTAGAATTAAGCCACTCTTCTGTCACACCATCCTTATTAATACAAAAACCATAATTATATACCTTTTCCGCCTTATCATCCGGTAATGTGAAATACACTTCAAAACATGACTCGTCAGCAGCCGAAACTGAATCTAATAAGAAAGGTGTTGGTTTATATTCTTCGAACTTTTCTTCCTCATCTCCATACTTGAATGACTCTACAACATACTTTGACATATATTCAAAAGCATTATAAATATTAGATTTACCACTTGCATTTGCTCCATAAATGGCCGCAACTGGCAAGATTTTTTCACTACCAATACTAACCACTCTATCAGAAAACTCCGTCATCTTAGCTGCAGATAAATCCAATGTGGCTTCTTCCCTAAATGATTTATAATTTTTAAAATTGAACTGAATTAACATATTTTCAACTTCACCTTCTTTTCTATTATCTAGTATATATAATTTTCGCAAATAATCAACATATAAGTGAGCTTTTTTCTCACTTCGTCGTATCTAACGGTTGTTAGCTGATTTTTTCAATCTCAAAGTCGCACTGACGGTTATTTTTTTTTACAAAAATTTATGAGCGACTTTAATTTTAGGTCGTGCTGAGGCCTATTAGAGCGTGCCATAATTAACACACAATTCACAATGCACAATTTGATGGCAAAAGAATAATGAATTAGCCTGCGGCTATGAATACGGCCTGCGGCCGATGAAGGAGCTTGTTGAAAAGCAGGAAGTGTTTTTGATGGATGCTGCGCATGAGTTTGCGGTGGCGGAGTTAGATGCAAAACCTAATGTACAATGGTAAAAAGAGATGCTGTGCTATTTTGGCCATAAGAGATAAAAGATACTACAACCTGAAATTATTATCTAATTTAGCTACAAAATCGAACAAAAAGATATTTAAAAATATGTTTATCTATCTAAAAGTATGATATGATAGTTTTAAAAAGAAACCAGTTGAGGGAGAAACTATTTATGAATGAACAGATAATAGGCAGAAAAGAAGAATGATCCCAATTACAGCACTGCGTAGATTCAAAACAGGCTCAGTTGATTATTGTATATGGCAGAAGGCGTATTGGAAAAACATTTTTAATAAATAAGTTTTTCAATGGCCGTTTTGATTTCAAAATAGCTGGATCTTATGGGCAAGCAAAAGAAATACAGTTGACACAATTTTGGGGTTATGAAATGTTACAGGCTTGGGGATTTATTCGAATTCTTAATGCATAATTCATAATGCATAATTTTTAGGATTTTTTAGCAGTGGATGTATAAGGGTGATTCTATAGCCCACATTCGTCACAGCTGCGCTGTGCCACCTTCTCCCTGAAGGAAGAAGGGCTAGCCCCCCTCATCCGTCACGCTTCGCGTGCCACCTTAGCGACGGTTTCACCATCCTGGTGACCGCTTGCACGCCGCCATCCATGGCGGCAGCCCCCTAAAGGAGGAAGGCCACTGCGTGGGGCGGACATATTGGTCTATGAGCTGGCACAGTAAGTGTAATACCATCTTGCCTTACCTTCTCAAAAATCTCAAAAAGGTTCTGAATTTATCAAGCTTATCCGATAAGAATTTTCTTGCCTTCGAAGGCGAAGCAGTAATGGAAGATTCTGTCTTTTGAGATACCTTTGGCGAGCAAATCAGCGTCATAATCTCTGTCTTCTATCTGGGTAAGACCTGATTTTACTGTTTCTTCCAAGCATTTTTCTTTTTTAGGATTGAAAACCTTAAATTCTATGACGTAGGCATTCTGGTTTTCTTTTTTAGGAACAAGCATAACATCATATCTGCCATAGCCGCTTTCTCTATTTGAGAGAATCTGGTATTCTTTCCTTAAGTCTATAAGCATTCCTAATACAAAACCATGATAAAAACGCTCTGAAGTATCTTCCGGCTCACTATTGGCTGTGTCATAATAGCTGAAGGTTGCCAAAGCTATTTTATTCATGAATATTGTCATTTCTTCACTGTCGTTTTTTAACAATGATTTTATAAAATCGCTGTAATATTCTGTTTTATTGAACCAGCCTGCAAACATTTTTGTAAACATCAACTTTACTTCACGGTTTGTTAAGACAAGTTCGTAGGTGCTTTCGCAGGTTTCCTCATCAGTTGTAACTTTTTGAGGTTTTAAATAACCACTGGTCAGCAGCAGACTCCAGATAGCATTAACATCGTTGTCTAACTGGTTGAATATTATCTGATCATCTATTTGCGTTATCAGTGGCTTGCCTTCAAGCAAATCCTGCATGATATGCTTTACCCTGGGTGGGGCTTTCTGAATCAGTGAGCTTGGCAGGCTGTTGGAACTGGTGTTGGTCCAGTATGTGTCATACTTCCCTTTATCTAGAAAGTTAATTATCGACCATGGATTATATATGTCTTTGCTGCTGCCAAATATGAACCCGTCATACCAGGCTTTAATATTCTCTTTTTCTGAAGATTTGCCAAATTCATCAAGGGATTTGAAAACTTCTTTCTCTGTGAAACCAAAACATGTTTCATACTTATTGGATGTAATTGTTGTTACCTCTAAATTATTCAAATCAGAGAAAAATGATTCCTTGCTTATTCTGGTAATGCCGGTCATTACTGCTCTGCCAAGGTAAGGATTGGTTTTAAATGTATTATTAAAAAGATTTTTAATAAAACCGGATAACTCATCCCAATAGCCGGAAAGATAGGCCTCCTGAAGAGGTGTGTCATATTCGTCGAGAAGTATAATAACCTTTTTGCCGAAATGCGAAAACAACAGTTCTGATAAAAGATTGATAGAATTGATTGCTGTTGTGTCGGCCATGTCTGGGGAAATCCCTTTGAAACTAGCCTTGGCATTATCGCTAAGCTTTTCGCTATCCAGGAGAAAATTGTATTTATCGAAAAGTCTCGAAATTAAATATTTTATTGATGAATTTGTATCTTTGTAGTTTTGGTCTTTTATTCCTGCAAAACTGAGAAAAATAACGGGGTAGGTTCCCTGAATATTTCTGTATCTTTCATCTTCCCAGATAGAAAGCCCTTCAAACAGATCGCCACGGTTGGCAAACTTATTTGATAAAAAACAGTTGAGCATATCCATGTTCAAGGTTTTACCAAAACGACGAGGACGTGTAATAAGCGTAACAGTATCCCGGCTTTCAAACCACTCTTTAATAAAATATGTCTTATCAATATAAAAACAGTCTTCCTGCCTTATTTGTTCAAAACTTTGAGAACCAATGGCAATTGCTTTTTTCATTCCGTCCCCCACCCGGCTATTATAACACAATTATTAGCCCATCGCTACAACTCCCAACTTGCCGATAAAGCTTCTGGCATTGAAGTTTCCTGTTTTCTTCCTATCATTCTTTTCTCCGTATAAGCGGCGGTAAACTATTATTTTATTTATTTCACCGCCACTTTAATTATATATAGATGGCCAATAGTTTTTAGAGGCGCTGCGCTGGAGAACGGCCGTCAGCAGAATGCATTAGTTGTTCAGGAATTGTTTCAGGCTGAGGTATTGAATGCCATGGTTGTCGTGCCAGGAGTTAAGGTGGGTCAGTAGAGAGTTACCATATTGGGGTTTGTTCTGTAATAAACTGCACGGGAAAGTTTGCTTTTTTCCAGATAACCATTGCTTTCAAGATTTTCCAGGACTTGTCTTCTGAGGTAAGTAGAATTGCTAACACATAAGAATTCTGCTATTTCAGCAACGTTATGGGCCTGATTATAGCAAAATGCCAAAACCTTCTCATCATGTTCAGTGCCTTTGGGAACGGGGACAAATCTAATAATTGGCAGGCCTCTGTCTTCCAAACCGCCAATATGGGTTAAGTCAGGTAATACCAGTGTAAAATGGTCAGATGTAGAATAGACATATGGCTTATGGGCGTCATCGACAGCAGAGTATTCCTCGATAATCTTGTCAAAACCTGTTCCAGCTGCTTCCATCACATTACATTTCACAAGAACATCAGTAATGAGTTCGTTTCTTCTTTTAGATATTATTCCTGACAAATCATAAGTTTTTCCAAGCTTTTCGCCTCTATAGAAACCGCCAGGTGAAGATATTTCCAGACGATCTTTAAACATATCAACCTGAATCTGGGTTCCATCTAAATAATAATCTCTATGAGCAATAGCATTGATTATGCCTTCAAATAATGCACGGGCAGGATACGCGTCAATGTTTTTCCTTGCGTTATCAAGCTTAATCATAGAGTGATTCATTCGCTGATTGACAAAGTCAAGAGTAAATCTGATTGTGGCTATGAGATTACCGTAAAATCTGTTTACGGTAACTATTCTCTCGCTACCCTTATTAAAACCGGAATAAACAGAGCATTGCACTTCAGTCTTCTTTTCATGGTAATCGTCCTGGAACATAACAGCTCCATTAGGTAGATAACCATCTTTGTTGAAGAAGCCTATAGAACTCAAAGCCTTTTCGCGCAGTTCTTTACCATCATTATTGGTTTTGTAGAATTCCCTAAGCATTGAAAATTTTACTGGGTCATATTTTTCGTCAGAAATCAGGAGGTCATATTGAGTATTTTTACTTTTTATGCTCATTTCTATGATTTCTTCGTAAGTCGCGCCATTGGTGAAGCCGTCTCTTCTCATAAATATAGCTGGTAAGCCTTTATACTTCAAAACAACTGGTTTTACTGCGGATTCGTCAATGGCAACTTTTATAATAAATAATTCTTTTCCTTTTACTTCATATCTAATGAAGGAAATATGCATGACAGGCTTAGGGGTTAAATGTTCATTTACTTGATTATTGAAGTAATTGCGTTCATTATCCGCATTCTTTCTATCAAAGCCAATCAGTTTGTGGCTTTTATCTTCAACACCAATATAGAACTCTCCACCGCGGGCGTTTGCAAAGCCAGCAACTGTTTTCAGCCAGCCAACGATGTCCTCACGGCTCAAAAGGCTTTTGCATTCTAGTTTTTCATTTCCTAGTTGTATTTCACCTGTAAGTTCTTCCAAAAACATGCTGTTACCCCTCATCTTAGCTACTTCAAGTTTACTTCAAGATAACTTCAAAGTCAACTTCAAGATAACTTCAAGATAACTTCAAAATTGTGTATGAAGGTCGGCTCTGACTTCATTTAGAGATCCACACTAGAGGGTGTGCCCTTAACGCTAGGAGAACCTTAAACAAGACCAAAATCATAAAATGTATTTTACAAACTCGATATTTTTATAGATGTGTTAAAACCATTTTACAAACTTATAAAAAGGTGTCATTACGCTGATTGAAAGAACAAATTATTTTGATTGACTGGCTTTTAGAAAAATAACAAAAACCTGATAAAAAGTTACCAGCAATTCTAATCTACAATCATTTACATATTAAACTACAGACCCGATACCCCTTAGAAGGCATAACACTTAATTTTAAGAAACTTGAAGCCCACCCGTTCTCGTTACAAGAGCTTGGAGGCGGTGGTTTTGGCGAAGTCGGTGAGCTGGTAGCTTCTGATTCGGGTTTGAACAAGATTAGGAATCAGGAAGCCATTTGAAACAAGATTTCAAATTTTCCCGAACGGAGGAAGGGCTCGCAGGGGCGGAAATTTTAATAATCAAGGGCCTTATTCCGAAAAAAGGGTAGACCTATCTATAGTTCGGAACATATAAAAGTTGCTCATAAATCCAGAGAGGCTGGATTTAACAGGAATTCTTCCAGTGAAATATTAAGAATGCCATTTTCGTCGGTAAAAGCCCTTAGATGTGTATTGACAACAGCGATTTTTTTAAAGGAACCTGGTATTTTTAGCAAGCTATCATATTCATTCGCTTTATGATTACCAGAAGGAATCTGACTCATCACCTGAATGTAGTATTCCTTGCTTGCCAATCGGGCAATAAAGTCGACTTCCTTCTGTTTATAGACCTGTTTTCCTTCAGCATTACGTTCTCGCGTTTCCAACAGACCAACATCGACCAGATATCCCCTGCTGCGCAATTCATTATAAACAACATTCTCAATGGCAAAGCCTAAATCAGGCTGTCTGAAATTTATTCTAGCATTCCTAAGACCAACATCTTCCGGGTAATATTTAAACGGCGTAGTAAGATACTGCTTTCCTTTAATATTGAATCGCTTAGCCGTTTCAAATATAAAAGCATTTTCAAGATAACTGATATAGGCAAAAACAGTCTCACTATCTATTTTAATATGCTTTTCCGCCAGCAATGTTCCTGCAAGGCTACTTGGATTTACCAAGGAACCAGTCGTCGAACACAATACGTCAAACAATGAATTGAACTCATTCTGAAGCTTCACATGATTTCTCTCAACAACATCGGTCAAATAAGTTTTATTTATCAAATCCGTCAGATATCTTATTTTCTCAGTCTCATCCTGTTCATTTATTAAATATGGCATTCCTCCGAAGGTTAAATAATCTCTAAGGGCAAAATGCCTGTCGTTTTCATATACCTCATAAAATTCGCTATAAGAAAGAGGATGGATACGGATTTCCGAACCACGGTCCTTAAACCTGGTTGAAATATCCTTAGATAGAAATTCTGAGTTGCTGCCTGTTATGTAAATATCGTAATTTGGATGATTATTCAAAGAAATGATTGTTCCCTCAAAACCTTTCACAATCTGAACTTCATCAATCATCACATAATATTGCAAATTTTCATTAGAGCAACGTTTTTCGATATACTCGCGCAGTGCCTTCTTTTCACGAAGGTCTTCAAAACGGTCATCGTCAAGTTCAATTACTATTATCTGGCTATCTTTTACTCCAACAGAATGCAGATATTGACGATATAGCGTCTTCAGAAGATAGCTTTTACCACAGCGACGGATTCCTGTGATTATTTTAATATAAGGCTTATGACGTTTCTGAATTAATTTATTAAGATAAAGAGTTCTTTGAGCCTGCATTACGTATTTTCTTTCGATTATAACTTAACATGTTACGTTTATTCCGATTACAATCAAATTATAGTTATATACTGTTAGTGTGTCAATATATTCGGAACCTATTTAACATGTTACAAAATTTCCGATTGTAATGCATAATTGGGTTTGTTGCTGCTTTAACCGGCTTGGTATTATGCCTGAATTGAGAATTGAAAAATGAGGAATTTCTATTTAACAGTTTTTAGAAAAATCAAAAAGTGTTAAATAGGAATTATTAGATATGCTATAATAAAGCGAGAGGAGTTGCAGTTATGAAACTTATTAAACGCGAAAATTATCTAAGACAGTTAATAAATACTATTGATACTCCAGACATAAAGCAGTAGATGGAGCCCTCATCCGTCACGCTTTGCGTGCCACCTTCCCCCGAGCACGGAGGAAGGCCTCGCAGGGGCGGAAACAGCCACTTATTTCAAATTTTCCCAAGCACGGAGGAAGGCCTCGCAGGGGCGGGACCCACATTCGTCACAGCTGCGCTGTGCCACCTTCTCCCTGAAGGAAGAAGGGCTAGAAAACCACCCTCATCCGTCACGCTGCGCGTGCCACCTTCCCCCGAACCCGGAGGAAGGCCTCGCAGGGACGGGACCCACATTCGTAACAGCTGCGCTGTGCCACCTTCTCCCTGAAGGAAGAAGGGCTAGAAAACCACCCACATCCGTCACAGCTGCGATGCGCCACCTTCTATAAATGGAGATTTTATACTTTACTGACTAAAAAAATTAGCTTTAATGAAATAAAAGCGTAATATTACCCTAAATTTTCATCAATTTATAGCCGCTGTGTATGCCACCTTAGCGACGGTTACATGGGGACTGGGGATTCACAATGATTGGGTTATGCTGAGTTATAGGCTTGGTGCTTTATATTAATTCATAATTCATAATGCATAATTATTTGTTCTTAGATTGGGTCTAGGTGATGCTTCGACTAGCTTAGTGGCAACCGTTTAATGCACAATTCACAATGCACAATTGTTGGGTTATGCTGAGTTATAGGCTTGGTGCTTTATATTAATTCATAATTCATAATGCATAATGCATAATGCATAATTTTTTGTTCTTAGATTGGGTTTTCTGCTGCTTCGACCGGCTCTCTGCTAATGCCTGAATTGAGAATGGAGAATGGAGAATTTTTAGTTTTTTAGGGGTGGTTTATAGAAGTTGGGAGGCGGTGGTTTTGGCGAAGTCGGTGAGCTGGTAGCTTCTGATTCGGCTTTGGACAAGATTAGGAATCAGGAAGCCATTTGAAACAAGCTTAGAACATCTGTTGATGATTGTTTTGTTGGTTACGTTCAGCTTTTTGCTAAGCTCAATCGGCGTAAAAGAATAAAGCTTGTTCTTAAGCAGAAAAGCCAGAAATTCCTTTTCCCTGCTGCTCAAAAAAGAAAGGCTGGCTGCAATTTCATCAGAACTGGAGCTTTTGGCTAATTCAGATACCTTTTTGGAATAGAGTTCGAACATTCGAAGAAAATAATCTATCCATATTTCTGGATGAGGCGGGTTATTTCTTCCTGAATAATAAAGAACTGGCAAACCCATCTGCAAAGAACGGTAGTATTCGTCAGAATCATAGGCGAAGTATTCCTCTAAGGAACCAATGCCATTAAAGCCGTAACCGTTCAAATCGAGAACATAGCCAGACATCAGACGTGCAGTGCGCCCGTTCCCATCTTCAAAGGGATGTATCGTGACAAGCTGATAGTGCACAACTGCAGCCACAATCAGTGGATGATCATCTGTAGTATTAACATAGCCCGCTAATTCATCCAACAATGCTGGTATATCAGTATATTCCGGAGGAATATAGTCGGGTTTTCCACTTTCAGAATCGTATACAGCAAAAAGAAAACCAGGAGGCATAGCACCGCGCAATCCTATCTTCTCTTTGGAAGCACCCTTTTCAACCATCGCCTGAACCTCCAGGATCAGTTTTTTGGAAAAAGGTTCTCTTGCTTTCAGCTTTTCTTCAAGGAAATTCAGCGCCAGAAAATAATTTCTGATTTCCTGTTCAGGCTTAAGTAAATGTCTGTGAGGGTCTGCGTCTATCGCAGTATTTGCCTGTTCTTCAGAGAGAGGGTTGCCTTCTATTTTATTTGAAGCATAGGAGCTCTTCTTCTTTGAGTTCTTTCTAAGCTTATTCTTTGTTATAACAGGCAGATTACATAAATTAACTGCAAATCTATTTTCATCAATAGCAGAGATTCTTCTAAGGATATTATTAGTCAGTGGAACCTTTATCATAAAGCAATTACCTCTAATTTAGTATGCGATATTACAGCTAAAAATTCCACTAAAATTTCACTATTTTTTCACTATTTTTAGGGCGCGCCTTTGGCGCTAGGAGGGCGGCCGTTAGCCTAGAAGGGCGCAGCAAAGCTGCTAGGAGGGGATTGTTTAGCCGGTGCTGTTAGGTTGTTTCTGCTTTACCCTAACCTGCTTAGTGTTATGCCCAATACATTGAAGCTGATACTATTTTTGAGACAGAAATCTCTTAAGAAGAAACGTTAAAAAATATGGAAATGTATAGAATTGTCCGTTGTTACCTATATTTTTGCCAGCTAATTTGATTCCGTATTTTATGTCGCTGAATTTATTATTCTTATTGCTTATCATGTTTCTTAATGAAACAGTAGCCCCATCTACCGCCTTTACTTCGATAGGAACAATAGAAACCCTGTCTCGCAGCATAAAATCCATCTCAATAGTGCTTTTTTCATTACGGTAGAAATAAACAGGGTATCCTTGCTTCAATAAAGCTTCAGCAACAATATTTTCAAAAATTGCACCTTTATAAACGTTATAATTTTTATTATCTCTAAGATCCTGCTGCGCTTCATCGTCCAAAGCAGCTATCAGAAGGCCGGTATCGCCATAGTAAATCTTGTAAAAATCAGGATTATAATTTCCTTTTAATGGCAAAGACGGTTCACTCATGCAATAGCACAGATTAATAATTCCAGCAGCTGCCAACCAATCAATCGCCCCTATATACTCACGATTCCGGGCTCCCCTAGCTATCTTAGAAATCTGATATTTTTTATTTTCGCTGCCTAAGAAAACAGGAATTTTTCTATATACATTTAATATCTTAGCTTTTTCCATTCCTAATGCATACTTTGTAATATCTTCCTCGTAGTCAAGAAGCAACTGCCTCTGCATTTTAAGAATGCCGGAATAGTTTTTCTGTTTTATAAATTTATCAACAACAGCAGGCATTCCACCTAATAGCATATATTCCCTAAAGCAATCATTCATCTCGCTAAATATTGCATTTGGTAATGGTTCAACAGCAATCATATTTTTTAACAAAGAAGCAATAAATTCATCTGAATATCCCTTGGCCCATAAATATTCTTCAAAATCCATTGAATACATCAGATAATCCTCTTTATAACCCACACTATTAGATTCTATTTCCTGATAATAAATACCCATCAGCGAGCCAGAACAAATTACATCGTATCTACCGTCCTGCTTAAAACTCTTCAAGGAAGTTGCAGCATTGGGGCATTTTTGTATTTCATCAAAGAAAATCAGAGTTTTCCCGGGGTCAAAAACAAAATCACTGTTATGGACTGATATGTTTCTTATTATTCTATCTACCGTATAACCATCATCAAAAATGTCACGATACTCTGGTTGCAAAACAAAATTTATCTCAATGCAGTTTATATAGTTCTGTGACGCAAAAAATCTGATAGATTCTGTTTTACCAATCTGTCGAGCGCCTTTTACTATCAGAGGCAAATGTTCCGAATCATTTTTCCAGGCAGCTAAATATTGATCAATCTTTCTTCTCAGAATAGTTTTTCTAATTTTTCCCATCACATTTTTCCACATATTTAAAGTAAAAATATCGCATTTTTCTAACTATAATCAAAAAGCATATCACATTTTTCCTATTCGTGTCTACTTTTAGAATAGCACCACACCACACCAAACCACACCACCACAGTTATGCTGAGTTATAGGCTTAGTGCTTTATATTAATTCATAATGCATAATTTTTAGAATTTTTTAGCAGTGGATGTATAAGGGTGATTCTATAGCCCACATTCGTCACAGCTGCGCTGTGCCACCTTCTCCCTGAAGGAAGAAGGGCTAGAAAACCACCCTCAT
>JAZRWI010000022.1:0-2297 GCA_045599645.1 Candidatus Avigastranaerophilus sp.
ATTGAAGTTGAGCGCACAAAAGATAAGGCTAATCTTGAAGAAGTTTTGCATGAACTGGCTAAGAAGCTTGATACAAAAGAAAAGCTGAAAAGCTTCGAAACTTTTTTAAGATTTATGAGAAGATTTCTGGCTTCGAAGTTCAACAAGACTATACCAGAAGACTTCAGAAATATGGAAGAGGTGATAACCATGACCAGAGATTTTGCCGCTATTGAAAGAAAAGCAGGAAAAGCTGAAGGTGCTGAAGAAAGAGAAATAGCAATTATTAATAATATGAAAAAACTTGGTAAATCAGCAGAAGAGATTGCTCAATTATGCGCTGTAGATATTAAAAAGGTTCAACGCTATTTTAATTAAAGAATTAGTTCACAACTCTTTAATTATTAAGAGGCGATAAACATGGCCAGGAACTTTGCTGCAATTTCAAACGAGGATGAAGCCTCTAGATTTGTTTTTTTATTTATATCACTTGGCTAATTCCTTATCCTGTTGTTGATATTAAAAACAGGCGAGTAGGAAAATCAAAAATAACCAGATAAGAAATATCTCCAACCTCGATATTTTTATCTAGCTAAAGAATATCGGGTTGATTTATGAGAACCAGAAATAGTTATTAGTTTCTTTTCAACAAGTAGGTTCAAAGTATTTTTTAAGTTCTTAGAAACTCCGCTGAATCCTAACTTAGAGGAAATCATATTTGCCGAATAATCACCCGTTGCCAAAAGAGCTAGAATATCCTTTTCCAGTTCCGCACTAGTTCTGTGTTTACCAGGATATAGCCGCAGATGACCATCGGTATTTTTCAAAAAATGACTATTTACAGGAATCCTGACAATCAATGACTGTCTTTCTATATCAGTAATAAACAGAGGCAAATCAGAACCATTTTTTTTCAATTGCTCTATAGTAAGAGGAATACCAGTATTTCTGCCTTCAGTAAGCCCTAACTCTTTTAAATAATTTCCTATTCTACGATTTTTGTATTCACCAGCAGAACGAATTTCATAGTTTTTAATCATTTCGTCAGTAATAGAACGATTAAAACCAGGGAAACTTTTTATTTCAATATAAGATGGTGTTTTTATAACTGTAATAGGCTCTTTTATCTGGTAATCTCTATGGTAAACAGCATTAGCCAAAATTTCTTTGATTGCATTTATAGGATAATTCCAAAATCTATCAGATTCCAGAATACCTTCATGCTTGATTATCATTTCAGAAATCATGTTATTATTAATATATCGTAAAGCATCAAAAAGTTGTTGCTGAATAGGCCCATGGAAAGTGTGTTCAACCATGTTTTTCCCTGTCACATCCGGCATATCAACCACTTCTATATAAGCATACGGAAAATAATCTTCAATATGTTCAGAAAACATTAATAAAGCAATGTTTCTAGGCAACAATCGTTCTTTTGGGCCGGAAAGAAGCTTCATGTTCTGGGCCAATTCAACTAAGTCCATATGCTTAGATAGCTCATATAATGCGCTACCAATTGTTTTTAAATGCTCCCTTATCAGAACAACACTTATATCTGAAAGCCTGGCAAAAGGATTCTCTCTATCATCAAATGGAATTCGACTTGAATTTTCAAATAGCTCTTTTAAAGAATTGTTATCTGCTTGAATCGTCTTAGAGCCATGCCTTATATAATAATATTTATCGCCTTGATTTTTTGAGATTTCCTTACTTGCTTTGTAGGGTCTGCCTTCTCCTGCCGTCACCCACAGCACAAGCAATGTTTTCCCATTGAATTCACACTTTTCAATTCTAGGAAAATAAAAAGGTTCAATAAAATGACACTTATTCAGTAAATCTTTTTCAATACTATCTATTTCATCAACCTCAATACCTTTTACAGGTAAAACAGGTCTGCCATTTTTTTCCTCAACCCCAATAACAATATAACCACCATCTAGATTTTCAATATCATTTGCAAAAGCGCATATAGTTCTAATACATTCCCTAGGGTTCCAATCTCTTTTATATTCTATGCGGTTAGATTCTATTTCTCTTGTAGTTAGCAAAGATTCGATACTTATCGGTAAAGCCATAATAATACCTCACTAAAGTTACAATAACTTATTGCAACTTTTATTGCAACTTTTATTACAACTTTTATTACAACAATACAGATAACCTCAACAAAATATGCCATCTTCCCCACCCTGTTAACCACATACGGCATAGTTGACAATTCCGATTCCGGCTACTTCCAATTCGTCATCACCTTAAATGACAATAACCCCAAATTATGTTTCAACTTGCTTATAGGGGTTAATTTTTTTATAATAAGA
>JAZRWI010000023.1:0-92950 GCA_045599645.1 Candidatus Avigastranaerophilus sp.
GTATGGATAATGAACCTGAGCTTAAATGGAACAGGGAAATGCGAAGCTTCATACAGGAATTAATTCATTATAAAAATAATCTTGAACCGGGAAGTAAGCCTGATGAAGACAGAGTAGCAGAGTTCGAGAAGCGGTATGATGAAATAATACATAAAGGAGAAAAAGAATACGAAACCAATCCACCGAAGGAATTCTACAGGGACGGATTCAATCTTTTAAAGAGTCTGAAGAAATTCAAAAATAATCATCTGTTATTTCTTCACGAGATGAAGGTTCCGTCGGACAACAATCTCAGCGAAAGACTGCTGAGAAAATTCAAGAGAAAAATGGCGCAGGCCATATCACTTAGAAGTTTTACAAGCCTGGAAGAGCTATGCAGTGGTATGAGCATGCTGGCTTCAATACGCCAGAAAAGCGGTGCCAACGTCTTCCTTGAGTGCGCTGAGCTATTCAACAGTTAGCAGTCACGAAAATCCCGATGAGAAAAGCTGACAGCTTACTACATCGGGATTTTTTTTACAAGATAACCTGTGAACAGTAACCTACTGGCTGCTTTGAATATGGAATACCTTTCCATACTTTGACATCATCCTGCATATAACCAACAAAAGTGCCGTTTATACACTTGGCTGCCAAAGCTTGGTCATATTCTCCGGTAATTTCAACATTAGGAGCGTATGGTTCAAGTGCATATCTCTTAGACCATTCTTCAGGTGTTCTATAAATTGCGGTTGGTTCTGTTGCTGCATTAATTACTGTATTTTCACAGGATAAAAATGCAGTGCCTAATGCTAATCCAATAAATAGTTTTTTTGTTAGACTATAATTTCGGAAAATATTCCTCATAAAATACTCCTTTAATCGTTAGCTCACAATATTCTATGACATCTTTTTTATTTCGTCAATAACGGTTGCTTCAGAAGATGTTTTTGACACCTTTTAATGTCTAAAAATTGAAAAAGGGTTTGGAATCAAAACTTAAATCTAAGAGTGAAATGGAGATAACTTAAGCAGTTTAATTATTTTTTCGCAGCTTTTTTTTAAGGTTTTCAGTGAAAATACTGATTATGATTTAATTATCAAATTAACCAGGAGGAGTTATATGACTACAAAATGCAGATACTGCAATAGCATCAGCTACGGTTCATGCACTAAGAGCCCTCACAAGGTTCATGAGCACATCGACGATGAAAAACACTGTGAATTCTGTGGAAGCATAAGCTACGGAAGTTGTATAAAAAGCCCGTATAAAGTTCATAGACATGGTCATGGTAGAAATAAATGTATCTGGTGTGGTTCCACCAGCACAGGAAGTTGCTCAAAGAGCCCAAATAAGGTTCACGAAAAGTAAAATTTAAGTTATAATTGTCCAATTAAGCAAAATTATTAAGCTGATTATGCTGGTATGGCGGCCTTGTCTCAGATGTTTGTTAACTGTGTGGCTTTAAATCGGTTCGCTTTTTAACCTTCTTAGGATTATGAAGGTTACGTCATCGGCAAGTTCGGTATCGCCATGATGCTGCTTGAATTCTTTTAATAGCAGATTCTTGAATCCTTCTGCACTATTTATTTCCTGATTTGTTACTAATTCCTGGAACTTTTCATAAGTATATTCTTCACCATTGGCGTTTTCTGCTTCTGGGAAGCCGTCGGTGTATAGGAATAATGTTTCACCAGGCTGCAATACTTCTGTTTCTGAAGTATAACGGCATCTTTTCTTGGAAACACCTAATGGAAGCGCGTGCTTGGCTGGTGTTCGCAATACGCCTTTTTCTGAGTGAATCATCGGCATCGGATGACCTGCATTGCAGATTGCCATTTCACCAGTGTTCGTATCAAGAGTAACAGCACAGAATGTCATGAGTTTTTTCTTATTCAATAGGTCACAGATCATGTTGCTTGTCTGTGTTGTTATTTCTGTTAATGGAGTGTCCTTTTGGGCAAATCTGAATACAGAAGCTTTTACCATTGCTGTTAATAAGGCTGAAGAAACACCATGACCTGTTACGTCACCAATAACGATTAGTATTCGTTCATTGGGCAGCTGGAATATATCAGCATAGTCTCCACCTACGTCCAGGGCCATCTGATTGTAAACCTGACAGTCATAGCCTTCCAGTTTGTATTTGCCTACAGGAATCAGGCATTGTTGTATCGCACCAGCTAAGAGCATATCCTTGATTTCAGCCATCATTTGATTAAATGCAGTTCCTAGCTGTCCTAATTCGTCTTTGCTGTCTATTTTTATCTTGGTTTCTGTTTCACGCTTTCTTAAGGCATTTAAACCCCGGTCTAATTCATTAACTGGTGTGATGAAGGTTTTTGATAAAAGAAGACCTGTTAATATAGAAATTATGAGAAGAATTATCATTACCGTATAAATTGTAGAACGGACTTTTTCGATTTTGTAATCGATTTCTGTTGTCGGATACATGCAAAGCAGGTAATTATCCAGCATTTTGCTGCCAGGATAGCAAAGGCATAAATATTGATTATTTTCATAATTTATTGTCTGGGTTTCAACTGTTTTACTTAAATTTGAAGCATTTATAAGCTCCATTACATCTGGATATTTTGATGCTGTTTCTGGTATGAATTCCTGTCCGACATAATAAAAATCTGCTATTTTCAAACTTGTGTTTTCAAAGGTATATCTATTTTTTAAAAGTGATTTAAAATAGGTTCTCGATAAATAACGTTCTGCGCTATTGCCTATGAATAAAGCGAATGGATTATCGTCATCAGGGATATAATCCCACCACCAATAAATGCTGGAACCTTCAAAGGCCTGGTATGTATATTCTCTTGGACGTTCAAATACAGAAGAAAAGCCAACAATAGGATTTTCCATAAGATTTCCAACAAGAATGTCAGACTGGTTCAGTTTTACGCCAGCACGTGAAAAACGGTCTGGAATGTATTTTTGTATGCATAATACAGATAGATATCTGCCTATCTTTTCTAATCTGTTTTGGCTTTCGCTGTTAGATGTTGTATAAATTTGTTTTAAATCAATGGTTCTGGCATCAAACCAGTTGAAGACGTCAGTGATATTTCTTTCTTTACCAACTATTTCTTTTAATTTAATTTCGAATTCTATAGGGCTTGGGGCCGCTTTCCCCTTGAAGCTTTTTATGTATTTGTCTAATTCCAGGTAGCAGTTATGGGCTTCTTTTATGCTATTGTCATATTCCTGGTCTAACTTGCTAAGAATATCAAGCATACCCTTTTTTATTTCGTTTTCTATTGCTATTCTATGGTCATGAAGACTTGTCTTAGATAATACCCAGATTCCAAGGGTTGGCATATATACAGCTATAATAAAAATGAAAATCAGCTTATAGCGAATGGAGATATGTATGCCTTGTGCAACTGAAATGCTTTTAAAGAAAAATACAGTGGCTGTAGTTAGTATTAGTATGAATGCAATAATGCCTAAATAAATATTTATAGTATATTGGGAAGCATCCTTGAGTTTTTCACCGAATAAAAGCTTGTAATCATCTGATTTAAAGCCTTTCCAGACAAGGTCCTCAGAAATAAAGCCTTCTAAGAATTCTTCAGTGTCTGTTTGGGAGTATGGATATTCTTTGTGACCTAGAGTGGGCGTTAAGCGTTTCTTGCTTTCACGGTCATATAAGATAATAGGCTGGTCTATTGTAGCAGCGTCTTTTATCTTAGCCTGAATCAATTCAAGATTAGTGTGTTTATACTCTACAAAAATTATTATTCCATTTAAGTGTTTTTTTGCGTTTTTAAAATAAAAAACACCATTTTTTCCAAGACTTTGGGTTGGTAGGCATC
Source organism: Candidatus Avigastranaerophilus sp. (assembly GCA_045599645.1). Lineage (GTDB taxonomy): Bacteria > Muiribacteriota > Ozemobacteria > Ozemobacterales > Ozemobacteraceae > RUG334. The sequence continues at coordinate 3,805 of JAZRWI010000023.1, forward strand.
TTTCAGAGAAGCCCTGCATTTTATCATCATTGAAATCACGACCTAGAATAATGACTTGATCTGCACGCCTTCCTACATAATCGCAATCAGAAATTTTATGAATATTTTTCCAGGCAAAGCTATAAAATCTGACTTCATAATCTAATAAATCCTGTGGATTTAATAATTCACCGTTGTCGTTAAATAGCGCGCAACGAACGTTTTCTTGAAGCTGATTGCTTAAACTTGCAATGGCATTACTTGCATCCTGGCTTGTCATTAATTTGCCATTTTCAGATGCGTTGCCTTCTATATATGGAAAAAGCTGACCTGCTAGTTTTTGAAAATGCGGTTGAAAGTAATCAACAGGGTTTGCTTGTGCAATAAAATCTACAGCACGCTCAGAAAGCTTGAATTTAATGTCTTCTATTTCGTGGGCCTTATCAATACTTAAAATACGAAGATAAAGAAATAAACCAAATACTGCCGGGATAAAAAAAAGCAATATGTAGGTTGGTAAAGCTTTCCTTATATTCATTTGTAAGTGCCTGAGCGGCTAGCAGAGTGGGGAGAGTGGCTGACAGAATGGTTAAGTGAGGAAGTGCAGAAGTGGCTGAGTGGCTAAGTGGCTAAGTGGAGTAGTGTTACACTTCCCCACTTCCTCACTTCTCCACTTCCTCAGTTTCTCACTTTTTGGCAGTGACTTTTTTTTCTACAGCTTTTTCTTCTTTCTTGGGTTCTTCTGCTGGAAGGATACCAAGAGCGCGTTTTACCTTGAGAACTATTTCTCCGAAAACGTCTGGATTGTCTTTTAAGAACTGCTTAGAATTTTCACGGCCCTGACCCATGCGGGTATCACCGTAAGAATACCAGGCACCTGATTTTTCAATAACGCCTGCTGCTTCGGCCATTTCAAGAACTTCGCCTTCCTTAGAAATACCTTCGCCAAACATCATATCAAATTTTGCCTTCTTGAATGGCGGAGCTACCTTGTTCTTAACAACCTTTACTTCTGTGATGTAACCCTTAATATCATCGCCTTCCTTAATCTGGTCTTTGCGTCTGATATCGAGTCTTACTGAAGAGAAGAACTTGAGTGCACGGCCACCAGGAGTGGTTTCTGGATTTCCGAACATAACACCGATTTTTTCACGGATCTGGTTAATGAAAATACATACACAGTTAGATTTTGCTACTACTGGAGTGAGCTTGCGCATAGCCTGAGACATAAGTCTGGCCTGCATACCAACAGTTGTATCACCCATATCGCCGTCGATTTCAGCCTTGCTGGTGAGAGCTGCAACAGAGTCAAGAATGATAATGTCTACCGCATTGCTTCTAACAAGCATTTCTGTGATTTCAAGAGCTTCTTCACCGCTGCTTGGTTGAGCAATGAGAAGGTTGTCGATATCAACGCCCAATCTCTTTGCGTATGCTGGATCAAGAGCATGTTCAACGTCAACAAAAGCAGCCTGACCGCCAGCCATCTGGGCCTGAGCGATTGAATGAAGTGCTACTGTTGTCTTACCAGAAGATTCTGGGCCAAATATTTCAATGATTCTGCCTCTTGGCATACCGCCTACGCCCAAAGCGTAGTCTAATGAGAGAGAACCTGTTGGAATAGCTTCTACCTGAAGGTGTCTAGAGCTGCCAAGGCGCATTACTGCACCTTTACCAAACTGCTTTTCAATTCCAGAAATAGCGGTTTCTAAGGATTTCATGCGTTCTTGTGATGGGGTTAATGCTGAGTTTGTCTTAAGTTCGGCCATAATTGCCTCCGTTTTAATTTTGGTAAAATAATAGCATATTACAAAGTGCAAGGGCAATATGCTACGACATTTAACTTTTTTCCTTACACATATAGTAATCATTTGAAAACGGAAAGTTAGACAAACTTTAATGTAAAGAAATGTAAATTATTGTAGGGCGCTTCGCTAGAAGGACGCCTGTGGCTGAAAGGACGCTGACGCTGATAGGGCGGCCAAAGGCTTAGAAGAGATAATAAATTAATGGTGCTTTTTGTGCTATACTATAACCAATAGTCAGGTAGGGGGTATGTATGAAGATTCTCGGCATGATGAGCGGCACAAGTGGAGACGGCATTGACGGCGTTCTTGTTGAATTCCTGCATAATGGAAAGTTCAAGCTGATATGGCATAAATCAATGGATTTTTCTCAAAAGGAATTCGAGCGCATTCTGCAGCTTATGAAGGGCTGTTCATCTGTTGATGTTACGCTTGGCAATACATATATTGCTGAATTATATGCCAGAGCTTTTTATTCCTTCTTTGAAAAAAACGACGAAAAACCTGATTATATTGCTGCCCATGGACAAACTATATGGCATCAGCCAAGCGCTATTGAATGGGAAGGCATTTCTCTTCGCGGAACCTTACAGATTATCGATGCTCCTTTGCTTGCCTATAAGACTGGCGTTCCTGTCATTAGTAATTTCAGGGCTGCTGATATGGCTGCTGGCGGCCAAGGTGCTCCATTAGTTCCATTTGCTGATTTGGAATTGTTTGGAAATCTTTTTGACGAAGATTGTATAGTTCTTAATATTGGTGGAATGGCCAATATAACTGCTATACAGAAAATTAACGGTAAACCTCAGATACTTTGCGCTTTTGATACTGGTCCAGGTAATGTTCTGATGGATACCTATATTCAGCAGAATGGAGTGGGGCAGTATGACAAGGGTGGCAGAATAGCAGCTGCTGGTAAGCCTATAATTTCTATACTAGATGAAATAATGAAAGACCCTTATTTCTCTGCGCCATATCCAAAATCGACCGGAAGAGAATATTTTAATTCCAGCATATTAATGCGCTATAACGGTGAATATAGACGAGAAGACTTTGTAGCTACACTTCTAGAAGTTACAGCCCAATCTATTGCAAAGGGAATCAGATTATTGAACGGGTCTGCTCTCAGATTCCCATTAAAGCTGATCGTAGCTGGTGGCGGTGCTAAGAATCCTGTGCTTATGGAACATATTCAGGAAGCATTAGATGGATGCTGTGAGATTCACATAAGTGATGAATACGGAGTTCCTGTAATGGCTAGAGAGGCTATGGCCTTTGCTGTATTAGGAAAAGCGTTTGTAGAAAGAAAACCAGCTAATGTAATGAGTGCAACTGGAGCTAAGGAAGCTGTCATATTGGGGCAGTTGAGTCCTACTTTGTAAATTCCAGACTTTCAACACGGTGTGTTATTGAAACTGCATTAGCAATACTGATGTCTGATGGGCATTTTACTTGTAATTGCTTTTCTTCGCGGCTGCGCAAAAAACTCTGGCTTAATAGTGGAACAGTAAAACTCTGATTTTCATTTAGGTTAGAGAGAACATCGATTTTAATGTAAACCTGATTGATGTCCAGGTCGGTCAGGTTTTTACAATAAATATTGAGTTCGCGAAGACCCTGCTGAGGGTCGATTTCTATTGCGATACTTTCTGCAACAGCCTTGTCTATCATCTCATCCCACATAGGCATGTAATAGTCTGGAGCTTCGTTTTTGTAGTCTTGTACAATATCTGTTTCGACTAAGTCCAATACATCTGGGAAAAAGCCTCTAGCTTCCATTACCATGGCAACTGGAAGTAACCATACTGGGTTTTTGCCTCTGTAAAATTCGTTAAGACATTGGCCTAATACATCGGCTTGGGTATCAGGGTCTAATGCTTTGATTGCAAGTTCATCAATTATACCCTTGAGTTCTTCAGGGGTTAAATCAGATTCATTGTCGCTGTAATCAGAATCTGTCTGAGCTGGTGTGGCTATTTTCATGGCTAAGTCAACCCAGTCTCTTAGGGTTACAATATTAACACTATCAGATACTAGAAAATCTACTGTCCCGTCCCCTTTTTGGCGGAAAATACGACCTAAGTAACCTTCGTTCCCTGCTGTTGGAAATATATAACCTTCGTGATTCAAATCCCACTTAGCTTTGAATATCTTTGAAGTTATACCTTCGCTGGCAAAGAATTGAGATTTAAACAATAATCTGAAAGGATGCCAGTTCGCATTTAAAATCATTGGCAAAAATTTTCTGGTTTCTGTTGGTAAAAACCATTTTGTTATGCCTTGAGAATTAAAATTCATTGTTCTGGTTCTGCGTTCTGAGCGTAGGAAAATGAATCGGCCTTCTGAACGTGATTTTACTCTGAATTCAGCTTCATTGTAATCTATTTTGGCCGGAGTGAACTCATTTGGAATTGCAAATGAATAACCGTTGATTTTTAACCTGTAAAAAGGACCTATTTCTGACGAACTGACTAGATTTACTTCTTCCGGGGCACTCAAAAAGATATCTTCCGAGATTTTTAAGGTTTGCACAAAGTGATTTCGGCAATATAAAGGTATTACTATAAAGATTAATATTGGAAGCAAAATAGCACAGCTCCAGATTGTAATTTTTTTTATTTTTGCAATCTTAGCCGCTTTTGGTGACAGCTTAACGCCCTTTTTCTTCCCGGTTTTTGCCATGATTATTAAAGTCCGTCAGTGTCTTCCGGTTTAGCTTCTAAGTCTTCCAACATTTCGTCAACAGCTTCTATTAATGGAGAATCAGGATAGTTGACCTTTATGCTTTTATAAACAACAATTGCTTCATCAATCTTGTTTTCAGATATGAGAAGCTCAGCTTTTGAAAAGAAAAGTCTATCAATAATGTCACATGTAGGATTATTCTGAATCATTTCATTTAGATGAGCTAAGGCTGCTTCAGGCTGATCGTTTACGATTTCAGACTGAATCTTGAAATATTGATTCAGAAGAACTGGATTTTTCTGGTTGGCATATAGAAATTCTAATTCTTTTTGGGCAAGCTCTGTAAAATTACTGCTTGTATATTCAAGAACTAGTTTTTCATATAATTTCATAGCTTGTGAGTATTTTCCAGAAAATTTAAGCGCTTCGGCTTCGGAAAACAAACCTTCGGTAAAAGCAGCCTGAGTAAGCTCACCAGTTGATGAGGTTAATGCCTGATTATACAAAGCAGCTGCTTCCTGAGTCCTGCCATTGTGCATATATTCTGCTGCCAGATTCATCAAGAGATTAAAGTGGGTTCCTTCATTGTAGCCTATCTTGGCTAATTGCAATTCTCCAGTTTCATTTGCTGTATACATTTCAAGCTTAAATAATTCTGGCGGAGCATAATCGTGATAGCTGATAAGATATTTTAAGCAGAGAGCAGTCTTTGAGTCACACTGGGAAAGGAATACTTCCCTGCAGTTCAAAAGCTCTGATTCTTTATTGGGCTTTGGAAATATTTTTTCTAATGAATCGGTGAAAGTATAAACGTACGGAACAACATTTGGGGTGTCTGGATATCTTAAAACAGCTACAAATTCTAAAATATCATCATGATTAAAATCGCATTGCAACAATTCGTAAGGTTCAAGACCTTCATAGGTATCAGCTACAATAGTCATGTTACCTGCTTTTTTATGTAAAACCAATTGAGCTGGTTCTGAAGGGTTATTGGGATTTTTCTGAAGATTAAGTGTCCCGATGTCTTTTAACTTGATACTTGTTATTTGTTGCTTGCTGTTATTGGCTTTTTGTTTGTTAGGAGCACAAAAAGCAACCTGAGAAAGCATTGTCATTAAAACTGCACTAACAATAGCTATTTTTTTTATCATGATAATATCTCTTATTTTTTGCTATAAAATTCACTTACTTGCTTTTTCATTAATTCTATAGCCTTAGAAGCCAATTCGTCTATAGGAACCTGCTGGCTGCAGCCGGAGGCAGGAACATGACCACCTCCACCTAGGGCTACTGCAACTTCTTTTACATTTATACCACCACGTGAACGGAATTCGCAAGCACTGTAACCGTCATCTCTTTCAAAAATAACAACACAGGCTGTTACTTCTTTCATTGTCAGAGGAGTATTGAAAATACCGCTCCCAAAGATATTGCCAACGTTGGCGTTAAGACTTTTTAGAACATTCTGAGTGATTACCAAGGTTGCCAGATGATTGTCGCATTCGAGTCTGAAGTTTGTAAGACCATAGCCTTGAACCCTAAGGTCTGCTTCTGAACGGCTACAATTCATTACATTCAGAATTCTTTCTACGCTGATGCCTGTTCTAAGCAATCTGGCGGCAGCTTCATGAGTGGTATATCTTATACCTTCATTGGAGAAGATTCTTGAGTCGGTCATAAGACCAAGCATTAGACCTTCTGCTGCATCCTGGTCTATTGGCATGTCTGCCATATCAAGTAAACCGGTTACTATTTCGCAAGTAGCCTGAGAACCAGTATCAACATAGTTCACATCGCCGAACATTACGTTGCTGGCGTGGTGATCTATGTTGGCAAGAGTTGTTTTTGATCTGTCGTATTCGAAATGGATGCCGTGACGTTCATTATCACCACAATCCAAAACGAGTATCAAATCATGGTCGGATTTGATTTCTGATTGCTGCAAAAGCTCATGGCCTTGAGGCCATACGAATGGAAAACGTGCTGGAACGCCGTCTAACAGGACAACGTCAACCTTTTTACCTTGCTTTTCCAGAGATTTCATCATGCCTGTTACTGAACCAATAGCGTCTCCGTCTGGTCTGAGATGGGCAGTAATTAATACTTTATTACTCTTTCTAAGTAAGTCTATTATTGTTTTCGCTTCGTTTTGCAGTGCTTCTGGAATCATTATTCTAACTCTTTATTGGTATCAGTATCGGAAACATGCTTAAGGATAGCATTGATATCCCTTTGCATTTCTTCGCAGTAGACCTTAGGTTCTTTCTTTTCCAAAGAACTTCTTTCAAGGTAGTCGGCAATCATGTCACGGATTTCAAACCAGGCAGTGATGCGTGGTTCAAACGTAAGATTGTCTATTGAATCATATACAGCATTCAGATTAGGATCTTTTTCAAGAGCTGCCTTCATTGAATCTGATTCGATAGATGATCTTCTTACTGGCATATAGATTGTGCCAATGCTCCACTTAACACCATTTTCTGTGTTGGTGAACCATTTTACAAAATCCCATGCACCGGCAATCTTTTTGTCGCTGCCGTTCTTGAAGATACTGATATTGGTGCCTGAAAGTATTGTGCTTTTGTAAACACTTCCATCGTCATTGTATGAACCTGGAACTGGTGCCATGCCGAGTTCGAAGTCAGTTATCTTCATGAAAATCTTACTAGTAACACTTGATTCAATGATACCGCAGTAGCCGGCTGTAAAGTCGTTCTGATGGTCGAAAGCTTGGCCTTCCTTTGCCAATCCGTCTTTTAACATGCCCTGAAGGAAGGAAATAGCTTCAATGGCTGCTGGTTCGTTAAAACCACATTTTAATACGCCATTTTCATCGTTACTTACTGTTCCATCAGGATTTTCACGTCTTACTATGAAGCCTTTATTGGCTTTAATTCTATTCAGGAAACTCCAGTTATTTGACTTAGCACAACCGTAGCCATATATAGGAACCGGGTGATTTTTGCCATCGTTTTTATAATAGTCAACGATTTTCTGGCTATATTCACGAAGTTCTTTAAAGGTTTGAGGTGGTCTTTCTGGATCAAGACCAACTTCCTTGAACATTGTCTTGTTATAATAAAGAACCTGAACACTTTTGTTGAATGGGAAAGAGTAAAGTTTGCCGCCAAAAGTGCTGTTTCTTATTAAAACAGGAAGAACGTCATCGCGTATGCTTTTGCCACCATCTGGTTCTTGGGCCAGTAAATCATCAAAACATACAATCTTCTGATGCTTGATGAACTTCTTGGTCAGGGTTTCATAGTTTTGAGCCAGATCTGGAGCTTCATTTGCGATAAGAGAAGCTAGGAGCTTCTTCTGGAGTGTATCGTAACCGCCCATATTGATGGCTTTTACATAGTAGTCCTTACTTTGATTATTATAATCATTTATAAGGTTTTCCATGCAGATGCCCAATGGACCGCCCATTGCATGCCAGAAAACTATTTCAGTCTTAGGATTTTCGCCATTGGCAACCTGAGCCTGAGGAACCTGATTGCCAGTGTCTACGAAGAATATCTGCCAGGTTACAAGTAACCAGACCGCAAAAACTATCCAAAGAAAATATTTCATTTCGGGTTACTCCTTCATACCTGAAGTTGCAGAAGATTCTACAAACTGCTTCTGAGCAAAGAAATACATAATAACTAGTGGCAGAATTGTCATTGTAGAGGCTGCCATCAGTTGGCCCCATTCGTTACCGGCATCAGAAGAGAAGTAGCTCAAACCGACCTGAATAACTCTGAGGTTTGTATCGTTTGTTACGATTAACGGCCATACGAAAGCGTTCCAGTTAGACAGGAACGAGAATACGCCCATAGTTACCATTGATGGTTTACAAAGTGGCAATGCAACCTTGTAATAGAACTGGAAACGGGTACAACCGTCTATAATTGCTGCTTCAAACAAATCTTTTGGAAGCTGCATGAAGAACTGTCTCAGGAAGAATACTGCGTAGGCAGATGCTAACCACGGAACAGTTAATGCAAGATAGGTGTTAACCCAGTGTATCTTAGAAAGCATGATGTAGTTAGGAATCAACAATGCCTGTTGTGGAAGCATCATGGTTCCGAGAATCATCATAAACAGTATATTTTGGCCAGGAAATTTAAAGAATGCAAATGCGTAAGCTGCTAAAGAAGCAAAGAACAGAGAAACAACAGTGACTGTTATGCTGACGAACAGTGTGTTCAGGAAGAATCTATAGAATGGCTGAGCTCTCAAAGCATCTTTGTAGTTATCAAGCCATTCAAATGGTTTTTTGCGCATATCACGCTGATCTTCAGGAGTAGCATACCAGGCCTTGTCTTTTTCTGCCTGTTCATTGATTCTAAGTGTGTCCTTTTCATTGTTCAGGAAAGAAGGACGTATTGAGTCAGGAAGAACAACTATGCCTGAGGTGGAGCTCTTTATGATTTCGGCATTGCTTTTGAATGATGATGAAATCATCCATATAAATGGGAAAAGCATAAAGAAAGCACCTAATATGAGCAATATATGCACAGGTATATATTCAGGATGTTTTATTTCATGCATGATTTATTGTCCTCAAGAGTAGTGAACTTTCTTTTCAACATAGAGCTTGTTGAAGAGAGTGCAGGCAAAGATTATCAGGAATAATACGAATGCCATTGCAAGCGCATAGCCGAATTCGAATTGTTCAAAAGCTTTGCGGTAGAGGTAATAAACAACAACCATAGTGCTCTTTAATGGACCGCCACGTGGAGTCATCATATAGACCTGTGAGAATACCTGGAATGAACCAATTACTGACATGGTAAATATGAAGAATGTTGTCGGAGAAAGCATTGGCCATGTTACATGAACAAACTGCTGCCAGCGATTTGCACCGTCGATGCGAGCTGCTTCATAAAGATGCTTTGGAATGTTCTGTAAGCCTGTTAGGAAGATAATGATATTGTTACCAAGACCTTTCCATACGCTCATGAAAATGATTGCAGGCATTGCCCAGTTCGGGTCCTGCAGCCATGCTATTGGATTTATCCCAAATATTTCCAATACCTTATTTAACAAACCGAAGTCAGGATGATAAATAAAGTTCCAGACAATTGCTACGGCGTTTATAGAGGTTACTACTGGAATGAAGTAGGCTGTTCTATAGAAGCCGAGACCCCTGATTGGGTTGTTCAGCAGAATTGCAATACCCATTGATAAGAATATAGTCAACGGAATACTGAGTGCTGCGTAATAAATGGTATTCCAGATTGATTTCCAGAACATCGGGTCATCGAACAGACGAGTATAGTTGCCTGTACCAACATATTCAGGTGAACCGATTAAATCCCATTCATAAAAGCTTACACCTAGAGACAGGAAAATTGGAAGCACATGGAATATGAACAATATAACTATTACTGGTAATAGATATAAGTATGCTCCCCAATCTTTTTTGTTTTTGTTTGGCATTTGCTTATTTCCTGATATTTTTAAGATTTATATAAAAACAAGCGGTGACTTGTATCACCGCTTATATTTACGAGTTAATTATCAGCGGCGTGAGCAGCAACTTCTTTGGGAAGCGTTCCTGCTAGATACCGCATTAGATTATCATACATTTCCGGAGTTTCATGGGTAAAGGGTGGGGGACCTGGCATTGCCATGTTAATGTCGCTGTCCGGATACTGATAGTCTGTAAAATTACAGCAACCTATCAATACTACTCTACCGTTACCGACATTTTCAATTCCCATCATCGGTATGCCGTAGCCCGGTTCATACATAACCGCAGGCTTCTTGGGATAACCGTCATAGTTGAATGTGTCGTCATCGCCTTTTACCAGTATTTCAACATTGTCTGATTCTTGTAATACTCTGTTGTCTTTATGTATCAAAGAGCATGAGCCCCAGAAAATGCTTGTTTTTACACCTTGGGTGATTGGGCTTTCCTGATTAATTACATGAGCCAGAACGCCCCATGGCTTATTGGTTTTATTGGTCGGGTCATGAACCTGGTCGTCATTGAAACGCATTATTGCACCTGACAATTCCAATACATGATTGAGGGTTTCTGTGCCTCTGAGCTTTGAGGAATCCCAGGAACAACCCATTACCAGATTGCCGCCTTCCTTACACCACTGGCTTATAGCCTGAGCTTCTGTTTCCAGATATTTATGGCTTGGATCCGGAAGAATTACTGTGCCAAATTTCTTAAGCATGCTTGGTTTGAGAAGGTTGAGAGTGTAATATACCTTCAGGCCGCAATTTTTCATGTGGCGTTCAAAGGTTTCCATCTTATCTGCTGAAGCATTGCCATGAGCCGCATCAATAAGAATATTTATGCTTTTTTCTGCTTCATTGGCTTCATAATGGAAAGCTACCTGTTTAGAAGGTATGCGCTTGGATGGATTTTTACCTGTTACCCAGCACATAGCATTATATGCTATCTGTGGGTGGGAATAATTGAAGGAGTCATAGCTATCGTGAAGCTTTTTGCCCTTTGCTGTCTGTGTTCTTTCGCTGCCAGTTCCGTCATCGAATGGAGAACTGTCACCAATGGCAAAAACACGGCCTTCCCCAAATTCAGATACAACAATGTATGGAGATTTGGTTCTTGAACTGTATACTAAGCCTTCGGCTTTTGCATCAGGAGCGTCAAAAACATCAAATGTTCCACCGGCCCAGACTCCTACTGCTCTGAAACCATACATGGCAGGGTGCTGCTTGTTTACTTTGCCAGACAACGGGGCTTCATAAAGGATAATATCCTTTTGAAGTCTGAAGCCGAAAGTGGGAGTAAACATATTTAATATGCTTACTGCATCCCAGCCATCCTTGTCTCTGTCTGAATGGTCATGGTCGCCAATTATAAAAAGACCGCCACCTTTTCTTACAAATTCAATAAAAAGGTTGGCTTCTTCTTCTGAATAAGGGTTGTTAGGTTCGGCTAGAATTATTGCATCGTAGTCTTTCAGTAATTCCGCAGTGAACTTCTTATTGGTAGATTGCTGGCTAAGGTCATCAATCAGGAAACCATTAGCTTTTAACATATCTGCCATTTCGGAGTATGCACCATCTGTTACCCAATCTGCGTTTTCAGCGGTCTGACCATGAGTATCATCGTATATGACTCTGGCAGCAAAAACATCAGTTGTAACCCAATCTGCGTTTTCATCAGTCTGACTTTGAGTGGTATCATATATGACTCTGGCAGCAAAAACATTTGTACATAGCAAGGAAAAACAAATTACAAGACAATAAATACAAAGCTTTTTCATTATATTTCCTTTTAGTTTAGCTTCTTTGCTAATGCTATTCAGTATATTCAAATTTTGTCCTTGTGGCAATTTTTATTTATCAAAGACTTAATTTTTAGTTTCTTCCTTTATGTAAAGTTCGGAAGTCGTTTCTTCTGAGTCCGGGATTTCATTCTTGATATCATCTTCGACTTCGCCGGAATCATTACCATCTGAAGAATTGGCTTCGTCTATTGGCTTCTCAGAATTCTTTGCTTTATCACCCTTAGAAAGGTATTCGAACAAATCAGTATAATTAATGCTCCAAATATTCAATATACCGGAGAAATTTGATTGCATGAATATCTTATCTGTGGTTTCTGTTGAATCTGTTGAACGTATATTATAGTCTTGGAAAAACTTCAGTAAAAGTCTGACAAGACCGGCTGATTCTGTCATAAAGTAGCTGTAATTGTGATCTTGGAATGGATAGGGAGAAGGTCTGAAGCTGTATACGCAGTCTCGGTTATCAATTCCCTCTGGTCGGTAAAGACCGATAAACCAGCTGCTGTAAAAATCATTAGTGTACAAGAGATTGCTATGGCCGTTACCTGAATCATATATGTTCGTATTTTTATTATCTAAGCTTCTGTATACATATAGATACTGCATCGGAAGCAGCTGTGGCTTATTATGATGCTTTTGGGACTTGGAATTAGACGAACTGGTTGGTAGAGGTGTCAGAAATGCATTGAAAGTTTTACTAAGATCCCAGAAGGTTCCTGGAACTTCAGGGGCTACAAGTTTACCTTCCAGATACAGAACCTGGTCTTTATTAGTGAATGATAACAATTTTATAGTGTGTCTGGAGTGAATACACTGAGCATAGTCTTCTGCAACCTGCATCATTGTGTCATTAAATCTGTATCTGTGCAGAATACTTCCCCTATAATCGAAATCATCAAAATGATATCTGTCTCTTGTCTGACCTTTTATTTCAGTAAAAGCAAAGGATTGCTCATCAGGAGACCAAATAAATTCACCAATTTCACCTTCAACTGTTACTAAGTTAGATTTTGCTTTGTCAGCCTTTATATCAATGAAGTGGACTGAATGTGCGGAAATAAACGCTATTTTGTTCCCTTGTTCAGACCAGATTGGTTCTGCATTCAGATAATTAGCATTCATGACTTTTGAAAAATTACCAAAATCAAGCATCTTGCCATTTTCTGCATCATATATGAATAGTTTACGTTCCTGGCTCTTTTCGTTAAGCACAATACCTGCCAGATAATAACTGTTGGGTGCCCATGCACATTTTAAAAGAGTTATCTGAGAATTATTTTTTTCAAAAAGCGGCTTGGTTTTCTTTTCCTGAAGCTTGATTATGAAAGGATTTAAACCGTCAGTTAATGCCAGATACTTGCCGTCATAGGAAGGAGTCATGTTCTGATACCATATGCTGGCTTCTTCGGAATAAACCCCACTGTCATCAGGATTGCTTAAAGAAAGTCTGTAGATTAAATTAGTCTTTTTTCCTGGACGGGTAGTTAATACTGTTTCATTATCAACTATTACATAGGAAGTGTCAGGCTCATTGCTAGGTATTGCAAGAGAGAGATTGTTGAAATAAGCTGAATTAGAGAAACTGGTTGCCTTGGTTATATCACTGTCAGGGATACTTAGTAAGCCATCTACACTTTCTATAAGGTCTTCGCGTTTTGCAAAGTCATAATCTACTAAGTAATTGTTTACAAGACTGAGAATATTGTTAAGACCAAGGTCATTGATAATGATAATTCTTTTATGCTGACTATCAGATTCCAATATTGAATCTGGGGTGTAGTTCAATTTTATTCTGGGGTTCCTGGAGATTCTATTTAATTTCTTCAGATAATTTACGTAATTCTGAAGGGTATTTAATATATGGTTAATCTTAGGAACTTCAATGTAACTTGGGTGATTTGATTTATAACCATTTCTGAACGGCTGATGATAAGCTACTTCGATATTCCTGCTGTAAAATATAATGGAGGAATTGTTGTCCTGGGCCATTAGCTTTTGAGCACAAGGAATACCTAAGAAGTAAATTGTTAAGACTGTAATTATTAAAACTTTTTTATAAATATTTATACTTTGGCCGTCCATTTAAAGTCCTCAATTCTTGATACTTTCAAGATACTTGTTTATTTCTTCCATTAAACCATCTACTAATTGACTAGATGGAAGAGTTTTTATAACTTTGCCATGGCGGAAAACAAGACCGCATTCTTTGCCGCCTGCAATGCCAAAGTCTGCTTGTTCAGCTTCGCCAGGGCCATTTACTACACAACCCATGACTGCAATATGCAATGGAGCAGTGATTCCTTCAACACGTTCTTTAACCTGGCGGGCTATAGCCTGAAGAGGAATTTCAGTTCTTCCACAGGTTGGGCAGGATACAATTGTTGGTCCAGAGGCTCTTAAGCCTAGTGATTTCAAAATCTTTATGCCAGTTCTTACTTCATCTGCTGAATCACCTGTAAGAGAAACTCTGATTGTGTCACCAATACCTTGCATGAGAAGGTTTCCGATACCTATTGAGGATCTTACTATACCTTCTTCTGGCAAGCCGGATTCCGTTACTCCAAGATGAAGTGGATAATCGCATGAAGAAGCTACTATTTTTACTGCTTCAGTCATTGTAGATAAATCAAATGACTTAACTGCAATCTTAATCATGTCAAAACCGCATTTTTCAAGTAAACTTACTTCTTTTAATGCTGATTCTGCCAGAGCTTGGCCGGTAACTCCACCATATTTAGCTTTTAAATCCGGGTCTAATGAACCTGCATTTACCCCAACTCTGACAGGAATTTTATGGTCTTTGGCTGCTGCAATGACTTCTCTGATTTTTTCTTCGCTTCGTATGTTGCCTGGATTTAATCTGAGGCCATGGACACCACTTTCGATAGATTGAAGGGCAAGCTTATGATCAAAATGTATGTCAGCCATTACAGGTATTGGACTGTTTTGACAGATTTCCTTCAGAGCAATAGCGGCTTCCATATCTGGAACAGCTAATCTGATTATGTCACAGCCGGCAATATGAAGACGTTTTATTTCTTCTGTTGTGGCCTTGGCATCGCGTGTATCTGTTTTTGTCATGGTCTGCACTGTTAAAGGTGCATCACCACCTACAGCAACATTGCCAATATAAATCTTTTTGCTCTTTCTTCTTTCTATCATTTTTAACCACCTTTGTGTTAAGTTTGCTTTATCTCAACTTCCAGAACGGTTGACGTATTCTCATTGAGGCAGGCCCTAGAGTTGCAGAGGTTACCAGGGTTGCTTCTTCCTTCCCCTGCTTGAAGTTCAATAATACCTTGACGAAGGTAATTCTTGAACGTTGCCATGAGTCATTTGAAATCATATCAAATAGGAAATATTTCCAGCCTGTCGGGGATTCTTCTTCGTTTGCTTCATAGTAGGCCTGGAATATTTCATCACCTATTTTTTCAAGAGTTAGAAGTTTGGTTGGGTTTTCACGGTTTTCGCTACGCCAGAGTATGTTGCGGCGAGGATTCCTTTCTACTTCGTATTCAACAGTTACAAGTGCGTCTTCGCCTGGTTCCGGTTTGTTGATTGAGTATTTATAGGTTCTTAATTTTATATAGTCTGGTTTGATGTCTAATACTTCTTTTGCGTTTCTTAGGTCGGTAATGATATGTTCCATCTTATTTCTGACTTCAGAAGTAAGAAGAAGCTGGGTAGCTCCCTTGTTTACTGTAGAAACACCAGTGGACTGCATAAGATAAAGAATCCCGCCAACTAGTATTGTCAGTGACATCCCCATTAAGAGTTCTACTAAGGTAAAAGCTAGTTTGTTATGTTTCTTTATCATTTATGTTTACCTACAAAGGTTTTTAATTCTGCTATTTTTTTGTCCTGATTGTTGAATACAAGAACAGTTACCTTCTTTAGGCTTGGAGGCATTGCCGATTCGCTTATTTCTTCGATTCTTACAACGCGTCTGAACTTGTCGTATTCATTCGGATACAATTCTAACGGCTTCAGATATACTGCAGGATACATTTCTTTTAGCTTTTTATAGGTTTTTTCCTTTTCTGTATCATTCATAGAAGTATCTGAAAATACGTCGGAGAAGTAATTTACGAAATTGTCTTCGTTGTAGTAAGCGTCATCGTATTTGCTTCGGTCTTGAAAAACTTCTCTGAAGTTTTCATAATCGGATTTTATGGACGAAAAAGGCAGGCCTTTGATTTCTTCAAGCTTTTCACGAGCTAAGTTGTAGGCAACGACATGCTCAGTGTTTGAATTACTTCCTTTGACACCAAATATGAACATATTTGAGAAAGGAAGAGCAATAAGACCTACTAAAAAAACAACGGTAAGTATTTCTATGAGGGTGAAGCCTGTCTTGTGGCTATACACTCCCGCAGATGTTTTTACTACTATATTATTAATCTTTTTGAACATATATTAACTGTTTTTGTAGATTTTATACTTTATATCATGTTACAAATATGTAATATGTAGTTATAACATTAGGAGTATGAGAATGTCCATTATCAATAAATGCAAATTGTTTTTTATTTTGTTAGTTTTTGCTGGAACAGCATTAAATGCGGAAGCTTTGTCTATACGTGTAGTGGAAGGTATCCCTGTTGGCGATTATCAAAGTATGGTAGAAGATGGTATGAGGCTTGGGAATGCTGAACTTCTCAGAACTGCCTGGAGTCATTATGAAAATGCAATTATGTTTGGAAAAGATGATGACATAGCTGCTTCTTCTTATCTGGAACTTGGTAAAATTTATTTTTATTTGTCTTTGCTTGGAAAATCTACTGATGAAGATTTCTTTAAAGCAGAAAACTATGCCAGACAGATACTTAACGATTTTCCGGATGATTCAGACGCTCATCGCACATTGGGCCTGATTTTTGCTGGTCGTGGCGCTTTCATGGATGCTTTTGATGAATTTTATCTGGCTCTTAAGTTGAATCCCGGTAATAGCCTGATTCTCTGTGATATGGCTTCTTTGCATCTCGCTTTGCATCAGCCGGATAAGACTATCAGCTGTCTGGAAGACCTTAAAAATACTAACGGCTGGAATCAAATAATGTTGGCTATGGCTTATTCACAAAAAGATCAGAATGTAAAAGCTTATATGGCTTTGAAAAAAGCTGAATTAATCGGCTATAAAGGATACTGGCTTGATACTATGCGCTCTGTCTTAGCTAAGAAACTAGGCTTCTGATTATTGCTAATATAAAAAGCCTTTCGACGTAATGTCGAAAGGCTTTTTTCTTGCTCGTGTCTAGCGCGATTCGAACGCGCGACCACAGGATTAGGAATCCTGGGCTCTATCCAGCTGAGCTATAGACACATGATTTGCGAGGAAGCATACTAGTGGTTAGTGATTGCTATAATAAAAACACTGACTTCTATATTGCTTCCGAAATCTCGGTTATTTTACATAGTTTTTTAGTTTTTATCAACTAATTTTAAAATTTAAAGAAGGTTTTCAGAGTAAAGATAGATACTACCAGTATGATTATTGATATTATTGTAGTGGTGATTGGATTCATATTGTAATGATATTTGAAGGCTTCTAGAGGAGTTGGGGTATATTCTGTCCAATGTAGCAGGTTTTGGACATGTTCTTTGTAATTTTCGTTTATCATATATTTTTCCGAGGTTTTCCCCTGCAATTGATGCTCACGGTATCTGAACGATACTGTTCTTTCACCTTCTATGACTCCATGCAGATTACATAGCCACTGATATTCGTTGTTGTTTAAGCTGACAAGAAAATACTGACAATCCGGGGTAGGACCTTCTATTTTCTTCCCTTCTAGATATTTTTCAGGGTCTAAGAAAGAGTTGGTTGCTTGAGCTAAGGTAGTCCATTTAGGTAAATCAAATCTGGCAACCTTCTTGAGCATATCAGCTGTTCCTGCATTCAAAAGCTTGATATTGCTGCGACATTTATTGTTTATTTCTTTCCCAGTGTTGGCTGCGTAAAGACTATTGCCAATAAATAATACTGTGGCAATAACTATTAGAAATATCTTTTTCATACATATCCTCTGATTAAATTTGTGTTTATATACCATATATATATATGTCTGTCTACTTGACGCTTGGGAAAATTTTGATTAAAATTATTGTACACTGTCGAATATCGGGGGTTGTAATGAAAAAAAATCTGATAGTTTACATTCTGTTTTTGGCAACAGTAATGATATCTAATACTGTTTTTGCTGATTCCAGTGACGGCTATGTTCCTAATTGGAAGGTAGGTCAGCGCTGGATTCTTGAAGCTTCTTACCGTGATCTGCGCGTTGAGGGTGAGGCTTGGATGCCAGCAATGCAGTGGATTTTCAACGTTAGAGCTATGAAGAAAATTGGTGGCGAAGACTGCTATGTTCTTCATGTTTACGGCCGCAAGAGCAGTCAAAAGAATCAGGCTGTCCTTTGGCTTTCTGTAAATGATTTAAGACCTCTCAGAGTTATCGACGTATATCCTACTGCAAGTGGTATGAAATATCAGGAACGTGATATAGACCAGAATTCTTCAGAACCATTAGTTGCAGAAGGAACTCCAATTCCATACGACCTCCCGTCATTCCCGTTAACTAAGGCTGATAACAGAGCTCAGGCTGCTGATGGCTTTGGTGCTTACAGCAGATCTTCAAATACTGAAGCTAAGAAGTTCTCCAGAATTCGCAGTGTTGGTGGTATTTCATTTAAGCGCAGTGTTTCCCAGAAGAGCAAAGCTCCCGAAAAACAGTATGCTGACACTTTTGCTGGCTATTCAAAGGCCACTAGAAATGCAGGTCAGCGTTTCCAGGTTGAAATCGACGAAGATCGTTCTGATAACAAGCTTACACAACTTTGGCAGCAGGGTATGCCATGGGCTATTTCCGGTGCCAATAGAGACAGAAAGGTTCGTTTGGTTCCAGAATCTGAATATATGCCAAAAAATGGGGGTGAAAACTGATGAGAAAGCTTTCACTGACTCTTGCTTTATTGCTTTCTGTTGCTCCTGTAGCTGTATTTGCTGAAACAATCAGCGGCGAAATAAAGCCATCACCATGGTCTGGCGACTGGTGGTCACGCAAAAGAGGTTTTCTGGTTAAAGGCTGGGAAGGTCATACTCCGTCTCCATTCCAGAAGTATGATGCCTATGTTTCGGCTGTTACAGGCAAGAATCCTGGCGCAACAAACTGGGAAGCTAATCCGAAGAATCATCACTACAATCCTAATGCTGAATCCTGGGAAGGCCACTGCAATGGCTGGTCTGCTGCTTCTATACTTGCTCCAGAACCAAAGATTACACGCAACCGCGGTGGCATTGCCTTTGAACCATCTGATCAGAAAGCTATCCTTTCAGAACAGTATATGAACTGTTACTGCAGTTTCCATGGTAATCGCTATTGGGGCAATGAAAAAGATGACAGGAACGATATCTATCCTGATCAGTTCCATCGTCTGCTTATTGAAAATATTGCTTCTGGCAAAACTGCTATGGTATGTGATATTGAATCAGACCGCATGGTTTGGAACTACCCGATTTACAAGTTCGAATCAACCTGGTCAACTGGTTGGTTTGATGATCACAAACTAAAAGTAAAGACAACCTGCTATTACGTTAATGATGACGTAAAACCTGAATATATCGGTACTAAGTGGTTCGCTATTAATTATACCTACAATCTTTTTGTTGATGACAAGGGAAATGTTATTAGCGGCGAATGGACAGGCGATTCAAAGAAAAATCACCCAGACTTCGTATGGATACCAACGGGTGATGCAAGAGTACCAGCAAATTCAACTCTTGAAAATCCTTGCATAGACCCAAAATTTGTTAAGGAAATTACTACTGGTCCTGCCAATAAGTCTTCTAACGGTAGAGCCTCAGCTCCTGCCTCAAGAAATCCTGACCAGGTTCTTATGGAAGCCGGTTTGGATCCAAACGAACTCTTTTAATTAAGAATAAAAAAGCCCGCTAAAATGTAGCGGGCTTTTTTATTGCTAAAAACGGAATATAGTAAATAATAATTGTTCAAAAAAAACTATTTATTTAGTATAATACTTTGCAAATAGGTTAATTATGAGCTTTTTTTTGAAAACAAGATGCAATCAACGTAAAGCAATGACATTTGTTGAAATTCTCATTGCTGGTTTTTTTATGGTTGTTGTTTTTACCATCGGATGGCTCATTGCTAGCAGCTTTACTGGCGTAAAAAAAGTTAGAAATTATGAAAATGCTATTTTCCTTGCTAATGAAGCAATAGAAGCTGTAAGAGCAGCACGTTCCAATGAACTCGGTAACGATAAAGACAAGGGCACTAATACCCTGATAGCAGATTTTAATTCAGCAAAAAACGCATACGATAAAGATCCGGGTGGTTTTGTTCCTGAAGTAGAAATAGGTAATGTTAAATATAAACGTACTGTTAGTATAGAAGACGTGCCTTCTGGTAATAAAGACATGGAATCATGCCTGAAAATGATTCGCGTGAATGTTACCTGGAGAGACCGTGAAGATAATGCGCCAGTTATGCTTGAAGTTGTAACTGCCCACTGCGAGTTATGGTGATGGATATGATATTCAGAGTAAAAAATAAAAAAGCTATAACTCTTGCAGAAGTTATTATCGTTGCAGGGCTTTTTGTACTCCTAATGACAGCAGCCTATAAGGTGTTTTTCGGCGAAGTAAAAACAATAAAGACTGCTTTGGAGCATATTGGAATTAACGAAAGCGCCCGCAAATTCTTTGCATTTATGGGAAATGACATTAGAAATTCTAACTGGGTTGATTATCCTAAAAAATTGAATAGGCAGGTTATATCAAAACTAGCACCTGTTACTGAAGGTAAAATCTGTGTTTTGCGAAGACAGGTTTTAGATCTTGAAGTAGAACCACCAAACCCGGAATTTCTCAGGGAAGAAGTAGTTACTTATTTCCTTAAAAAAGCAGAAGATGGAACTAGCGATTTATATCGTCATGTTAAATCTGATTTGCCTAATCAGCCCTCCAAGGATTACGAAAAGAAAATTTGTGATGGCATCATGGATATGATGGTTTTTATAACTAATCGTAAACCGATTACTATCGAAAAATCATTGAATAGCGGCGGAAATCTTTCTAAGATTATGAATTATGAACCATATGAGCTTGACGGCACCGGCCCATATCTTGTTCATGTCTATGCTTCGTTTGTTAGAAAAACCAATAAAGATAAAAGTGCTAAGACAGCGCCAATTAAACTTAATACCTGCTTTGCTGTCAGGGGAAGGCTTAACGGTATTCACCCATGATTAAAAGGTATGCTAAAAAATCAGGACAGGCTTTGATAGTAATATTGATGATATGCCTATTTTTAGGCATAGTAGCTTGTGTTGTATTGAATCTTCAAAGCAGTCAGATTAATCTCCTGTCTAAGTCTGCAAAGGATTATTTGGCTTTGAGTGTAGCAGAATCAGGCTTGCATTGTGTTCTTGCTGAAATGAAAGCCGATTATCAGTTTGTAACTCACGGCAATCCTTATGTTCCGAATCCAATAGATAAATGGCCATCAGCTGCTGAAAGACGATATAATTACATCCAAAGCAGCAATTTGCTTAAGATTGGTAGTAATGGTCGTGGCACATATACTGGTTCTGTTGAATTTCCGTCTATGAAGATGAAAGGCGACTTCAAGGTTAGAATGAAGCTTCTTGCATCTAAGAATAGTGACAAGTCAAAAACCGTTGATGAAAGACACAGATATTTCTTGTTGGAAAGCTATGGCAAAGTAGGGGAGTCCTGTAGAAAAATTTCTACTATTGTTGAAAGATTTGTTCCAGGCAATTTCCTGCTTTATGATGGGCAGGTTCTTGATGTCGGCGGATATGGCCCATACCGTATAACCCCTGGCATGATGACATCTGGTAGATTGTATGGCCATGAAATGGTTATTTTTAGCAAGCGTGGCAACGTAGACAGAACTGCTGAATTGTCTAAAATTGAAAAAATATCTACACCTGGTTACATAAGATCTGAAGCTCCTGTTAATTATGAATTCTTCTGTGGACCTAAAGGCAGTATAAAGCCTGGAAATGACTCTACTGATCCTGATAAATTCCAAGCTGTGGCTATAAAGCAGGGTGGAAAAGTTACAGACAGACTTATACTTGATGGAAACCATGGTGGAAAGCCACAGCTGTTACCTCCTTTGAATCCTTCCTATTGGAGAAATGCAAAGAAGCCTGCTCCAGAAATTTTGCGTGCTGGCAGCTCTTTTGAAGGTTTTAAGGAATCTAAATGGCGAAATCCTGCAAAACCAGGTGAAGTTGTATATGATTTATTCTTTGGTTGGGATTTTCAAAATGAAACAAAGAGCTTCTTGATATATTCTGAAGTTCCACTCAGAATTTGGGGCTGTCCAAAATGGAAAGCTTTAACCATTTTTTGCGAAAAGGATGTTTATATAGCTGGTGATTTTAATGCTAACCCAGATGGCATACAAAGCTATACAGACGGCTATCGGTCATATTCTAAGGCTCCTAGAAACGGAACAGACAAAAATGGTTGCCAGGTTATGTCCATGGGCAGAATATGGTTTGACTATTCTAATCCTATGAATTTCCTGCGTAATGAAATGGAAGTTGTAATGGATTATGATATTGCTTGTACACTAAATGTTGCTGAACCAAGCAATCTTGTTTTGAAATCCATTGTTTGGCCGGCACGTAGCGCAACAGGTCCTTTGAAACGACGTATGCCAATGACTTTCTTGAACTTTACAGCAATCAATACTCTGTTTAATATGCCAAAGGAAGATCCAGAACTGATTGCAGCTGTTTCTGCCATTGTTGGCCTTCACCCGTCACTTTCAAGGCTCAGGGCTTATTTAAACAAACCAGGCGAAAAAGAAGATGGTGATAATGGCTCGTGGAGTCTACCTGCGGCTCCAAGCAATAATACTTCTGCAGATGCTAGTATGAGCGGTGGTGGCACTGAAACTCAGCAAGAACCAGCTCCTGCTGTTTCCGCATCAGATGACGGAACTTCTGACCCGGAAAAGCAGAAGGTTCATTTCCCTATTACCAGCAAATTGGTTAGAACAGGTGTTTATGAAGCTATTGGCGTTCAGGCATATACCGTAGGTACTATTCTTCCTGGTGCCAGAGATAAGCTTATTAATATGATTCTTAATGAAGCAGAAAAAGAAATGGATGAAGATGAACCAAATCCCGACTTAGGACCATGGCACATTGCTGATAGAATTTTCGAACTTGCTGTTAATCACAAGGATACCGGTGTCCGTTTCCCAGAAATGACAGTTAATGCTATTCTTGTCGATTCGGCAGAACTTAATGCAAGATGGGATTTTGGCAATAGTTCAAATAAGGTCCGCAATGAATTAGGCAATATTCAAAGCAAGGAAATGCGCTCGTTCCCATGGATAAGTGCAAACTCAAGATTTATTTTAAGACATCATGGTTCAATGGTTCATTTGCGCAACAGAAAAGTAAAAGAATTCTTAAATGGTTCTTTACGCGATGACCAGTCTGTTATCAGACATATGGCCTTTGATTCAACCTTTGCTAGCGGTGGTGGCGATTATTTCCCGCCATATCCAATATCTGGTTTTACCATTATCAATTGGCAGGATGAATATTGCTCTGAAGAAGATTATAATAAAATTAATTAACTAAGCTTCGCAGGCGGTTTATAATCGGTTTTATATTTGATTTATTTTTTGTTGGTTTTTGTGCAAAAAAAGGCCTCTTACCCTTGATTTAATGTCGGTTTTTGTAGTACGATAAGGGTATGCGCGCGAAGTATTTTCTAATAATTTTAATTACAATAATAATTTTCCTCGGCTGCGGCGGAGGTGGCGGTGGCTCAGGGGTCAGCCGCAAAATTATTTCTGGGCAAATTTCTGGCAATATTTCTTTTGACGAAATACTTGCTTCAGAACGTGCAATAATTGCTAGCAATGCAGAATCTTTGCGTGCGACAGGCTTTAATCAGGCTGTGGTTTTTATAGAAGAATTACCTGCAAGAGCTGTTTACCCAGATTCTAACGGTAATTATTGCTTTACTGATTTGCCTTTCGATACTAATTTTCATATTATAGCCCGCATTAATTCTTTGACTGGTAAGGTTTATAAATCCAGAAGTTCTTCTGTATATGTTGAAGAAACAAGACCGGAAGCTGTTAAGAATTTTTATATTTCGTCGGCAGATGAGGCTAAATACCAGATTAGACTGCAGGTAAATGATACAAAAGACAATCCTGTCGGTAAATGTAACATATGGCTTTGGGGTGAAGAATTTTCTCTTGATGAAGGCGGTTGTTATCTTTCTCCAATGATGCCTCTGGGTGCCATTGGAAAAATGAAGGTCATTCCTCCTGCTAATAAGGAATTAGCTGCTTTGGAATGTGATATTGATTCTTCAACATTTCAGAGTGAAATAAAAGGAGTTTCTTCTGTCACATTGCCACCACAAGGCATAACCCAGAAACGAGCTCCATACGTTAGTGTCAGAGTGGGTGAACTACTTCCCGGAGGTTTTGCAATAAGAATTTATGGTAGTGCAGTAGATCCACAGAATGACTATCTGGAATACGAATGGACTACAAATGTAGGCTCTTTTACATATACTAGCATTGATAAGAGTTATGTTGAATGGGCGATTCCATCTGAGCCGACAAATGCTGTAATCAGATTTAAAGCGAATCAGGTTTCTTCTACGCTTTATCCTCTCCTTTATAGCTATGCAGAACTATATATTAAGATATCAAAAGATGGTAAGATTTCTTTCCCTGGAGAAATCATAATAGTTCCAACACAAAGAAGCATTGATATTATTTCATCTGCAACATCTCAGATTACAGGTGATACTATTGCTTATTATGAAGCGAATGCTTCGTTCCCAAATGAATTAGAAATATCTTATGCTTGGGATTGCACAGATGGGACTATTGAATCGGGAAATAATTCTAAGAGAGTCTTCTGGCATTCACCACTCCTTAAAGCTTACGAGTCAAAGGTTGCAACATTAACTTGCTGTGCTTCTGATGGAATTGCAACTGTTTCAAAGGAATTGTCTATCAGTGTTACAGCCTTTCCGACTGTTGTTATTTCTTCTCCCGTAGATTCCGAATTCTATCCTGGCGAAATAACTTTTAACGGCTTTGCAAAGGACTATCTCGGAAATATTATTGATGCCGAAGCTTTTGAATGGTATATCGCTACCGATACAAGTGATTTTCAGTTCGTTTTGTCTGGTAATGCAAGCTTCACATATAATTTTACCCAGAAAGGGCAGTATTCTATAGCTCTTAATGCTCCTGATATTTCTGGTATTGTTGGTTCTGCCACAAAAGAAATAAATATTTTGAACTGCTTGCCTGTAATAAAAATTCTTAGTCCGGAAAATGATTCGGGATACCTGAAAAATGATACTGTTATTTTCAGTGCGGATATTACAGACTATGAAGAAGGTAAAATTACTGATCCAGAACGCGTTACATGGAGTTCTGATATTGATAATCTAATCGGTTCTGGCACATATTTTGAAGTAGCTTCTCTATCCAAAGGTATGCACACCATTACTGTAACAGCTGTCGATAATGACGGTGGCACGGCTTCAGATGCTATTGTAATCTGGTATGATATGCCTGCTAGAATTACACTTACCCCTGAAAGTAATTCTGTATTTTTTGATAATGAATTTACTTTAACTGCTAAAGGAGTAAATGAAGGCAACAAGCCTTTGGATATTTCCACCTATAAATGGTATTTGGATGGCTTCGACTGGGCAAAAGATGGGGTCGATACTGTTACTGCCACAGGACTTACTGCAGGTTTGCATACTATAAAAGTTATTGGTCGCAATAAGGCTTCAGAAGTTGTAAGTAACGACTACGTCTATCAGGTTGGTTATTCTGCACCTTCAATAAATTCTCCTGCGTCTGGAACCAGATTTGATGTTGGTTCTTCTATTACTTTTGTAGCTGCTCCTCCTGCAACGGGTTCTTTGGCTTTTAATTGGTATCTTAACGGGGGTTCAAACTCACTTGGTTCTTCTACTACTCTGATAACTACTCTTGAAAAAGGTCGTTATGAGTTTGGATATGTTGGGACAGATGCCGCAGGAAAGACACTTTGTAGTTCGACTACTGTTGTTGTTGAAAATGTCCCTGTTGTTACAATTGATAATGTTGCTACTGGTTCAATGTTTTTTGTTACTCATGACATTGAATTTAAGGCTACAGCCGATGTTCCAGATAGTAATGTCGCATGGTATCTTGATAACTCAGATACACCTGTAAAGATAGGCAAAAATATAGCACTTTCTCAGGTTAGCTTACCCAAAGATATTGAAGCTGGTTATCATACAATATCTGTTGTGGCTACTGGGGAATTTGGCACTATAGCCTCTGCTTCTGTTGGTTTTACTTCCGGTATCGAAGCTGTAAGCATTGCTAAGCCGACTAATACAACATTTGCTGAAAACGAAAATATTGAGTTCCTGGCAAAACCAATTGTTAGCGGACTTCCAATGCAATGGTATCTTGATGGCAGCCCATGGAAAACTCAAACTTCATTTAATCATAGTTTCTCAACAGCTAAGGCATATACAATAAAACTAGTTGCTACAGATAGTGCCAATATTGCTTGTTCTAAAGAAATTACTTTAAACGTTGGTCTTTTCCCGGTAATGAATTTTGTTATTGTGGATGCGAACGGCAATGAAGTAGATCCTGATAACAAGGCTTTCTTTGCTGGAACAGCTATAACTGTTCGTGGTAGTGGTATTAACCCGGTTGATAGCAGTGTAATTTCCGGTAGGAATATGTCCTGGTATGCTTATGATGCTTCTGATAATCCTATAAAGCTTTCGACTGATGGAGAAAATAATGGTCAGATTACCGTAAGTGCTTCTGAACTTGCTTTATTTGGTGAAGGTATCAGGAAGGTAGAACTTCGTGGTAAGGCTAGTGCTACATCTGATTCTTATGGTTCAAAGGTAAAACAGGCTTATATAAATTTACCACAATTGAATTATACAAGACCCGTTGAAAATCAGATTATACATCTTGATGCTTCTAAGCAGTATTCTGAAGTTTTCGTTGCTTCTGGTACCCCAAATGCTGTTGAACCACTGAAATTTGAATGGTGGTTGAATTGGGGAACTGCAGAGGCTCAAAAACTGACTGACTTTAATACAGGTCTAGGCTACGGCTCCTATATGGAACTGTCAATTGCTAGTGGAAATCAGTATCTGACATTTATTGGCACTGACTCGGCAGGGGTTGTCAGTAAGGTTACTAAAAAGCTTGTAATAAGCGATAATGCAGCTATTGAATTTACACCAGATAATGGCGCTGTATTATTTGCAAATCAACCGTTCAGTTTGGAAGTAAATGACACTGTTGTTAAAGAAAGCATTGAGTGGTTGCTCAAGTATAACGGTGGAACTGAAATTTCTCTTTCTCCAAGAGGTTCACCTTATTCGATAGATGCTTCTAAGCTTTCAAGCTATTTTTCTAATAACGGATACTATGAAATAACTGCTAGTGGGGTTAATGCTCTTAATGTTCCTGCTTCTGTAACGAATAAAATCTATTACGGTTTAACTGATGCCAAGATTATTTCACCAGCATCAGGGACAAGATTAGAACTTGGTTCTATACAGAATTTCGTGGCAACACCTACTGTTGATAGTGCTTTCGATGTTAGAGCACAGAGTTCCTATTGGAATATTGATGGCTATAAGGTAGACACATACAACAATATCTGTGATTTCAACGCTAATCTGGCTGGTGGTTATCATACCTTAGAATATGTAGCCATAGATGGTGCAGGAAATCAAACTAGCGATTTAATCGATGTTTTATTTGATAATATTCCTATTATAGGTCTTACAGAGCCTAATGTAGGTAGTGATGATATTTATGTTTTTGGTAATGATAATAGCTTTGTATTTACGGGTTCTGGAACTGTCAGCGTAAATCCAGGAATGAACCCTGCTTCTAATTATAAATGGTATACAAATGATGATTTTTCTACATACGTTTCAGGTCAGTCTGTTCCTGGTAATTCTCTGAATTTTCACACAGGTGAAAATACTGTTATTGTTACTGCTGAAGACCAGTTCGGATTAGTTGGGACATATTCTCATACTGTCTTCTACAATGAACCCATAGCTGCTATTACTTCACCGGTAGAAGGTCAGAACATGTTCAATGAAGATATAGTTTGTAAAGGGAATGAATCGCCCCACATAGTGATGGATTGGTATCTGAACGATGTTAAAGTTGGAACAGGAGATAATATTACAATATCAAAGACAGACCTGAACATTAGGCCTGGTCGCAATACCATAACATATATTGGCACAGACAGTTTTGGAATACCATCATCTGATAAAAGAAATATAATAGTCGGTGATAAACCTGGATTGCAGATCTGGCTGCCTAACAGTGTTTTATTGACTGAAAATGATGCTTTCTTCCCGGATGATTTATTACTGACTGGTGTGGGTACTAGCTCAAGTGACGTTACTGAATCTATACTTCCAGAAAACATGAACTGGTATGTTGATGATGTATTGACAGTCTCTGGAAATTCAACATTCAACGTTTCTGGTTTATCCGGACTTCATAAAATCACTCTTGCCGGTAAGGATAGCTTTAATGTTAGTGGCGAATATTCTGTAAATGCTTACTTTGGCGAGACAACTCCTTCAATAATTTATCCTGCAACAGAAAACGAACATTATACACGTACTGTTCCTTCAGAAACGATTAATTTTGAAGGTAATTCGTTAACAGGTCCAATAACTATTTCATGGAATTTGAAGGATCAGAGTGGGGTATCTACTGCTCAAATTAACAGAACCTTCTCCATGAGCTCCAGTTCCTTTGCTCCCGGTGTTTTGTCGATAACTTATTCTGGAACAGACTGTGCTGGTCGCGTTAAATCTGTTACAAGGAAAATAATTGTTTCAAATGAACCTGTTATTTCATTCACACCTGGTAATAATGCCGCAATTCTGGATGGTTTCGGATTTACACTTACTGCAAATGCAGTTCAGGATGATGCTTCTCAGGATGGCATGGAGTATGAATGGCAGATTAATGAAACTGCAGTAACCGGTTCTAATCAGATTCTGAATATTCCAGCTAATGACGCCAGATTCAGCAGTGAATTCAAGAATACTGTAAAACTGACTGTTACTGACTGTTGGGGTATTTCAACTTATACTACCAATGATATATATTGGAAGCTGCCAGGCTTAACTATTGCAGAACCGGCTCCTGATACTACTTATAGCGGAGATTACGGAGATGTATTCTTCAAGGCTTCTACTTTACAACCATTATTCAGTGATTCCTTTAATAGTGGCAATATAACCCTTACCTGGGAACGTAGAAAGCCAGACAACACTTTTGAAGAAGTTGCTCATGGAAAAACTGCATATATTGAGCTTTTACAGGGTGCAAATACCATTCAGTTGTGCACAGAAGACTCTGTTGGTCACGTAAAAACATCTTCTATCGATCTTATTTCTAACTATCCACCATTTGTTGAAATCATTACTCCAAAGCCAGGAGACACAAATGTATGCTTCTTTGCAAACAGTGCAGCTACCTTTATTGGGTCTGCTACTGAAAGAATTACTGGCACTCAGCTAACAGGAACAAATATGACCTGGAGTTTGGATGATGGAACATTAACGACTAACTACATATATGCTATTGATAAGAATAAAGTTAGCAATGGTGCCCATCATCTGACATTTACTGCTAAGGATAAATTAAATACTAGTAATACTGTTATTCTCAATTTTAAATATGGTCAGGTTAATGCTTCTATTACATCACCAGCTTCTGGGACCATTGTTCCTATAGGTTCTTCTGTAGATATAATAGCTGCTCCACCGGAAGCCGGGTTAGATGAAATTCCAATGCTCTGGACATTAACAAATCTTTCTACTGGTGTAACCACTAACCTTACTGTAGCTAAGACTGCAAATAGCACTATTAATCATAATTTTGCAACAAAAGGCTGCTACCGGATAACCTATATAGGCACAGACAGCGCTAATATCGTAAGTTCTTCAAAGATTGACCTCATAGTTGAAGACGCTCCTACTGCCAGCATCAAAACAAATCTTAATCAGCCGGCTGCCAATGCTGTTTATTTCACTATCACTAAGGGATATGTTCCTTTCACTGGTGTCGGAATTTCCTCTATTGATGGTTCTACAATAGTAAATACAAATTTGTCCTGGTATTTATATAAGGGTATAGATACTTCTACTTCACCCAAACAAACGGCAAAGGGAACTGCAACATTCAATACAAACTATAGCAGTTACACTGATGAAGAAGATTATACCGTTGCTCTTTGTGTAAAAGACAATTTGGGGGCTGTTGCAACAGAAACAGCTACCTTCTATTATGGCCAGCCTGTGGCTTCAATTGTATCGCCGGCTTCTGGAACTGTTTATAATATAGGAAGCACTGTAACCTTTGAGGCTGTTGCGCCTAATGCAAATCAAACCTCAGCTAAGCAGGTTCCAATGCAATGGTTTATGAATGGAGTAGCTCAAGGTGCTGCTTCTCCAGATAACTATACTAAGACTTTGACCTTCAGTAATCCCGGAGTTTATACAATCAGCTATGTTGGAACTGATAGTGCCAATGTTACCAGTGAAGACAAGATTTGTGTAATTATCGAAAATCCTCCGACTGTTAATATAAAGACTGCTCTTAATAATGATGCAGACGGTTCTTACTTCTATCAGATAACAAATGGCAATATTACGTTCAATAGTAATATTGTTCATGGAACGACTGTTAATAACTATTCTTGGAAGTTATATGCCGGTTTAGATACTAGCACTGCTATGATTGATTCAGCAACAACCAAAAATTATAGCATGACATATACTAAGCTTAATTCTAATCCTGGATACTTAACAGTAGAATTTACAGCAACTGACTTGTATGGTGCTTCTAATTCAAAGATTGCAACCTTCTATTACGGTCTTGCTGTTCCTGATATTGCAAGTCCAAGCGCTCATCTGCGAATTCCTGTAGAATCGGCTAATGCAGGTATAAAGCTTGTGGGTAATGCAGACAGCCGATTGGCTCCTAAGTGGTTTGACGGTGATACTGAAATTACAAATCCAGATACCTTTAAGCCAAGCGCTGGTAGTCACATGATTCGCTATGTTGCAACAGACTCTGCGAATGTTGCAATGTCTGATACTGTTCAGATTGATGTTAACGATAGGCCTTATGTAAGCATCAAGAACACAAATAACACTGATGTAGATAATTCTGTATATTTTATTCTCTCTGGGTCAGAATCAATTAAATTCGTCGGTTCAGCAACAGCTGTTATAGGTTTAACACCTATAGCTACAAATAAGATGACCTGGACTTTATATCCTGGTGAAGGTGTTGGAGGGACAGGCAAGACCATTGCAGGTAACTCTGATAAAACAGTTACCTTGAATAGCTCATCATTTACCAGTGGAGCAGGCACATATACTATAACATTAGAGGCTGAAGATGCTCTCGGATTCACTAACGAAAGCGTTCAAACCTTCTATTATGGCCATATTCTTCCAGAGATTATACAGCCTGATAGAACAGAATTCATGTTGTCTGAAGGGACTAGTGGAATTACCTTTGAAGGCAATGAAGACAGTAATGCTCATATTGGCATGACCTGGTATTTCAATGGTGTGGCTGGAGCTACAGCTGTTACCACTACCAAGACCTTTACTAGTCCGAATAATTATACTGTTACTTATAAAGGAACCGACGCTTCTGGTAGAGAAAAATCTGCTACTAAAACTATCTTGGTCAATAATCGTCCATCAATACATATACAGAAATTCTTTGAAGGAACTCCTGTCGCTGGAGATACTGCTTCAAATTCATACTATTTTGCTTTGGCTCCAGGCGAACAACTGAGGTTCCAAGGTGACGCAAAGTGTGCTCAGGATAACTCAGATGTAGATACAGCCAGTCTTACCTGGAAGCTTTATTCTGGAACTGGTATTGGCTCCGGATTAAAGCAGACTATTAATGGTGTAAATCCCGTTGTATTTTCTAGCTCTGATATTGGTAACACAGCAGGCACCTATACTATTGCATTAACAGCAACAGACAAGTTCGGTTCTTTCGATACTGCATGGGCATCCTTCTATTATGGACATCCTGTTCCTGCTTTATCTTCTCCAGTAAATAACAGTAAATATACTGATGCTCCAGCAAGTATAAATTTATCTGCTGTTTCAGAAAACCCGTCTTTTACAGCAAAAACTTGGCAATACTGCTCTGGAGGTATAGCAACTACAACAACTACTGCAAGTTCTATAAATCTTGGACTTGGCACATATACAATTTCTTTAACGGCTGTTGATAGTGCCGGTGTTAAGAAGATTGCTGCTTCTAATGTTGTCGTAAATAAGGATCCTATAGTTACAATCACATCTCCGACTACAGATTCTTATTATTTTGGCGGCCAGACATTGACTTTCACTGGTACTGCCCAAAAAGGTGATGGCACTACTAACCTGCCAACTAGTGGAATTACATGGTATAGAAGTTCTTCTACAACAGGAACAGAAAAGAAGCTTGGTGAAGGAACCACATCTATCAGTGTATCTGCTGCTGATATAGGTACAGGAACCTGGTATATCAGAATGGTAGGCGTAGATTCACAATATCCGCCAAATCAGACTAGTAGCACGTATATAAAGATTACTACTGGTATTGATGTACCAAAAGTTACTTCTCCTGCTTCAGGCACACGTTTTGATATAGGCTCTAATGTAGCTTTAAGTGGTAATACATTACCAGATTACATTACTATGAACTGGAGTTCAGATGACTCTAAGCTTTCAGGAACTGGCAGCAGTGCCAATTCTTCGACCTTCACAAGAGGCTGGAGAACAATAAACTATAGTGGTACAGATTCTTCTGGTGTTACACATACCGCAAAATCAATGGTATTAGTGGATTCTAGACCAACCTTTACTACTGCTCCTGCAATTGTATCTCCAACGTCAATAGGAAACGGAAAGGGTAGTGTATCTGGTATTTCTTATCCTATTATAGTATTGTCTAGAGGAACAATGCTTAATTTCAAGACAGTAGCTAAAAATACTGCTGCTACACCAGTAGAGGTTGCTTCTATTACATGGCTTGATATTTCCCAGAGCACAAAGTCTGTTGTGGCCGGCTCTGCTGTTGATCCGAAGGATTTCTTAATGAATCTGAGTCCTGGCAGCTATACCTATTCTATTATAGCTGAAGATGAATTGGGAGTTCAGGCTTCAACTACTTATTCTTTCTGGGTTTGGAATTGTGAATCCTATGATGGCTACAATGGCGCAGAAACAATGGCTGCTAGCAATGATTCAGATCTTTTTGTTGCGACCAAGAGTGGAACTCAGTATCAGCTTAATAAACTCTTGCGAAAGAGTAGTTCTAGTGAATCTGGAACTGAAAGTGGTGACATTTCCATTGTTCCAACCAGTTATGATATCTCTAATTGGGCTTCGAACTGGAGTATGATGGGCTTCGATGTTTCAGGCTCGACACTTTATACTTTGAGTGGTGATAATTCTAGTAACTTAAAGCTTCAGAAATGGAAAACCAGTGATTTGACATCTGGTGGTGATGATATTGAGTTTTCAAGCACATCTGATGCAAGTCTAAATCAGGTTGGGGATATCACAGTATCTGGTGGAAGCTTGTTTGTAACAGACAAAACTCATAACCTTGTTAAAAAGCTTAGTGCGTCTACTGGGGCATTGGATTTGAATTCACAGGTTATTAGCAATCCATTGGCTATAAAGTTCATTGATAATGATAATATTTTTATAGCTGATACTGGCAATAATAGAGTTCTTAAGATGAATAGCGACTGCAATATTACAGCTGTTTATAACGGAATTACATCTCCATCATATCTGACTTATAGCAACAGCACCAGGAAACTTTATGTCACAAGCACTAGCAATGCTAAGGTTCATGTTATAGATACAAATACCGGTGATTATCTCTATTCCTTCGGTTCTGCCGGAGCAACTGCAAATCAGCCTGTTTTTGGTACAAATGGCGTTTGTGATATAGCAATATGCGGCTCAAATGCACTTTCAGACTTGTATATTGCTGATAAAGTAAATAATCGTATCGTGCGTGTCCGCTGCGGTCTGAACTGGTAAAAAAAAGCCGCTTGAAGCGACATTAATATAAAAGGCGTATTCTCTGTTGGCAAATACCCACGCGCCGAATAGCGTAATTATCTCCATTGGCTAAAATCCACGCGCCGAAAGGCGTATTTCACTCTTGCGCAAGCAAGTTTTCACACCCGAAGGGTATTCACTCCTACCGCTCTGCGGTAGGTCTTCACTTTGCGAAAGCAAATTTTCACGTCGGCCAAAGGCCGACATTCTTTTATTCCAACGCCAATGACTGTTTCCCCATAAACACGCCACCGCTTGTTCCTACCCATACCTTACGCTTGTCGCCAGCAGCACCGGCAGCCTGACCCAATGCGGTAATCGTCTTGTAATTCCCCAACCCACTTCTTATACGTGTCCAGTTTGCACCGCCGTTTACTGTTCTGTAAAGTCCGTCTTCGCTACCGGCCATTACGTTGATTGTATTGTTGGGGTCGACTATGATTGCTTTACTGTTGGTATCAACACCGCCAAAAGAATGCGAAGTCCAATTCATACCATAATCTATTGAACGATATACCCCGTTTGTGGTAGCGGTCCAAAGGGTGTTTGTGTTGATAACATCCAAAGCTAATGCCATTGGAGTTGCTCCAACCTGACCATTTGATGGATAGTCAGTATTCTCAACGTATATAGGTATATAGCTTGGGGCATAAACATTTCTTGTTTCAGTTCCTACCGTATTTGCCCATATTGTTCCAGTTACTCTATCTATATTCGTTGCTAGAGATGGACAGTAATAAACTTTGTTGGAATCAGTACCAAAATAAAGTGATTTATTCAGGTTATCATATTTTATCGAGAGAACCTTGGCTTCTATAGGATTTGGAGTAGTATCATAACTCCAATGAGACGCTTCTCTCTGAACTGTGCTAGCACTTGCATATGGAGTTTCAGGAATTACTTCGGTCCAAGTTCTTGTTTCCATGGTATGATATCTGGAACGGCTGTCTATTAGTCTTTGAACCTTAGCATATACGTATGGTGAATTCATAAGAATAGTATATATACCTTTTGTGCCGCCGGCTAAGAGTTCTGTTCCTTGAGTGGTTTCTCTGGAATCTAGGGCAAGTATTGGATCATCTGAAGGATACGGATCATCATAGATATTACTGCTGGGATAACCTGGCTTGGCTTCAAGCAGATTACAGCTTGTAGGTACTCTTGTATTTGGATCTATCTGAATGCAATAGATGCCACCAGCTGTGCTGACGTATATATCCTGGTTTCTTGTCATGGCAATTGTATAAATCAGATAGCTTTCTTTGTTCACTCTTTTAAAATTCAAAGAGCTTATTTCTGAATTAATTGGTTGCCAATTATTGGTTTTAAATGAGGTATCGCCAGATGTGCTTGAGAACTTTGCCCAATAGAGACCATAGTAACCAAATTTATTTTCTGCTCCTGTTCCTGCATAGACTACAAAATTACCTTCATTATCTTGCATTGGGTCTACAAATAAGCAGCTTATGGCAATTGGTTCAGAAGTATCTGAGTCAACCATATTTGCCATTTTGGGTTCCCAGAAATCGCTTAAAGTGACTTCAACTTCCTTATACTTAGTTGGGTCATAATTGGAGGCGGCTCTAATAGTTACTTTAGTGCTATCTGTTATTGATGGAGCGATATACTTGCCGTTGCTGTCAATTTCGCCATACTGGTCTGACTTAGCGACGCCGTTAACCGTCCAAGTGATAGAATTATTACTTAAATTTTCAGGTTCTACTTTTGCATAGAACTGTAAGGTGCCTACTTCGATAACTGTTGCTGCTGTTGTAATAGGTTGGGTTTTTGAAATATCTTTATATATAGTTACATTTACATCTGGTGCTAAGTCCACCTTTGCTGTAAAAGAAGCTGATTCATCTGCTTTTAAAGTCGCTCTGATGAATACTGTATCAGATTCTCCAATGCTGCTTGGCAGTTTTGTTGGCCTTTCGTATTTTACTTCATTGTTGTTTACTAAGGTTAGTCTGCCTTTATCTGCATATAACTTGCCATTGGCTTCCACATAGTCAAAGCCGCTAGAATTCTTAAATTCCCATTTTAAGTCTTCGCTTGTACCGTCAATCAAATATTCAATATTGTTTACATTGAAGGTTATAGGTTCTACCTTTGGCATTGCTACTGCTTCTTGAGGTTCAATAGACAAACTCATTGGCGGATATACCTTGAAGCTAGTCTGGGCCTTTACCAATGGAACGCTTCCAACTATTTCTGCAGTAATAGAGGCGTTTGTTATTTTTGTTGGAGAAGCTGGGTAAAATTTTACAGTGTGATCTGTGACAGGGCCTGTTGTTGTTTCATTAAGACTTTTGTCGGTTTCTGAGAAACTACCGATGTTGGACGGGCTGATAGTCCATTTTATTACCTTGGGAGTTGCATCATTGGTAACAGAGGCTGTTACTGTTAAAGGAAGTGCACGCTGAGCTTTATCAGATGATGGCTTTAAATTCAAGTTTGCACCGTTTGATATTGTGCATTCGATATTGCCAGTGATACTGCTGCTGTCTTCAACACTGAATTCTAGATTTACTGTTGCTGATTCACCGGTTATTGTTGCAGGAGCCTTATAGGTAATGGTTGTTTGACTTCCATATTCTTTAACGGCTGTTGAAGTTGTTGCTTCACCAATTAGTGGAGTTGAAGTTAATTTTATACCATTCTTTGAGTTATAGACATAAACATCAAAAGTAACTGTTGTGCCTGGCTTAATCTGAGACGTAAGAGGAGTCTTGGTTCTTTGGATGTTACCGTCTTTATCTGTGTAAAGATAAGCTATTTCTACAGAAGGGATTAATGTGACGGTAGCTTCACCGTAAAGGCTTGAGCGTAACTTAGAGGTAGCTCTGACTGTAGCTGTCTGTTCCGAAGTAATAAAAGCAGGTGCTGTATAAATACCCGTTGTATTGTCTATATAACCAGAACCGCTGGCTACAGACCATATAATATCACCTACATTAATTTCTTCAATATTTTTCAGAGTGGTAGTAAATTGCTGCTCCTGCTCGGTTATCAGCCTTACTGATGCCGGGGAAACGTTTATTTCAGGACCTTCTACTCTGAGTGTGGTATTCTGGATAAAACCATTATTGCCTGCTTCATCAGAGAAATAGGCCCACATTTTGTTATCACCCAATACAAGATTGTTTGTTCCCAATTCAACTGGACTGAATGGCGTAAATAATTCTAAGTAATCTGTTGGTGGAGTTGTAGTTGCCGGACCAACATAATAGTGAACCTTATAGGTTGAAGCGTCTGTAACATTAAAATGCAGGTATTTAGGCAAATCATCAATAAGAGAGAATGTTGCAACTGCTGAAGTGGAACTGTCATTTTCCAATACAGAAATAGTGTTGCCTGTAGGAGCTACTGTGTCTAAGGTTATTGCGGCAGAAAGTGGCCCATATTCATTGCCTGCCGA
The DNA here is from genome assembly GCA_045599645.1 of Candidatus Avigastranaerophilus sp. GTDB lineage: Bacteria > Muiribacteriota > Ozemobacteria > Ozemobacterales > Ozemobacteraceae > RUG334. The sequence continues at coordinate 41,176 of JAZRWI010000023.1, forward strand.
ATCCTTGAACAATGAGTAGATTACCTTGCTGCCATCCCCAGTCGGAATAGTCCAATCTACTGGGGTTCTAAAAGAACTCCATTCCTGAGCCGGATCTGGGGCAACACCATTGGTTATCTTCATGTGTGAAGGAATGCTTGAATAAGAGAAAACGATATTGACAGAGGTTGTTGCTGTAACCGAAGAACCATTATTTACTATCATTTCAACTGTTGGTGGGGTTGTGTCATACATAATTGAAGCTTTAAAAACTTCATCAGGATTAGCGGTGCCACCTTTGAATTTACAGTAAATACTCTTTATGCCATCGGTGCCTGTGAAGGTCCAGTTTCTTGTTGCATAATATGGTTCCCAGAAGGAGCCTGCAAAATTGGTGTCTTCTGAAACAATCATTTGGGAAGCGCCAGGATAAATAGCGCTGATGACTACGGCTGAATTGCAAGTTACTGCTTCACCATTATTAATCCATATTCCTATATAGCCCGTTGAAGTAAAGATAATAGAGTCCGACTGAATTGGTGATACAACACCGTCATCACTTTTGAATTGAACATACAGGCGTTTAATACCAGCCGATGAATTAGAGAAGGTATGACTGTAGGTTGGCGAATAACTGAGCCATGTGGCGTCGTCCATTGTATAATTTTCACTGAAGCGCATCTGTGAACAGTTTTCTGCATTTAAATAAGCTGTTACGTTGCGACTGCTTGTTTCGTAATCACCGTTGTTTATATTGATTGCCAGATTGTTACAGCCTACAGAGCTTATTGTGTTGGCGTTTAAACCATTCATCACAAATTCCTGGCCGTCATCACCAGTTATATGAATAGAGATTTCATAGTTGGTTAGCAGATTAAGACCGCTTATTGTTGCTTCGTGGTGAGTCTGACCAGCCTGACCTATGGTCTTTGTTCTTAAATAACCGCCGGCAGGTCCATATTCCAAAGAAGCTCGGCAAGAACGATTTGTATGAAAATCTATGTGAAATGAGCCTGAACTTATTTCGTCAATGACTACGTCTGTTACACTCAACAGTGATGCAGGGCTTATTTCTGTGCAACCCTGATCTGTGACTTGTATCATGTTTGCGAAGGTTACTTCGCTTTCACCTGTCGTAGCTGAAACATAATATATGCCAGGTGCGATATTGCTGAAGGAATAATAACCACCTGAATCTGTTGTTGTTACGGCTACTGTTTCTTTTTGAAAATTCTTGACTACTATTGGGATATTGCCATAAAGCTGACGTTCTGCAAAATAGGCTCTTCCTGAAATCGAAAGCTTTGAGGTTGGATTGATTATTATATTTCCAGAATCACCGCTACCGCCCAAACCAAGACAACCCATGCCAAGACAAGCTAGGCAAAGGCATAGCACAAAAATAGGCATAAAAGCCAGTTGGGTCTGTTTGCTTTTCATTTTTATATCTCTAACTAGCATTCTATCATAGTGAAAAGCAAAAATCAATGCACCGAACGGGCTTTTATAAGCAGTAATTCTGGCCGTTGCTTGGCTAAAATCCACGCGCCGAAAGGCGCTTTTCACGTCTACAAAGTAGACCTTCACGGTCGCTTGCGACCTTTCACTATTATTGCGAAGCAATAATTCTTCACTCTTGCGTCAGCAAGTTTTCACGTCGGCAACGCCGACCTTACTTTAAGCTATCATACTTAGCCTTTAATGCTCTTATATCCTGCCACATCTGCCAGTTAGGGCTACCTTTTTCACGGCTTGCCGAACGGATCAGATATGACGGATGATACATGGCAAAGGTTGGAATTCCAAAAATAGACTGGAACCACTGGCCGTGTATTCTTGTTATGCCTGGGACGGAAGGCCCTATGACATAATGCGCTGCAATATTTCCTAGACATGCAATCATCTTAGGCTTTATTAAAGCAAGCTGTCTTTGCAGGAATGGAGTACAAACTGTCATTTCATCCAAATTCGGGTCTCTATTGTTGGGTGGTCTGCATTTTAAAATATTGCAGATGTAAATTTCTTCTTTCTTGAAGCCAGCAGCAGCTAATATCTTATCTAGATGCTGACCGGCTTTACCAACAAATGGAATTCCCTGAGCATCTTCATCTGCCCCTGGGGCTTCACCTATTAAAACAAGCTTCGCATGCTGATTCCCTACTCCTGGAACAACATTGGTTCTTGTTTGGCATAGACCACAACGCTTGCAGACAGAAATGTCTTTAATGATATTCTCAAAAGTATCATTTTCAAAACCATCAAGCTTCTGCAATATTTTAGAAGCAGAGGTTTTAATAGGGGTAACAGACTGAGTAGATGGAGTGGGGGCTGATGTGCGCGGCGTAGCAACAGGAGGCTTTGACTGGATAGTGTTGCTTTGGGCTGATAAGCTAGTGCCAGAATTGGCTGGTAATGCTTTTTCTGCTGCTAACTCTTCCGCGCCCAATGCCATCAGGTCTATTTCTGTTTCAGGAATGACAAGTTCCTGGTCATAGCTGTCTGCTACGTCAGGCATAGAAAGCATGCTAATAAGGTCGACTGCTTCGACTTCATTGCTTTCTATTGTTTGTGCCTTTTTTGCCATTATTTCTTAGCCTTTTTATCCTTGCCTTTGTTTTGCTTAGATTTTTTTGCAGGCTTTTCTGCTGTTTCTGGTTTCTTTTCTACTCTATAGGCATTTGTTACGCCAACTAGTTTAGATATTGAATAAAGCAGCTCTTTAAGCATTACTGAGTCTTTTACTTCAATTATGAAATCAAGAACGCCAATTTTTTGTCTTGTAGTTTTACAGGAAGCAGAAATGATATTAATACCAAGATTAGCAATAACACTTGTTACAGAATTCAGCATACCCTTTTGGGCTGCAGTTTCTACTCTGATTTTTACTTGATAATCGTCAGCGGTTCCAAAGATTTCATCTTCTATGCCATAATCCCATCTGACGTCTATGAGACGATCGGCATCACTTTCTAGGCTCTTGGCATTTGGACAGTCTTTTTTGTGGACTGTAACGCCACGACCTCGGGTTATGTAACCAATAATGTCATCTCCAGGAATCGGGCTGCAGCATTTTGAAATCTTAATCAAAGCTCCATCAAGACCACCGCATATAATGCGAGGACCTTTATTGGCTTTCTTCTTTACAACCTTTGATTTGTTAGCCTGCTTTGCTGCCAGTTGCTCATCGCGTTTCTGCTTGGCCAGGTCAGGGAAAAGTTTGGTTACCATCTGAAGTGGTTTTACTTCATCTGCACCTATGGCAGCATAGAAATCATCTAATGATGTAAAACCAAGCTCTTTTACGCGGTTTCCAAAAGCACCTGAGTGGAAGGATTTTTCTGTTTCTCGGTCACCACCCATTTTCTGGAAGGCATCTAAGAATTCATTTTCGCCCTGAAGTATGTATTCATCGCGATTTTCCTTCTTTAACCAGGCTCTGATTCTGCGCTTGGTATTGGTGCTACCTACTATTTTCAACCAGTCCTTCTTGGGACCTTTCTGGTTCTTGTTTACGTTGATTGATACACAGTCACCGTTTTCGAGAGTATAGCTGAGTGGAACAATTTTTCCGTTTACTATGGCGCCTGCGCATTGTTCCCCAATCTTTGTATGTATAGCATAAGCAAAGTCAATAGGTGTAGAACCCTTTGGTAATTCCTTAACTTCACCTCTTGGGGTAAATACATAAACAACCTTTTCTGTAATTTCAACCTTGACGCTGTCCATGAATTCTGAAGCATCTGTAATATCGTTCAAGGTCTGTATTATATTACGCAGGAATGAAAGCTTTTCTTTGTATTCCTGAGTATTACAGTCACCGTTGCTATTACCGGCTTCCTTATAGTCCCAGTGAGCAGCGATGCCTTCTTCGGCTACCTGATGCATTTCATAGGTTCTGATTTGAACTTCCAATGGCTTACCATTGAATAATACAGAAGTATGAAGAGACTGGTAAAGGTTTGCTTTTGGAACAGCAATATAATCTCTGAAATGGCCTGGTATTGGCTTGTAATATTTATGAACCATACCAAGAACAGCATAACAGTCTTTTACTGAATCTGTTAAAATGCGGATTCCAAGAAAATCGTAAAGACCGTCTAGCGTTGTCTGATATTTGCGCTGTTTGTTATAAATAGAATATACGCTCTTAGGGCGACCAGAAATAGTGGCTTCAATGTCGAATTCCTTAAGATGCTCACGAATTTTGCTCATGGCTTCCTGAAGGTTGGCTTCAGCTTCAACACCGGAATCTTCTAGAAATTTTTCTATTTCAGCTGCTTTTTCGGGTTGAAGAATCTTAAAACAGCGTTCTTCAAATTCTGATTTAAATTTATAGATACCAAGTCGGTGAGCCAGTGGAGCATATATTTCCAAGGTTTCACGGGCTGTGTTTTTCTGCTTTTGAATAGGTTTGAACTGTAGGGTTCTTACGTTATGTATCCTGTCTGCCAGCTTAATGAGAATAACTCTTAAATCCTTGGTCATGGCAAGGATCATTTTTCTGAAACTGGCAGCCTGAGCAGCAGAAGCAGATGTGAAAAAGCATTTGTTGAGTTTGGTTACACCTTCAACTATTTCAGCAACATTGCGACCGAAACGCTTTTCAATATCGGCAGTTGTAACAGGAGTATCTTCTACAACATCATGAAGCAGGGCAGCGCAGATTGAAGTTACGTCCAGCTTCAATTCCGAGGCTACTATCAAAGCTACTGTTTCCGGATGAAGGAAGAATGGCTCGCCTGAAGCTCTATATTGGCCTTTATGGCATTCTTCTGCGAAATAATAGGCTTCTTCTATGCGGGAAAGATCCGCACCGGGATTATAAACTTTAACGGCATCAAAAAGCTGTTGTAGAGAAATAGCGATCACCTGCTACTTTCTTTTATTTAGCTGCAAAGGAGTTTACTGCTTCTTCTAAGGTTTTCAGAATCTTAAAATTGTTTGTGAACTGAGTAATCAAAAATACTCTGTGCATTTTTTCGCTGAGATTGATAAGTCTCAAGTCACCGTTGTTGGATCTTGTCTGCTTCAAACCATGAACCAGAACACCCATACCGGCTGAACTCATATATTTTAAACCAATAAGGTCTATTACGATGTTGTAGTGTCCTGCATTGCATTCTTCATCAATCTTTTCACGAAGTTCAGCAGAGTTTTCAAAGGTGATTTCGCCTTCTATTGTTATAACTGTTACGCCATTTTCAAAATTTGAATTAATGCTAAGACTCATTGATATACTCCGATTAATTTCTTATCTAAATCCTATCACGCTTGGCTTGTATGGTCAACTTTATTACAGTAGCTCAGTTGGTATGCCGTACACTTCTTCGCCTGCGTCATTTTTTACTTCATCACGAAGGTTAAGGCTGTAACTGAGGAATTCAAGCTCTGTGGTAAGGTCAACGTTGTGAACCTCTACGTCTTCGGTAGAAAGAAGCTTGAATGGTGCAAAATTAAGCACTGCTTTTACACCTGAAAGCATGACCATATCGTGAATTTCTTTGATTGCTTCTGCGGGAACAGCAAGGATAAGTATTTCTATTTCCTTCTCTTTAACAAGCCTTGGAAGCGTCTGAATATCGGATATTTCATTTGTTTCACCGACTTTTACCCCTAAGAGCTTAGGCTGCTTGTCAAAAAGTGCACAAACCTTAAAATTGCGTTTTTCAAAGCCTGGATAGCAGGCGAGGGCCATACCAAGACGACCGACACCAACAATGCCAACGTTTCTTGTTTTATGAAGACCAAGAATTTTATTGATTTGTTCTCGGAGTTTTTTTACAGAATAACCAACACCGCGTTTCCCAAAATCACCGAAATAAGCCAGATCTTTGCGAACCTGAGCAGGGTTAAGGGCAAGCTTTTTGGCTAATTCCTGGGAGGAGACCATCTTTATGTCTTTCCCAAGAGAATTTAAAAACCTTAAATATATTGAAAGTCTTTTTACTGTTGCATGAGGTGGAATTATTTTGGTATTCACGGTGTTAATCCTTCAATTTAAGGCTGGAGCAGCCGCACAGGAAGCTTTGATCGCTCATGCGATTTTTGCCTGGACGCTGGAGCTCGATAAGTTTAATAGCTGTGTTGTTGCCACAAGCTATAATAATACCGGTTTTGGAGCAGCAGGAAATAATTTCACCAGGTTGGGAATTCTGTTTTCCTTCAACAACTTTTGCTCTGAAAACCTTTATTCTTGTGTCATTGTCGCAGTTGAACCATGCACCTGGAAATGGGCTCATTGCATAAATAAGGTTACGGATTTCATCGGCTGGCTTATTCCAGTCTATCTTAGCTGTTTCTGTAGTAATCTTAGCTGTATAGGTAGCCTTAGAATGATCCTGAGGAACAGGGGTAATCTTACCTTCTGCATATTCGGCAAGAGTTTTGGCCAGTAATGGCGCACCATTTGCACAAAGCTTGTCGTGGACAGCCTCAAGATCGTCTTCTTCTTCGATTGGTAAATGGCTTACTGCCAGCATATCGCCTTCGTCCATACCCTTGCTCATTAGCATAACAGTATTACCTGTTTCCTTGCAGCCATTCAAAAGAACATACTGCATTGGGGAAGAGCCTCTGAAGCTTGGAAGCAATGATGCATGAAGATTTACTGGGGCAATTGTTGGAATATCAAGAACTGCCTGTGGAAGAATCAGACCATAGGCTACTACTGCTAAATAATCAGGCTTAAAAGAACGGAGAACTTCTATTTCTTCCGGTTCCTTTTTAAAGCTTGATGGAGTTCTGACCGGAATATTATGTTCTAAGGCAAAAGCCTTTACTGGAGTTGGAGTCAGGGTTTTGCCACGTCCCTTTGGACGGTCTGGCATTGAATAGACAGCTACAACTTCAAAATCTGATGATTTATAAAGCTCTTTGAGGCATGGAACGGAAAAGTCCGGACTGCCCATAAATACAACTCTGTATGGCTTTGCTGCTTTTGACATAATTAATTGGCCTCGATTGGTGAACCTTCTTCGGCTTCTTCTTCGCCTTCTTCGTAAAGAGTGCCGCCTTGCTTGATTATTTCAAGTTCGTTCTTTATCTGAAGCTTACGAGCCTTAGAAATGTGATCAATAAATACAACACCTTCAAGATGGTCTAATTCATGCTGGATAGCTCTGGCTAAGAGGCCTTCTGCTTCAACTTCATATACTTCACCATCATTCGGGTCAGTGTATTCAGCTACAACCTTAGTCGCTCTGGTAACGTTTTCGCTAAGACCAGGAAGTGAGAGGCAGCCTTCAGGACCGTTTTCTTTTCCGGATTTCTTTAAAATTACCGGATTAACCATAGCGATTGGGTCTTCACCACAGTCTATAACAACAAGTCTGATGTTTTTGCCAATCTGTGGACCTGCAAGACCAACACCGTTAGCTGCATACATGGTTTCGAACATATCATCGACAAGCTTTCTGAGGTCGTCGTCGATTTTTTCTACTGGCTTACAAACTTCTCTTAATTCTTCTTCGCCATAATGAAGAATTCTGTATTTCATAAAATAAACTCCGAAATAATATATTATTTTAGTTGTGAATTCTATCACAAGCCCCAGAATATCGCAATAAAAAAGGGCAGTCATTCGACTGCCCTTTTTTTTATAACTTGATTATTTATTCTGAATATTCAGAGGTTTATATTGTTCATCACCTGTTTCAATGTAGAGGATAAAATCATTTATGTCTTTTTCATTCCAGCCCGCAGCTCTAAGCACAAGTATTAGCCTGGAAGCTTCTTGCATGTTCATAGATTGTTCCCCCGTTTTTTCTAGTATATACATTTTCTATTTCATGTGTCAAATATGCATTGTGACTAAGTCATAAAACCAGTAAAGATTAGAGCTTTCAGCAATCTCGGCCAAAAGCCAAAAGCTAATAGCCAAAAGCCTATTGAAACAAGCTTTATACTCTCTTCATATAAAATAACGTCCTGCTTCCAGCTTCCAGCTTCCAGCTTCTAGCTTCACGCTTCGAGCTTACTCTCACATCATGAAGTATGGATTAATATCGATGTTTAGCTTTGTGTCACTAGGCTTCTTAAGCTGGTCTGTAACTTCTTTTACTGTATTTATCAAGGTTTCTAAATCAGGCATTTTAAGCATGACCTGATACCTGAAATTGTTATTTATTTGTTCCAAGGCTGCTGGTGCTGGACCAAAAAGAAAAGCCTGGTTTACTTTTGGATGCTTGGCAAACAGGTCATATAGCTTCTGAGCTGTTTGCATGGCTTTTTCTCTGTGCGGACTTTCAATAACAAAATGAGCCAGCTCAATAAATGGCGGGAATTGCGCTTCTTTGCGAAGCTTGGCTTCTTCATCAAAGAAACCATGAAAATCTTCAGTCAGTGCATGCTGAATAGAGTGATGCTCTGGACTATAGGTTTGAAGAACTACATTGCCAAGGGAATCGCCACGGCCAGCGCGCCCGGCTACCTGGGCTAATAGTGAGAAGTTACGTTCAGATGCCCTGAAATCCGGTAGCTTTAATAAACTATCTGCAGCAATGATTCCAACAAGGGTTACATTCGGAAAATCAAGCCCTTTTGCGACCATCTGGGTGCCGATAAGAATATCTATTTCACCTCTGCCAAAAGAGTCAAGAATATGTTCCATACTGCCTTTGGTGGTTACAACATCAGAGTCAAGTCTCTGAACTCTCGCTGTTGGGAAATATGCCTTAGCTTGAGCTTCAATCATCTGGGTGCCTGCCCCGAAGAATTTAATCTTTTTGCTCTGGCACTTAGGACAAACCTTTGGAACCTCCTGCAATTCACCGCAGTAATGGCATCGAAGAACCTGACTTCCTATATGGTAGGCCATGGAAATATTACATTTGGAGCATTTTACTGCTTCACCACATTCTGCACATAATACGAAGGTTGAGTAGCCACGTCGGTTCAAATAAAGAATGGCCTGCTTCTTGTTTTTTAAGGTTTGTGCTATCGCTGAAGTCAATGCTTCAGAAAACATTGAGCGCTGTTTCTTGGTTACAAGCTCTTTTCTCATGTCTACAATCTCAACCTTAGGAGGCTGACGGTTGCTGACTCGGTTATTCATTTCGCAGAGATGATATTTGCCATTTAGACAATTCTGGTAAGAGTCTATTGTAGGTGTTGCAGAACCCATTACAAGAAGGCCGCCTTCCAGTTTGCAGCGCATGGCAGCAACTTCTCTGGCATGATAACGTGGTGAATTTGCCTGCTTGAAGGTTGGTTCCCCTTCTTCATCCAGGATTATGGTTCCAAGATTTGGTAGGGGAGCGAAAACCGCAGAGCGGGCACCGACAACAACCGGGCATAAACCACGTCTGATTCTTTCCCATTGGTCAAAACGTTCGCCGTCAGAAAGCTTGCTGTGAAGAATGGCTACACTTGTTCCGAAACGATCTATGAAACGCTTCATCATCTGCGGGGTCAGTGATATTTCGGGAACTAGTACTATGGCTGTGCGCTTTTGTTCCAATATATGTGAAACCCATCGCAGATAAACCTCGGTTTTGCCGGAACAGGTTACACCTCTTACTAAAACTGGCTTTTTATCGCTTTCGAAAGCGTTTTTTATAACGTCTAATACACCCTTCTGTTCTTCATTCAGTTCTGGTATAGGAGCTGCGTCACGCTTGTAATAGTCTTGGGTCGCTGCTTCTCTGATTACTCTTTCTTCTACTTCAATAAGAAGACCTTTTTTCTTGAGTCCATTAATAGGGGAAGAGCTGACCTGCGCCTTCCTTGCTAGCGCGGCTGCTGTAGGGGCTGTATTGCAGGTCATTATTGCTTCCATGACAAGCTTTTCTTTAGCTGTGAGCTTTGCTAGTTCAATTGGCATTTCGCTGTTAAGGCGCAATACCTTAATCATTCTTGGTCCCTGAGCTTCTGTCAGGCTATATTGCATTTCAACATAACCCTTTTCAAGCCATCTGTTTATTTTGGAACCTGTTAAAGAATAGTTTTTGCAAAAACTTGCGTAATTTGTCCAATCTCCGAAATCTATGAGATACTTTAAGCCTTCTTGCAATGGCTCAGCAGTTGAAGCTTCTGGTAAGGCTCTTATCTGTCTGACCAGGCTTTGTTTGATACCTGCTGGCAGCATTGTATTTAAAACTTCACCGATATTGCATACGCAGGAATGAGCTATCTGTCTTGCAAGCTCAAACATTGTCGGGGATATTAACGGGGTAGGGTCTAATACTTCACCTAATTCAACTGTTTTAAAAGCTGGCATTTCCTGGTGAATTCTTATGACATAGCCAACTAGCTTTCTGGATTGAAGTGGAACAATAACACGTGCTCCGATTAGCGGTAACTCGCGTTCCTCGCTGATGTGATATGTGAAGATTCCGTCTGCAATCTGATTGGCAAAAGCAACTTCTACGTAATTCATGTTTACCTCAGTTCGGATTTTGTTTTAAAGCATTGTAGCTTTATTCTCTGTCCATTTCTTCTCTCAAGTATTCTATAAACTTTGAGAAGCAGCTCTTACAGCTGAAATCTGGCAGAAGTCTGATTTCAATACTATCAGTGATTATTAAACCGTTTTTATGTTTGTTTAAATATATTAAGCCATTCTCTGGATGCTTATCACCGTTATCTTCAAGTAGAATTCTGATTGTTTTGGATTCTCTGCCAATAACGATTTCGGAAGCTAAAAACTTTGAATCACCACGAGACTTTGAAAGCTCATTATAGTCTGAACTATGGGCGGTTTCCCCAGTTCTCAGTTCCCGGTCTCCTAGTTCTGCTTTTTCTTCTATTCCGTATTCTTCAAATGCTGTTTTTAAATCTTTAATATATTCTATACTGCTGATATCACCATTAAAACAGTAAGTAATACCACCATTAAGGGCTTTTGAGGCTGTTAATTTTACAACATCAGCTAAAATCCCTTCAAAAACTTCATGCATCTTCAATAAGTTATCTGGTAGAGTTATAATTTCATAATTTATTGCTCTAGTGGCGAAGCTTTCACGGTTTGCTTCTGCTGTCAGAATTTTGATATTCTTACATCGGTTATTTATGCATGCTGTGAATTCTTTATTTAAAGAAGCTTTCTCACAAAACTGAGGTTCATCATTGGGGTTAGAAAAGGCTGTATTTCTCCCAACCCCCAACCCCAAGTCCCCAGTTCCAGGGGTTCCTTCCGGTTCTATTACTATTGCTGTGTCTATTTTAAAATCAGCTTTTACCCAGCCTGGTTTATGCGATGAAGACCAGGGTGAATGTTCTGTTATATCTTTGATGGCGGCCGCAGATACATACTCTTCTGCTCCTTCAAAAAAGATAGATTTTACATCAAACCCTGCATGCGAAAAAAGCATTGCTAGTTCAATGCCTTGAGCACTAGCAATGCCTTTGTTAAACGCTATTAATACGTTCTGCTTCTTAGTTGTCTTTCTTTTCGCTGATTTCAACTTCCAGAGCACCTGAAGCGATTTCTTCCATAGCTACTTTAATGTAGTTATCGTCATATTCTTCTACAAGGCGCTGTTTGCCTTCTACAAGCATTTTTACGCGGTTAGAAATAGCCATAACTGCATCGTATTTGTTAGGAATCTTGTTAATTATTTCACTTCTAGAGCGGAATTTCATACTTCAACCTCCGTTGAATCTAAATCAGTTTCGTCAGTGTTATCATCCTGAAGAACTACAACATCATCAGAGTCTTCATCTTCAGGGTTCTGACTGGTTTTCTTGCCCATCATGCGGAGAGCCGCAGTTTCTGGGTTTATGGCCGACAAGATTACATGATTTGAATCTGTAACGATGATGCTTCTTGTTTTTCGACCATAACTTGCATCTATAAGGCGACCCTGTTCTTTGGCGTCTTCCTTTAAACGCTTAATTGGCGCAGAACCGGGACTGACAATCGCCACGACGCGGTCTGCAGCTACAACATTTCCAAAGCCTATATTTAAAAGAAGAACCTTCATGCGGGGTTTCCTTATTCGATGTTCTGAGCTTGTTCGCGAATCTTTTCGATTTCGCACTTAAGATCGAGAGCTAACTGAGTAATTGCAAAATCATTGATTTTGCTGCTCAAGGTATTAGCTTCGCGGTTAAGTTCCTGCACTAAGAAATCAAGACGTCTGCCAACCGGCTTGTCAGAACCAAGGATATTATCCAGTTCCTTAAGATGGCTGTAAAGTCTTGCTATTTCTTCGCTTACGTCACTTTTATCAACCCAAAGAGCTATTTCCATACCAAGTCTTGATTCATCAAAACCGGCTTGACCAGCCAATTCTTTGATTCTTTCTGTGAACTTGGTTATGAAATTTGCCTTGAATTCTGGAAGTAGCTTTTCAATCTTTGCGATTGTTTCGCGCATTACCTGTGCGTGCTGCTTTATATCGTTTGCAAGGTTTTCGCCTTCACGCTTACGGGCTTCAACAAAAGCCTTAACTGCTTCTGCCAAAACGGGTTCGATACGCTTCCAAAGTTCATCATTATCTGCTTCTTCAGAATCGACCTTCATAACCCCAGGCAAAGATAATAAACCATCAAGAGCCATTGGCAGTTTCTTTCCGGTTGATTCGCTGATTTCATCATTTAAAGCTATGAGCTTGTTAAGCAGAGGCTTATTGATGATGACGTCCTGATTTGGGTTATAATCGACGATTTCAAGGTGCAAATAAACCTTGCCACGGCTTATAACATTGCTGACATATTGGCGCATAGCACCATCCGCCCAGTTATAGCCATAAGGTAAGTGGGTATCAATCTGTAAAAAACGATTATTGACAGACTTCAACTCGACGCTTACACGTCCAGCATTGTCTGTAATACTTGCTCTACCAAAACCTGTTAAACTTGAAATCATAGTAAGCAATTATACCTTGCTGATATATAATAATCAACTTTTTTGTAAATTGTTATTTATTCCAAAGTTAAGCCAGTGACATCGGTAAATCCACCTTTTTCTATCCAATCATCAATCTGTTTAGCTCTTAATACGGTAAACGGGTGGGTCATTCTGGCTGTAATCAGAGTTATATAGGCCTGATTGAGGAATGATGCATCTGTTGCGTCTTGATAGGTTTTTATTTGTTTGGTAAAATCTTCTTCACTCATCTGGTCATAGAATTTCGGTGATGCGCATGCCATCTTCATGAAGGTTCTGTTGGTTATGTGCCTGTCTTGAACGCAAATAAGACCGGCTCTGTCTGCTGAAAGCTCTGATTTCCTTTCCCAGTCAAAAATAGCCATTTCTAATCCTGTTGATATAAGGCCGCTTAAACCAAAGGTTGCACTGGCAATAATTTCTAATACAAGCTTAAAATGCTTGGCCATAGTTTTATACATAACATGACCACATTTTATATGACCTAATTCATGACCAATTACAAAAAGAAGTTCTTCTTCGCTAAAGCTTTCAAGCATTCCTGAGGTGACAACTATGAATGGTTTTGTCTGACCATAGGTGTAAGCATTTGGTACAGGATCAGTTGCAACATATAGTTCTGGTTCTGGAACATCGATTATTTGACAAGCTTCTTTTAATATCTTCTGAAGATTTGGAAGCATTTTGCCTGTTACATGAACATTGGTTGCCAGGTTCGTCATTCGGAAAAACTGTTCAAAACCAACTTCCATCAATTTTTTAACAAGATACTCAAATCCTGGGATTGCCTGCAAGGCGTCTACTGCCTGTTTATCCCATGGATGCTGAAAATGTTCCCTTTTAAGCCCTGTAAAATGTTTTTTATTGCTAAAATCAGTCATTCTCATCTCTCCTCAGAAAAATACTATATCAAGTATAGCACAAAAAACTTATTAGTCTGCAAAAAGTTGTAAATACTGCTCTGGGGAAATATTTTCCGGGCGGGCCATTGAATCAAGGCCTAGATTTTCAAAACGTTCTGTCCAGTTGGTTGCAGGAAATGTGCGTTTTAAAGTTGATAAGGCAATCTTTCTGCGTTGGTTGAATAGAGCAGATATATATTTTAATGCTTCTATGCGTTTTTGGCGTTCTTCATTGCTCATCTGGATTGGTTCTAATATAAGAACACTGCTGTCGATTTTGGGCTGTGGAACAAATGAAGCTGGTCCATATTTATGACCAATTCTTGCCTTAGCAAATAAAGCTGTATGAACGGATAAATAACTGTATTCCTTATGGTTGACCGGAACTGAGGCCTTTACAGAGACTTCATGCTGCAGTAGAAATACTAAACGTGCTGGAGTTGGACCATTTTCCAAAAATCGCTTAATGATAGGGGTACCACAGTAATAGGGGAGGTTGCCGCATACCAGCAGAGGCTTAGTTGGAGTTGGCAGTTCTTCCTGTTTAAGTTCAAGAAAATCACCCCATGTAATGTTTTCTTTCGGGCATATTCCTTCCAGGATTTCTTTCATGCGTTCGTCAATTTCAAACAAATGCATATCCGCACCAGTTTCGATAAGACGCTTGGTTAAAGCACCCTTGCCAGGGCCAATTTCCCATACACAATAATTAGGGTTCGGAGCTAGTTCAGTGATAATTTCGTTGGGTATTCTTTCATCTATACAGAAATTCTGGCCCAGGGATTTCTTGGCTCTGATGCCGTCTGGTCTTGGTTTGCTGAATTTATTTATCATCATCTGACTCCCAGAAATCTTCATTGTCAGCAGGTTTGCGTTCCTTGTCGATTAGAACAGTAAAATATTCGTCTCTGATGCTCTTTTTTAGGGAATTACCTGAAATCAGCTGTAAGACCTTTATCTGCATTTCGCGTTTTGCAAGCTTTATGTCTATTATATCGCCTACTGCTATTTCTTTGGTTGGCTTGGCTTTTACGTTGTTTACGCTTACAAGTCCAAGCTTACATGCTTCGTTTGAAAGTGTGCGACGCTTTATAAGGCCTGTTACCTGCAGATACTTGTCTAATCTCATAAATGCAATTCTCCTAAATATATACAGGCGAACTCTTTTCGAGCTCGCCTGCTTATTAGCTATTCGATGTTGTCGGAATCAGTAATCATTCAACGAGGTCAATTACTTCCTGATTGCGAACAACCTTAGCCTGTTTTGCAATACCCTTCATGAATGAAGCCAAAGCTTCATTTTCATAGGTAGAGCGGAGGTTTCTCTTAATCTTAGCTGTTGCTTTTTCAAGAGTGCCCTTGATTTCTTGGGTTTCGCTTTCAAGCTTTACGATATACCAGCCATATGGAGTTTCAATTGGTTTAGAATATTCGCCAATCTTAAGGTTCCAGATAGCTTCGTCAAGAACTGGGCTATACTGACCTTTAGGAGCTGCCTGAGTCATACCGCCGTTCATTGAAGAACTGTCTACAGAATAATCTCTGGCCATCTTAGCGAAGATTGCACCGTCGTTAAGTTCCTGATAAACCTTGTCAGCAGTATCTTTGTCGCTGCAAAGAATCTGTCTGGTGGTTCTGGTTGCCGGAATATCATACTGAGACTTAGTTTCTTCATAGGTCTTGTTGATTTCGGCGTCAGATGGTTCTAAGGTAAGCATGCGGCGGATAGAATCTCTGACTTCTGCAAATGTATCATACTGTTCAGCTGCATAAGCAGTAATCTTTACAATGTGCCAGCCAAGCTTAGACTTGAATGGTTCAAGGTAAGTATTGAGCTTATTAGCCTTTGCTGCTTCAAGAACATTCTGGTGAAATTCTGGAACATAAATACGACCATTAGCCGAGAAAAGACCAATGCCTTCGCCAAGTTCAGCATAAGCTTCACCTGGGTTGTCAGAGAATGGAAGATCAGTGAAGCTGTATTTCTTGCCTTCTTCGTCTTTGCCATATGCCTTAGCTATAGCGTCGATATTGGCTGATGCATTTTCTGAAACAAGTTTCTTGGCAAGCTTGCCAGCTTCTTCATTTGCCAGCTGGTCAGCTACGATGTCTTTGATTTTTGCTTTCAAAGTATCAGTGAGAGAAAGCTGGATAGGATCAAGGATGTTTTCAATCTTGAACAGGTGGTAACCATTCTGGGTCTTGATAACGTCAGAAACATCACCCTTGTTCATAGCGAAAAGCTGTTCTTCGATTTCAGTTGCAATCATGTCGTAACCGTCACAAAGTTCGTCCTTTAGGAGGTCCTTGGTGTCTGAAGCGTAATCATCAGTGATTTCGCCCTTGAAGAATGCTGGGAGTAAACCCTTGTTAGCTCTTGATTTGCCGAATGAAAGAGTAACGCCCTTAGCAAACTGTTCGCTACCATTGATAACCTTGTTGCGGAAATCTTCAAGACTTGCAACTGCTCTGTTGTCAGCAGTCTTAATCTTGGTTTCGTTTAGAAGCTGTTCTTTTACTTCTTCGAAGGTCTTAACCTTTTCAGCGTTCCTGGCTTCAACCTTGATGATATGATAACCGTACCGGCTTCTGACTGGTTCTGTTACAGCACCAATTTCTGCTGCAAAGGCTGCATCTTCAAATGGCTTAACCATAGCGCCACGGCTAAAGAAGCCAAGGTCGCCACCGTTCTTGGCAGAGCCTTCATCTTCTGAATTTTCTGAAGCAAGCTTTGCGAAATCTTCACCATTCTTAGCTTTTTCGTAAATGGCCTGAATTACGTTCTTAGCTTCTTCAAACTGCTTTTCTTCATCGCCTTCACCACGTGGCTTAATAAGAATGTGACTAGCTTTAACTTCTTCTTTAGTTGTATAGCTGTCTTTGTTTTCTTCATAAGCCTTCTTGAGGTCTGCTTCTGATACTACGATTGTGCTGAGGTAATTTGGATCTGTAGGCTTTACAAAAATATGAGAAGCTTCGATTCTCTTTGAGGTGAGAAGTGTTGCTTTGTTTGCTTCATAATAAGACTTAATCTGGTCATCTGTAACTTCAACAGAAGAAGTCAGTGTGCTTGGATCTACAAGGACATGATCAAAGCTGATCTTGTCATCCTTCTTGAAGCTGTATTTGTGAGAATTGTAATAAGCCTGAAGAAAATCTTCGGTTGCGCTTGCTACTGGAACTACAAGGACTGAACTCTGTGTAACTGTAGCGGCTGTGATTTCCTGCATTCTTTCCTGAGCATATTCGTCTTCTGTTTCGCCTCTTCTGCGGAGCATGCGAACGAATTCTGTTGGAGTAGTCTGCTGCTTTTCTCTTACAATGATTTGTTCCTTTGTAACTGGTGGAACAATATTGTTAGCCTTTGCATAAAGGTTAAGAAGATTGATGTTTACAAGCTGACCAATAGCACCTTCTCTAAAATATTCAATATAGAATTTCTTAAATTCTGGAGACATCTGCTGATATTTAGCATATTCATTAGTATTCTTCAGAGTGCGGAAAAGGGTCTTTGCGTCAATGTTTGCAGTGTGTGGACCATAAGTAACAGTTAGTGCTGTCTGGTCACCTTTGCCCTGGAGCTTTTCTGGAAGTGCGTTCTGTGCTGCTGCTTCCTGAGCTTCAAGATTGTCAGCCTGACGCTGCTGTTCTTCGCGCTTCTGATTCTGAACGCGTGTTCCATAACCAATAAAGAAAAGAGAAATCAAGAAAGTAATGATTACTGCCCAGATAATTTCTTTAATGTGCATTCTAAGCCAACTCATTGACATGAAACCTGGCTGGGGTCTCTGTTTCTTATGAGATTTGTGGCTTGATGAAGTGTTTTTTAACTCTTCAGTTGTCTTATTTTCGTTTTCAGACATGCTTGCCGGTCACCTCTTGGATCTTTGTGTACAATATATGAGCTATAAATTATTGCCAACATATAAGTGCCGAAAAGTATATCATTACAAAACAAGTGTGTCAATTCTATTCTTGCTACAAAGCAATTTCAATATTGATGCGGATTTTCAAGCCAGAAACCCCAATGCCGAATCCTATTGCTTAGAAAACGAACTTACTATATAATCTCAAACTATGAACCTCGACAGAATAATAAAATCATTCTTTTCACTTTCAGCTATCACATTATTGTCTAGAATTAGCGGTTTTGTAAAGGTGGCTGGTTTTGCTTGTATATTCGGGCGTGATTCATATGCTGATGTTTTACTTTCTGTTATGATTCTGCCTGATCTTGTTTATAAGTTTCTGAGTGAAGGTTTGGTTTCTGGAGCTGCTGTCCCGATTTTTGTAAAATACAAAGATGATAATGAAACTTTAAATAAGGCTTTTTGGAGCATATTCTGGATAACTGCTATTGTAGGCGTTGTTATTAGTATTATTCTGGCGTTGGGAACTAATCCTATTTGCGCATTAATAATGCCAAATGTTGATCCAAACTATGATTCCTCTCTCAAAGAAATGTGGCTGGTTTTAATCCCATATTTTACTCTAGGATTGCTTGGGGGAGTCCAGTCTTCCTTATTAAATGCAAAACTGAGCTTTGCAAAACCTGCCGTAGGTTCCATTATAGTAAATTTCACAATTATTCTATCTCTTCCATTTGTCGCAATTTATGGCTTTGAAATAATAGCCGCTGCAAATACTGTCGGTGCTCTCATTCAATGTCTTTGGCTGGCTTTGCTGATACGATGGGATATGACAATGGATGTCAGCATAAGAAACTGTCGGGTGTGGGATAGTAAAATTGTTGCTGATTTCCTCAAGGCCTCGGCTCCTGTTGCTGCATGGATTTCTTTATTGCCTTTGATTCCTGTTTATGAACGCCATTTATTGTCTGCTGATAATGGTGCTATTGCTGCTTTGAACTATACTGAAAAGCTTTTTAATCTTCCATTAGGTATTGTTTCTATCAGTCTTGCTTACGTAATTCTGCCAAATCTAAGTGGTTTGAAGGGTAAAGAAAGAAAAAGATTTCTTGTGAAAGCACTTGGTATGGCAAGCATAGTTATTGTGCCTATTGTAGCTATTATGTGGTTCGCTTCCGAGTTTATTGTAAATTTCGTATATATGAGAGGACATTTTTCAGAATCTGATGCAATTGCTGTTGCGAAGCTTTTTAAAGTATATGGAATAGCTCTTTTACCTGTATCTTTGAACATGGTTCTTAATAGGGGCTTTTTTGCTGCCAATAACTATGTAATACCTTTTGTTGCCGGGCTCGCAGCATCTTTGCTTCAACTGTATGCATGTAATGTTGCTGTTTCACAGTCTGGTATGGTAGGGGTAGCTATTGCTGCTATTTCCGCTGGATTCCTTCAACTTGTCATCCTGCTTCTCTTCTCATTCCTGGGTAAAAAAAATAAATCAAATAAAAAATAACCCCTTTCTGAATGAAAGGAGTTATTTTTTATTTACCATATTTCAAGTCAATACTGTTCCTTGGGCTTTGGAACAATTAGCTTTGCCAGTTCTTCCCAGGTTAATGTATTCTTGAAGGAAGCTGCTACGCCGCCTTTTCGGCCTCTTAATGTGTCTTTTGCATTGAAGGCCTTTCTCATTGTATAAGCAAGTGACTGGGCATCAAGCTTTCTGACCTTCATTGCTGGTGAATCTGCGTAGAGTTCACCTTTTCCTATTTCAACCTGATTGGTTTTTACTGGAATTACAGTATTCATTGGAAGATTGGCTATAGATGCCAAGTAATCAGCACCTATTACATGAAGCCCACAAGCAACGGCTTCTCTGACGTTAATTGCTGAGTTGAATGCTACATTGCCAGCTACATAAACATCTGCTGAAGCTAATAAACCGGCGTAGTCATTGTCGGCCATAAGGTGGTCTATTATTGTAACCTTGGCAAACATTGAATTTAAGGCACCGAGCTTTTTACGGAAGTCAGCTATTTCATACGAGAAATCCTTTTTGGCTTTGGGCAGGTGGGTTAGCTTTATGATGAGCTCTACCTTTTCTTCTGCTTTGAATTCTTTGATGTAAGCAAAAAGAATGTCTTCAAGACCCTTGCGGTTCAATGGATTACCGGAAGTTATTATTCTGAAATAACCCTTTTTATTTTGGTATTCTTCTGGACAGACAGCCTGAGCGTTGAAATACTTGGTTTTTACAGGTATTGGGACTATTTTTATGCTCTGTGGCTTGATTCCAGCTTTTCTACATGCCTGAGCGTGCTTGTCAGATGGAACTATTACCAGACCGGCTCTTTGAAGTCTTCTTAACTGAGAGACGTCTTCATTCATTGGGTCAAATGATGCAACCCATGAATCCTGTGGCCCTACATGTTCCTGACTGAAATTATAGATAGATGAAACATAGCATCTTGATTTGGCTTGTGGCGGAAGTTCAAGACCCTTTGCTGCATCTTCTGGCATTGGAAGGTCTTTTATCCAGCCATAGGAGCGTCTTTCAGAACCAGAAAAGAACAGGTGCTGTTCTCTGCCACATTGCAAAATAGCTGTACCTACACGGCCAGTGAAGGTTGGAGAACGGAAATTGGCAATTACACAAACGTCAGCTGGCTTTATTGACTTGCCACCTTTATGCTTGCCACCATAAGCGGTTTCATTGCGGCGATTCATCTTTTCAAAGTTCTTGAATTTGCCGTAATCCTGATCTTCTCCATTTTCATCAAAATCGTCATCTATATCATCATAGTCATTGTGATGTCTGTGATGAGGCTGAAAATGAGGCCTTTCATGGTTGTTCTCGAATTTTCTGAAGCCTTTATTAGCAACCAAGGGCTTGCTCTGATGCTTGAATTTATTGTTAAACGGTTTGTGTTCCTGCGAATCCTTCATTAGAAGCTTATCCCCCTTTTTGCTGCATGTTCTAGTAATTCTTGGAATTGTTTACTGTCTAATCCGCCTTGGCCAAGTCGGCCAATGTGTTTTTCAAATTCACCATGATAGTCACTGCCACCTGTGCATGCAATGCCTTTTTCTGTGGCTATTTCATAGAACTTCCTTACATCGCGGTTTTCGTGTTCCACATAAAAAACTTCAATGCCATCCCAGGGTAAATCTTTAATGCCTCTCCAGGTTTCTTCCCAATGCGGAATCAAACCAGGATGTGCCAGCACTGCAATGCCGCCGGCGTCATGAATAGCTTCTATTGCTACATTGAAATTTATATAGTCCTTGGGCACGTAGCATGGGCAGCCGGAACATAAATATTTTTTAAATGCTTCATCAAAGGTTTTGATGTAGCCTTTGTTTTCCAAATAATGAGCTAAGTGAGGTCTGCCAAGCACACGATTGGGTTCGCTTTTAAACCAGGCTTCAAGCTCGTCCATATCAAAGCCTTGCTCGCGAAGCAGATTCAATATTTTAAGAGCTCTTGTATGACGAAGATCACGCTGCTCGTCTAATATTTCTGTCAGTTTTGACTTTTCCGGGGAAATGAATAGGCCAAGAACGTGAACTGATTTCTCTTCACCAGGCCAGCCGCAGGAAAGCTCAGTTCCTGAAACTACTTTAATGTTTTTACCTTGGGCAGCATTTTGGGCTTCTTTTATGCCGCCAATGGTATCATGGTCAGTCAGGGCCAAGACAGACAAACCTATAGATTCTGCCTTTTCTACTAGTTGAGTGGGAGACAGTGTGCCATCAGACGCACTGCTATGAGTATGAAGGTCTGCAAAAGCAACAGGTCGCTTTTTCACTAAATCATTCCTTTCACTTAGGTCACTCTTTATATTATAGTAAATTTTCTAAAACTTCCATAGTTTTGACAAAATTATATTATAGCAATATAATTTAAGCATCTGATGAGATGGCTAATCCTTGTCAGATTGTGATTAATAAAGTAAAATCTCCATATAAACAATATTATCCTGAAAAGGAGAAAAATATGAAAAGATTTCTTACAATAATAGTTCTGCTTGCCGTTCTTTTGATTCCAGATCTGGCAAGTGCTACAGAACATAATATTCTTCCTCGTTTCCCGGAAATAGTTATTGAAAAAGAATATTCTCAGTATTTTAAGGTTAAAGATTGTCAGGCTAAGGCTTCCATTGAAGGGGAAATAGCTAAAACTAATCTTGTTGCTGTTCTTACTAATATTGCTGATAAAGAAATTGCTACTTCGGTTAAATTCAGAATTCTTTACCCGACCAGTATGAACAGTATATCTATTAAAGTTAATGATAAGAACTTTAAGTATGATTCTGAAAATCCAAGATATAGCTTTTCCTTAAAGCCAAATGAAGAAATAAAATTTGATATGACTGCAAATGTTTCTGTAAATTACAGCATAGACGCAGTAAGAAAAGCTATTGAACGCATGGAAGAAGCTGAAAAGCAAGGCTCTGTAAGGAATAAAAGTAAGGCCAAAAACAATGCTAGAGAATTAGGCGAAAGCTTTATGCGTTTATTTAAAAGTAATGATAGATTCGGTAAAAGATTCCAGATTGGTTTGTTAGTCTCTAAATGGGGACTTTTCCCGGTTGATTTTGAAAAGCTTTCCTTGGAAATCAAGGTTCCGGAAGATTTTACCGTTATCAGTTCTTATGAAAGCATATGGCAGGATGTAAAAAAAGACAAAAATACTGCTACATATAGAACAACAGATGTTGATAACTACAATGAAGCTATTTTCCTTCCTGAAAAAGATAAGGAAGAACAGCTTGCGACAATGGAAATTTTGAAGTCAGACAAGTTCCGCAACTAATTATAACTGATTACTAAAGTAAAACGACCTGCAATAACAGGCAGGTCGTTTTACTTTATAAGGCCGCTTCTAATCATTTATGCCGCAGGAATTGTTACTGTAACTGTTGTACCAGCATTATGCTCGCTTTTTATATCAATGTCGCCATGCATATATTGGGCTATTCTGTAGGCAACAGATAATCCAAGACCAAGACTGTTCCAGATTCTTTTCCTTGTATAGAACGGATTGAATACATAGTCTATTTCTTCCTGCGCTATACCACAGCCTGTATCTGAAATGGTAATCTTAGCTAGGCGTTTTCCAGAGTCAATAGCTGTAGAGACTGTAGCCTTGAGCTTCCCACCCTTTGGCATTGCCTGAAATGCGTTGAGAACAATATTATACATGAGCTGTCTGAATTCATTCAATGCCCCGAATATTTCTACTTTACTTTCAGATGGAATAAATTCTACATCTGCAACAGCAGAACTATTCATGCTTCTAGTTCTTTCTAAGACTTCCGCAACTATTTCTGAAACATTGATATAATCTTCTGAAGCTGTTTCCTGATGTGAATATATACGAAGATTGTTTATTATTGTGGAAATTCGGTTAATGTTTTCACTAATTTTTTCTAATGTGGAAGCTTGTTTTTCTAGGCTTAATTTCCCTGATTTGAGCAGATAAAGAGCATTACTTATACCAGCAAGAGGATTATTGATTTCGTGTGCAACACCATTGGTGAATTGGGTAAGTGCATTTATTTTTTCAGCCTTGCTGGCTTCTTTTTGGGCTTCCAATAACTCGGTGGCATCGTAAATGATAGCTTCATAGCATTTGCCGCCAAACATTGTATTGTTTATCGTAAAACAGCGCACACCTAGTAATAAATTCTGCTCTCTTACTACTGATGTTAAATTGTTTTTTTTCTTTAACTGGAAAATGAGGCTGTTTATTTCTTCAAAGATATTAGATAAGCCACGCAAATCCTTAAGATTAGGATTGGCAATCAACTTTTCTTTTGGCAAACCAATAAAATTGATAGCAGCTTTATTGTAATAACAAAGCTGCTGGTCTTTATCGAATACCAGAACCCCGTCTATTGAGAAGTCGGAAAGCTGCTGATAATTCCCAGAAGTATCACCCGACAGATGCCTCTGGGATGATACTGGTTCGCTGATTAGGTTGTTGGTCATTTATTGGTGTGTTAACCTCTGATAAATACGCCAAGAGTTTCCATGTGATAGGTACCTGGGAATAAGTCAAATGAATATACGCTGTCAAGCTTGTAGCCCATTTGCTTAATGGCTTTAGCATCTCTTCTGAATGTCATTGGGTTGCAGGATAGATATGTAATCAGTTTGGGTTTAATGCCAGTGAGCCCCTTGGTTACTCTCTGGGAGATACCTGTTCTCGGTGGATTCAGGTGAAGTGCAGCAATAACACCCTTTGTCATTGGGGTATTGAAGATGTGTTCTGATTTTTTGCAGATAAATGTAATCTTAGATGAGCTTCTGGATTTCTGGTGAGCCAGAGCATCCTGGAATGAAGATACGTTACATTCTACACCAAATACTTCTTCAAACTGGTTTTCAAGTAAGAAGGTCTGGGTTCCGCAACCACAATACAGATCAAGGAATTTGCCCTTGTGCTGGTAGGCACTATAAATAGAAATAAGTGTATGAAGAATTGCTTCTGCGCCTTCAAGATTGTTCTGGAAGAAAGAATTTGGAGAAACTCTCCAATTTCTGTTCATGAAATTGAAAGGCTTTTTATCGCGCATCTGAGTTAAAAGATTGCCACATTCACAATATACTTCAAGACGGCTTAACGCTTCATTTTCATCAAAGAATGCCTTGAATGGGGCTAACCATTCTTCATTTACCGGAGTCTTGAGGGCAAATGTGCAGTGCTGCTGTTCGCCAAGAGTTCGGCATGTGATAGTATGGATGTTTTCCATTATTTCACGATTTTCTGGGCGATTGGCAAATTCATCAAGCTTTGCATAAAGTTGCATATTTTCATTACATTGAACAATACAACCCTTCAGTGGAACTACATCATGAGAATTATAGGCATAGTTGCCAAGAACAACGCTACCGTCTTCCGGGAAGGCTACTTTCAATTCCATTTTATTACGGTAACCACGCATTGGAAGAGGTTCCATCGGATATACATGACCAGGATTTAGTGACTTAACTATGAAATTAAGAACATTTTCTTTTTCACTGCGCTGAGCTTCTGGCTGCATTTCTTGCCAATGACATCCACCACACATCGGAAAATTGGGGCAGGGTGATTTTCTTCTGAAATGAGAAGCTTCTATGATTTCTTCGATTTCTGCTCTAACGTAATCTGGCTTTTCTTCAACAACTTTGATTTTTACCTTATCGCCAGGAACACCATATGGAACAAATACTACTTTGCCATCTAAATGAGCAAGAGAATCAATACCATAGGTCATTTTTTCAATGGTTACTATATTGTTTTCCATTACAAATCCTTAAAATATTTTGTTTTAGTTATAAGTGATTTTTAATAATCACGATTTTGCAAATGCCACGATGATTTACTTTAAACAAAAAAGTGGCCCAAGAGAAAACAGCACATCTTCTGTTTTCTGCTTCCACCTTACATCTATTTATAACCTTTGTCAATTATGATTTATGATTGCTCCATTCTAAGACCTTCTAGGCCCTCCAGCGTAGCGGCCCTCAATTTGTTAATTTAATGCTTTGAATTTGCTGCAAAGTATGGTATACTCCAAGCCGTATGCATTACTAGGGTTGTACCCATTATGTCAATACTTGGTTTTGCAACTAATATTTAAGGAGATATAAAATGTCTATCACAAAAGAAAACAAAGCAAAGGTAATCGAAACCTATCAGCAGTCTGAAAAAGATACTGGTTCACCAGAAGTTCAGGTTGCAATCCTCACTGAAAGAATCAACAATCTTTCTAAGCACTTCGAAGCTAATCCAAAAGACCATCATTCTCGCCGTGGTCTCCTCAAAATGATTGGTGCTCGTAAGCGCCACCTGGCTTACCTCAAGAACAAGAGCGAAGAACGCTATACTGCTCTCATTCAGAAACTCGGTCTCCGCCGCTAATCTGAGAGGTCGAAATGGCTAATTACGAAATACAAAGTTGTGACATTAACTGTCAGAATGCTCAGAGTGTAGTATTCGAAACTGGTATCCTGGCCGAACAGGCATCAGGTGCTGTTACCGTTCGTTCTGGTGACTCTGTTGTTTTCGCAGCAGTTGTTGCTAGCAAAGAACCAAAGGAAGGAACCGACTTCCTGCCATTGACTGTAGACTATATTGAAAAGTCTTATGCTGCTGGTAAGATTCCTGGTGGTTTCTTCAAACGCGAAGGCCGTGCTTCAACTACTGAAATTCTTTGCAGCCGCCTTATCGACAGACCTTTACGCCCAATGTTCCCAGAACATTATCACAACGACCTGCAGGTTGCTGTATATGTTCTCTCTTATGACAAGGTTAACCCAGTTGATATCCTTGCTATTAACGCAGCCAGTGCTGCTTTCATGATTTCTGAAGTTCCGATAATCGACGCAGTTGCAGCTGTTAGAGTTGGTAAGATTGACGGCCAGTTGGTTATCAATCCTGCTCAGGCTGACAGAGCTAGATGCACCATCGATATGACCGTTGCTGGTACTGAACAGGCTATCACAATGGTTGAATCTGGTTCTTCTGAAGTTTCTGAAGAAGAACTTATCGAAGCTCTTGGTTTTGCACACGAAAATATCAAGAAGCTTGCAAGAGCCCAGAAGGAACTTGCTAGCCGCTGTGCAAAGGAAAAGACTATTGTTCCAGAACCAGCTCCAGAACCAGAATGTGAAGAAATCGTTAACTCACTGTTTGGCGATATTCAGGATTGTCTCAGCACTGCTGACAAGATCGAAAGAAATGAAAAGCTCAGACTTCTCAACGAAAACCTCGTTGCTAAACTGAACGAAAAGTTCGGTGAAGAAGTTGGTGCTGAAAAGTTCGCAGCAGCTCACGCTATTTTCGAAAATAAATATCAGGCTGAAATGCGCCGCATGGTTCTTGAAGAAGGCCGCAGAATTGATGGTCGTAAGGTTTACGAAATCAGACCAATCGAATGCTTCGCTGGCATCCTTCCAAGAACTCACGGTTCTGCAATCTTCAAACGTGGTCAGACCCAGTCTCTCGGCGTTTGCACTCTCGGTGCTACTGCTGATTCTCAGATTATTGACGGTCTTGATGACGAAACTAAGAAGAGATTCATCCTCCACTACAACTTCCCACCATTCTCAACTGGTGAATGTAAGCCAATGCGTGGTCCTGGCCGCCGCGAAATCGGTCACGGTGCTTTGGCTGAAAGAGCTCTCAGCAAAGTTATTCCTTCTGAAGCTGAATTCCCATACACTATCCGTGTTGTAAGTGAAATCATGTCTAGTAACGGTAGCTCTTCAATGGCTTCTGTTTGCTCTGGCTGTCTCTCACTTATGGACGCTGGTGTTCCGATAAAGGCTCCTGTAGCTGGTATCGCTATGGGTCTTATCAAGGAAGGCGAAAACTTCACAGTTCTCAGCGATATCCTTGGTGATGAAGACCACTTCGGCGATATGGACTTTAAGGTTGCTGGTACTGCTAACGGCGTTAACGCACTCCAGATGGACATCAAGATTTTTGGTGTTACTCTTGATATTATGCGCAAGGCTTTGCAGCAGGCTAGAGACGGTCGTCTCTACATCCTTGGCAAAATGCTTGAAGTTCTTCCAGAAAGAAGACAGACTTTGTCTCCATATGCTCCAAGAATCGTTACTCTTACCATTAATCAGGATAAGATCAAGAACGTTATTGGACCAGGCGGCAAGATGATTCGTAAGATCACTGAAGAATCTGGTGCACAGATTGAAGTTACCGATGACGGTAAGGTTGTAATCATGAGCCCGGATGCTGCTGCTAACGATAAGGCTGTTGAACTTGTTCATCAGGTAACTGATGATGCAGAAGTCGGCAAGATTTATATGGGTACTGTAAAGCGCATCATGAATTTCGGCGCATTCGTTGAAATTCTGCCAGGTATCGAAGGTCTTGTTCATATTAGCCAGCTTGAAAATCGCCGTGTAAACAAGGTCGAAGACGTTGTTAATATCGGTGATCAGGTTAAGGTTAAATGTATCGAAATCGACGCTCAGGGTCGTGTAAACCTCTCTAGAAAAGCCGCTTTCGAAGACGCTCCAGCTGAAGAATAATATCTAAGCAAAAAAAAGACCTGCGAGTAAATCGCAGGTCTTTTTTTATCCTATAAATTTGTCCATCCGAATCAGCAGAAACATTCTAACAACGTCAGCTAAACAATCAAATTGTCCATCCGAATCAGCAGAGAAGTGTCAGGCAAAGTAGAAACAAACTACTAGCTCAACAATCCATTCTCCATTCTCAATTCTCAATTCAGAAGACTTGGTCGAAGCAGTAGTAAATCCAATCTAAAAACAAATAATTATGCATTATGAATTATGCATTATGCATTATGAATTATGAATTATGAATTGTGCATTATGAATTATGCATTGTGCATTATGAATTATGAATTATGAATTATGAATTATGAATTATGCATTGTGCATTATGAATTATGAATTATGCATTATGAATTATGAATTATGAATTATGCATTATGAATTAATTACTGTGTTACCTTGCGCGCAACTTCAAGGTCTAATTCTGCCTTTTTAAGCATTTCTCTGACCATTGGAGAATCAGGAAGCTTAGCAACAGCAGACTTAACTCTTAAAAGGTTCTTGGTTGCATCCTGAGTAGTCATAAAATCCTGCTGCGGATACTTCTCCCTGAATTGTGGGAAGCTTTCCTGTAAAAGCTTTTTGTATTTGCGTTCAATTCTTATCTGTCTAATCTTATTCTGGATATAACCATCATCATTGTGAAGCTTTATGTAACATTCTGCTATCATGTTATAAAGTTCCATACGGTTCTTTAATTCCATTTGATCAAGCTTGTTCAAAGCTTCGTCAAATTTTGCAAGAGCAGTTTCGTAATCACCCTGCTGGAATAAAATTAAACCAGATTGAAGCTCTGGTAAAGGCTTTCTAGCAAGTGCCATTACTTCTTCATACTGTGGGTTGCCATTTGATTTGGGAAGTTGAGAAGGGGTATTGCGCAATGCTGCCTTCATAAAAGTCTTGTAGCCATCAGAGGTTACTTTGACAGCGTTCTTGAATATGCTTCTTTTTATCTTTCTTGCTTCAGCTGAGGATGCATAGATTTTTGCGTCATAAGAATAATCGTCGCTGGAGCTCTTCTTATTACCGTAGTCGGAATAATCTCTATACATTCGTGTATGAGTGGTTTTCCTCTTGTCGGTTTTTAAGACCATGCTCAGAAAAGCATAGACCATAAGAACCATTAATAATGTTACTATGGCCAGTGTCCAACGTTTATCCATTAATATCTACCATCGCTATCTGTTGAAGAAAAATAACCGGGATTGGCAGCTTCAGCCAATCTTATAGCACTATAGAACTTGGTGATGATGTCGATTTCTTCGTCACGTCTCTTACCAACTTCATCCTTAAGTGCATGAAGTCTTAATACTATAAATGTGGTTTCTGAAGCCGTTTCAGGGGTTACTGGAGTGACTTTGATTCCTGTATCGCTGGTTGGGTCTGGAAGCTGAGAGTAACCTTTGATTTCGAATTCACTGATGTCTTTCAGGATTTCTTTTTCCATGGCTTGATCGCCAGTATCAATGGCTGAAGCAGATTTTTCTTCTTCAAAGGTCCATGGTTTGTGAAGAAAATATAACCAGCCTGGGGTTCTCTTCTTGGTTACTTTATTTTCAGCCCAAGAGTATTCTATTTTTTTTACCTTTATTCTGGCATCACTGTCAGCATTTGTTTCGCGCGGTTCACCGCTGGCATCATAATAGATGTCGTCCAGAGGAACCTTACCGTAGGTATAGGTATAATAAGAAAACTTCTTGTTTTCTGAATCTACGCTGTCAAAAGCATAACAAGACATCATTTCAGTTTCCATGTCATCCAGAAAATTACGGATGTCTGACTGAATCTGACTTTGACTGACTGTATGACGCATTGTTTCACTGCCACTGAAATATACCTTCCAGGCATAAGCGCCTACTAATGCTGCAATGGTGAGTGAAACAATCAGTTCTACAAGTGTAAATGCTTTTTTGCTTCTGTTATGTATCATATTTAACTACTACTGTGCCGAAGGCCAGGGTGAACTTTCTGTTGGGTTCCTGCCATTCAACGTCTAATTCAACTCTTATTTTGTTAGCTGGCTTAGTTACGCCGTTTACTGTTCTTTCGCCTGAATTTTCAAGTCTTACGCTTGTTTTGAAACGCTTGTAATATTCAGGGTATTCAATAGAAGCGTCGTCACCAGGAACGCATTTTCCGGTAACTTCTTTGTTTGTGTGGATAATACCATGCTTAGAGGACTTGATTTCTTCTGCTAGAGCATCAAAACCCATGGCGCGTATTTCAGAAATATATGTGCGGCCTATGCTTTGTGCTATCATGAGGTTCTTAGCCTGAGCTGTCTGCTTATGACTGTTTTGGAACAAAACAATTAATGGTAGAATGCCAAGGGAGAATATCATTACTGTAACTAGCATTTCTGCTGTTGTAAAAGCATGCTTCTTTTTCATGTTACAGTGCACCTCTGATTCCTATGTGCTGAATCTTAGGACTCATGAAGAATTCATGAACCCCGTATTCAAAGTTCTTGCGGGCATTTTCATCTATGTCAAGCAGTTCCTGAGTAGCAATGTAGCCACCGTTACATTCCTGGAAGTAAAGAGGATTCTGATAGTTGTGAACAACCCATAGGTCATCTGTCTGCTTGTTAAGATTCATATAGAAATTTACGTAATTACCAAATATTACATTTGCTCTGTTTTCGTCCATTATGGTTTGTAATAAGCTTCCCCACTGATCAAACGGTCTTCTGGGGTCAGCGCCGAGTCCTGGAAAATCTGTTATGTTTCCTGAACTGCTGATACTTCTTATTCCATAGCAGGTATATACGCTTGCTTCAATTGTAACACCTGAGCCTTCAATAGTAAGCATACGGTCAGTAACATCTGTTATTGTCGAGGTGTATGGGTGATAGAATATGTTCATATGACCCATTGGTTTCCCATCGGAAGAACGTGCTGCAAATACATCACCTTTAATTGTAACTGGTTTGCCGGCATTATATTTACTTACCATCAATGTGCCTGTTCCGACATAAGTAATCCCGGCTTCGATGTTAAGTGAGCTGAGCCAGTAAACACCGTTAAGAATCCAACGGCCTTCGCTGTCTCTTGGTATTTCTGTTTCGTCGTTAAGACGTCTTGTTACTATACCTTGATAGTTAAATCTGAAGTTTGTCGGATATAGGTTGGCTGACTGAGCTTCTTCATCAGCTGCTAATGAGCTGTCACTACTACCAATAAGCTTACCGATCAAAGGAGAAACAAGATTGCCGAAAGCCTGGGCCGGTAGAGTAACAACATTCCAAAGACCTTTACCCAGAGAAGCAAATGATGAACCTAGCTTTGCTAAGAACCCTTCCGGGTCAGGATTGTTGTAATAGTTCAAACCGAATTCGGTTGTGACTTCTTCTGGTGCATCACCGCCATTAAGGCTGCCTGTTACGTGATTGTATTTTATACCATAGCATCTGGCATAAATTTTTGTCTTTTCGTCAACTTCGTCGTTGTCAGGAACCCATCTGTGTTCTAGATGAATAGTATCTTCAACATCGGGGAAGCTCATTGGTGGTGGATCTTTCTGATTGGGTCTGAACGGACCCAATTCTGTCTGTGGCTTTGAAGGAGTGTATCGCCATGGAGTGCAGCAATACGGACCTGCTGGTAAAAACTTCTGATAAACATTGGTACCAGTAATGTAATTGTCTGTAAGACCTTCAGTAATACCGTCGCCAAGGCGAGACCAGAAGCCAGGATCTTGTTCTGGGAGAAGGCCGCCATAAACGGTATCCTTCTTAATTATGCCACCATAAACATTGCTAAAGGTGCTTTCATCTTCCTTGGTTTCTGAAGTTTTCCAAGATGTGAAAATACCTGAAAAATTCTTTGATGGGAATAAACATCTGCTGACGTTTGGATAATAAGAGAAACCATAGAAGGTATCGCTATACTGGAAAGCATGGTTCGGACCAGGCATAGAGTTCTTTTCGCCGAATGTGTTGAAAGCGCCCCAGTGCTGCCTGTCTGTTGCAAGTATAGGATTTTCAAGATTTATGATGGTCGGTCCATGCAGATAAACTCTTGATTGGAATGGCTGATTCCAAAGAATCAATCTGCCTGCCGGTGTGTCAGGAAGATTCATGCCATTACGTAATATTGCTTCTGCTGAAGTTGAGTCGTTAGAACCAACCTGCTGGCCAAGAATACTGAAGAATGTATAGTTTCTTGCTATTGGAGCAAGATTCAGAATCTTAATGTCTTTTGAAATCTGGTAGTTTATTGATATTTTATGTGATTTTTCCAGTGTAAGAGTAACATCTATCTGGAGTGTGCAATACCAGTTGTTGGAAAGTTCTGTATCGAAGGCATCTGCACGGTCCTTCGGTCTGTAATAGCAGCTGCCGAAATCCATAGGACCATTTGGAATAGGTCTTAAATCCTTAATTGTAGGCAGAATCTTATCGATAGAAAAACCAGCTCTGCTGACATGATAATCACGAAGAGCCAGGGTTTGGGTTACCTTTTTATTTAAATCTGTAAAGTCATTTAATGGTGAAGGATTCTTGCCTGTTTGTCCACCGGTTCTCATTGGACCGGAAGTAGAGGCTTGCCATATCAGCTGTTGGAAAAAGCCGGTTGAGCTTTTATCTTTGAAACGTTCTTCAAGCATTACACAGGCTTCTTCTGCTGCTGCTTCAGCGAGCTGGCGACCCATGGTACGGTAAACAGATACTGAGGTTTGTGAATATTCTACTGAACTGCTTTGCATGAGGAAAAGACCCATAAAAGCAAGCAGTCCCAGTATGCCAACTGCGACTATATATGCGAAACCTCTATTATTGCGGCTTCTGTAATTAGCCATGATATCCCTCAATATATTATCTTCCACTAATAAGTCTATCACTGTATTAAATACTAGTCAAAATATTTATTATATAGAACTCTTAGCTTATGTAAGGCCATGTTGGATTTTTTGGTTAAAGAATTATACGATTCTGTCGATAGGGGGTCTGAACCATTGTCTGATTTTGTTTCGACGAAATTAGGTAATGATTTGTACAACTTTACAAAGGAGTTTATCGTGAGAAATAAGAAAAACCGATTGCTATTATTGGCACTAATGGCCGGTGTTATTTCTGCAATGCCAGCGCCAAAGCCAGCGCTAGCTTACCAGGAAATCAAGGAAACTAATACTATTTCTAGATTCCTTGATGACAATTTTGTAGGGATAAAATCGATTTATCGACATGCCTGTGAAATGAAAAAGCAGGCTAATCCATTTAATAGCAAAAAGCATCGGGAAAAATACAGATTTGAACCTGGTGACAGTCATCCTAGAACTATCATGTCTCAGAGTAGAGACCTTGTAAGCCGCTATAAGCTTGTAAATGGTATTCTCTACCACTCAGACATTCCTAATAGACTTGAGCTTTTCAATAAGTCTATGGATAGTATCAACACTATTACAACCTACGCAAAACGAGCTATAAGAGCTAACAAAGATAATAACTATGCTTTGTATCTTGCTTCTGCTCAGGGTATCGAAAAGGAAACTGTTGAACTCAATAAGCTCCTTGATGAACTTGAATGCAGTATTAATGAAAGCATCGTTCGTTCTGACGCCAAGAAAGATGACCTGTAAGTCTGACTGTCATTGTTAGAATGAATTTGTAATGAATTGAGGAAAATATGAAGCTTTTTCGAAAACCGGCCCCTACGGCACTTCTTTTGCTGGCTCTTGCATGCGGTTGCATAATGCCTAGTAGTGCGGCTGAAGCAGAAAAGGGAATTGTTGATCCAAAAAAGCAATCTGCACAGTTGGTTCAGGAAGGGTTGAATTACCTGATCCTTGAGCAGAATAAAAAAGCTGAAGAGCTTTTTATTAAGGCAAAATCGTTAGATCCTTATTCAGAACAGTCTTATAACTTTCTGGGTTTGTTGTATCTTCAGGAAGGTCTTAATGATAAAGCTGAGGATATGCTTAAACAAGCTATTTCTATTGAGCCGATGTATCCGGAGGCTCTTAGAAATCTTGGAAAGCTTTGCTTGAAGGAAGACCGATTTAAGGAAGCCAGTGCTTACCTCAAGAAAACTCTTTCTATCGACGAAAAGCAGCCTTATACTTGGTATCTGCTTGGTATGGCCCAGTATTTCAGCGGTCACAATACTGAAGCCATAGAAGCCTACGAAACAGCCTTTGCTATGGAACCAAATCTTCCAACTGAGGCTCGTTATAATCTCGGTGTGGCCTATCACGAAAGCTCTCGATACCTGGATGCCGTTAGATGCTATGAAGAAGTCCTGAAACAGGAACCAGAGCATATTAACGCACTTAATAATCTTGGACTTGTATATTCAATCTTAGGGGAAAGAAGCAGAGCTATAGACACATTCCAGCAGGTTCTCGCTCTTGATAAGGATAACGTAAAAGCAAGAATCAATCTTGGTAACGTTTTTCTGAGCACAAAGGACCTTGTAGAAGCTGAAAAAATCTATCGCAGTGCTATTACCTTAGATGAAGCAGATATAAGCCCAAGACTGAATCTAGGGGTTGTATATTACGAAAAGGGTGAGTTTGAAAAGGCATGTGTTGAATGGAACAAGCTTTTGAAAGAAGAACCGGACAATATAAGAGTCCTTTCTGTTATGGGTTCTGCCTTCCTTGAACGCAAGGATTACCCGGAAGCAATAAAAATATTCAAGCAAATGAATAAGCTGATGCCAGAAAACGGCAGTGTTGCAAATACCTTGGGATATTTGATGGCAGAGCAGAATACTGATCTTAAGCAGGCAGAAAAATTAGTAGAAAGCGCTATAAAGTATGATAAACAGAATAGAGCTACATACTATGACTCTCTTGCATGGGTTCATTATAAGCGAGGAAACACAAAACAAGCTTATAATCTTCAGAAGAAAGCTATTAAAATATTCAAACTGGCCCATGAGCCAATCTCAAGTGATGTTTACTATCACATGGGAAAAATCCAGATGAAAATGAATAATTCCATAGAAGCACGAAGCAGTTTCGAATCAGCTATGAAAAGCAATACAGATGCTGATATCGTAAAGTTAGCTTCTGAAAGCCTGGCACTCATCAAATAAAAAAGCCAAAAAAACCGCCGATTGTAAACCAATCGGCGGTTTTTTTACAACCCTTCCTCCTTTAGGGGGAAGGTGGATTCTGCGAAGCAGAAGACGAATGCGGGCAAGAAATTATTAACAAATGATAACTTTTATCTCCCGTTATACTGTGCCAGCAATTCCTTTACTTCACGCGGGTCTACAATGTATTCAAGGAATTCACCGCGTATCTGACCGGCAAGAGGTTCACCAAGAACGTCAGAACGCTGATATTCTACTTCAGCCATAATTCTGAACTTGGCAAAACCAATAATCTGAACAGAGTTTTTCAGGTTATCTACACCTACTTCAGAAGGTGAATACTTGGAATTAAGATTATCTGAATCTGCAGCGCCGTTGTTGGAATTACCAACCTTAATATCATAGATTGTGTAATCATCTGCAGTGAGCTGCTGGTCATTTACACGCTGAATCCCAGCCTGATACTGCTGGACTGATTCCGGAGTTCCAACAATAGGAACTATAACTATAGTATCAGGTGTGTAGCTGGCAAGAGCTTCATGATTGGTGATATACTTAACACCGTCTTCAGATTCCTTTGTGTATTTACTGTTATCTGTAGAGATAATGTCAGCAAAGTTAATTGGTGAATCAAAGCCATAAAGCATACGGTTCATGTAGTCTGTTGCTGATTTGTTGCCATCGTTATCCGGGTCGATACAACCATACTGATATTTTGTTCTGCCGCTAAGGTGAGTGCCGACACTTGTCTGCTTGTCTGAGGTTGAACCGAAGAGAACGTTGTTAAGAACGAATCGCTTAGCATTTGTGTTTTCGGCATTGTGACCGCCCATCATTGCAAACTGGCCCTTGAATTCACCAGTGACAGGGTCTTGAACCTTACCGCCGATATACTGCCATGCACCGCCACCTATTTCAGACATTTTATCAACATGACCCTTTATCGTAGAACCATTGATAGAATCGGTAGCGCCCTGACCAGTATTAGGAGTGCCAGTTATCTGGCAGAGTGGGCTATACTTATAGGCATCTTTTACGGTACCTGATTTGGTTGCATTTTGTAAAAAGTCGATAGTTGAATAGCCACGCTTTTTGGGCTGTTGGCCATACTTAAAGTTAGTAAAAGCAATACAGTTGTCGTATGCCTGAGCTGCACTGCGGGTTTTATAATATGCACTCTGATGTAATGCCAGGTCGATTGTTTCCAATGCAAAACACTGTGTATACATGAAACCACCACGAAGAATATGATCTTTTACCTTTTCGGCAACAAGCCATTTCATTTTCTGGTATGCAGTGGCATAAGTAAACCAGTTTTCACAAAGCTGCTGCATAGAAAGACTTGAATTATATTCCATTTTTATTGGATTTACTGCTATGTAAGCATCGTCTTCGAATCCTAAGCTCTTCAGGTAATCGTAATACTTACAACCGTTGAAGTTGGCCTGACCGCTGAGGTCGCTAGGGTCGAAATAACCACATCTTCCGCATCTTTCATAATGACCTGTCTTACAATAGGCCTGAAGCTCTTCATAACTGGTATCCCAACCCTTGAAGATTGATGTGTAGGTGTTAATGATTTTCTTAACAGCTTTATCTACCCATTTATATTTGGTTACCCATTTTCTGGTTCTGCTATCATACTGCTGATAAGCTTCCTGAACCTTTTCATAAACTGTGGTTTCTTCAACCTTTACGTCACCATGCTCTAGAATCATGTGCTCTCGGCAACTCGCACAGGCAAGATCTCTTAACTTCTTGTCTGCTTCTTCCTGGCTGTTAACACTTGTAGAGGTTTTGTCGAAAGGAATGTTTTCGATACAACCAGGCTTTAATGATGTACAACGTGTCGGGAAAATAGCATTGTTGTATGAAGAACCGTCGTTGGTTGTTAAACCTGTAAAGTCTTCATGGTGTAAGTGAATCCAGTCATATTTATCTAATTCGTCATTTATGATTTCAAGGTCAAATATTTTCGAATTCCTACTGGCGTCATAGTTGTCCTGACGCTTCCAACCACTTGGATTTTGGGTTGTGTTCGGCAAAGCGTATTTGCCATAAGGTATCTTTGCAGTTCTTAGAATCTGTTCAACAGGGTCGGCGTCTGCCTGAGAAGAATAAACTGCAATCTGAGGTCTGTTGGTTAATGGAAGGATACGGTCATTGGTTACTATACCGTTGTTGATTTTGCTTAGATAATCATTTAAGTCATTAGGTGCAATGTATACCCCAATTTTATTCAATAAACTGCAAATTCCTTGTGGATCAAGCTTTTGAAAAGTTACTCCACGGTAATCGCCATTCAGCTTTTTTAAGAACATATCGCTGGTTCTCATAAGGAAGCCGCCACCGTTGTTGCTCAAAAGCCAATATGCCGGAGTGCAGGATTCTGTATCACGTTCATCAATCTGTAATGCCCAGAATGCTGCACCATATGCCAGCAATCTTGCATCACCGGACTGTTCGCCGTTCAGACCACAAGGAATATAAATCATGTATTCTTCGTCGCCGAGAACATCTGTGCCTTCAAGTTCCCCAAGCTTAATGATGTATTCGGTTCCAGTGGCAAAGCCTTCGTCATCCCCGAAAGGAACGTAATCGTAGGTTTTCCAGGAAAGGTCATGAACTTCACCATGAGGAATTGCAATAGGCATAATGGTTGAAGTATCGTCGCTGCCAGCACGATTTGCTGCTACTGTAGCTGTCTGCCTATCAAAAATCTTC
Organism: Candidatus Avigastranaerophilus sp.; assembly: GCA_045599645.1. GTDB lineage: Bacteria > Muiribacteriota > Ozemobacteria > Ozemobacterales > Ozemobacteraceae > RUG334. The sequence goes on from JAZRWI010000023.1 coordinate 78,611, forward strand.
ATGAAGAATAGACTTACATCATCAGAGGCTTCAATACTAAGGTTAGTCTGGTTCTGAGTGAGCAATACCTTTAATTCATCGGGTGAAAGATTGGCAAATCCATTTGCAGCCATTACTTCCTGCATATGGGATTTGATTGAATTGAAGTCTGCTTCTGTCAGGTTGTTTTTTTTCAGCTTACGAAATTCAGAAAGCTTGTCAAAACCGGCTTTCCAGGCTGCGTTGGTTGCTGTCTGGAGTCTGGCATGCTCATAATACATATAACCTACGTCTGTTACTAAGGCTATGATTGCTACAATCAAAACTGATATTGCAGCTGTAAAAATTGTGATACTACCTTTACGAGCTTGGGCCTTGCTAATCATTTGACGCCTCCTCTTCAAGTAGTAAATTAATTACTCTTTCTTTTCTGTAGCACTTGCAGATAAGAGCATAGCACCGCTTCTTGTGGCTCCACCGTTTACTACAGAGCTTAAAAATGGGGTGATAAGAGTAAGATTATAGCTGGCTGATACTGTTACAGAATCAGCAAAGGTTCCAACCTTTTCAAATTTTACGTTTTCGTAGTCGTTTTCAGCCATCATTGGAGAACGTGAATCCCAAAAGGTTTTCTTTACATTATCAATGCTGGTGTGGGTTGTGGAAGTATAAAGATTGCGTGCAACAAGCTGATTTGTGCGCTTTGCTGCAGCACGGGCTGCCTGAACACACTGATTATTAAGGCTTGACCAGCAGTGAAGAGCTCTACCAAAATCAAAAATACCCATTATAACTAACAGGAAAATAGGAAGAACCAATGATAACTCTACTATAGCCTGACCTTTTCTATTTTTATTCATATTATATTGTCCTTTTGATTGATTTTGGTTATCTATTCTTTACTACGTTTGGAACCTTATAGGTTGCCTGGGTTTTCAATGTTAAATAATTGTTACCGGCTACTGCATTCAGGAAGGCCTGATAGAACGGGGTGTAGGTCTGGGAATGATATTCAAGCTCTACGCGCTTCATACGGCTCCCGTCCTGCATTTTCAGTTCGGAAATCTTTGCACTGTAGATTCCGGGCTTTCGCCAGCCAATAGGCGGTGAACTGTAATTTGCTATAAAATTGTTTGTGGCTGCGTTGCTTAAATCATTTTCAGCACAGTTGCTTGCTGTATCACTTGCTACCTGCTGAAGTGCAATTGCATTATAAAAAGCAAAGCCGAAGTCAACCATGCCGCCAATTACTATTAGCAGGAACAGAGGGAATAACAATGCCATTTCAACAATGGATTGGCCTCGTTTTCTGTTTCTTTTAAGCATTTATGGCTCCTTTGCAAGTCTTATTCAAATTAATAAGCAAGATTTGTACCTACTTACTATTTGCAACTTCCCACGGATTAACAATATATCTTACAAATTTCCCTCTTACCTGACCACTGGCGGGTTTCCCTAGGGTACCCGCGTCACCGTTCTGGTAATCGTTTCCGATACGTTTGTATTCTGAAGCTGAAAGTAGTTCAAATTCAGCAAAGCCTATGATTTTTGAAGCATTTTCTATTGTGAAAATCTGGTTTGCATCAGTAGTTAGATTTTTGCTTCTAAGGCTGTAAATAGGAAGCTGATCTGCCTTAGCACCATAGCTTGATGCTATTTCAGCAGTTGGCTCTACTATTGGTATAATTACTCTTTTGTTGCTGTTTCTGGAAGCTATTGCGCTGTTGGTTTCGTTGGTAAAACCTGCACAGGCAAGAGTCAGCTTGTCATTGAGGTTTAATGCTTTTGTATAGCCAAAGCTTAAGGCTTTCTGGTAGTTCGCAGCATCGACATTAGTTCCGAAGCTGGTAACGCCCTGGCAGAGAAGTGAAGCATCAGCCTGCTGACCCGGTTTTATTATGTATTCATTCCCTTCTAAAAAGCCTTTGCCTTCTGGGAAAAATTGGAAGGATAGGGTGCTGTCTGCATTCCATTTGATTACACCGTGTGACATTGCAAGTGGAATAACGTCAGCAGTGCCATTTGTTGGAACATTTGCATCGCGGCTTGCAGACACTGTTGTAGAATCTGCTTTAATAGCCTTTGCAAAGAAAAGACCTACATGACTCTGGGCTTCAAGATGGATGTCTCTGTCGTTTTCTACACTGAAATACAACTGATTTTCAGCATCAATGTGAAAGCCATTGTAATCCATTACTTCAAGGATATGAGCCTTGATTTCGTCTTTGTTTTCTTTTGTAAGAACAGGATTTGCTGTTCTAAGCTTCATGAGACGGTCATTGCCAGCCAGCCAACCGGCATTAACTGCTGTCTGCAAATCATTTCTTTTATAATAAATATAGCCTATATCTACCACTATTGCTGTAATTCCCAAGATGAAGGTAGATAATAGGGCGGTCATAACCATTATAGCGCCTGATTTGCTGTTTAAACGGTTAATCATTTGGAAGCCTCCTGAACATTTGAAATTGCAAGATGTTCTGGAGCCTTATAAGCAGCAGAGGCAGAAATAGTTATGCAGGCTCTTCCATTGGCAAGCTTATACATTCCCATATAGAATGGTGTGTATGCAGGATTATCATAGCTTGCGGCTACCTGATAGATTTTTCCACCTGTCTTCAGATTCTGAGGCTCGTATGGAAGCACAGTGAAATTGCCATCCCACCATCCTGGCTTAAGGGAATTGGCATATTGTGAAATCTGTATCTGGTCAGCGTTGTTGTAGGCTGCATATTTGGCGGTATTATTGACTATTTGCTGAAGGGTCAGATGATTATAGAATGCGAAACCAAAGTCTACGATTCCGCCAATGACAATCAACAGAAAGAACGGAAATACCAAGGCAAACTCAACTAGTGCCTGACCTTTACGTCTCTTCATTTTTACCCTCCATAATGTACACCAGATATATAGATAGACCATTAGAGTCTATATCAACCGCCCCAAACAATCAACTTTTTTCTACATCCGCCCCACGCAGTAGCCTTCCTCCGAATGGAAGCTCTGTATGAGCATAAATGACCGCCCCACGCAGTGGCCTTCCTCCGAATGGGGGAAGGTGGCACGCGAAGCGTGACGGATGAGGGTGAATATGTCACCAAGCATCTATTTATCATAAAACTATATTTTGAGTTCAATATCTGCCCCACGCAGTGGCCTTCCTCCATACGGGGGAAGGTGGCACGCGAAGCGTGACGGATGAGGGTTATATAATCACTCTTATACATCCACAGCTATAAAATCCTATAATAGCCCTTCTTCCTTCAGGGAGAAGGTGGCACGCGAAGCGTGACGAATGTGGGTTATATAATCACCCTTATACATCCACAGCTATAAAATCCTATGATAGCCCTTCTTCCTTCAGGGAGAAGGTGGCACGCGAAGCGTGACGAATGTGGGCAAATATGTCACAAAGCATCTATTCATCATTAAATTAGATATTAGAGTAAAATTTTCCTTGCACTAGGGAATATTTTCCCTAGTGCAAAATTCTTAAAAAAATTTGTCTAACTTTCCGTTTTCAAATGATTACTTATATGAAAGGAGAGAACAATAATGTCACAAATAAAAATCATCCATGCTAGAGCTAAGGAATTAAGAAAAAGTATGACGGTTGAAGAAAGAAAGTTATGGCTTTTCTTTCTGAAAAAACATAAAAAAGTATTTAGGAGACAACATGCATTTGGTAACTATATATTAGATTTTTATTGTAGAGAAGCTAGATTGGTAATAGAAATAGATGGTAAACAACATTTGTTAGAGGATAATGCTAATAATGATAAATTTAGAACGGAATACTTGAATACAAAAGGTTTAAGGGTGTTGCGGTTCATGAATTCTGACATAAATAATCATTTTCCCTTTGTTTGTGACACTATTGATCAGGTTGTTGAAGACAGATGTAATGGTGATACGAGAAATAATCCATTCGAGTAAATGATAATGTGTGATACATTCGCCCGCATTCGTCTTCTGCTGCGCAGAATCCACCTTCCCCCTAAAGGAGGAAGGGCTAAATTTCCATTTTCCTTCGAAATGGGGACTGCTGCCAAGAATGGCGGAGTGCAGTTGCCACAGGAGGTAGCATAGAACTGTGAAGGTGGCACGCGAAGCGTGACGAATGTGGGTTATATAATCATACTTATACATCCACAGTTATAAAATCCTATAATAGCCCTTCTTCCTTCAGGGGGAAGATGGCACACGAAGCGTGACGAATGTGGGTTATATAATCATACTTATACATCCACAGCTATAAAATCCTATAATAGCCCTTCTTCCTTCAGGGAGAAGGTGGCACGCGAAGCGTGACGGATGTGGGTTATATAATCATACTTATACATCCACAGCTATAAAATCCTATAATAGCCCTTCTTCCTTCAGGGAGAAGGTGGCACGCGAAGCGTGACGAATGTGGGTTATATAATCATACTTATACATCCACAGCTATAAAATCCTATAATAGCCCTTCTTCCTTTAGGGGGAAGGTGGCACGCGAAGCGTGACGGATGAGGGTGAATGTGTCGCAAAGCATCTATTTATCATAAAACTAGATTATGGGTTCAATATCCGCCCCACGCAGTGGCCTTCCTCCATGTGGGGGAAGGTGGCACGCGAAGCGTGACGGATGAGGGCGACGGGCACGCGCTTTATACTTCCTATGAATGCAATTCATTATCATTTGAAAATAAAAAATCCGCCGCAGGGAATCTGCGGCGGGCTAATACAATGGTTGAGTATCTGAATATTATTTGCTACTACTGCTTGGTATTGGGGTTAATTTCCCGTTTTCAACGTATAGCCATGCACAATATGAGTCTTCGGATTTTACTTCATAATAGGTTGTTTGGCCACTACCACTGCTTACTGTGCTTGTTGTTATTGTTGGATTTTTCTTGGTAACCATATAGTAGTGATCACCTTCAAGATTTTTTGCATAAAAATAACCAATATCGTCAGTTTTAAAATTCATTACTCTTGTTGGCATATATGTTATTTCTGTATTTTTGACGCTCATATACAGGCTGCATTCTTGGTTGGTTAAAGGATTGTTTTCTTCATTAACTAATACTCCAGCAAGAGCACCTGTTTCTTTTACTTCTGGAGGCAATACTATAGTACCAATATTGTAGCCATAATGTTCATTGTCTGCAGCATCTTTGAATGTGGTCGTTTTAGAGAAGTCAGTATATTCAATTCCGTTGCAGCTAATAGCGGTATCGCTTATAACAAGAGGTTTAATAATTTTTTTGAAGGATTCTTTGCTAAATTCTATGTCATAAGTACCGGAGCTGATTGACAAAATACAGAAGTAACCTTTGTCAAAATCTGTGCATGTACCATTTTTTACTACAGTATCTTTATTTACTGTAACATCTGTGAAAGGAACAGGTCTACCATTTAAATCTACAACTCTACCATATAAATGTATGTAACACTTTGTCGTAATTGGTGATGGAGATATTTTTTCTTGTAGAGATATTTCGAGATTGTCTACATTACTTGATATAACTTTATAAATCTTGCTGGTTTCGTATACATTGTTGCTATCTGTAGTTGTTAGTTCATAGTAGCCAGGAACTAATTCTTCAAAAGCAAATGCAGAACCCGTTTTTGTATACATTATTTTATCTGTTGCTACGTTTTTGATTGTTGTTGCAACATTACTTTGTTTTGCTAGTTCGAAGCCATCAGTGGCTTTTACGTTCCCATAAATATGGTAAGAACCAGTTGCAACACTAGCTTTTGTTTCATTGGTATCACTAGCATTATTTGAATTGCTTGATGTTGGGTTATCGCCGCCGCAGCCGGTGAGGATTAGTGAACCGGCGAGAAGAGAAGCCAGGAAGAGCTTAGAGAAATTTTTCATTGTAAATACTCCAATCTAAGAGTGTCGTCTATTTTTAAATCCAGCTTCTTTGCGAGGCCGGAAGGAACTTCTATCACGGAAACCACATTGCTGTGGATTTTTGAGAGTCCGAGCCATGGTCTCAGGTTTTCGTAGATTGCCACAATTTTGTTTGAGGCGTCTATGAAGATTGCGTCTATGGCGTATCTCATAAAGCACATATGTATTGAATTACAAGGAGTAATTATGAGTCCTTCGCCTTCCTGCAGGTCATCGGCTAACATTAAGCCTTTGAATCTTGTCAAAAAGGTATCGGCAACCTTTATCTTGTCACCGATCAGGCCATTATTACGTTCGTCGTAAATCTTTACCTGCTTAGTCATTCAAGTCTTACTTGGCCATGCCGCCGAGGCCTTCAATCATCTGATAGGCTGCGGGAGCACCGATAACCAGCATAACGTTCGGGAATATGAAGAAGATAAGCGGAATCATCATCTTAACTGGTGCTTTTGCTGATTCTTCTTCGGCTCTCTGTCTGCGTTTTTCACGAAGCTGTTCAGACTGGATGCGCAATACCTGACCGATTGAAACACCCAACTGGTCAGCCTGAATGATTGCTGATACAAAAGCATTGAAGTCCGGGTTTTCAACACGGTCGGCCATGCTCTTGAAGGCATCGCGGCGTGCTTCACCCATTCTCATCTGCTTCAATGTAAGGCTGAATTCATTTGGAATAGGACCTGTCATCTTTTCTACAACCTTATCGCAGGCTGCGTCGAAACCGAGACCAGCTTCAACAGCAACTGTCAGAAGGTCGAGAACGTCTGGCAGAGATTTCTGAATATCATGCTGTCTCTGGGCAATCTTCTTCTGAAGGAACATTCTAGGACCAAGAATGCCGAGAATTAAGCCAAAAAGCATACCCATCGGAGCCAGATTTGGTTTCAATAGATAACCAAAGGTAAGACCCAGTAATGGACATACAATCTTAACCATATTCTGAATTACGCTGAATTCAGCAACGGTAAGACCACCTGGGAAGCCAGCCTGAGCAAGCTGTTTCTTCAGTGAGTTTTTGGTTTTCTTTTTAGCCTTCGGGTCTTTGCTGTCTTCAGTTTTACCTGCAAGAGAAGCAATGATGGGTCTTATAACACGGTCAACGAAAGGCTTGTTGAGTTCAGATTCTGTTGCAGAAGCTACTGGTGCAGTTCCAGCGTCATCAAGAGAGGCCAGACGACCAGATATATCATTCTTGTTTCCAGAAGGGAACAACAGAAGAATAACAAGAAATACGATTACAGTACCAACTATCATCAGAATTAATTGCATTTTTGTTATACCTCAATGTCAACAATCTTTTTGATGATTAAGATGCCGATGCCTTCCCAAATGAGGCCGCCAATAACTAGCATCCAACCGCGATACCAACCCATTTGGAATGTGAACAGCTTGGACATGAATGCAGGATTCAATACGTAAATCATTGCCCCCAGACCAAAAGGTAATGCAGCAACCATCATGCCAGAAACTTTAGCCTGGGCAGTCTTTGTTGCAATATCGCCTTTAATGCGCATTCTTTCACGAATGGTCTTGCCGATTTTTTCAAGAACTTCAGCAAGGTTACCACCAACCTGACGCTGAATGAGAACAACTGTAGTGACGAGGTCCCAGTCTTCACTTTCAACACGGTTGTTCAAGGCAACAAGAGTGTCTTCAAGGTTCATGCCGAGGCTGTTTTCTTTCAGAACTCTCTTTAATTCCTTACTCATTGGTGGAACTGATTCCCTGGAAACCATTTCTAGTGCCTGCAGGAAAGAATAACCTGCTTTTAGACCGTTGGCAATCATGATAAGGGTATCAAGAATCTGGTCATTGAAAGCCTGTTTTCGTTTCGCACGGGCTATGTTTATCCATAATAGCGGGGCAAAATATGCAGCAATAGCAAGAACCAAAGCTAAGCCCAGATTTCTTAATATTACTGTACCGACCATCATAGCTATCATTACTGCTAAGAACTGGATTGCTACAAATTCATTAGCCTTCAGAGGAATATCAGCCTTGGCCAATTGGTCTGCTATTTTGGCAGCCATTCCCTTTGGGGTAAGAATAGTACCCATATTAGCAAGAATACGTTTGGCGCCTTCATGCTTTTTCTTTTTGCCAGGGCGGATTTCATTAGACCAGTCGTCCTCGTCGTCACCTTCCTGGTTTTCTTCGTCCTCATCCTCGTCTATTTCAAGAGCTTCAGCGGGAACGTCATATTCAGCAGAAGCCTTTTCGCTTTCGACGAGATACTGCTCCATTCTTTCTCTGACGTCTTCACCTGGCGCTTTGCCAAAGATTGAAAACAGCAGAGCGACTAACAGAACTGTCGCGATAGCTGTAACTATTATGAAAACAATTTGCATAGTGTTTTACCAGCCTTTTGCTGTATCTGTGAAAATGTTCGGGGGCAGATGAATACCAAATTCAGCAAACTTGTTGGCGAATTTTGGTCTGATTCCTGTTGGTTTTAGACGACCGATAATCTTACCGTTTTCATCCATACCAGACTGTTCAAATCTGAAGATGTCCTGGGTAACAATCTTGTCGCCTTCCATACCCTGGATTTCAGTAAGGTATGTAATCTTACGGGAACCGTCTTTAAGACGTGACTGCTGAATAATAAGGTTGATTGCAGAGCTGATCTGTTCACGGATAGCTCTAACAGGCAAATCCATACCAGACATGAGAACCATTGTTTCAAGACGTGACAGCATATCACGTGGGGTGTTGGCGTGTGCTGTTGTTAAAGAACCATCGTGACCGGTGTTCATAGCCTGAAGCATGTCGAGAGTTTCACCACCACGGCATTCCCCAACGATAACACGTTCTGGTCTCATACGAAGTGTATTCTTAATCAATTCACGCATTGGAACAGCACCTTTACCTTCAATGTTGGCCGGGCGTGTTTCAAGTCTTACAACGTGAGGCTGTCTGAGTTGAAGTTCTGCGGCGTCTTCGCATGTAATAATACGTTCATCTTCAGGAATGAAAGAACTGAGGATGTTGAGGGTAGTGGTCTTACCAGAACCGGTACCACCTGATACTACGATGTTCAAACGAACCTTGATGCAGGCTTCAATGAAGGTTGCCATTTCTGGGGTAAGTGTGCCGAACTTGATAAGGTCAGCAACGCCAAGGGCTTCCTTCTTAAACTTTCTGATTGTAATAGTAGGGCCATTCAATGCCAGTGGAGGAATGATTGCGTTAACACGTGAACCATCAGGAAGACGGGCGTCAACGTAAGGCATTGATTCGTCGATACGACGGCCGATTGGGGCAACGATACGTTCGATAATTCTCATTACATGATCGTTGTCTTTGAACTTAATGTCTGAAAGAACGAGCTTACCTTTCTTTTCGTAATAAATCTGGTAAGGACCGTTAACCATGATTTCTGAAATATCTTCTTCATCAAGTAGAGGCTGGATTGGGCCAAAGCCAACCATATCATCCAGAAGGGTGCCTGTCATCAGTTCATTTTCTCTAGAACTGAGAACAATATTCAGTTTCGGACCTTCTTCATTGATTACTTGAGTAATGCGGTCACGGAGCATAGCACGCTTCTTATCAATATTCTGTTCGCCCATAATGGCTGCAGGCATATCATCGATAAGCTTGGTGTGAACCTTTTCTTTTAATTTTTCAAAGCTGGAAATTACTTGGGTTGAAGCACTTTCCATAATAGAAGAGGTCGATGTTGCTGATTCGCTCTTCTTTTCTTCACTTAATCTAGATAAAAGACCACCCATTTTTTCCCTCCGTTATATCAGTTGCCGAAAAGCAAGTCTTTAATTCTTAAAATAGCGCTCTTACTGGTGTTTACTGGCTTCTTGCCAGGACCAATAATCTTGTCAGCCAAGTCTATGATTGTTCTGGAAAGTACTTCAGTTGGTGATTTCAGAACAAAAGGCTGACCTTTGTTCAGTGCAACCTGTGCCAGCTTAGAATCCATAGGCATAGATGACAGAACAGGAATACCAAGGCTTGCTTCAAGATTGCTCTTATCAATACCTACATCAGGCATATCCTTGTTAAGGACAATCTTAGTCTTTTCAAGATTGTAATTGATTTCCTGAAGAGTTTTGAGACAAGTCTTTGTGTTTTTCAAAGAAGTAATTTCTAATGTTGCAACCAACAGAAGCAAGCTGGTTTTGTCCAGTATAGCCAGTTCTTTTTCTGTTATTGAAGCAGGCATATCAATAATAATGAATTGATATAAAGGTTTAACTGCATCAATAATCTGCTGAAGATGACTAGCTGTTACCTGCTCTGCAAGGGCAGGGGTCTTTGGAGCTACCAGGACATCCAAGCCAGATGGCTCATGCTTGGTAAATCGTCTCATAATACTATCTGCTGTGAATTCATTGGAATCAATGATGTTGCTGATAGTGTTCTTTGGATGCAAATCCATGGTGATTGTGACGTCACCGAACTGAAGAGAAGCATCAATAAGTAAAGTTCTTTTGCCTTTGGCGGCAAGAGCACAAGCCAGATTTACTGCCAGTGTTGTGCGGCCGACTCCGCCTTTGGTAGCGAAGAAGGTAACAATCTTGGCGGCATTATCTTCTGAAAAGAGCTCTTCCTTGTCTTTAAGCCATTTATTGTAGACAGAATGTATCGCGTCGCTGAGACTCTGTGGTGAGAAGGGTTCTACAAGAAAATCCTTGGCACCGGACTGAATTGCTTGCCTGAAGAATTCCGGCATGGTCTTCATCGACATGATTATTGAATGAACATTTGGATTTTCCTTTGAAAGTATCTCGGTTACCTTCAAACCGTTGATAACTTCCAAATCCAAGTCCATTAGGACTATATGTGGCTGAAGTTCTTTTACTTTATCTAGAACTTCCTGCCCATTTTTTGCTTCACCAATAATACACACGTCATCATAGTTTTTGAGCATGCGTGTTATATTATTTCGCAGTTCGTCCTTACCATCTGCTACTAGTAGCTTTATTGTTGCCATAACATACCTGAACTATACTTTGATTTAATGCTTTATATTTTATTTGTCTGCTGGAACGTGACTTGATTTTATCTGGTCGAAGATGTTGTTAAGGTTTTCAAGCTTATCAGAACGTCTTGGAACATTGATAGTTTCAAATTTTTTGTTGCCAGCTAAGTCTTTGTCTTTGTTGGTAATTCTTGGAGTAAGAAGAATAATCAATTCGTTTTCACTATTGCTTACAGATTTGTGTCTGAAGAGTCTGCCAAGACCAGGTAGACGGCTGAGGCCTGGAACTCCTGTCCAGCTTTCGCTCTTATTTGAGCTGATTAAGCCACCAAGAGCTACTGTCTGCTGATCTTTTACTCTAAGAGTTGTCATGATGTTTCTGCTGTGCTTATCAGGTGGAACACCATTGCCCTTTTCATAGCTGAGTTCTTCTTGCTGAGCAAATACTGAGAATTTTAATTCGTCGTCTTCAATGTAAAGGTCTCTGATGCAGAGCTTTAAGTTAGCTTCGAATTCATCGTAGGAGGTTTTGCCGTTACCAGCATCCTTTTCTACCTGAACTGTCTGACCAACCTTTACGTATGCAAGACCCTGGTCGCTTTCAGCTTCCTTCGGATTAATTTCTCCGCCCCAGCTTGATTCGGCTTTATTCTGGGAAACAGCACTTGCATAAACCATAAGATTTGGTTTTGAAATAACCTTAGCCTTGCCGCTTTCTTCCCAAGCCTTAACTGTGGCCTGAACAAGACTCTGGCGGTTGATGTTCTTCATGTAGAATGGGTTCATATGCTTTGGAAGAATAGCATTGCCAGCACTATCTCCAACTTCTATGAAGTTCAGAACCCCATTGCCGGTATCTGAATTCCAGGTAATACCGAGGTCATTGCTGTCCTTCTTGGTTACCTGAAGAATGTAACACTGGAACATTACCTGATATGGATCAGAGATTGTTACAAGGTTACTGATCTGGTCTGGAGAATTTACAAAACCTTTTACGGTTTCAGACATGTGAATGAAATCATTCTGATTCTTTACAGAACCCTGAAGAATGATTCTTACGTCAGCTGTGTCTGTTGCAATAAGAGGATTTTTGCTGACTGTTGCATTTGGATCAATACGAGCAGAGATTACACTAACTTTTACATCTGGCTGCTTGATGGCAGATTCAATTCTCTGCTGGAGTGAGCTTACAGCGCCTTCATATTCGACAAGACTGATTAATTGCTTATCGCCAACGAGACTTTTTGCAACAGTTTCTGCTCTTTTCTTTTCTTCACTTGAGCTGGCCTGACCCTGAAGGTAAGCAGCATCCGGGAATACTTTTATGGTAAGATTTTTGTTGCCAATGATGGCGTCAAATTTTTCGTGAATAATTTGTTCTTCAGAGTAGGTTTCTACGTCGTAAACGCGCTTGCCGGTTTTATCCCAAAGGATGAGCTGAGTGGCGCTGCCTTTATCGCCTATGCCTGAAAGAATAATTTCATCGTCTGAAACATTGAGAACGTCGATAACATTATCCTTAACAGCCATAATCTTCTTTACTCCATAAGCTGGAATAGAGACTGATTTGCCTAGTGGGACAATAAGCTTTTCAGCTGCGTCTGCAGAGAAACTGAAAAGAGAACAAAGCATTAATGTAGTAGCTAAAATATTTCTAGTTTTCATAATCGGTTAGTCCTCACAGCAATCTTTTTTGGCGGCTGTACCGCCTTCTGGCATATTTCTGAATTTTGATGCGGCTGGGCCACCATATTTTTTGAGTTCGCGGCGTTTCTGGCTGCCGAACATAATTTCAACCTTACCATCATCGAATTCATCTTCATCTGCTTCATAATGCTTATGAGAAGCAACTACTGGACTTGAAGTGGTTTCAACTGTAGAAGCGTGACCGATATCGCTAAGAACTATCTGTTCTGTAGCACCCTTGGTCTGTACTACGTTGTCTTTATCGTTTGGATTCTTTAATACCAATCTGAAGCTTGTACCTGCATCGAGATACATGAGCTTTTCAAGATCTTCAGGAGTAAGTGCGAGAGTAATAAGCTCAGCCTTGCTTGCTGCAATTGCTGGTGTGAGTGTTGCTACTGCGCCTTCGAATTCATAGGTATTACCCATTGCAAGAACTTGGATATCCTGGAGAACAATCTTTGTAATAGTTTCGCCATGAGGTGGTCTGAAGGTTGCAATAACGTCAACGTAGTCACCCTGTTGGATAAAGCCACCAACTGATGAAGCCTTTGAAACAGCTATAGAAACTGCACGCTTACCAGCAGGAATTGCTCTGGCAAGATTTGGAATCTGGTCTTCATCCATAAGTCTGATTGGAGTCATCACATCTTCAGGAAGAATAGTTACTGATGTGTACCTGTTGGTTAATGAGGCTATTGATGTGAAAGCTGTATCTGGAACAGATGAAGCAATCAATTCCTTGAGTTCAAAGTTATCTTTTAATAAAGATTCTTCCAATCTTGTTCTTGCTGCAATACGTTTTTTGCTTACAACAACTTTCTTTTTGATGATTGGTTGTGCGATTACAGGTGCCTGAATAGCTGCTGGCTGTTTTTTCTGAATCTTGTTCCACAGAAACAAAGATACGCCTAATGAAGCTATTAAAGCGACTAATATTGCTTTTTTATTCACGACAAAGGTCCCTCCTACGGAGACATTGATGGAAAAAATTTTAACACAAGGTTCTTGGTTAGGCAACTTTTTCTTGTTTTAAGGGTACACAGTAAGAAGTTAGCAAATACCATACCACTTGCAAGCAATTATTTTAAAAATTTAAAGCTATTACCAGGTAAAAAGGTGCCAGCAAGCGAGCAGAACGCCTATGAAAATATCTATGCCAAGGTTAAATTTAACGTTATTTTTTGTTTTTTCGTTGGTATTTTCTTTTTGAATTGTATTATATCTGAAGCTTCCACTTCTAATACTGGCAATTGCCAGAGAAATCGCTGATGTACCGTAATTCATAAAATGGACTATTATTGCATGGAAAAAGCCAAGGGCACATGTATATAAAGAAACATTAATAACAAATGTTGTACCGCAGATTGCACCAACTGCTCCCATAATCTTTACGTCACCCATTCCGTAAGCACCGATAATGGCTAGTGGTAGCCATAAAGCGATACCGGTAAGAGTTGCGCAGATTGAATAGCCAAGACCAGACCAGCCATTAAAGTAAAAGCAAAGAATCCAGCCTATTATTATAGATGGGAAGGTTAACCAGTTATATATGCGGCCACGCCATGTATCTGTAATCATGCCTATGAAGCAGACTACTGCACAAACAATTTTATTTAGTATTGGATAAGCTAGATAAGTGGTTAACATATTATAAGTATATCTTATAAAAATGAAAAAAGCCAATAAGCAGGGCAAACGCAAACTTTTTTTAGATGTTAAGCACTTTTTCGAGGTATTCAGTTTTACGACATGCTTTTAACATTTTGGCATTAATGCTGGCTTTAAAAGTTTCTTCTGTTTTAAGCATTGTTAAAGCCATTTTTCT
>JAZRWI010000024.1:0-26757 GCA_045599645.1 Candidatus Avigastranaerophilus sp.
TACGCCAGAAAAGCGGTGCCAACGTCTTCCTTGAGTGCGCTGAGCTATTCAACAGTTAGCAGTCACGAAAATCCCGATGAGAAAAGCTGACAGCTTACTACATCGGGATTTTTTTTACAAGATAACCTGTGAACAGTAACAAAGTGTCTGCTTTTTTTAGTTATTGAATTATATAGTGTTGCAAAATGCTTAAAATAGTTATAAAGTAATATTAACAATAAACAAGGAGACTACAATGCAGGTAAATGTTGGAAATCTTACAGATGGAAATTTGACAGTTGCAGTAGAAGGCAGCATCGATACTGTTACAGCAGCTGATTTTGAAAAATCAGTAAAAGAAGCCCTCAACGGCGTTAAGAATCTTGTATTAGATTTTGAAAAGGTTGAATACGTATCCAGCGCCGGACTTCGTGCTATAATTTCCCTGAACAGCACTATGGAAGAACAAGGTAACATGGTCGTAAAGAATGTTTCAGAAGATGTAAACGAAGTATTCGAAATGACCGGCTTCGACGAAATTCTTAATATTGAATAATCTTATGGAAGAAGATGTCCAAAAAAACTTTACTGGTCCAGACACATTAGTCGTTCCAGCAAACAAAGAAGAGTTTGAAAAAATCAAACTCTGGCTAACATCCTTCCTTGATCAGCTAGATATTCAAGGTAAACCGAGAAAACAAATATTCATTGTTACTGACGAAATTTTCACAAACATCTCAAGCTACGCATATTGCGAAAAAAATGGTGTTGGTGATGCCGCAATAACATTCAACTATTCTGAAGCTGAAAAAGCAATAACTTTAGTATTCTCAGACAGCGGTATTAAATATAATCCGTTATCTCAGGAACCACCTGATATCGTAAAAAGAATCCAGGAAATGACTGTCGGCGGATTAGGTATTTTCATGGTTAGAAAAATGGTTACCTCGATTGATTACGAATACAAGGACAACCATAATATCCTGACTTTGAAAAAAATAATCGCATAAAACAAACTTACATTTTTAATAATATTTGATATAATAAAAATAGCCGAAAGGTTGGCACAAGTTGCCAGCCTTTTCTTTATTCCAAAGTTTCCGAGAGCTTCAATGAATATAAAATCAATATTGCTAACATTGCTCTTCTGCTTGATTCTAAGCGTTACCAATGCTCAGGAACTTAGATTATTCAAGGAAGGCATGGAACCTGCAGACCCGCAGTTATCCGAACACCTAAGAAAAACTACAGCAATAAACAATGAATTTCTTCAAAACGTTGAAGAATTAAAAGAAAAAGCTTATTCAGAAACCACTACCAAGGAAGACAAAATCAATCTTGCCGCTTTCCTTTTGCACAAAATTATTCTGGAATATAAAAACGAAACCTACGAAAACCTTGAACCAACCTTAAAAACCATAGACGAACTTGTTCCAGGTAATTTTTATCTAGAAAGCATTTGGGGTGACCTTCATTACTACTATGGCGATTTCGAAAACGCTGTTGCTCATTACGAATACGCGCTAAATGTAAAAGCAGATGACATTGATTTAATAGGTAAATACGGCATAGCTCAATTAAACCTTCAGAAATTCGACGTCGCCTTAGAATACATCCAGATCTATCTTGAAAAATATCCAACATTTTTCTATGGCTTATACGCTGCCGGTAAATGTGAGTTCGAGCTCAAAGAATACGAAAGCGCTATCGAGCATTGGGAAGCAGCCAAAGAAAACACTACTGACGAAAAGAACATAAAAGCCCTCGACGAATTAATCAGACAGGCCAAAGAATTCATGGCCTCTACCGACGATTCCCTCACTGAAGAAGACCAGAAATTTGTTATAACATTCGCTGGAAATTCCCGTGAAGATTTGGGCGATATAACATTCGACATACTTAACGACGTCTACTATGATGTTACTAATCTTATAGGCGTTAATCCTGATGTAAAAATCAATGTTATTTTCTTCCTGACTGATGATTATTACAAACAAGGCCAGGACTGGTCTGCGGGCGGCGCTCAGGGTCTTCAGATACTGATTCCCCTTAAATCCGGCTACAAGAGCGAAGAATACGTTAAAGGCCTTCTGGCCCATGAATTCACCCATACCATGGTAAACCTGAAAACAAACAATCGCGCCCCACTCTGGGTTCACGAAGGTCTAGCCCAATATCAGGAATACACTACCTCTTATGGTGCGCCAGATGTTCTGCGCCCGGATTTTGAGAGCTGTCTCCAGAATGATTTTATTGAAAACGAATTATACATACCATTAGATCAGGTTCCTTCTTATATAGGTGGCTCTGACCGTTCCAATGTTATTCGCGGCTATGTTGCCTCTTATATGGCTATGCGCTGTATGGCAGATTTTTATGGGGAACAGAGCTTCGACACCTTACTATCAGCCATTGGTCGCGGCAAGAACATACATGAGGCAGTCGAAGAAGCCACTGGGAAAGACTACAGCGATTTTGAGGATGAGCTGAAGGAGTATATAAAGAACCAGTAAAGTATAAAGTAGGTTCCATTTCCCCTCATTCGTCACAGCTTTGCTGTGCCACCTTCCCCCTAAGAGGCTGTCTGAAAACTCGATTTTATGCATTCGAAACAAGTTCTTTCTAAAATCAAAACCCTCCCTACCCTCCCTTGAAAAGGGAGGTTTTTAGGAGACTGCTGTACATCGGGATTTTTACAAATTTCTAGTTTTGGGACAGCCTCCTAAAGGAGGAAGGCCTTGCCGGGGGCGGTCAGTTGTTTCAAAACTGCACAAAGGAAGGCCTTGCCGGGGGCGGTCAGTAGTGTTTGAATTATTTATAAAATATTTTAAATAAAGGTTGAAGTAATTAGTAATAAGTGCTAGTTTGAAAATATGCCCGATTTTAAAAGGGTACACAATATTTGTTTTGTTGAACGAAAGGAATAGAGTAAATGAGTAAAAGTCAAGAAATCGCCAAATTTATGGAAATGGTAAAAGCTAAGAACCCAAATGAACCATTGTTCCATCAGGCAGTCCAGGAAGTTTGCGAATCAGTATGGGATGTTTATCATCAGAATCCAAAAATGGTTCAGGCAAAGATTCTTGAAAGAATGGTAGAACCAGAAAGAGCCATTTCTTTTAGAGTTCCGTGGGTTGACGACAAGGGCGAAGTTCAGATTAACCGTGGTTATCGCGTACAGTTTAACAGCGCTATTGGCCCATACAAAGGAGGCCTCCGCTTCCATAAGGCTGTAAACCTTGACACTCTCAAATTCCTAGGTTTTGAACAGACATTCAAGAACTCTCTTACTACTCTCCCAATGGGCGGTGGTAAAGGTGGTTCCGATTTCGATCCAAACGGCAAATCTGATGCAGAAATCATGAGATTCTGCCAGAGCTTCATGACTGAACTCTTCCGCCACATTGGTCCAGATACTGACGTTCCAGCCGGTGACATCGGTGTTGGTGGCCGTGAAATCGGTTTCCTCTTTGGTCAGTATAAACGCTTACGCAATGAATTCACAGGCGTTCTCACTGGTAAGGGCCAGACCTGGGGCGGCAGCGTAATCAGACCAGAAGCTACTGGTTTCGGCGCTGTTTACTTTGGTCAGGAAGTTCTCAAGACCGTAAAAGAAACCTTCAAGGGCAAGAAAGTTATCGTATCTGGTTTCGGTAACGTATCTTGGGGTACTGTTAAGAAGCTTACTGAACTCGGTGCCAAGGTTGTTGCAATCAGCGGTCCTGATGGTTACATCACTGAATCTAAGGGCTTCGATGATGAAAAGATCAACTATATGCTTGAAATGCGTTCTTCTGGCCGCAACAAGGTTGAAGATTTCGCAACCAAGTTCAAATCTGCTAAGTTCTTCGCTGGCAAGAAGATTTGGGAAGTTCCATGTGACGTTGCAATGACTTGCGCTATCCAGAACGAATGCAACGAAGACGATGTTAAGACCCTTATCAAGAATGGTTGTAAGATGCTTCTTGAAGTTTCTAACATGGGCTGCACTGCTGAAGCTGCTAAGCTTGCTGCTTCTAAGATTCTCTTTGCTCCTGGCAAGGCTGTTAACGCTGGTGGCGTTTCAGTTTCAGGTCTTGAAATGACTCAGAACAGTGAAAGACTCGGCTGGACTCCAGAAGAAGTTGATGCTAAGCTCCATCAGATTATGAAATCTATCCATGATGCATGTGTTAAGTTTGGTACCGTTAAGGGCAAAACTAACTACATCAATGGCGCTAACATCGCCGGCTTCATGAAGGTAGCTCAGGCAATGCTCGAACAGGGCGTTTGCTAATCCCTAATTAAAAAAAAGACCAAAGCCCACGCTTTGGTCTTTTTTTTAATTCATAATTCATAATTCATAATTCATAATGCATAATGCATAATGCATAATTCATAATTTATAATGCATTATGAATAAGTTAAGCGCTGGACAACGCAAAACAAAAAAATTGGCAGAAAAAAAGTTAAAAATACTTGCGCTTTAAAAATTTATCATTATAATTGAACTTAAAGGGTGAGGGTACACCCGAAGTAGTAATTTTAAATAAGATTCATAAGCACTTTCGGGTAGGTCTGTGCTAGTGAATCGGGTTTATCGGATAATTTATCGGGTAAATTATTTGATTCAGGAGTTAAATGTTTATGAAGAACAGCACTAATAAGACCATTAGTAAACTGTTGTGTGTAGCTCTTCTCGCCAGCATGGTAGCTGAAGCACCTCTTATGGCTGCTAATGCAACCAGCAATAACATCCCCGTTAACGTAAACGGTCAGACTGTTAATGTAACCCCAGGTCAGTGGATTACTGTTAACAATGGCGGCACTACTGCCAGCTATAACGTTCGCTACGTAAACGGTCAGGCTGTTGCTCTTGATGTTCAGCAGTACACTAGCCTTGTATTAGGCGACACTGCTGCTGCTTCTACTGCTGCTAGCAATGTAGCTGCTGCTCAGACTACTGCTACTACCGCTACTACTGCTCAGGCTGCTGACGTTGCAGCTTCTGGTGCAAAGGTTTCTACTGAATCCTCTGGTAGCTGGATTAAGAGTGAACTTCAGAGCTACGGTTCTAAGATTAAAGATAGTTTCACTTCTGGTAAAGAAGCTGGCAACAACTTCGGTACTAAGACTGTTGAAACTGTAAAAGACGGTGCTAGCACTGTTGGTGATGCAGTAAAGACTGGCGCAAGCAAAGTTGGTTCTGGTATCAAGTCTCTTGGTAGCAAAATCGGTGGCGCTCTCAAGACCGCTAAGGATAAAGTTGTTGGTCTCTTCAAGAAGAACGATACTACTGTAGCTTCTGAAAAGGGTACAAGCTCTGCAGAATCTACTCAGAGTGGTGAAACCTCTCAGGCTTCAGAACAGGCTTCTCAGTCTTCTGAACAGACTTCTCAGGCCTCTGAACAGACTTCTCAGACTTCTGAACAGTCAGCTCAGAATGCTCAGGCTGCTGAACAGGTAGCCCAGACCGAAGCAGCTGCTACTGAAGGCAATGCTAAGGCTGAAGCAGGTCAGAAGGAAGGCATCTTCTCTAAACTCAAAAATAAAGCAGCTTCTGGTTTGAAGGCTGGTTATGAAACCGGTAAAGCCATGACTAAGCAGGGCGTTCAGAATGTTAAGGACAGCCTCAAGTCTGGTTTCTCTGCTAAGAATATTCTCGTAACTGCTGGTATCACTGTTGCTACAGACGTTGCCACTCAGATTATGAGAGGTGAAAACCCAAGTCTTAAGAAAGCTCTCAAGACTGTATGCTGTGCAGAATTTGCAGGTAGCGTTGTTGGTTCAGTAACTGGCGCAGCTGCTGGTTCATTCTTCACTCCATTCTTAAGCGCAATCCCAGTTGTTGGTGGTGCTCTCTCAGCTCTCTCTCCAGTATTCGGTTCTGTAGTAGGCAGCTCTGTTGGTGCTTACCTTGCTGGTGACATCAAGAACGGTAAATTCTCACTCAAGAATGCATTCGCATCAATCGACTGGGCTGGCGTTGTTGGCCAGAGCATCGGTTCTTGCGCAGGCACAGCTCTTGGTTCTTGCCTTGGCCCAGTTGGTTCAATCATCGGCGGTATCGTTGGTGGTTACGTTGGCAATTGGGTTGCTCAGAAGGTTAAAGGTTGGTTCGGTAATAAGGATTCTTACGGTTCAATCGGTATGCCAGTAGGTACTTCTACTCTTGGTAACATCAATGTTGCTGGTGAAGTAACTCTTGGTGCTGTAGCCGGCGAATCAACAGTAGAAATTCCAGTAGCTTGCTCTGCTGAAGTTCCAGCAACTGAAATCGCAGTATCTGCTAGTGCTGACACTATGGGTACTTACAGTTCTGAAATCCAGCTTGCTGAAGCTAAGTATCAGGAACTCTACACTCTCTACAATGAAATGCTCAGCGCCGGCCGCCAGGAAGACGCTATAAAGGTTGCTCAGGAAATGAACGCAGCTAAGGCTGAATACGAATCTCTCAAAGCTAAGAACTGAGATCATTCCCTAAGTATCTAGCATACTTAAGTAGATTAACCCGCCTCCGTGTAAACAGAGGCGGGTTTCATTTTAGCCAGTTTTTTTATTAATTCCGACACCTTTACCTTTTACTTGTTACTTGTTTTTTTTTATGTTAAAATTGGTAGAATCTCTATCTTGTGTTTAAAAAGAGGGTTTAAATTGGATAACAAAGCTACAATAATAGCTGTATGTGCAGCATTGCTTTTGCTTACCCTTGTTTTTGCATGCTCAAAAGGCTGCAGCACACAACCCTCTACAAGCGGGAAAAAAGCATTTCCTACTTCCTCTAAGACACAGACTACGACGACCAAAGACGAGCATCAGTATGATGATTTCCGCCCAAGTGGTTCTTCTGCTGGTTCAGGTCATTCAGGTTCTTATTATGAAGAATCTTCTGAAGACGATAAGATTCCACCTTCCTTGATTTCTAGAGAACAAATGAAGGAAATGATAAAAGCCAGAGAAATAGAAGATGAAAAGCTTCGTGAATCTGCTGCCAACTGGATAGCAGAAAGATTAAAGGATCCTACTCTTTCAGCAAAAACAAGAGAACAGTTTCTTTTAAGAGCTAATCAAAATTTTAATAATGCAATGCATGCAGCTAAACGTAAAGATTATACAACAGCTATTAAGGAATTTAATGCTATACTCAAGGATGAAAAAGCCTCTGCTGTTACTAAGTATTTTGCATTATATAACCTTGCAATTGTTGCACAGAATATGAAAGACCTTGATCTTTTCTTTGTCGCAACCCGTATGAAAGCAAAACTAGTCGCTAATGAAGATTTAACTATCCTTAATATACACAAGAACTATGATCAGTTAATCTGGTGCAATAAAGTTGAATATGCCCTTAAGGCCCAAGAAAGTCCCCAGTACATGGACGAAGCAATAAAAGCAAAGATAGATGAACATGGCGGCGAAATTACAAGGGAAGCAGCCCAAAAGTTTGTTGAAAAAGATATAGTATACTATAGAAAGCTGTTTAAGGACTTTTACGAATGAGAAGAAAAGGTTCAGCAATATTAACAATTTTATCTGTGGTTGTAGTGCTGGCAATACTTGCTCTTAGCTTTATCGGTTCAAAGAGTGAGAAAGCTGGTATTTCCAAACACCTCAGCGACGAAAAGAAGGCTGAAGCATTAGCTGAATCTGCTACAGACCTCATAATCTCTTTTGTAAAAAGAAACTGCAACAACGAAGAAGTGACTGGGGCTTCAAATGGTCTTTATTATCTACTTAGAGCTCCTTTAAAATACAAAGGGACACCAGGTGCAGTTAATAACGTAACATTAGAAATTCCGGACGATACAGGTATTGATGATTTATCAACCTATGTAGGCTACGAAGAAATTTTAGCTCCGGTTATACAAGAAATAGGCTGGGAAGGCAAGGTTAAGATTGAAACCAAATGCGAGCTTTCAAGTGCAGAAGCCTTCACTCCTCTTAATTCAGGCTACAAGGTTGTAGGCATTAACCAGGAACACTTTCCAGCAACTGGTAATACTGCAAAGTTTCTTGATACAGCTCCTAACGAATCTATATCGTTCAGCGGAGAAGCAGACGACAAATGGAAACCCAGCGATTGGACTCTTAACATTAAATTTCCTAAGGAAGACCAACTGGAAGAAAAAGTAACCTTCGACGTAGAAGTTGGTTTTACAGGCCTTCTTGATACAGAAGCAGAATTGAAGGCCACAAGAACTGCTGAAACAGGCGAAGAAAGCTTGAATTTAACCTTAGATCTGGATATAAAAGGTGATTTCATTGTAGATAATCTTCTGAATGGTACGATATTTGGGCATCCAATAAGCATTCAGGATAAAATGAACGGTTCTCATTATTTTCCAGATGTCAGACCGGTTAATATGCAGGGTTTGAAAAACCGCATTGTTGGTGATAGCAACCCACAGTTTGAACTTGCCGGTTATGTATCAGAAATAGCCGATCGCTATAGTGATGTAAAAAATGCATTCTCTAAATATGACATATCTTCAGACAATTTCGGCGAACCAATGGTAATTGAAAAAGGCGGTATTCTCCGAATAACCACAATGGTTGAATACCAGAAATCTGAAAACAATAAGATTACAAAGACTTTGGTATCAGAAGCTCCATTTAAAGTATCAGATGTTCAGCCTATTGCTCCTGAATACACCTTCTTTGTGGCTAATTCCCAGCTTCTCTGCAACCCAGACGATATTCTACCTTCCGGTCATGAACTCGGCAAGCCATTCAACATGAATTCCGGTGCAGACAGTCTTACAACCCATAATGCGAAGGTAGCTGTAGGTCGACTGATTGTTCATAATCTCCAGCACAAGAACGGTAAACCAACCTTCCAATTTGACGATGGAAGATGTCCTGGTATGGTAAGAATAAACTCTCAATACCGTAATACAGGAGATGAAACCAATCAGGTAAGAAGCTTTTTAGGCGTATTCGAAGAACCGAATCTAAGTGAGCTCAACAAATTTTTTACCCCATATGACAGCAACAAACCTGGCGATTATGATGTTAATAAGTTCAATACATTAATATCATTTGTATGGGATCCAGATATTTCAAATACACCTTTTAAACGTTATCATGAAGTTGAATTTCCGTTATTGTTTGAACTGCCGGCACATCCACCGGCCTCTATGATTCCTGACCCAGGCGTATTAGGATTTATTGACTATTTCCATGAAGGGAACTTCAGTATTATTTCAGTTCCGACGCTGCTCTTTGGTGACGGTGGCATGGAATACCCACTTGGAATTAATGCAGAAGGCCCTATTACTAGTGTGTATAGTAGAATAAGAGTAAAAGTCAAACCTAGCATAAAGGTTAAACCTCTTTTCAAAGACACAACAGAAATATATTATGATTATGAACCAGTATCCACTTATGCAAAAAGTGGTGACGCTATTTACCCATTTGACGAAACAGGTAATGATGCCACACAATACGAACCGACTCCATATGGCATGCAGGGTCATGAATGCTATAAGCCAAACGAAGCCTGGAATTCTGATACAGACCCTAAATACATGCCGACCTTCTGTTATGATGCAATGCAATATGCAAAGAAAGCAACACGTTACTATGATACAGCCGAAGAGTTCATCAGCGACATGGGCCGCAGCAAGGATAAAAACGGTCTTAAGGACAGCAACGGAAACATTGAATTAAATGGTGTTTTCTACATAAAGAGCGGAGATATAAATCTTAAAGGCTTTACTTATACTGGAAACGGCCTCATAGTCAGCAAATGCAACAATATAATCATCAGTGGTGACATTAAACGTGGCACTAGCAGTGGTAGTGGTTCTTCAAACCAGAATTCTACCCTCGGTATTATAGCAAGAACAGGGAAAATTCAATTTAACTGCTCGTCTGTTGAAGCAGCATGTTTTTCCAACAACGCTCCATCGGCTCCTGGCGGTTCTGCATTTAAGCTTTATGGGAACATGGTCTGCAATGATTTCGACAGACTAAGATTTACTGCTACAGATATTTATTACGATAACACATTGACTTCTGTAACTCCACTTGCATCAATGAGAAAGGTTGGCAAATTTGAACCAAAGCGTTATATTGTAGCTTTTGACGACAACTGGTCTAAATTTGCATATGAAAAGACGAATAAAAATGAATAAGAAAAAACAGGGTGTTTCCTTAGTAGAAATAGTCGCAGCAGTAGCAATCTTCGCTATTGTAGCAATTCCATTGTATTATGCTGTTTCCTATGGTTCAAAGGAAGAAATACAGCTTGAAAAGGTTTCTATTGCCAATAAGATTCTTGAATCCTTCAGAGATGAAGTTAAGAACCTGGATTTCGAAACAGTAAAATCTTATGGCAGCAGCTTTGATGGTTCACAGCTTCCCCCGAATTCCTTCCAGAAACTGTTAGATGCCCAGAAGAAGCATAAAGATTTTAAGTTTTCTGCAGAAGCTACCACAAAGAACATCAACGATATAGAATCCATAGCTATTACCGCCGAAGTAAAATGGACAAAGGACGGTAAAGGCGAATCAAGCCAGAAGATTTCATTTGTAAAAGTTCAGCAATAATATGAAAAGAAACAGATCAGGTTTTACAGTAGCAGAAGTAATTGTTGGCTGCGGAATAATGGCAGTTATCGGTCTTGGCGTTACTAAACTCATTTCCAATGCTAGAGCAACTTCAGCCATAGCAGAATGCAGAGGTTCTTTAAGAATGAGCTGTCAGTTGTCAGCCAAGCAGCTTCAGCGTGACATAGCTTCTTCAAGAGCAATTCCTGATACCAAAGACAAGAAAAAATATGTAATGTCAATAGAACCAGGTTCCCCGGAAGGTCCCGTTGTAGTTACAATGCAGGCCCCGATAATAAGCGAAGATGGTTCTCTGGAAGAAGCCGAAGACGCTACATATTTTGATTCCGACACCTCAAAGGAAGATGAAACCTTTGAAGAAGTAAAATACGAACTAAGCGGTGGTGTTCTTCGCAGAGTCGGTGAAAAGAGCGGAACCTTAAAGCTTGGCACTAATATAAAATCAGTAGAATTCGCACAAAATTCGATAGAAGGAATTGACATAACCTATGATGGTAAGATTGAAGCCACAATCACTGGTGCTGCCAAGCCAGACGGCCAGAAGGATGAAATCGAATATAAGGAATCAATAATCGCATCTGTTAGAGCCTTACAGAATAAGAATCTGAAGGAAGAAGACGACAAAAAATTCAGGCGTCGCATTGATAAGAACGATTTTTAATAAAAAATTGTGTACATTCTGCTTGACTTTTGCAATAAGGTTTGATAATATAGCCGCATAGCAAGCAGGAGCAATCCTCACCTCTAGCAATTAAGCGAAAAGGTTAGCCTAACACAGAACTATTGAGTTATTGTCTTAGGTTACATGTATGTAAACGACATGGAGTAGCATCTTGCTGCTCCATTTTTTGTTTTCTTGGAGGTATGGGTTATTAAAGCGACTGTAAGAATTAATCGTAAGATTAGGGTTCCACAGGTTCGTCTCGTCGACGAACAGGGTGTAATGGTTGGAGTTGTTGCAACTAACGACGCTGTTCAGATGGCAGAGGAAAGAGGCTACGACTTAGTTGAAGTAGCTCCCGGTGCAAACCCACCAGTTTGCAGACTCATGGATTTTGGCCAGTATAAATACGAACTAGCCAAAAAAGCCAAGGACGCAAAGAAGAAGCAGAAGGTCATCAAACTCAAGGAAATCAAAGTCAGACCTAAAACTGATGAAGGCGATCTTCAGACTAAATGTTCTCAGATTAAGAAGTTCCTTGAAGACGGTGATAAGGTTAAGGTATCTGTAGCTTTCAGAGGCCGTGAAAAGGCTCATATGGAAGTAGGCTACAAGGTAGTCGAAAGAATGAAAGAAATTCTCGGTGAAGATGCAGATATCGAAAAAGACGCAGCTCAGGAAGGCAGCGCCATTACAATGATTCTCTTCAAACAACCGAAGAAAAAATAAGATACTGCTACAGGAGAAGTATTATGCCAAAGATTAAAACAAATCGTGCAGCTGCAAAGCGCATTAAAAGAACTGGTTCTGGTGCTTTCAGACGTTTCAAAGCATATGGTAAACACATTTTGACTAAGAAGTCTAGCAAGCGCAAAAGAGCATATCGCCAGGGCTTGAATTGTCACAAGACCAACGAAAACGCTCTCAAAGTAATGCTTCCATACTCCTGACCCAGAGTCGAGAGTCACTGGGTTTATTAACAGATAACTACAGGAGAAATTAATCATGTCAAGATCAAAAAGTTCAAGCAATGCAAGACGTAAAGAACAGAAGCTTTTCCGTTTTACCAAAGGTTTCTGGGGTTGCCACAATAATGTAAAGAAAGTTGCTAAGCAGGCTTTCTTGCATGCACTTACCCACTCACTCGTAGACCGCCGCAGACGCGCTGGCGAATTCAGATCTCTCTGGATTACCAGAATCAACGCAGCTTGCCGCGAAAACGAAATGTCTTATTCTAATTTTATCAACGGCCTCAAGAAGGCTGGTGTCGAACTCAACCGCAAGGTTCTTGCTGACATCGCTCTCAAAGACCCACAGGCTTTTGCCGGTGTTGTAGCCGTTGCTAAGAAAGCTCTCTGAGCCTAGAAAATGAAAGCAGGCGGGTTTCAATAATCCGCCTGTTTTTTTATTTAGTTTGTATTTACATCAATGAAACAGATAGAATCACGTAATAATCCTGTAATCAAGAAAGCCTTGAAGGTTCTGAACGGTTCTAACAGTGAAGGCCTCATAATGGTTGAAGGTCACAAGCTCCTGGGCGAAGCACTTAAATCAGGTGCCAGACCAGAAATGCTTTTTGTTGCAACTGAAGAAGCCTTGCGAGACAAGACCGACCTTGAAGACAGATGCTATTTAATAAGCCGCGGATTACTTCGCGAGCTATCTACGGTGCAGACACCTAACGAAATACTGGCTTACCTTACGCCGGCCCCTTCCCCATCACTTGATGAGCTGGTAAAGAGGGCTGGGGTGCTGGTAGTCTTGGACAGGCTGCAGGACCCAGGCAACATTGGCACAATCATGCGTACCTCTGAAGCCATGGGTGCAACTGGCATAATTTTGCTTGAAGGGAGCTGCAATGCCAACAACCACAAGGTGATACGAGCTGCAATGGGTTCCAGCTTCCGTTTGCCAATAGTATCTAATGTAAATGCAGAAAATTTGTTTACAATTTTGAATAAAAATGGTTATATGACCATCTGTGCAGATATGGAAGGTACAAAGCTGCCTGGTTTTAAATTTGCTGAGAAATCGGCTTTATTTATGGGCCAGGAAGGCAGAGGCCTGTCAGACTACATAATGGACAACTGTAAGAATACAGTTGCTATTCCTATGTACGGTCAGGTCGAATCTCTCAATGTTGCAACTTCCACTGCAATGTGCTTATATGAATGGGCACGCAATAAATCAGTTTAACCCTGCTAGAAGCAGTTTTTAAAGGAGTTCAAATGTCTGAATCACATGAAAATCTGTTGAATCAGTTCCGTGGTGAAATGGCTGCGGTAAAGACAACAGCAGATGTAGAAGCCCTCAGAGTTAAATACTTAGGTAAGAAGGGCGAAGTAACCGAATTACTCAAAGGTCTTGGCAAGCTCAGTATTGAAGAACGCAAGGCTGCCGGCGCCGCTATCAACAAGGTAAAGACCGAAATTACAGCAACCCTTGAACAGTCTATGAAGGATCTTGCTCTCAAGGAACTTGATGCAAAGCTTCAGGCTGAAAAGCCCGATCATTCAATGCCAGGCACTTATCCCCAGATTGGTACCCTGCATCCGGTAACTCAGGTTGCTAATGAAGTTATCAATATTTTCCAGGCTATGGGCTTCTTCCTGACTCAGGGACCAGAAATCGAAGACGAATACCACAACTTCGAAGCTTTGAACGTTCCAAAGCACCACCCTGCCCGCGATATGCAGGATACCTTCTATCTTGAATCCGGTCAGGTTCTCAGAACTCAGACTTCTCCAATGCAGATCAGAACCATGGAAAAAATCAATCCTCCACTGAAGATGATTGCTCTTGGTAAGGTTTACCGCATTGACTACGATATTACCCACAGCCCGATGTTCCATCAGATGGAAGGTCTTGTTGTTGATGAAAACATCAGCATGGCTGATCTTAAGGGCACTCTTATCACCTTCGTAAAAGAAATGTTCGGTAAGAGACCATATCGTTTCAGAACAAGCTACTTCCCATTCACAGAACCATCTGCTGAAATGGATATTCAGTGCATTTTCTGCGAAGGCAAAGGCTGCAAGGTTTGCAAAGGCACCGGTTGGATGGAAATCCTCGGCTGCGGTATGGTTAACCCCAAGGTATTCGAATCTGTAAATTACGATACAGAAAAATACACTGGCTTCGCTTTTGGTATGGGCATCGAAAGAATCGCCATGCTCCGCTACGGCATCAACGATATCAGATTGCTTTTCAACTCTGATAGCAGATTCCTGAAACAGTTCTGAGGTGCAATACTATGAAGATTTTATTAAGCTGGTTAAAAGATTATATTGATATTAACGAAACCCCTGAAAAGATTGCTGAAGCTTTGACCATGACTGGTCTTGAAGTTGAAGAAATCATTCAGCCTGGTAAAAACATAAAGGGTGTTGTTGTTGGAAAGATTCTTACCAAAGAAGCTCATCCTGATTCAGACCACCTTACTCTCTGCACTGTAGATGTTGGTCAGGGCGAACCTCTCCAGATTGTTTGCGGTGCTAAGAATCACAAGGCTGGCGACGTTGTTCCAGTAGCTATGATTGGTGCCAAGCTTCCTTCTGGCTTTGAAATCAGCAAAGCAAAGATGAGAGGCGTTGATTCCTTCGGTATGCTCTGCAGCAAATCAGAACTTGGTCTGGCAGCAGAAAGCAGCGGACTTTACATTCTTCCACAGGATTTAAAGCTTGGTGAAGATATAGTAAAGGCCCTCAAGCTTGATGAAGTTATTTTCGAAATCAGTATCACAGCCAACCGTGGTGACGCACTTTCTCACCTTGGTATTGCCCGTGAACTTTCAGCCATCTTCAATCTTCCTCTTAAGAGAGACGTTCTTGGAGACGCCGACGGTGAAGGCAATGTCAACGATATGATTAAGGTTGAAATTGAAAACAACGAACTCTGCCCACGTTATGGCGCCAGAATCGTTCGCAACGTTAAGATTGGTGAATCTCCGGAATGGATGAAGGACCGTCTTGAAAACGTTGGTGTTCGCTCAATCAACAACATAGTAGACATCACTAACTACATTATGCTTGATATTGGTCATCCAATGCATGCATTTGACTATGACAAGCTTGCAGGCAAGAAGATTGTAGTAAGAAATGCCAAGGCCGGTGAAAAGATTGTTACTCTTGATAACATCGAAAGAGCTTTGGAAGAAAACATGCTTGTAGTTTCTGATGCTGAAAAAGCTGGTGCAGTAGCTGGTGTTATGGGTGGCTTAGACGCTTCTGTAACAGAATCAACTACTACCGTTCTCTTTGAAGCTGCTTCTTTCAACGAAGTAACAGTAAGAAAGACCTCTAAGAAGCTTGCTCTTCAGTCAGATTCTTCTTACCGCTTCGAACGCGGCACCAACATCGACAACGTTCCGATAGCTTTGAACGACGCTTGCCGCTATGCTAAGGAATTAGCCAACGGTCAGCCGGTAAAGGGTATCTGTGACGTATATCCAAAGCCGGAAGTTCTCAGACAGATTAAGGTTCGCACTAAACGTCTGAATAAGCTTGTTGGCATCAACCTGACTACTGCTCAGATTGAAACCTTCCTGCTCCGCTTCAAATTTGAAACCAAAAAGGAAGGCGAAGACCTCATAGTAAGCGTTCCACCGTATCGTCACGATATTACACAGGAAGTTGACGTAATCGAAGAAGTTGCAAGACTTTACGGTTATAACAATATTCCTGAAACCCTCCCGGCTGTTGCTTCAAATCTCCAGCTGCCAACTCCTCTTCAGAAGCTTGAAAAGCGCTTGAAAGACCATATGGTTTCAAATGGCTTCAACGAACTTATCACCTACAGCTTCATTCCTTCAAATCTTGACACCTGCTTCCATGAAAAGAAGCCATTAGTTTTGAAGAATGCTCTTTCTGAAGAAATGAAGGTTCTCCGCACAAGCCTTAAGTGGAACATGTTCGACGCAATTAAGCGCAACGTAATGAACGACGAATTCAACATGAAGTTCTTCGAAATCGGTAAGGTTTTCCACACTGCAGCAGCAGACAGTGAAGAACACACCAGACTTTGTGTTGGCTTCTGCGGCGCTCAGAATGCAATGGATTGGCATGACAGCAAGAAGGAATTCGACCTGTTCACAATCAAGGGCTTTGTTCAGGCAATTGCAGACCTCTGCAAAGTAAAGGTTCGCTTCGCTCCAAGCATTAATTCAATATTCCACCCAACTATGCAGATGGATATTCAGCTTGGCAAGACTCCAATAGGTTCATTCGGCCAGATTCATCCAAATCTTCTCGACAACAAGAAGCTTCCAAAGAGCATCTTCATCGTAGAAATCGACCTGGATAAGCTTGCCGAAGCAGCCGAATCAACCACTCCACGCTTCAAGCCAATTCCTGAAATTCCTGCAATCAGAAGAGACCTTGCACTTCTGGCTCCAGTATCTGTTGCTCACCGCGACATTCAGAAGATACTTGTTGCTGAAGGCGGAAATCTCCTCGAAGATTGTCATCTCTTTGACGTTTATCAGGGAAAGGGTATCCAGGAAGGCTTCCGCTCACTGGCTTACTCACTCAGCTTCAGAGATCAGAAGAAGACCCTTACAGATAATGAAGTTCAGCCATTGATTGACAAGATGGTTGAAAAGCTTGATAAGTCACTTCAGATCAAACTTAGATAATCAGTGTTATGCTGGAACTATACGGAATAGTAGCAAATATTGATAACGCAGAGCTTATAACGATGCTATGCATTATATTGCTTGGCATCGCTTATATAGCTCATATCTGGAAGCTGGCAGGCTTAACAGGCAGAAGATTCACGACATGGGAATGGATTCAGGTTTACTTCTTCGGAACACTTGTTTTTCTCTGTGGTCTAACTTCTTTTGCCAAACTACTGTTTCCGGAAAATGCCCAAAAGCTATTAGAAATGCTTTGTCTTGACGGTGTTTTGACATATCTGGCGAAGCATTTACAGACTCTGTTGTTAACAATTATTAAAACTATGATTTAAAAAAAAATTTGCATTTTAGCAAATGTACGTTATAGTTTTAGCAAATTATTTTTCTATATTATTGGAGAAAAGGAATGGATATTATATTACCAGTATGTTGTATAGCAGTCCTCATAGGTATTGCATTTACATTTTCTGAAAACAAGAAAAAAGTTGACTGGAAGCTTGTTGCTGCCGGTATTGTAATGCAGCTTATATTTGCATATTTGATTTTGAAGACTCAGCCTGGTCTTGCCGTTTTCAAATGGCTAGGCAGTATAGTAGATGCATTGTTAGGCTTCACCAATGAAGGTGCCAAATTCGTGTTTGGCGGACTAGTAAGTCCGAACGAAGCTGGTTTAGCAGCTTTCGGTTTCATCTTCGCTTTCAATGTTCTCCCAACAATCATTTTCTTCTCTTCCTTCATGGCCATCCTTTATCATATTGGTGTCATGCAGAAGGTTATTTATGTAATCGCATGGATTATGCAGAGAACTCTCAAGACCTCTGGTGCTGAATCTCTCAGTGCTTCAGCCAATATCTTCGTTGGTCAGACCGAAGCTCCTCTTGTTGTAAAGCCTTACATCGACAAGATGACCCGTTCAGAAATCATGTGCGTTATGACCGGTGGTATGGCTACCGTTGCTGGTGGTGTTATGGCTGGTTATGTTGGTATGTTGAATGGTAAGATTGAAAATATCGCTGGTCACCTTATGGCTGCTTCAGTTATGGCTGCTCCAGTTTCAATGGTATTCTCAAAGATTCTTGTTCCAGAAACCGGTGTTCCAGAAACCTCTGGTAAGATGGAATTCAACAGCGAAAGCATTGACTCAAGCGTAATCGATGCTTGTTCTCGTGGTTGTTCTGAAGGTATGAGCCTTGCAATCAACGTTGCAGCTATGCTTATCGGTTTCACTGCAATGATTGCTCTTATTAACAGCGTTTGGGGCGCAATCGCTAACTTCTTTGGCTGGACAGCAATTGCAACTCTTCAGGATCTTCTTGGGTATATTTTCTACCCCATCACCTACCTCCTTGGTATTTGCGAAAAAGACCGCATTATCGCCGGTGGCTTGATTGGTGAAAAGACAATCCTCAACGAATTCGTTGCTTACTCAGACCTTGCCGACAAATATTGCTGTGCAAACCCAATGAGACCAATCGATGACAAGACCAAAGTAATTCTTACTTACGCTCTCTGCGGTTTCGCTAACTTCTCTTCAATCGGTATCCAGATTGCCGGTATCGGTGGTCTTGCTCCAAGAAGACGTTCTGAAATTGCCGGTATGGCTCTCAAGGCTCTCCTTGCCGCTACCCTCACCTGCTTCTTCACTTCTTCAATCGCCAGCATTATGTATACTCCAAAGGAAGAAGTTAAGGCTCAGACTGCTGTTGAACAGTCAGCTATCCCATCAGCAACCTCAGCTCTTGAAGCTGTAGCTGCAACTGCTGCTCAGGCTACTGAAGCTGTTGCTAACACCGCTGCTCAGGCTACTGAAGCTGTTGCTAACACCG
The DNA here is from genome assembly GCA_045599645.1 of Candidatus Avigastranaerophilus sp. Taxonomy (GTDB): domain Bacteria; phylum Muiribacteriota; class Ozemobacteria; order Ozemobacterales; family Ozemobacteraceae; genus RUG334. Next base: position 18,653 of record JAZRWI010000024.1, read on the forward strand.
CTGCCGAAGCTACTGAAGCTGTTGCTAACACCGCTGCTCAGGCTACTGAAGCTGTTGCAAATACCGCTGCCGAAGCTACTGAAGCTGTTGCTGATACTGCCGCCCAGGCTACTGAAGCTGTTGCTGATACTGCCGCTCAGGCTACTGAAGCTGTTGCTAACACTGCAGCCGAAGCTGCTGAAGCTGTAAAGACAACTGCCGCTGAAGCTGTTGAAGCAGTTAAAGAAGCTGTAACTCCAGCTCAGAACTAAGTTTAATAGCTTATAAAAAAAGGGTTTTAGGATTTTCCTAAAACCCTTTTTTTTACCCCAATTTTAGTTCAAAATGTGCTATTATACTGCTTGAAAAATTATATTAGGAGATATTTTCAAATGAAAATAGGTTTAGCAGGTTTGCCAATGTCAGGCAAGACAAGCATTTTTAATATGGCTACAAGAGCTCAGGCCCAGACTAGAGACTATCTTGTCCAGTCCGACGAAATCAACAGCGGCGTTGTAAAGGTTCCGGATGACAGATTAGATTTTCTGGCTTCAGTTTACAAACCAAAGAAAACCACATACGCTACAGTAGAATTCACTGATATCCCTGGTATCAGCAGTGCTGACCAGAAGGCTTCAAGCAAGACTCTTGCAAATATCAGATTCTGTGAAGCAATAATGCTTGTTATCAGACTTTTCGGCGGTGACGCAGTTCCACACATCCACAACAAGGTAGACCCAGTTGCTGACCTTGATGAAATCTGTCTTGAATTCATTTTCAGCGACCTTGAAATGGTCACTAACAAAATTGAAAGACTTCAGAAGGAAATGAAGGGTACCAAGAAGCCAGAACAGATCAAAGAACTTGAACTGATGGAAACCCTCAAGAAAACTCTTGAAGACAACCGCTTCATCTCTGAAGTTCCAATGACAGAAGAACAGGCTCACAGCCTCAGTGGCTACCGCTTCCTTACCCAGAAGCCTATTCTTATCGTTGGCAACTGTTCTGACGACCAGTATAAGAATGAAAATGACGCTACAGTAGTAGCCTTCAAGAAAGCCTGCGCTGACCACAAATGGTCTCCATTGCTGATTTCTGCAGCAACTGAAATGGAAATATCTTCCCTTTCACCAGAAGAAGAAGAAATGTTCCTGGCTGAATACGGCATCAAGGAATCAGGTCGCAGCAGACTTATTCAGGAAGCCTACAGAATCCTCAATTACATCAGCTTCCTCACCTATGGTGCTGACGAAGTAAGAGCCTGGACAATCACTAAGGGCACTAAGGCTCAGAGAGCAGCCGGTAAGATTCACACAGATATCGAACGCGGCTTCATCAGAGCAGAAGTTATTCCATTTGGCGCATTCAAGGAAAAAGGCACTGTTGCAGCAGTTAAAGCAGCTGGTCTTGCTCGTCTTGAAGGCAAGGAATATGAAGTTACAGACGGCGATATGATTGAATTCAGATTCAACGTCTGATAACCGATAAATAACATAGCTTTAAAAAGAAGAGGCATAGAATGAGTCTTAAGGACCAGCTAAGAAAAGGCTTGCTGGTTATCTTAGCTGTTATCATTATTTTCATAATATTGACTTCAAAGTCTTATATAGACCTTGATTCTTTTGTTATGGAAAAATTGCCTCGCAACATAGGGCTTGCACGCCAATACGAAAGAGTAGCCAATCACTGGCATCTTGTTGGTCAGCAAGCCCAGAATATTGTTAGAGATTCCGATAAAAATCAGGACTATAAAGTCTGGCAGGAAGAGATAGAAAAGGCCTTTGATAAGATAGAAAAAGCTATCATCGACAAGTGGCATAAAGAAAAAGCGCGTGAAATACGCACTGAATATTCCCATTACAGCAACAATTTTGCCTCTTTGGAAAGGTTAGTCAAGAACCGCAACGACATACACAACAAGAACACAGCAAAACGCAGCAATGCTGCTAAGAGCATGCGTTCTGAAATTGAAGCACTGATGAAAAGCTTCAAGGATATGCTTACAAACCTGCAAAAATCTGTTAAAAGCCAGGATTTCCAGGATTCACTTGATAGCAATGCATCTTCATTATTAGATAAGATCAAGAGAATTGAAACAGACCTTATTGTTTCAGAAAAAGAAGTTTCAATCTATCTGAATTCTAATCCCAATAATCCGAATTCCGAAAAGAACATACGAAAGAATTCCAGCAGCAGGGTTGAGCAACGACTTCGTTCAATACTTCACTTAATCGAACGTTCTAAGAAGGAAACAAAGAATCCTGTTCAGAAGCGTGTTTTAACGAACATCGGAACAAGTGTAAAAAGCTTCTCTACCTCATTTTCAAATCTTAGAAATGTCATTGAAGAATCAGACAGTGACGTTACTGAACTGGAAGATCAGATTATCAGCCTTTATACAAATCTTGAAGATTTAGAACAGCGTGGCATTGACCTGGCCTCAAAGGAGGCTGAATATTTCTGGGAAATGATTGATTCAGTTTCCAATGAACAGATTGCCCATGAACGCAATACCTACAAGCTTATTGCCATATTCCTGGCCTTAGTTTTAATTGGCGGAATCTATCTGACCATCAGAATGCCAAAATCTATAAGCGACCCATTAAGAAAGCTAAGCAAGCAGATTGCAGGCTTCAGTCTCGATTCCAAGTTTCTGGATTTGCCTGATTCTGAAATCAGTGAAATAGACAGCCTCGGCAAGGATTTTTCGAAAATGGCCAAGAATCTTGTAAGCCAGGGCCGTGCAAACACAAAGAATCTTGCTTACATGGCTGATTTTACCACTATAATAAGCAATCTGCACGAAGCCTCTTGGGATCATCTTGAAGAAGAAGCCGAAGAATCCGTAATTAAGATTATGAATTCTTTGAAGGATAACTGTCCTAAGATTGACCATATCAAAGTTATGGTAAAAAAACAGGACAAAGACCCAGATACTGGAGAAGTGCTGAGAGAATACTTCCGCAGACTTTCAGATCCTGTATTCAGTGACAAATTCAAGGAAAGCAAAGAATACGCAGATTATTGCCATTCCATTGGTTATATGGACCTGAAGGAATATAAGAAGTATTGTGAAACTAATGGAATCAGCGACAATTACCCACCCAATCTGGATGAAACGCTTCCGATAGGCGAAGACTCGGAAGAAAGCCTTAGTAATTATTATTACGAAGAATACAACCGTTCTACTAATATCAGCTATGAAACACTTTCAAATTTCTTCCAAAGCGAGTTTTGCCCTAACAGAATCAGCGATAACCCGATTCTTACAAACAGAAGCTTTGAAAGAGGTCTGAACGGCAGCATTATTGTTGAAAAGCTTGTTGTTCCGGGCCGTGAAGAAGACTTCGGTCTGCTTTTCGTTTACTTCTCTGATCCGGATGTTAAGTTGTCCTGGCAGGAAATTTTCCTGATTAAGACAATGGCAGGCCACGTCGCATTCATCGTTGACACAGTTTCTTTACTGAAAGACCATGACGCTAAAAAGTTCATGGACGACCAGCTGATTGTTGCACAGGAAATACAGGAAAACCTGCTTCCATCAAGGGCCCCAAGTGTAGATGGCATCAAAATATGTAAAGCCTGGAAGCCTGCCGCCGAAGTTGGTGGTGACTATTTCGACTTCTTCAAGCTTTCCAGAGGCCGCATTGGTATTGTTATTGCCGACGCCTCAGGGAAAAATGTTACGGGCGCCATGCTTATGACAGTTCTGAAGACTACGCTTTCAACTATGAGCCTCTCAAGAATGACTCCTGGTGAAGCGTTGTCTAAGGCTAATAACATCATTTCCGGTAATATAACCGCTGATAAATTCATTACAGCAATGTATATAATTATTGATCCAAAGAGCGGGCAGGTAGAGCTTGCAAGTGCCGGTCATAACCCGGCCCTTATTTCAACAAGCTTTGGCATTGACCTCAAGATTGATAGCAAAAACGCCAAGGGTTTGCCGCTCGGCATTATGGAAGACTACCCCTATGACACAATCAGTTTCCAGATGAATTCTAAAGATATGCTGATTATGTATACAGACGGTGTTACTGAATCAAGAAATGCCTATGACGAAGAATTCGAAGAATCAGGCCTTAGAAAATTCATTAGTAAACCGCGCTCTGCAAATGAAGATACAGCGAAGAAACTGATAGATGAGCTGGAAGTTTTCTCCGCTGGCGTAAAGCAGCATGATGATATCACGGTAATCACAGTAGAAATGATATAAAAAGGCCCTACGGGCATGAAGAACTGCCGCTTTGCGGCAGTAATGAAGACTGGCCTTCGGCCAGAATGAAGACTCGCTACGCGAGAATGAAGACCGCTATCGCGGAATGAAGACCTGCTTCGCAGGAATTTATTCTTCTCGGCCAGCAGCCAATAGCCACAAGCCTATTGAAACAAACGTTATACTCGCTTCGTATAGAATTATGCCCTGCTTCTGGCTTCAAGCTTCAAGCTTCAAGCTTCCTAGCTTCCAGCGGCCTGCTTGCTCTCGGCCAGCAGCCAATAGCCACAAGCCTATTGCAACAAACGTTATACTCGCTTCGTATAGAATTATGCCCTGCTTCTAGCTTCCAGCTTCCAGCTTCAAGCTTCCTAGCTTCCTAGCTTCCAGCGGCCTGCTTGGCTTCTGCTGCGGTTACTCTGTTGCGGCCGTGTTCTTTTGAATAATAAAGGGCAACGTCAGCGGCCTTGATGAGTGAATCCATGTCTTCAGCGCTTTCCGGGAAAACAGCTACGCCAAAGCTTGCGGTCTTTTTAATGAGGTTTCCGCCGTATTCGATTACTTCGTTTTCAATGTTGCGTCTGATTCTTTCTGCAACTGCTACAGCACCTTCCATATCGGTTTCTGGCAGAACAAGAGCAAATTCTTCTCCACCGTAACGGGCTGGAAGGTCATGAGTTCTTACGGCTCTGCGAAGAATAGCTGCAACGTGCTTCAATACTTCGTCACCGGTCTGATGACCATAAGTATCATTCAGATTCTTGAAATGGTCAATATCAACCATAATCATGGCAACATTACGTTTGAAACGTGCTGCACGCTTGATTTCATCAGAAAGTCTCTGTTTGAAATAACGATGCAGGTAGAGCTTGGTCATACCGTCTGTAATTGCCTGTTCATAAAGCTGAGCATTCTTAACTGCAGCACCAAGCTGAATTGCAAATACCTTAATAAGTCTGATATCTCTGGCAGTAAAGCGTTCAAGATTTTCAGCAGCGCTTAGATGAACAAGACCTAAGAAGTCGCCCTGACTAAGAATCGGCACAACTACAAAAGAGGTTCCGAATATAATCTTGTCTACTTCAGTAAGCTCTATTGATTCATTTTTACCTGCTTCATATTCTACAGGTTCTTTTGTATCCTGAAGAGTTCTTACCACATTTGAATCTTCATAGTTAAGCTTCTGATCAAGCATTGAAGAATCACCGAGATGACTCATAAGACTGAAGCAGCTATGTTCTTCATCGTATAACCAGGTAGAACCACGTTCAATTTCAGTGATCTCAGCAATTGCATTCATGGCCATATCCAAAAGGGCCTGAAGCTGCAATTCTGATGAAATCATCTGAGAAGCTTGATAGAGAATGCTTACTTCCTGAATCTTTTCATCCAGTCTTACATTTGCTTCGCGCAATTCTGAAAGTAATAAGAAGTTATTGATAGCAACAGAAATATTGCGGGAAAGAGTCTTGAAGCAGCCCAGTTCCTTTTCGTTCAACTGAACTTCTTTGAGTTTGTGACCAACCACAACAAGACCGATAAGCTTTCCTCTGACTTTTAAAACAGAGACTGAGTCTAGATTATCTTCTTTAAAGTTTTCAAGAAGTGAAGATAAATACTTAAAATTGCCAATCTGGTATGTTAATTCTTCTGAATCTGCATCTAAGGCAGCTAATTCTTCTGAACTGACGTCAGTTTCAAGTGTTTTCTTTGAAAGCTTCCAGGCACAGCGCAAAGCAACTTTCTTGTTATAGGTATCAAACAAGAAGATACCACCCTTGCGAACACCCAATGTTCCAAGCAAAAGATGCAGCAAAGATTTTAACTGTGCATCAAAGCTTGTTACGCGGCAAAGTTCATCGCCGATGTCGCTAAGAGCGCCAAGTACATATTCATAGCGTAGTACTTGTTGCTGAGCAATCTGTTCGGAATCTTCCATTTGAATCAACCTTTATACTTGGCTACTGCTTCTGCTTCTGAATCGAAAGGTTCTGCAAATTCCAACAGACCCATCATTTCGAATGTCTTTCTATTAGTCGGTGTAAGATTAGTAAAAGCCAAAGCACCTTCAGCTTCTTCAATAGCTTCAATAACACCAATAAGAATAGAAATACCGATTGAGTTAATCAATGGTGATTTTTCAAGGTTAATGACAATCTTGTTGATTGATTTTTCAAGATGTTCGGTACAAAGTTCGTCAACTTTTTCTGCACCTAAGTCATTCAAATAACCATTTGTTCTGATAACCAGCACTTCACCGTCGAGGTGGTGGGTAAGAGTAAATTCTTCTGCCATATATATATGAATCTCCAATAAACTTCTTATCTTATATGTAATAACACAAAAAACTAAGATAAACAATATTTTCATTGATTTTAGTACAATTGTTTATATATTTTCAGACTTATCATGTGGAAATATAAAAATCAGATAAAACTTCGCTGGATAGCTTTCATTATTGGCCTGATTATCCTTGGGCTCTTTCTGCTCATCGTAAATTACGATACGCCGATAACCAAGATTTCTATGAAAACTTACCTTGCCAAAGCCCAGGTAAGCTTTGAATACCTACCATTCTGGGGATATATCATAGTCATTCTGGCAAGCATTACCCTACTTTTAATCGGTGTACCCTCGGCGTGCATTCTTATTCCACTGATTCTTTTAAAGAGTTGTACATTCGCCTTTGTTGTCACAACAGCCTGCCAGATTGTAGCAACCTTACTTGGCATGTGGCTTTCAAGCAATACAGAACCTGCTGGTATTTCAGAAATTCTGAAAAATAAAATAGAAAACAACAAAGAAAGCTATCAGAGCTTTGCATTCTGGTCTAGAATCTATTACAACATACCCCTTAGGACTATAGACAGGTATACTGCTCTCGTGCATAACGAAGAAAAGGGATTCATGGGTGCATTGGCCGCTGCAGGGACTGCCATACTTATCAGAACTGTTATTCCTGCTATGCTGCTGAAGCACATAATAGACCAGTTTACTTTGCTTGCGCCGAATCCGGCACTTGAAACAGACAAACTTCTTATCTGGGGAAGCATACTCATTATTTATACTCTTGCTCCAAAGATGCCAGAGATTATGATTTGCCCGGAAAATGTCAAAACAGTCATACTTGAAATAGAAACCCCTACTCTTCCATCCAGCAAGGAAAAGCTTTTAGCTGAAGCCGAAGCAAAGGCCAAGGCTGCTGAGGAAGAAGCCAAGGCTAAAGCCGCTGAAGCTAGTAAACAAAGAACCTAAGAAGCAGACCATTTTAGCAACGGATAACAGGATGAGGGCGGATAAACAGCCAAGCAGACCGAACAGCCTGAATTTTTAGCCTCGGTAGTAGATAGTCTGCTGTTTACCTACAAAGGTTACTACTTTACCAATGTTAGCCAGGCAATATAGGCAGAGAACCGCAGATAGCAGACCGCTGCCAGCTATCGGCCCCCAGCTTTCAGCGAGAAAGCAGTAAGCTAGAAAGTTTGAAGCCAGAAGTCTGAACCTAGCATCTAAGACCTATTTTATAGCAGTGGATGTATAAGGGTGATTCTATAGCCCGCATTCGTCACAGCTTCGCTGTGCCACCTTCCCCCAAAAGGAGGAAGGGCTATTTTAGATTCTATAGCAGTGGATGTATAGGGGTGATTCTATAGCCCGCATTCGTCACAGCTTCGCTGTGCCACCTTCCCCCTAAAGGAGGAAGGGCTATTTTAGATTCTATAGCAGTGGATGTATAAGGGTGATTCTATAGCCCGCATTCGTCACAGCTTCGCTGTGCCACCTTCCCCCTAAAGGAGGAAGGACTATTTTAGATTCTATAGCAGTGGATGTATAGGGGTGATTCTATAGCCCGCATTCGTCACAGCTTCGCTGTGCCACCTTCCCCCTAAAGGAGGAAGGACTATTT
>JAZRWI010000025.1:0-37092 GCA_045599645.1 Candidatus Avigastranaerophilus sp.
ATTAGGTATTAGGTATTAGGTATTAGGTATTAGGTATTAGGTATTAGGTATTAGGTATTAGGTATTAGGTATGAGGGATTAGGTATTAGGTATTAGGGATTAGGTATTAGGTATTAGGGATTAGGTATTAGGTATTAGGTATTAGGGATTAGGGATTAGGGATTAGGGATTAGGGATTAGGGATTAGGGATACTGATGGTCGATAGCTTATTTATTAATTAAAAGCTTGTTAGTAAAACAGAGCCAAGTGTCTAAATTTTATTAAACTTATAATCTACAAATAAGGTATAATGATATATTATCGGGGGAAGAATTATGAAAAAAGCTTTTTATGTCCTTTTGGCTTTGATGCTTTGTGTAACTCCTTATAGCAGAAGTTTTGCGCAAGAATCCTCAAGTGCATTCGGAGATGATACTACAGTTACATCAGTTAAATCTGCAACTGTGGAAGAAATAGCAAGGATTAGTCAGGAAACAGCCGCAAAGGAAGACACTGTATCATTATCTGGCAAGGGTGTTATCAGAGTTAATGCTTTATACGTCAGGGCAGAACCCTGGGGAACCATTCTTGGAACAGTTCAGGAAAAAGATATTGTTACAATTACTGGAACCAAGGGTGACTGGTATCAGATAAACTATAACGGGCAGACTGCATATTGCCATTCAAAATGGGTTGTAGTGGCAGGCCAGACTCGCTCTGTCCCAGATAATGGCACTGTAATCAGCAGTGGTAATGTAAAGCTTAGCACTGATAGCAACGATGTCGTTGAAATACTTGCTGCTGGTGCAGACTTGCAGATTCTCGGAGAAAGCGGTAACTATTGGAAAATCAAATACAATGGCTACGAAGCTTATGTGGCAAAGAGCGAAGTTAACGCTGGTTCCAGACCAGATGTTTCTGCTTATGCTTCTCTTCTTGGGAATAATTCAAAGCCTTCTTCTGATACTACTTCAAGTTCTTCCAACACTACTTCTACTACAGGTTCTTCTAATAATTCTGGAAACAATTCTACCGATGTTGTTGCAACAGAAGATACTAATGTTGCGACAGTAAATACTAATGACGCTGTAACAGTTGTTGATGGCGATCAGAGACAGACTGGTGTTTTTGATATTGCAAATAAGACTGGTTTGGTTGGTATCTGCTATTCAACCTGGTTCGACCCTGTTATTGATGGCTATGGCAAATCAGAACCACTTGTTATTCAGGATTGTCTTGATGGCAAAAAGAGCTTTGGACCTATTAACCAGTTCCACTACTGGGGAAAGCCTTACCTGGGGTTCTATAAGAGCACAAATAAGACTGTAATTCAGCAGCATATGACAATGCTCTATGAAGCAGGCATAGATTTTATAGTTCTTGATAATACCAACGTTTCAATGACATGGCAGAACGGCACATACTGGACAGAAATGGTTGATAAGCCTGGTAAAGCATTGCTTGATACTATTGTAGAAATGAGAGCCGGTGGCCAACACACTCCATATGTTGTTAACTGGATTGGCGGAGATGAAAACTGCTTGAATTCTATTTACAACAAGTTTTATAAAGACAGCAAATACAAGGAATGCTGGGTATATTGGGGTGGTAAGCCATTTATCATTACTACAAACAACTATACTCCAAGCCGCTCTGATATCACTACAAGAAAGATGTGGGGCCTGCAGGGAAGCGGTCAACCAAAATCTGAATGGTCTTTCCTGAACTATCCGAATAATATTGCCTACGATGCTAACGGTAAGGCAGAACAGACCTGTGTTTGTGTTGCCCTTCAGAGAAACTACATGTCTAATACTTCTTCTGCTGTTGGCCGCCGCGGTGGTAAGACATTCCATGATACCTGGGCTACAGCATTCAGCAATAAGCCAAAGGTTGTAACTATTACATGGTGGAATGAATGGTGCGCCCAGCGCTTTGAAGGCAATGCATTTGTTGATAACTACACTATGGAATACAGCCGTGATATTGAACCTATGACAGGTGGTCACGGCGACAAGTATTACAAGTGGATGTGCAAATACATCGAAGCCTACAAAACCGGCAAAGCCTGCCCAAACCTAGTAGACTAAAGCAAAAAAATACCTCAGCCATTAGCTGAGGTATTTTTTTATCTTAATAAATGCTGCCTTCCTATCGGCCTGCTAACCTAAAAACCTCCCTTTTTAAGGGAGGGTAGGGAGGGTTTTGATTTTAGAAGGAACTTGTTTTGAATGCATAAAATCGAGTTTCCAGACAGCCTCTAAGAAGGGATTAAGGGCGGTTTGGCAGTTTCTAGCTTCCTGCTTCTGGCTTTCTTAGCAGCTGATAACTACAACGCTGAGGCCAGGCAAACTGATGCTTTCAGGAATGTTGATTTCTGCAACATCGCCAGAGGTATAAAGCATACCTTTGCCGACCTTTCTGATGCGTTTTGGCATTTTTACTTCTATTGGATCATCAGAATTGTTAACGGCTACAAAAGCCTGCTGGCCATTTGCACAGGTTTTTACATAGCCTCTGATGCCAGCCTGATCAAGCTTCCAGAGACCGAATGGAACGACAACGCCTTCCTTGTTGAATACTTCAGCAGAGCGCTTAATATTCAGAACATCCTGCATGAAATTTGGTAAGTCTGATTCTACGCCTTTTGCAAAGTCTTCAGGAGTTGAGCCACATACGTTGTTAGATTCGAATAAAGCTTTTTCTGAACCAGCTACAAACATCATATCTGTGCTCATAAGTGCAGATAACGCAAAATCAAGCTTCATCTGAGCTATGACTTCATTGCGGGTATATTCGTCAAACTGCTGAACAGAATGGATATTGTCATACTGAACGAACTGTCTTACGATAGCTTTGTTGTTCATGCCCTTTATATCATTGCTGCGAAGTCTTGAATATGCCTTCATTGCTGGCATGAGTGTGTCGTGACTTGAGAATATAGTGCTTGTTGGAACACCGTTAGAACGCTTGTAGAGAACATAAATGTCGGTTGGTATATAGATGCCGCCGTTATACCAGTACATATTGTTGAAGAAACGGTCTGCACCTGCTTCAATACCTGACTTGGCAAGCTTGATAAGCTTTGCCATACCAAGGTTTTCTGTTAAGAACCATACGTTTGGAAAACGTTTCTTGGTTTCCTGGACAATGCGCTTTAATCCCTGTTCATCAAGGCCCCAGGCAGCGTCAATACGGATAGCATTTACGTGTCTTTCCTGGATATGTGGGTAGATAACCTTTTCTAACCAGTAATCCTGAAGTTCCTTGATAGAGTTATCAAGTATGAATGCACCCCAGTTTACGTGAATGCGGTTGCCGTCAGCGTCTTCATCATCAGCACCTGCTTCAATTCCGCTGTTCTGGTAGTTTTTATACCATTCTCTCTTTAAGTGGGCTGCACCCCAGTCAGCGTGATTAAAAGGAATATCAATCATGCGATCCATGCCAAGTTCTTCAACGAACTGCATGAATTCTGTGAATTTTTCCCAGGTGCCAAAAAGGCTGCAGGGCTGTTCGTAATCAGCTACTACATATGGAGAGAAGCTTGGCTTGAAGTGGGGGAGTATGAGGAGAGTATTTACGCCGAGCTGTTTGAGCTCTTTTACATAGTTCTTTAATTCATCGATATTATTGAAATAATTGAGAGGAACGTCTGCGTAGACTTTACCTCTTTTATCGCTTGAAATAGCCTGTAATGGCTTTGTTGAAAGAGCGTTCAACTGATTAAAGAACATGTGAGAGCCTCCATTTGAAAATAATACCGAATACTACCACCAAATTGCGTTTTGAGCAAGACATGTTTGGGATAGAAGTGTGATTTTATAAGCTTTTGGCTATTGGCCGAGAGAAAATAGCCGCTATCAACTGTCGGCTGCTATTCATGCAACGAATGTTGCTATCGAGCATGCTTAGCATGCCATCGACAGCGGAAGCCATTTCAGAGCTTTCGGATTCTTCCTCAGAACCTTGTGTAGATTTCGGTAGTGAAGTAATGCTGGTCAAAGAATTCACTGCCGAAATGGGTTAAACTGTCATCATCTGTTGAAGCATATACCATTCTCAGACGTGTATTATTACTGAGCTTGTAGATGTATTCAATTGTGAACATTTCAAAATCAACCTTCTGCCACATATTGTTGCGGAATAAACCGATGTAGTTAATATTGTCCTTATCGCTCCTGACTATGTCGTAAGCAAGTCTGAAACTGTGCTTCTGAGCATTCATGGGACTATATCCAACCTGAATCTTAATGTCAGAAAGGTTCTTGAAATTCATGCCATTGATAAAACCTAAGTAATACCATGACAGGTCTTCAAAAATAGTTTCTGAGCCATTTTCCCAGCGTGTCATATCATTGCGGCAGGTGAATAACCTGTTATTGCTATTATAAAGATTTGCATTAGAACCATCATCAGCCATTGTGTAGGCAAGCTTTGCCTTGAATTCCCTGTGAGAATCGTAATTCAAGGCTATATGATATAACCAGCCTTTTTCGTCTCTTCGCTTACCGGAAACAGCGTCTTCAATAGATCCGGAATTTTCTGTATCACTGAAAACGAAACCTAAATCGTATGAAAGCCTGTCGTCGTTATTGCTTAAATTTCCAGAAGAACCGAATTCAAATCTCAGGTCATCGCAGCTCTTGCGGTCTGTTTCATTGATTTTTTCAGTTCTCTTATTCATATATAAGCCGGCATAAAGCTTATGGCCCTTATAGTTGTAGTCTGCATTTACATTCACTATGTTATAAAATTCATTTTTGTAATCATAGTCGTTCATTCTATCGAAGAAGCAGTTCAATGTAAGGTCTATGTCGCCACAGAGCTTATTGTAGCTGACAGCGTCCATACAGCAGTTAACAACAAGGTTATGACCATGGTTGAACCAGTCACGGCCTAATTTGAGTTCGCCGCCCTTAGCAAAAGCGTCTTTGATCTTTAAATATGCAATATCAACATCACTGGTATTCTTGTTTCTGCCGTCCCAGTGATTAATTAAATTGGACCTGTCAAGAACGTTCCATTTTGCACGCATACTTACTTTATCGCTGATGTCAGAATCCATGACCAGGCGAAGCACTGTCTTTTCACGGGAAGTTGAATTATCCAACTTGTAGTAGTAATGTGATACCATCATATCACCGGAAAGTCTGACTTTTCCCAGACCACCGTCCTGAAGGTTTTCCTTTATGCTGCTGACGTCGCTTTTTAAGGAAGCCACGTCTTCTTTTACAGTAGCAAAATCTTCTTCAAGGCTTGTTACCTTAACACCGAGAAGTGCCAGTTCGTCAGCAAATTCAACGGTGAGTTTTTCAAGAGTCTGCAGGTCATTCTTTGAGATGGAACCTGTCCCGTTCTGTTCAACACCTGCCAGCAGTCTTGAGGTAATCATAGCCAATTGGTATCGGCTTACATTATTATTACCCTTGAAGGTCCCGTTTGGGAAACCCTGAATAATACCATTCTGAGCCATTTCATCAACAGCCTTGCAGGCCCAGTGGTCTGCCGGAACATCTGAATACGGTGCTGCAATGCCGGCACCTGCCAGCATTATCATGGATGCTGCAAGAATCATGCTTTTCTTCATTATTTATATTTCCTTCTGGATTTCATTTACAAATTACAGGAACAAAAATTCACAAAATCCTTCTTAACTTTTATAAATTTTGCGAATGGTGAATTCTAGAAAAAAAATAGAATACACGTCAAGTTTTTTTAGAAGCCTGAAAGAGAAGTGTGATAATTAATGAATTAACTTTTGGCTATGAATGTAGCCTGCGGCCGAGCAGTGAGTTGCTATTTCTCGGCCAATCGCCAACAACGCCAACAATTCCAACGATGCCAACGATGCCAACAATTCTAACGATGCCAACAATTCTAACAACGCCAACAACCGTATAGAATCACACTTCTACCCACCGCTTCTATAAAAGACAAAAACTATGCACTAGGCCTTAACTTGCTTCTGCTTGATTAGTTCTGCCAGTTTGCGGCCTTGCTCATCAGTGGGGTTGTCATCCGGGGTAATCAGTGTATCGCAAAGCAGGGTTGCAACATTATCCTGAACTTCAGCAAAGCCGCCAGAAGTGGCAAAATATGACTTAATGCCTTTTTCAGAGGTAATGCAGATCAGACCTGGTTCCATTACACTAAGGAGAGGCTGTCTACCGGCTAAGACACCGATAGAACCATTCCAACCTGGAAATTGCAAAGCGATACATTCTGTTTTCAGAGTTTGTTTACCAGGTCTGACTATTGCTATTTTAAAGCTTTTGCTCATTGTTTCCTAAGCTCTTCTGCTTTACGTTTTACGTCTTCAAGACCACCGCACATGAAGAATGCCTGTTCCGGATAATCATCGTAGTTGCCTTCAACGATATCAGCGAAGGCATCGATGGTTTCCTTGAGTGGAACATAGCGGCCCTGATGACCAGAGAACTTTTCTGCTACGAAGAACGGCTGAGACATGAATTTCTGTATGCGGCGAGCTCTGTTAACAGTAATCTTGTCTTCTTCAGAAAGCTCTTCCATACCAAGGATAGCGATAATATCAAGCAATTCCTGATAGCGCTGCAATATTTCCTGAACACGTCTGGCTGTTTTATAATGCTTTTTACCAATGATATCAGGAGACATCAGTCTTGAATTTGATGCCAACGGGTCAACTGCTGGATAAATACCAAGTTCTACGATTTTACGTGAAAGAACTGTTGTAGCATCAAGATGAGTGAAGGTTGTAGCCGGAGCCGGGTCAGTAATATCGTCAGCAGGAACGTAAATAGCCTGAACAGATGTGATAGAGCCTTTATCTGTTGTTGTAATTCTTTCCTGTAAAGCGCCCATTTCTGTTGCAAGAGTAGGCTGATAACCAACTGCAGAAGGAACACGGCCAAGAAGTGAAGATACTTCAGAACCAGCCTGAACAAATCTGAAGATATTATCAATGAAGAGAAGAACGTCCTGAGATTCTCTATCTCTGAAGTATTCGGCCATTGTGAGAGCAGAAAGGGCAACACGCAGACGTGCTCCTGGTGGTTCGTTCATCTGGCCGAAAACAAGACAGGTCTTGTCCATAACGCCAGACTGCTTCATATCGAGGTAAAGGTCATTGCCTTCACGGGTTCTTTCGCCAACGCCGCCGAAAACAGAAACGCCACCGTGCTGCTTAGCGATGTTATTGATGAGTTCCATGATAAGAACGGTCTTACCAACACCAGCACCACCGAACAGACCAATTTTACCGCCCTTTGCGTAAGGGGTGAGAAGGTCAATTACCTTAAGGCCTGTTTCAAGTATTTCAGAGGTTTTGCCCTGCTGCTGGAAGGCCGGAGCTTCTCTGTGGATTGCCCAGCGTTCGTTATCTTCAGGAATTGATGATTCACCGTCAATAGTTTCGCCAAGAACGTTAAAGATTCTGCCTAATACGTTATTCCCAACAGGAACAGATATAGGAGCACCGGTATCAACAACCTTCAAACCACGGCTCAGACCGTCTGTTGAACCCATGGCTACTGTTCTGACAACGTCGTTGCCCAAATGAAGCGCAACTTCCAGAACAAGCTTCTTGTTGCCCTGATTAGGATTTATTACTTCAAGTGCGTTATGGATGCTTGGCAGGTGACCTAAAGAAAATTTTACGTCTACTGCAGGTCCCATAACCTGTATAATTTTACCTTCGTTCATAGCTACTCCTAGTTAGAGGTCTGTGACCCTGCAATAACTTCGTTGAGTTCCTGAGTAATCTGGGCCTGACGGCTTCTGTTGAGCTCGAGATTCAAATCTTCCAGTTTTTCATTTGCACGGTCTGTAGCAGATGTCATGGCTACCATTCTGGCGCACTGTTCTGCTGCAACAGATTCTAATACAGCCTTCAAAAGACTGTTATACATGTATCTTGGCAATATCTGGTCAAAAATTCCTGCCGCTGACGGGTAAAAGTCGAATTCCTTATAAATGGTCTTACCTTCAGGAGGTTCTTCTGAAAGCAATGCACTGTTTTCTGGAATAGGCAGCAACTGCTGACAAGTTATTGGGTGATTAACAGAAGAAACATAAGCTGTGGAAATTATGTTTACTTTGTCGGTTTTATGGTCTTTGAACTGTTCATAAAGCTCTTTGGAAAGGGCGAACAGATCATCGCCTATTTCTTTTATGCTCAGGCTTTCGAAAGCTTTTTCAATAGCTATGTCTTTCATCTGGAAGAATCTTATTGGTTTCTTCCCAATGACATAGAGATGCTGCTTTTCCAAGCCTTCTTTTGTGATATGTTCTAAGGCAAAGTTATGAAGTTCCTGGTTGAAGCCAGCGCAAAGTCCGCGTTCACCACCGATAATAATAGTGGTAACGTTGTTAACCTCGCGTTCTTCAAGGGCAGGGTGGTTAAAGCTTTTAACTCTGCTTTTTACATTGCGGGCCAGTTCCAATAGCTTTGTAATGTAGGTCTTTGATTGATTGACAGCTTCAATGGCTCTACTGAGCTTTGCAGTAGACATCATTTTCATAGCGTTGGTAATCTGCTGGGTGGCAGTAACGCTTTTTATTTTTTGTCTGATATCTCGTAAAGAGGCCATTTAAGCTTATTCTTCTTCCAAAGTTACATTACCCTGCTTTTCCTTCAATTCTTCAAGAGCTTTCTGAGCCTTGATTTCGCTTGAATGATAGCGGGGCATATAAAGCTTGCTGAGGAATTCCTCAATGATGGAAGAGAGTTCTGCGCTTAATTCATCTGTAAGATCAAAACTCTTTTCCAATTTTGGGCAGAATTCCGGATGCTTTTTGTGGACATATTTAATCAGCAGACTTTCAAAACCGCTGATTTCCTTGGTTCCCAGCTTATCGGTATAGCCCTTGGTAGATGCAAAAATTACTATTACCTGGTCTACAACAGTCATACATTCATGAACAGGCTGTTTGAGAAGTTCAACCAGATGTTCACCGCGGCTGAGCTGATCCTGAGTGGCTTTGTCCAGGTCCTTAGAGAACTGTGAGAAAGCTTCCAATTCTCGATACTGGGCTAATTCAAGTCTGAGCGGACCTGCAATCTTTTTCATTGCTTTAACCTGAGCACTACCACCAACTCTTGATACTGAAAGACCTGCATTGATTGCTGGTCTTACACCTGAGTTGAAGAGTGAAGCTTCAAGAATAATCTGACCGTCTGTAATAGAAATTACGTTGGTAGGAATGTATGCAGAAGCGTCACCGGCCTGGGTTTCAATAATAGGCAAGGCTGTAAGAGAACCGCCGCCTAATTCCGGAGAAAGACGTGCAGCTCTTTCCAATAGACGAGAATGCAGATAGAAAATATCAGCTGGGAATGCTTCACGTCCCGGAGGGCGTCTTAGAAGCAGTGAAACCTGACGATAAGCTACTGCATGCTTGCTCAAGTCATCGTAAACGCAAAGAACGTCCTGCTTGTTGTCTCTGAAATATTCACCCATTGCACAGCCTGCAAATGGGGCAATATACTGCATTGCTGCTGTATCTGATGCAGATGCGACAACAATGATTGTATTCTTTAATGCATCGTATTTGCGCAGAGTTTCAATAAGCTGTGCAACTGTTGACATCTTCTGGCCAATAGCTACATAAACGCATATAACACCAGTATCGCGCTGGTTTATGATTGTATCTATAGCTATTGAGGTCTTACCGGTCTGGCGGTCGCCAATGATAAGCTCACGCTGGCCACGACCTATAGGAATCAAGGCATCAATAGCCTGAATGCCTGTCTGAAGAGGAACATTAACCGGCTGGCGATAGATGATACCAGGGCTTGGACTTTCAACATTGCGGCGCTGAGTAGTTATGATTGGGCCCTTCCCGTCGATAGGATTGCCAAGAGCGTCAACAACACGGCCTAACATTTCAGGTCCAACCGGAACAGAAAGAATTCTGCCTGTATCAGTTACTATATCGCCTTCGTGGATATTTTCATCTGAACCAAGAACCAGACAACCAATATTATCTTCTTCAAGATTCAGAACATAGCCTTTTGTGCCATCTCTGAATTCGACAAGGTCACCGGCCATGGCTTTGGGAAGCCCCTGAACACGGGCTACACCGTCACCGACCTGAATGACACTGCCGGCTTCAACTGCCTTGGTATCGACAGTAAAGCTTTCTATTTCTTTCTTCAGAACAGAAATAATTTCTTCTGACCTGATTGTCATGGGCTGTCTCCTAGAACATAGCAAGAGTTGGGGCATCTGCTAACTGCTGTCTCCAGTTGCCTTCTATCTTGCTCATCTTGCTTCTAAGCTCTTTAACACGGGCGTCTATTGAGTCGTCAACAACCTGATTGTTCAACTGAACTATTAGACCACCGACTAAATTGCTGTCGATAACTTCATCTACTTCAATAGAACCAAATTTCCTGGTGAGAACATCGTGGAGGTTCTTCTTTTCTGTTGGAGTTAAAGCTATCTTGGTTCTTACGCGAATGCCTTTTACGCATTTTCTGTCATGGTAAAGCTTACTGATTTCTTCCGCTATCTTTGGAAGCTGCTGAACATGGCGTTCTTCAATAAGCTTAATGATGAAAGCTGTTACGTCTTCTTCCATTTCTTTAGAGAAGACCTTCTTGAAAAGCGCAACTTTTTGTTCATTCGGAACAGTCGGGCTTTCAATGACTTCGCGGAATTCTTCATTTTCAGTGTATATTCTTACGAATGCTCTGAAATCAGAATAACGTGGCTTAAGGCCCTTATCATCGATAGAACTGAAAAAGTCTTCGGCAATCTGCTGAGGAGCCTGTTTCTTATCAACTGATTCAGGTCTGTTGTCTGGAAGTTCTTCGTCAAGCTTGGCAATTGTGCGAGCAATAAGCTTTCTGTGCATTTCATCATCAAGAGATTCTTCGATGATTTTTTCTGCTGCTGAGGTAGCAAGCTGGATAACGTCACTGCGGAGCTGAACCCATGCCTTCTGGCGTTCCATGAAGACTTCAAGTTCGACTTCTTCTTTCAGGTTAGTGGCGTCATTCTTGGCTTTAACCATAATGCTGTTAACCTTATCGTTGGTTTCAGCAATCTTTTGTTTTTTGAGTGCTTCCATTTCGTCTTTGATGTTGTCAAGGCGTTGCTGGCATTCTGTTTTAATGCGCTTTGCTTCGTCATATTCAGCAGTAGCGTCTTCCTTTGCCTTAACAACTTCGTCGCGACGTTTTGTAATTACCTGACTGACCGGTGTAAACAAGAATCTGTTTAAAACCCAGAACAGAACTAGGAAGTTTATGGTCTGAGAAATCAGAATCCAAATATCTATATCAAACATATTAAGACTTCATGAATACGATTAAGAGAGAAATGAGCAAACAATAGATTGCGAGAGATTCGATCATTGCAAGACCGATAATCATGGTTCCGCGAAGGTCATTGGCTGCTTCAGGCTGTCTTGCCATGCTGTCAGCAACCTGGGCGATAACTTTACCCTGAGCCATTGCGCAGAATGCAGCACCGATAGCGATACAAGCAGCAGCACCAATTAATATTAGTGATGTATCTCCCTGTGTAGTTGCAGCAAGAGCAGCAGTAGCTGTGGCTGTAGCAGTAATAGGATCCATAATATAAACCTCCGATCAGTGCCCTTCGTTCAGAGCGCCTGTGAAATATACTCCACTAAGAATAGTGAAAACTAAGGCCTGTAAAAAGCCTGAGAAAATTGACATACACATCATTGGTATCGGCAGCAGAAGTGGGAACAGAGCTGTGGTTAATACTATGATTACAGTATCTTCACCCATGATGTTACCGAAAAGTCTAAGGGTTAAGCTGATTGGATGAGATATTTCACCAACAATATGTATTGGGAACATCATTGGAGCCATCCACCAGACATCGCCTGTAAAATGCTTTATATACTTAAAACCATGCTTCTTGATTCCAAGATAGGTTGTATAGACAAAAACTATAAGGGCCATACCAAGGCAGTTAGAGAAAAGGCTTGTTGGTGATTTCAAGCCAGGAACAAGACCCATCAGGTTGGCTGAGAAAATGTAAATGAAAATAGTCGAGAGAATAGGAGTCAGCTGAGCAGCATATTCTTCTCCGGTGATTTCCATCATCAGGCTCTTAAGAGTTTCATACAGGTATTCCAACGTTGCTTGCCCCTTGCTTTTGCAATCTGTTGTCATATTACGTGAGCAAAGATACAGAATGATACCAACAACCAAAGTTATCAACCATGGCAGAATAACGCCAGGGCTTACTGGAATAAACTTGAATAAATAAAATAGCTTTTCTTCTAATGCTTCCATTATGTATTTGCCTTATTATTACTTTCTAGGTTTGCGCTTACCTGACCGATGTCGTTAAGGCTATGGTCGGCATGTAGTGTGATTAATAGCGTAATTGTGGTTATGGTATGACTAGTTAGCGCACCAATTATCGTATGGATTGCCGAAATACCTACCTTGTGCAAAAGATAAATCAAACCGGCAAGAATTACAAGCTTTATATTCATAAAAATCAAAAAGCCTATAAGGTAAATCTTGGGTTTATCCTGTATCAGAAAGAATCCTTCTGCAAAAATAATGATTGAAGTCATTCCAAGAAAGTAACCGATAAGACCTTCGTATTCATAATTGCCAATAACTGGCCAGAGCAGTAGAAATATTACTGCAAGTGCTATACCTGCGATTATTGTTGTTTTTTCAGTTTTTCGGAAACTCTTCTTTACGTTTTTCATTCTCGTCACTAAGGGTTTTATTAAGTTTTTGCAAATGCTCAAACATGTTTACAAGACCAGCTACGATGCCAAATACCGCTCCACCTATGATGCCTTTGGGGGAGCAGCCGTAAATGTCATCTGCTTTATATCCAAGAAAGGTGCATATGGCTATGCTTACACCTACCATGAGACCTAAGTTCAAGGTTTTACCTGTAAGCCCGCCATAAATGTCTTTGTAGCTTTTGTTTTTTTTCATGGTTTTATACCATTAATGTTGGCTTCTGCCCCTTGATGTCTTCTACATAGCTGCGAAGAACTTCGGCAACACTCCAGGCCTGGGCGCAGCAACCAGCTGGTTTATGAGGCATATTACCATCAAATACTTCTGATATGCTGCCAAGACATTCTTCGTTGTGCATGTGGTCTATAAAGGGTTCAATCATTATGGAAGCTCTTAACTGGGCTTCTACTGAATTATTATTTACCTTCAGATATGAGCTTATAAACGGGCCAATTAAGAAGCTCCACACAGTTCCCTGATGATAGCAGGTGTCTCTTGCTACACGATTGCCCTGGTAATATGGTTCATAATCCGGGTCATCAGGTGCCAGGCTGCGCAAACCGTATGAAGTATAAAGCTTGGCAAATACAGCATCTGTAATCTGTTTTTCTTCGTCAGAATCTAAAAGTTCGAAAGGCAGATATACAGCATAAATCTGGTTCGGTCTGAAGGAATCTTCCGGGGTTCCGTCGGGCTTTATGTAATCATAGAGGCAATGCTTCTTTTCGTTCCAGAAGGCTTTCTTGAAGCTTGCCTTAACCTTGATTGCCAGCTTTTTCAGTTCGCTGTCATTGTTCCCAAATTTTTCCTGAATAAGGGAATAAATCTTGAGGGCGTTATACCATAATGCGTTGATTTCTACTGCTTTTCCGTTGCGTGGAGTTATGGCCTTGCCGTCAATTTTTACATCCATCCAGGTGAGCTGCATGTCTTCATTGCCAGCTGAAACAAGCCCATCCTGCGGGTCCATTTTGATTTCGTTTATGGTGCCCTTTTGGAAGGCTTCTATAATCTGTGTCATTGCCGGTAGCAGTTCTTCTTTTACGAAAGAGTAGTCATCAGTGTATTCAAGAAACTTATAAATAGCGATGAAAAACCATAATGATGCATCTACCGAGTTATAGGAGGCCTCATTACCAACATCGGCAAAGCAGTTGGGAATAAGGCCGTGCTTAACAGATAAAGCAAATGTTTTTAAAATTGATTTGGCATCGTCGAAACGGTTCGTTACAAGGGTAAGGCCTGGCAGAGCGATGAGTGTGTCTCTTCCCCAGTCAGAGAACCAGGGATAGCCTGCTAAAATCGTTTTCCCACCAGTGCTTTTGCGCTCTACGATAAACTGGTCAGCAGCTAATAAAAGCTCCTTTAATACCTGGTCTTCCGATTCTATACTATTGGTAATAGCTTCCAGGCGCTGTTCCTCACGCTTCCTTAAATCTATTGGATTGAATGAAGTAATTGGCTGGTCTGAAAAAGCTATTGAAACAGAGCCTGTGAAAGATGGAATTTCGAGACTTCCACATGAAAAATCGTCATCCAGTGGTGGCAGGCCACGTTCATCTTCTACTGAAAGGAATACGTCTTTGTGCCACTGAAGCTTTTCCTTGAAGGTGCCTCTATCCCAGCGCATATACAATTCAGGTGCGTTGGCAAATGGTTTGAGAGTTAACTGTCGTTCTGCTGCTTTCAGACTGTTATTGGAAATTTCTGTCTGCTTCTGATTCCCGTGAAAATCTCTGAAGAGATAGTGTGGGGTAATTGTTAAGCTTACATCATTTCCATTGGCTAGTAGTTTATAGGTAACAACAGTGGTGTTCTGCCCGTGGACCATGCTTAAGCTTTTAATAATAAGCACGTCTCTGATCTGGTAATACCACACTGGTAGAGGAGTTCTTTCAAAACGTTCAAGATGCCCGAAGCCATCAATATTTTTTATGCTGTCCTTATGAACGCATGTAGAAAGTGAATACTGGCGGCCATCTATTGTAACGCTTTCTTCCAGTCTTGAAACTAATGCTACGCGTTCAGTAGGAGGTCTTTGGGAGGCTACAAGAATTCCGTGATATCGCCTTGTATTTATGCATGGAACAGTAGAAGAGGCAAAGCCGCCTATACCGTTGGTAACAAGCCATTCCTTCTGAATTGATTTTTTTAAATTGGCTTCTACGTCTCGCCCTATAGTATTCATTGCTGTTCCTCCCGTTTACTCACTTGTTAGCGTTTTGTAATTCTGTGACTTCTTCTTTTGTTAGTTGGCGATATTCGCCGGGTTCCAAAGAGTTATCAAGTTGCAAAGGCCCCATGGAAACACGTTTGAGATAGGTCACCTGACTACCGGAATGATCAAACATTCTTTTTATCTGATGATAACGACCTTCCTTTAAAATAACTCTGTATGCCGTTACATAATTGAAATCTTCCATTGCCAGGGCAGTGGCACCTTCTAGAAAGGCCTTGGCTTCTTCACTGGATAGTTCTTCAATTTCAGCCGGAAGAGTAGGGGTTTCATCACCAATGTCCAGACCTGTTTTAAAGCTTTCTATTTCGTTTGATGAAAGAGATTTGTTTACATATGCATAATATGTTTTGTTTACATGCTTCTTGGGTGAAAGAAGGTTGTGGGCAAGCATTCCATCATTGGTTATGAGAAGTAAGCCTTCAGTATCCTTGTCTAAGCGTCCGACAGGGAATAGATCACGCGTTGGCTCACCTTCTAAAAATTCAATGACTGTTTCGCTCAGACCGTCCTTGGTAGCGCTGACACAGCCTGCCGGCTTGTTGAGCATATAGTAGAAATATTCCTGATAGGCTAATTCTTCACCTTTGAAGGTAACCTTGTCTTTATCAGGGTCGACCTTAGAAGACGGATCTTTTTCTGTTTCGCCATTCACCGTGACAAAGCCGCATCTCAAAAGCTTCCTGGCTTCGCTTCTAGTGCAAATTCCCATATCTGCCAAGTATTTATCAAGTCTAAGCATAATCCTTCCTCGTCATCAATGCTTATAAACAAATTAACATTTTTACTCGCTAATTACAAATCAAACCAAGTTTGATTTAACTTCTTAACTAACCTTCGCATAGCAGTAAACTGAGCTGGTAAACCACAAACCCTCTTATAGAGACTGTTTCAAAACTAGAAATTTGTAAAAATCCCGATGTACAGTAGACTCCTAAAAACCTCCCTTTTTAAGGGAGGGTAGGGAGGGTTTTGATTTTAGAAGGAACTTGTTTTGAATACATAAAATCGAGTTTTTAGACAGCCTCTTATACCGAGGCCAAAAAATCGGCCTGCGTGGCTGTTATATCCGCTTCCATCCTGTTATCCGTTGCTCACAGCCCAAATTCTATTGAAATACCCAGCCACTTGTTATAAAATTTACCCATATTCTAGAACGGGAGTTACCTATGTCACATTGTCTGCTTATTGATGGTAATAATATTGTATTCAGAGCTTTTTATGCTTTCGGAAGCCAGCGTTTGAAAACCAGGGATGGTCTTCAGACTGGTGCCTTGTTCGGCTTTGTAAGAATGCTGACCAAGATTTTGAAGGAAAAGAAGCCTGATTTAGTAGCTGTTGCCTTCGATACTTCCCGTAATACTTTCAGAAAAAAGAAATTCGAAGATTACAAGGCTCAGAGGAAGCCTGTTCCTGAAGACCTTCTGATGCAGCTTCCATTGGCTCATAAGGCTGTTGAAGCCCTCGGAATAAAAATTATGACCAATGAAGATTTCGAAGCAGACGATTTGATTGGTTCTACTGCCAGAGCTCTTGAAAACGATTATGATGTAGAAATTATTACAGGTGACCGCGACCTGTTGCAGCTCGTTGACGACAAGGTAACCGTAACCTTATGTCATAAGGGTGTAAGCGAAATGAAGCCGATGACACCTGCTTCATTTAAAGAAGAATATGGCTTTGAACCCAAGGGAATTATTGAACTAAAAGCTCTTTGGGGTGATACCTCAGATAATATCCCAGGTGTTGAAGGAATTGGCGAAAAGAAGGGTATGGCGCTTGTTCAGCAGTTTGGCACTATTGAAAACATGTATAACAATATTGCCGAAGTTGCTAACGATAAAATGCGCCAAAAGCTGCTTGACGGCAGGCAATCTGCAGAGCTTTCCCATTGGCTGGCTACAATCGTAACAGATGTTAAGACCTTTGAAAGCAATTCTGAAATGCTCTGGAATGAAAATAACCTGAATTCTGAAGCCTTTCTGTATTTCTTGCAACGCTATGAGTTTGGCAGCCTATATAAGGAATTCAGTAACGGTGTTGTATTTACTCCTGCCCCTGTAGCTGCAGATGATTCTAAGCATGCTGAAGCAGGTTTGTTCGATGCTATAGAACCCGCCAAAAAGCTTCCAGGCGAAAGAATATTGATTCATAATATAAATGAACTACAGAACTTCTGGAACGAACAGATTACCGATACAGTCTGCTTAGACGTTGAAACGGACGGTCTTAGTCCCGTAGATAACAAGATTATCGGTATCTCCTTTGCTTCCGGTGTTGAAAAAGCTGCTTATGTGCCTATCAGACACGCTTATCTTGGTATAACACCAGATGACCAGATGGAACCTGAAGTTCTTTTTGAGTTTATGCGAAAGAATTTGCCCGGAAAGCTGATTATTGGTCATAATCTCAAATTCGATCTGGCTTTTATAAAGAACGAAGGGGTTGAATGTGTTGAAGACAACAAGATTTTCGATACATTGATTGCTGCCTATGTAATTGATCCAACTCGTTCAAATGCTCTTAAGACGCTGGGGCAGAATTTGTTGAATTTTGAAGTTACAGAATATAACAAGGTTGCTGGTGCTGGCGAATTTGCTGCTGTTGATTTGGAAGTGGCCAAAGATTACGGCTGTCAGGATGTTCTTCTGACTATGCAGCTTTATCCTGTTTTAAAGACAGAACTTGAAAAAGACCGTCTGGCACAGCTTTTTGAAGAAATTGAAATGCCTCTGGTGAAGATCCTGATGAATATGGAAGGCTTCGGCATTGGCTTGAACTGCGATTATCTGAAGAATCTTTCTGCAGAAGTCGGTGACCGTATTGCTCAGCTTGAAGAATCTATATATGACTATGCAGGTCATACTTTCAATATCAACTCTACCAAGCAGCTTGGTGAAGTATTGTTCAACGAACTTGGCCTGACTCCGCCAAAGAAGACTAAGACAGGTTTCTCAACAGACAGTGATGTTTTGAAGATGCTTGTCTTTGACCATGATATCTGCAAGGATTTGCTTGAATATCGTGAAATGGCAAAGATAAAGTCTACATACGCAGATTCTCTTATGGCACTGGTTAATAAGAAAACAGGCCTGATTCATGCCAGTTTTAACCAGGCAGTGACTGCTACTGGCCGTCTTTCCAGTTCTAACCCGAATCTGCAGAATATTCCTATCAAAACAGAATGGGGTAAGAAAATCCGCAGAGCCTTTATTCCACCGAGAAAAGGCGATGTATTCCTTTCTATAGACTATTCTCAGATTGAATTACGCATGCTGGCACATTTCTCTCAGGACCCGGCTTTGGTTGATGCCTATAAAAACGGCATAGATATTCATGCCATAAGTGCTTCAAGAATATTCAGAAAGCCTGTTGAAGAAATAACCTCAGCCGAACGTTCTGTAGGTAAGACCGTTAATTTCGGTATTATCTATGGTATCTCTGCCCATGGCCTGGCCCAGGACTTAGGTGTAAGCAGACCACAGGCTCAGGATTACATCGATGCTTTCTTTGAAAGCTTCCCAAAGGTTAATGAATTTTTTGACGGCGTAGTTGCTTCTGCAAAAGGAACTGGTGAAGTAGTTACCTTGCTGGGTCGTGTAAGAAAGATTGAAGATATTAATTCCAGCAAATTCCAGCCAAGAAGTGCAGCAGAAAGAATGGCAAAGAATACACGCCTTCAGGGTTCAGCAGCCGACCTGGTTAAGAAAGCTATGATAGATACCTGCAGCTATATCAAGCAGAACGGCTATAAGGCAAAGCTCGTTGTTCAGATACACGACGAATTGATTTTCTCTATCCCTGAAGATGAAATAAAGGTTTTGGCTCCAGAATTGAAGCGCATTATGGAAAACTGTGTTGCTTTGAATATTCCGTTAGTGTGCGACGCAGCCTATGGACCGAACCTCACAGACCTTATAGAATAACCTCTTAGCCCTCTTTTACCCCCCTTTCTTAAGAGGCTGTCCCAAAACTAGAAATTTGTAAAAATCCCGATGTACAGTAAACTTCTAAAACCTCCCTTTTTAAGGGAGGGTAGGGAGGGTTTTGATTTTAGAAGGAACTTGTTTTTAATGCATAAAATCGAGTTTTTAGACAGCCTCTAAAGGGGTGCAGGGGGATTTTCCAGACTTACGTCAGACTTAGCAGCGCCTGACGATCTTTTTCAATCTGGTTGATTAAAGCACCCATGTTTGGAAATTTGATTTCCGGGCGCATTCCTTTTAGGAATCTGATTCTGATTGTTTTCCCATAGAGATTTCCGCTATAATTGCACAAATGAGCTTCTAACAGGTATGTGTCTTTGTTGAAGGTTGGTCTGTAGCCAATATTGACTATTGCCGGGAAAGTGCCTTCTGCTGTATCTGCATAACAAGCATAAACGCCGTTGGGTGGCAGACATTTTTCACTGTCAGCTAAAAGCAGATTTGCCGTTGGGAAACCCATTTCGGTTGCTCTGTGGTCACCGTGTATAACTTCACCTGTGAAAGAGAATTTTCTGCCGAGAAGCTTATTGGCTTTTGTTATTTCGCCGCATTTCAAGGCTCCACGGATAGTAGAGCTTGATACTATGCCTATTTCTTCTATTGAGACAGGTGACAGTATGATACATTCTACGCCATATTTCTGTAATTCAGATTTTAAGAATTCAGAGTTTCCTGATTTATTTACGCCGAAGCTGAAGTTAAAACCGATGAAAACAGCTTTAGCTCTAAGCTTGTCTATAAGAATATCCTTTACAAAAGCTTCACAGCTCTGGTTAGCGAAATCTGTCGTAAATGGAGCATAGCAGACTTCATCAACTGCTGTCTGGGTGAGTATTTCAAATTTTTCTTCTGGGGTAGTTAGATAGCCGTCAAAAATCTGGCCTAAAACCTTCTTGGGGGCTTTATCAAAAGTAAAAACAACAGAAGCTAGATGTTGTTTCTTTGCATAATCTTTCATCTGGCCAATTAATTCAGAATGACCGAGGTGTACACCGTCAAAAAAGCCTAATGCTACTGCTGTTGAGTCGGAACTAATATTGTTGGTTAAGATATTAATCGGTTTCATCTTCGTGGAATACTCTCATTGGATAAAGCTTTAATTCTTGTTTTGAAGGTTTATTGTTGCCTTTATTGGTTGAATAAACGGCAATCAATTTCTTTTCAGGGCTGAAAATCTGGAATATTTCTGAGCTTTCATCGTTTTCGGCTTCGATGCTGACTATATCTTTTCTTGTTAAGGCTTGTCCGTTATTGATTTTAAACAAGGCTTCCTTGTCTACTGTAATCTTGGGACATGACAAAACATCAGAAAAATCAGTAAATGCAGGGTCATCAACAAAAGGAATACCTTTTTCCAGCTTCCAATATGGGAATGCTTGAGAAAAGTCCCATTTTCCTACACGTTCTCTAAGCAAATATGATAAATGAGCGCCGCAGCCAAGCTTGTTTCCTATATCATAAGCCAGTGAGCGGACATAGGTTCCTCTTGAACAATGAACACGTATTACAAGATTGTGCTTATCTGCTGCTTTATAGTTGCTTGCTACTCTTATGGAGGTTACATTTACTGGTCTTCCGGCAAGCTTAACATCTTCACCCGCGCGAGCCATTGCGTAAGCTTTTTTGCCTTCAATCTTAATGGCTGAGAAGATTGGGGGAATCTGGTCATATTTGCCTATGTAAGGCTTTATTGCTTGCTGCAGCTCTTCTTCTGTATAGTCTGTAGAACCATCAAAAACAGAGGTAACATTCCCGGTTGCATCATAGCTATCGGTTGTACTGCCAAGGGTTAATCTTGCCAGATAGGTTTTATCAAGATGCTCGGCTGGAATAAAGTTAATCAGCTTTAAAGCTTTACCGAAGAAAACCAGTAAAACACCCTGAGCCATAGGGTCAAGGGTTCCGGCATGACCACACTTTTTCAGCCTGTAAACGCGTCTGATTTTATTGATAACGTCGTGGGAGGTTATTCCCTTTGGCTTATAAACAACTAAGCAACCATCAACCATTTATTTGCGGGCCTCAAATTCTTTAATTGCCTTAATGCAAGCTTCAATAACAATTTTCTGAACTTCTTCTATGTTACCTTCCATTGTGACACCTGCGGCAAGAATGTGTCCACCGCCCTGAAACTGCTTGGCAATGGCCATAACATCTATGTTGCCAGTAGAGCGCAGGCTGACTTTTACACGGTTGTCTGGATTTTCTTTGAAAAGGGTAGCTATTTCAATGCCGTTGATACAGCTTAAATTGCGGATTGCGCCGTCTGCGTCAACTTCAGAAGCGCCAAGTCTTTCAAAGTCTTCAAGCTTGAGCCAACTGGAAACAACCTTGTTGTTGTAATATGACTTGGTTCTGGACATTGTCAAACCATGAACAACTACACGATTAAAACTGGTGTTTTCATAAACAATTTTGTAAATATCATCAACCAGCAAATCATCACCAAGTATCTTAGCGATTACTTCATGGGCTCTGGCAGTGGAATTGTTGTATCTGAAATTCCCTGTGTCTGTCATAATGCCTACATACAAGGCTTCTCTGCATGCCTTGGGTAAGGGAACACCTGTTCTTTCAAGTATGTTGTAAAGAATTTCACAGGTAGAGGATGCTTTTTCATCCATTAAATTAATCTGCCCCAAGCCACCAACATTAATGTGATGGTCTAAGTGGATACATGTTTTTGCCCTTTTGAAAAGTTCTACACGGTCTCCCATGCGACGGGCTTCTGTGGTTTCCATAAGGATAGCCAGATCAAAATCAATGTCATCAGGAAGCTTATCTGTGCAAATATCATAGCCTTCCATCCAGGAAAGCTGTTCTGGAACAGGTTCAAAATTTAAAACAACACAATTTTTGCCTGTTGCTTTGCAATAATGATAAAGGGCTAATTCAGAACCAAGAGCGTCACCATCTGCATAAGGGTGGGCTATAGTAAATATGTTCTTGGCCTTATCAAGCTTTTCTAAAATTTGTTCAATGAGAGAATCGTATTCAGCACTAGGCCAGGAAACTTTCATTTGTATTATTCCTTTAAAATGATGGACTTATATTATTCGTCTTCTTCGTCGTTATCTTCGTCGTCTTCGAAATTTTCATCATCTTCGTCATCGGCGAGATTTTCGGCTTCAGCTTCTGCGTCAGCCATAGAACGTTCTGAAGAAGTATTAAGGCTGCGGAGTAATTCTAATATGCGATCACCATGCTTAATTGAGGAGTCATAGAAGAAAGCAATTTCTGGAACTACCCTAAGTGTAAGAACTTTTCTAAGTTCTTTTCTCATAAGAGATTTGGCTGAATCCAGACCCTTCTGTACATCTTCTGGCTTCTGGCCTTCATCCAAGAAGCTGTATCTTACTCTTGCAAGGCTGAAATCATGGCTTACATCAACATCAACCAGATGTACACCACGGACTCTCGGATCTTGAACCTTGCGGTTAATGATAAGTGAAAGTTGCTGTAAAATTACTGAAGATACTTTTTCTTGTCTTCTGTTCATACGTAATCCCAATATGAATCCAATATTTCTGCTTCACTATAATCAGCTAGAAGCAAATCTATCTTTGAGGCTACCTGTTCTAGATAGACCTTATCGTTAGCAACTACCGAAACACCTATAGTGCCATTATTCCAATCATCATTATTGTCGACTTCTGCGATGGAGGCATTAAATTTTGCCCTGACGCGGTCTTTCATGCTTCTTAGAATCTGGCGCTTATCCTTGAGGCTTAATGCCTCAGGGAAAGCTATTACAAATGTTCCGATAGCTACAATCATCATAGGTGCAATGACCTATCAGAGTTCTCTTTCGATTTCTTTCATTCTATAGAATTCAAGAAGATCGTTTTCTTTAACGTCATTGTAGTTTTCGATACAAAGACCACATTCGTAGCCTTCCTTAACTTCCTTGACGTCATCTTTGAAGCGCTTGAGTGAAGCAAGCTTGCCTTCGTAAATTTCGATATTGTCACGATAAATACGAACAAGGCACTGGCGTGCAACAATACCAGTGGTTACATAGCAACCACAAACGGTACCAACACCGGAAACCTTGTAGCACTTGCGAACTTCAGCTTTACCAATGCTTTCTTCCTGATATTCCGGATCATACAAGCCCTTGAGAGCTTTCTTAACAGCGTCAATGGCGTCGTAAATGATTCTGAAAATCTGGATTTCAACGCCTTCTCTCTTGGCTGCTTCGTCAACACCTGTGATGGTGGTTACGTGGAAACCAATGATGATTGCGTTACTTGCAGCAGCGAGGTTAACGTCAGCTTCTGTAATACCACCGACAGCGGTATGGATAACATTAACCTTAACTTCGTCTGTGGTTAAGCGTTCGAGAGTATCCTTCAAAGCACCGCAGGAACCTTGAACGTCAGCTTTGATGATGATGTTGAGTTCCTTAGCTGCGCCTTCAGAAACCTTCTTGAACAAATCAGCCAGCTTAATATGACCTTCGCGTGAAAGTCTTTCTTCACGTTCGCGCTTAGTGCGGAGTTCGCCTACATAACGAGCTAACTTAGCACTTTCTACAACGGCCATCTTGTCACCAACATTTGGAACTTCGTTAAGACCAAGAACCATTACTGGGAAAGCTGGACCAGCTTCTCTTACGCGTGCACCTGCATCGTTAATGAGTGCTTTTACACGACCGTAGGAGGTACCGCAGATTATATCGTTACCAAGCTGAACGCGGCCGTTCTGAACAAGTACTGTAGCCATCGGGCCCATACCCTTGTCAAGACGGGCTTCAATAATAGTACCGAAACCGGCTTTATTTGGATTAGCCTTCAATTCAAGCATTTCTGCCTGAAGAAGAATCATTTCAAGTAAATCGTCTACACCCTGACCTGTCTTAGCAGATATTGGGCACATAGTGGTCTGTCCACCCCAGTCGTCAGCAACGAGATTGTGCTGCATGAGCTGCTGTTTTACTCTGTCAATGTTAGCTTCCGGCTTATCAACCTTGTTGATTGCAACAATTATCGGAACATTAGCGGCCTGAGCGTGTGCTATAGCTTCAATAGTCTGAGGCTGAACACCGTCATCTGCTGCAACGATAAGAATAACGATATCTGTTACAAGTGCACCCTGAGCACGCATTGCTGTGAATGCTTCGTGACCTGGGGTGTCAATGAAGGTGATTGTGCCGTTTGGCAACTTAACCTGATAAGCACCGATATGCTGTGTAATACCACCGGCTTCCTTAGCTGCTACATGAGCATGACGGATATAGTCGATGAGAGAAGTCTTACCATGGTCAACGTGACCCATTACTGTAACAACAGGTGGTCTGACGCGAAGATCCTTTGGATCATCCTTGGTATCTTCGATTTCAAAAACTGTTTCAGAGAAAACAATTTCTTTACCATATTCAGCACCGATGAGCTGGATATGATCTTCTTCAAGACGCTGATTCAAACTTGCTACTACACCAAGCTCAAAGAGTTTCTTGATAATAGCTATTGCATCGATATCCAAATACTTAGCAAGCTGGCTGACTGTTACGTCTCTTGGAACCATAAGCTTTGGCAGAGAGTCATCTTCGTCATTTACCTGCTGATTCTTGTTTCTATCGAGCATAGCTTCTGTTTGACGTTCTTGCTCGCGCATTTCTGCTTGTACCTTCTTTGAGAAATGGGCACGCTTATTCTTGTTCTTATCATGCTTCTTCTTGTTGGAAAGCTGATTTTCTTTCTTTGGAGAAGCAGTCTTGATGATAGTAATCTGTTTGTTTACTTCTATTTCATCATCGTCGTCTTCGATATGAATCTTAGGTCCAAGTCTCTTTTTATCATTGCGGCGATCGTTTAAGCGATCATTTGGACGGTCGTTGCGTTCTGGCTGTTCAAAATCATCGAAATCGCGATCTCTGCGGTCTTTATCTCTGTTATTCTGTTTATTTTCAAAATTCTTTCTGCCAGAATCTCTGTCAGATTCTCCAAAATAAGGCTGGAGCTGGTTATTGCTCTGGCTCTGGCCTTGATTGTTGTTTCTGAAATTCTGCTGTCTCTGACCCTGATTTTGCTGTCCCTGCTGACCCTGTTTCTGATAACCGTTGTTATTGTTGTTAGGTCTATTCTGGAACTGCTGATTCTGGTTGCGATTCTGGTTCTGATTCTGATTGTTTGGTCTGTTCTGATTAGAATTCTGCTGATTCTGAGCAGGCTTGTTTTCCTGCTTTGGAGTCTGCTGATTCTGCTGTGGCTGAACAGGCTTTACAATCTGAACCTTTGGCTGCTGAGCCTGAGCAGGTTTATTTTCCTTCTTAGGTTCAACTGGAGTTGATTTTGCTGAAAAATGCTTTTCAAGCTTTTCAACCCATTCATCGGCCAAACCGGCTACTGCAATGGTTTTTCCTGTATAACCAAGACTGGTTAATACATCAACCAGCTGTTTATTACTTACATTAAATTTTTTACTTGCTTCGTGAATTCTTATACCCATCCGTAACCTCCAGCATTACTTGTCTTCAGCACTTGGTGCATTTTCGGCATTCATACGTTCAAGGTCTTCTTCTGTCTTGATATCAATCTTGATACCAGTGAGCTGAGAAGCGAGCTTAACGTTCTGACCAGCCTTACCAATAGCGAGAGATAACTGGCTCTTGGCTACTATTGCCAAAGCATTGCGCTTGTCTTCTGCTACCTTAACGGAAATAACCTTGGCTGGGCTTAATGCATTAGTTACGTATTCTACAGGGTCTTCACTGTAACGGACTATGTCAATCTTTTCACCATTCAATTCATCTACAACGCATTTGATACGGCTGCCCTTAAGACCTACACAGGCGCCTACCGGGTCTATCTTTGTATCCTGGCTTGCAACAGAGATCTTTACTCTCAAGCCTGCGTCACGAGAAGATGACTTGATTGAAACAATACCGTCAGAAATTTCGGGAACGGTCTGGTCGAAAAGTTTTTCAACAAATTTTGGATTACTGCGTGAAAGAATAATCTGAGGACCTTTGGTAGTTGGCTTTACATCAATGATATAAGCTCTGATGCGGTCACCGATACGGTAGATTTCACCAGGAATCTGTTCATTGTAAGGAATAACTGCGTCAGCCTTGGCAAATTCTACGTAAACAACCTTGCGTTCAACACGCTGAACGGTACCGTTAAGAATCTGGCCAATCTTGCTTTCAAATTCATGATAAATCTGGTCGCGTTCGGCTTCTTTCAGTTTCTGACTGATAACCTGCTTAACTGTCTGGGCAGAAATTCTTCCGAAATCAGAAGGGGTAACATCTTCTTCAACGATGTCGCCTGGTTGAGCATCTGGATCCAATTCTCTTGCATCTTCAAGAGTAAGCTGACTGTCTGGATTTTCCAAAGTATCGCTATCGATTACTGTGCTCAGAGAAAAAACTCTGAACTCGCCAGTTTCTTCAATGAGTCTGACTTCAACGTTTTCGTCAGCGTCAGTTGTCTTTCTATATGCAACAACAAGAGCTTCCTTGATTGCATTAAGAAGTACATCCATTGGAATGTTCTTTTCGCTAGTTAATTCTTTTAAAGCATCAATTAAATTTGGATTAGCCACTTTTATATTACCTCTTCCTTTTATTCGCACTCATTTCCTTAGAAAACTCAAAGACTGCTTGAGCTTCCTTAACTACACTGAGTGGGAACTCTCGGAGTTCTTTATCGTTCTTTACTACAATCTTGTCCGGTGAAAATTCCTGTAATCTTGCTTCGAAGACTTCCTTGTGAATTTTACCGTCCGTTCCTTCTTTGCGAAGTGTCCACTTTACTAATTTGCCTATGTGTCGCTCGTAATCTACCAGACGTTTAAAAACTCTTTCGATTCCGGGTGAAGACACTTCTAAGGTAAAGGCCTCGGCTATTAAATCAACTTCATCGAGATAATCACTCAGGCCTCTGGAAACCTTTTCACAATCCTCAACAGTCACGCCCTTAGGAGTATCAATAAATACTTCCAGAACCTTCTGCTTTCCGATTTTCTTAAAGGTTACGTCATATATTTCATAGGAAAAAGACCCTTCAACAAATTTTCGGACTTCATTAACTATTCGTTCTACTTCTTCATTCATCGCCTTTCTCCTAATAACAAAATCTCGCGAAATCTCCGTTGTACCGTCGATTCCGTTCGAAACTGCGTTAAATATAGTTTTGCAAGTTAGTTGCAAGAGTTTAGCATGTATTCTTTTACATTGCAAGTTTATTATTTTTTGAAATTTCTATAAAAATTTTTTATTTTTTTTTACAAAATAAAAAAATATGGCTGTTCAAGATAAGCGTTATTTCTTGACATATCGCGCTTTCATGCTACAATAGCAGCACTCATTAGATAGAGGTATACTATGTTTAAAAGGCTATGCATTCTTGTTTCTATGGCACTTTCTTTCGTTTTAACCGGATGTGGTGAGCAGGAAAAACCAAAGGAAGAAATAAAAGTAGAAAAGCCTATGTACGGTGGTATTTATCGCAGAGCTTTTCCAGACCCATATATATTGGTTGACCCGGCACATATTAAAGAGTCAAATTCCAACGAAGTTTGCAAACAGTTATATGATGGTTTGGTTGAATTCAGCGAAACAGATACTGTTGTACCATGTCTGGCTGAAAGTTGGAGAATAAGCGAAAATAAACTGGTATACACTTTTAAGCTTAGAAAAGATGTCAGATTCCATCGCATAGTAAACGGTGTTGCAACAAAGAATGGTGGCAGACTTATGTCAGCCGAAGACGTTCTTTTTTCTTTTAAACGACTTCTTAAGCCAAGAGATATTAATGAAGGATCTTTCTTTAAAATAATAAAGGGAGCTCAGGATTTCTTCGAAGGAAAAACTGATGAAATTTCTGGTATCCGAGTAATAGCTAGCGACACTGTTGAATTTGAATTGGAACATCCATTTGCGCCTTTTATTTCCACCCTCGGTGTTAGCAATGCTTTCATAGTTCCCTTTGAAGATGCTGACGACCTTGAAAATAGACCTGTTGGAACCGGTGCTTTTAAATGGAAGGGTAGAACAGATAGTAAAATCCTGTTGGAAGCTAATCATGATTACTTCAGAGGTAGACCATGGCTTGACAATATTGAGTTTGTAATTATTCCAAAGGAAGAAGACAGATTCAGTGAATTTATGGCGGGCAGACTTCAGCATGTTGACTTACCTGATACAATCTACCAGAAAATGAAACATGACCCCGAACGCTCTAAATACATTCTTGAAAGCAATCTTTGGGGCTTGAATTTCCTTGGTATGAATGTAGAAATGCCACCGTTCGACAATAAACTGGTTCGTCAGGCTTTGAATTATGCTGTTGACCGCGAATCTGTTGTTAAGCTTGTTTTGAATGGCAGAGCACAGGCCGCAAATGGTGTTCTTACACCTGGTATTCCAGGTCATGACCCATTGTTGTCCGGATACTTCTATGACCTTCCGAAAGCAAAGCAGCTTCTTGCTGAAGCAGGTTACCCTGACGGGAAAGGATTCCCAGTTGTTACTCTGCAGATTAACGACGATCAGCTCCAGCATAGAGTAGCTGATTTCATCGTTGCTAATCTGAAGGACTTAGGAATTGAATGTCGCATTGATATGATGTGTTTCGAAGACCATCTTGATGGAATCGAAAAAGGCAAGTTCCCGTTTTTCAGAATGGGCTGGACTATTGATTATCCAGATCCTGACGGCTTCCTTTATACAATGTTCCATTCATCAAATATTGGTGAAGGCTATAACTATTGTCACTATAGCAATCCTGAAGTAGATAAGCTTTTAACAGAAGCTAGAAATGAAACAGAATTGCTTGCTCGTATTCCTTTGTATGAAAAAGCAGAAAAAATCATTGTTGAAGATGCACCAATGGTATTTATGTACTTCTTTACATTGAATATTTTGCAACAGCCTGAGGTCCGTGGCCTTAAGCTTGGAGCCATGGGTGAATGCTCTTTGCAATACAGACGTATATGGCTTGCAAAGGAAAACAAAGAAAATAATAAGTAAAAATAGCCAATAGCTAATGCTAGACGGCTTTATAGATATATAGGAAAAGATATTATTGAAGATAGATATTTATTCTAGGAGATTTTTTACTAATGAGCGAAGAACATAAATTGTCTCCGTTGGCTTACAAGGAAGTAGACGGGGAGCAGTATCCTCCAGTGATTCCTGCTTCCGAAAGCCCTGCTGAATTTACTTTAAAAGCAATTCTTATAGGTGTTCTTATAGGAGTTGTTTTTGGCGCAGCCAATGCTTATCTAGGTTTAAAGGTTGGTCAGACAGTAAGTGCTTCTATTCCAGCTGCAGTTATGGCAGTTGCTTTCTTTAAACTGTTTAAAAAAGGCGGAAGCCTTTTGGAAGCAAATATCGTTCAGACCGTTGGTTCTGCTGGTGAATCTGTAGCTGCTGGTGTAATATTCACCGTTCCAGCATTCTTCATCTGGGGTGCTGATGTTAATCTGTGGGATATAACCATTATGGCTGTCATTGGCGGATTAATAGGCGTTTTGTTTATGATTCCTTTACGTAAGAGTCTTATTGTGAAGGAACACGGTAAATTGCCTTTCCCAGAAGGAACTGCCTGCGCTGAAGTTCTTGTCTCCGGACAAGGTGATGCTTCCAAGGCTAAGCCTTTATTCTGGGGAATGGGTATTGGAGCTCTTTTTCAGGCACTTTCCCATAACAAATTATTTGCACTTTGGAATAGGGAACCGGCTGCTGCTATTCCAGGCTATAAAGGTGCTGAAATCTCTGGTGAGTTGTCTCCTGAACTTCTCGCAGTTGGCTATATTATTGGTCCGAAGATTTCTGCTGTTATGTTCGGTGGAGCTTTCCTTGCCTGGTTCGTTCTGATTCCTGTCATTACTTTATTTGGGGAAAATAGCGGTCTGGCTATTTATCCAGGTTCTGACCTGATAAAGAATATGACCTCTGGTGATATCTGGAGTAGCTATATCAAGTATATCGGTGCCGGTGGTGTTGCCTTTGCTGGTCTGTTTTCTTTATTGAAATCTATTCCAATGATGCTTGCCAGTTTTAGAGCTAGCTTTGCAGAAATGAAGCATATTGGTGAAGGCCAGACCACAAATAGAACAGATAGTGATTTAAGCTTTAAGACTGTAATTATTGGTTCAATAATCATAGCTGTTATTGTTATGATTTATGCCAAAATGAGATTATTTGTAGACAGCTTAGGGTTATCTATTTTTGCTGGTTTACTTGTTGTCTTGTTTGGGTTTTTCTTTGTTACTGTTTCTGCCCGTATTGTCGGTATGATCGGTTCCTCTGCTTGCCCGATTTCAGGAATGACAATCGCAACTCTTATATTGACCAGCTTGATTTTTATTTGCCTGGGTCTTTCATCTGTATCGAATATAAAAGTTGTTATATTGACTATCGGGGCTTTTGTATGCACTGCTTCAGCCATTGCTAATGATACTTCTCAAGATCTTAAAACAGGATTCCTGGTTGGTTCAACACCAAAATATCAGCAGATTGGTGAAATAATAGGTGCTATTACTGCCGGTCTTACTATTGGCTTTGTAATGTTTTTCATGAAGGATGCCATCAGTAGTGGCGAACTCTCTGCTCCACAGGCAAATCTTATGAGAACAATCATAGACGGTGTTATTGATGGTAATCTTCCTTGGGGGTTGATTATCTGTGGCGCTTGTATTTCTGTGGTTGTAGAACTGCTTGGAGCAAGCTCACTGAGCTTTGCTGTCGGTATGTATCTGCCAATATCTGTTTCTGCGCCAATTATTGTTGGCGGTCTGATCAGATGGCTTATTGACCGCAAAAAAGAAGATCCTAAACTTGATGAAAAACGTGAAAGAGGTGTTCTTTACAGTTCAGGACTTATTGCCGGTTCTGCATTGCTTGGTGTAATTATGATGGTTGTTGTTGCTTTTGCAGACAACTTCTCCGGAATTCTTACCCCTATTTCTCGTGCAGGCATTCACATTGAAACTGAACTCACTGACGTAACAATAAACGGTCAGCCTTTTACTGAAAGATACTATAAGGTTGCTGCTACTGATATTACTGGTAGAAACAATGAATATGTAGTTAAGGCAAACTATAATGGTAAGCCAGTAGAAGAAACTGTTTTTCTTGGAAAGCTCGATAGAGCTTATCTGACTGTTCAGGATGGAAAACTGGTAGCTGGTTCAGAAGCTCCAACAGGCAATACAAGGGCTATGATTGCTTTTGCTTTCCTGCTGGCTTCTCTTTGCTATTTCACTTTCAAAAAAGCCTGATATACTGATAAATAAAAAGGCTCCCATGCGGGAGCCTTTTTTTATGCTTTTATTTACCAAACAGATGCGGAATAAGATAGAAGGCTAATACATACATTACTACCAGCAACAGAGTTAAGAGGTTCAGATACTTATCGATAAATACCTTTACCTTGGGGCCGAAGAGTCTGAACAGGCCGCCAACAAGGAAGAAACGTCCGCCTCTTCCCAATATAGAAGCTATTACCAATGTTGGTATATTGATTTTTGAAACACCAGCGGCTATAGTGAATATCTTGTATGGAATAGGTGTAAAGGCAGATGTGAATACTGCAAAGAAGGCATTATCATTGTATTTGCCAGTAACGGTTGCAAATAATTCTCTTGTAAAACCAGGAATGTATTGGAAGAAATATTCGCCAACAGCTTCCCAGAAGCAATAACCAATTGCGTAACCAAAGAGGGCGCCAAGGACTGACCCTACTGTACATACTGCGGCGTATCTGAGTGATTTCTTTGCCATGCTCAGACACATTGCAATCAGCAAAACGTCTGGCGGAATAGGGAAGAAGCTGGATTCCATGAATGCTAATATGAACAGTGCAGGAATGGCATATTGGCTTTCGGCCCAGGATAAAACCCAGTTATAAAGACGTTTTAATATGTTTTCTTTCTTTTTAGGCTGTTCTTCCTGAGGTTTTTCTGAAGTTACCTGTTCATTTGCTGCTGCAGTTGTCATGTTTTTATCTTCTGATTCTGCCATTATTTATGCTTAATCCTTTATATGTTATAATAACCTTAATCGGTGTTTGGGGTTTTAGACCCTTAATTTGGTCTTTTAAAATACCTTATTTGTCAGGTAAATAGCAAGAATGGAATCTATAAAGAAGTGGACAGCTTTGATAATAAAGCATGGAGCGCCAATAGGGCTCTTCATTCTTCTTCCATTACTTGTTGCTTTATATCTCGGCCATAATATTATAACTCTTGAGCGAAATAAGCATATTTCTCAACTTTCTTCACAGCTTGAAAGCCGATTCGCTGAAATGCAAAGTGAAATAGCCCCAGAAGCCTTTCTCTTAATGCTAGGAAGGGGAGCCTGGGTAACCTTCAGACAAAACGAAAATAATCTTGATAAATACTGGGATTATTATAGGTGGCTTATCCAATTTCTTGGCACAGAACCAGATTTATATGTATTTGATGAAAAAGGTGGGCTGGCTACTCCGCGTGATTTTAACCTGAAATCCAGATTCATTGCGACAAAGCTCTGGGAATCCATTGATTCTGACTATAATGCTCGAGCTGAGCGCTTTTATAAAATGAAGAAGCAGTTTAAAAGCTTCTTGGGAAATGAATTTAAGTTTAACAAGTTTCTTGAAGGCCGCGACCATATTATGCCAATTATTGTTAATACCAATGTTGGCTATGTTTATTGGATGAATTCTGAAAATAATCCTAAAAAGGGTATTTTTATTATTTTTTGGGAAAAACCGTCTTTGAAGATTAGATTGAATCAAATTATTAAAAGATATAACCAATACTTTGACGATGGCTTTGTTAGAAATTTTATTGGTGAGTCTGAATCTTTTTTCGATGACGCAAATCACTTAAAGTCTGATTATGAAAGTGTATACATGAAAACTGTATTGCTTGGTCAGAACGAAAGATACATAGACCAGAAGGGATTGCTCTGGCGAGCGATTGAATTAGATGGCCTGAATATACTGGCTGGTATCAAGAGCAGAGCTTTTATTTATGACCGTTATCACAACTGCTTTATGTGGCTTGCAGTTATATTAGGAATAATAGCCGTTATTGTCTATGTTTTGACTGAACGCCAGAAGGATTTTTATCTTTCAATAAGAACAAAACTTGTTGGGTTGTTCTTGATTGCAGTATTAACGCCAGTTATGGGCTTTTCTTATCTGGGTTACCAGTATGTTGGCGATATGCGTGAAAACCTTTATGAATCAGTCTGGAGCGAAGGCCGTGATTTGCTGCTGGATATAGATCGTGAATTAGGTCTTTCTGGCAATGTTTTCAGAGACGATTTCAGGCAGATTGTTAAAGACTTCCAGAAATATGATGAAAGTGCTGTTGTAAGAAACAAAATCACAGAAAGCCTTGAAAAGCATGAACTAGGCCATATTGACCAACGACTTGCCTCTGATGCGTCAATAATAAAACAGATTACCAATCAGGTTGTTCTGGAAGGTATTACCGATGTGGCAGACGCATTTTCAAAATGCTGCATTGATTCAATGCTGAATACAAATCTTATGGACACAATGGACCCAGGCTTAAGAAGTGCTTTAACAAGTCCGGAATGTGGTCTGACAAGCTTTTGGATAAGACCAGATAATGTTCAGGACTTTATGTTTGGGTCTTCAGAATTCTATTTGTATTGGACATTTGCTGAATCTGCCAAATATGGAACAGAATATTTCCTTATTCTAAGAGCTACAGACAAGGTTCTTCGCAATCAGCTTAAAAATAGATTGCTCGAATGCAAAACAAACCCCAAGGAAAAGGATTATTTAATCGTTGCTTGTAATAACAGAAACGGTGAATGGTTCCCAGACAATAGTCTCGCTAGAAATTTGAAGTCAACCTCAAAAAGAATTGTCTATATGGGGAAGCCTATCGAAAGCGAAATATATGTAAACTCCAAGAGATACCTTCTTTTAGCTTTGAATAGCAATAAGATTAGAGGTTATTCGTTCTATGCCCTGTATCCGTATGAAAAAATACAGAAAAAACTGTCGGTTATTATCTGGTATATTACTGCCGGCATTGTTTTCTTCATTTTAATGGCATTGGCTATTGGTTATGTTTTGTCTGAAACCTTCTTGTATCCTGTAAAACGCTTAGAAGACGGCGTGAAAGCAATTAAAGGCAGAGACTCGTCCTTCAGAATTGAAGCCCTTCAGAATGATGAATTCGGCGAACTGGCTAACAGCTTCAACAAAATGATCAGTGACCTTAAAGAAATGGAATTGGCAAAATACATTCAGGAATCCTTGTTGCCTCATTCTATTCCAGAATTAAAAGGCTATGAGCTCTGCTTCTCAAATCGTATGGCTTCAGCTGTTGGTGGAGACTACTTTGATACAATGCTTCTGGATGAAGACAATCTTTGTATCATTATTGGTGACGTATCAGGGCATGGCGTTGCCTCTGCTCTTGTAATGGCTATTGCGAAAGCTATTATTTATCATAGCTTTAATGAAACACGTGACCTGTTAGAAGTATTCAGTGATTTAAATCTTGTTATTAATACGTATTTTAATAGGCCACCAGTAAAAAAGATGATTACACTCTTTGGAGCAATTATTAATTTGCCTACTGGTAAAGCTGTTTTTACTGATGCTGGTCATAATTTCCCGATGCATATTGCTGTTGATGGCAGTGTTACTGAATTAAAGATGACTGGACTGCCTGTCGGGGTAATGCGAAAGATGCGAAAACAGCATACCGACGAATTCTCTATAGACAAGGGTGAAGCAATAGTCTTTTACACGGACGGCATTGTTGAAGTTACTGGTCATACAGAAGAACAGTATGGCTATGACAGATTCAAAGAAAATCTTTCCCAGCTTGCCGGGGAAAATGCCAATACAATCATGAATACGCTATTAGCAAAATACGACACTTGGCTTGCCGGCACAGACCCTGATGACGATGTTACCTGCGTAGTCCTAAAGCGACTCGCTTCTTAAAACGCAGAAGGTGCTAATAATTCCTCTATATTTAACAGTGCTATTATTAAGATATTTTAAGTGAGAGATGATAGAAAAATAGGATATAAGTATATAGATAAGATTTGCATCAAACCTAAAATTTGCAATAAGGTCTATTCTTAAGTTATTATACCATTATAGTTTTATAAAAAGAGTGATTTCTACTCTCTGTTGTATTGCAAACTATATGGTGGGATATAGAATATGAAAAAATTAGCTACTTTGTTTTTCATAGTATGTTTAATAGCTTCTCTTTACGGCTGTGGTGGCGGTGCTATTGATTACTTTGGAATATCACACCAGGATATTGTTAAAAGAGATTATACTATAATTAATGCAAGCGGTCGGTTTTCAAAGCCAATAACTTTCCCATCCGGTGCGACCATTAATACAACAGAAGACAACACTCTGGCAAAAAATGTTAAGGTAAATGTTACTGAAACAATGACCGGCAATATCGGGGTTAATCCTATTGGAAAACCAGATTACATATATATTTACGATATCAAAGCAGAACTTGCAGGCAGTGACGGTATCGTAGCAAAGGCGTCCACTCTTGAAAAGCCCCTGCTATTAACACTTCCAACTACGCATCTTAATAAGAATGGTGTGTTTTATGCCGGTATTAGAGACGACGAAAGCTCACCCTGGAAATACATCAGGCTTTCAGACGACGGCAGTCTTTCGCACACGGCTCTTGCTCACTTTGAGCTTTTCAGAGCTGGTGTTCAGGTTGCCTTGTTCAGCTATAACAAGCCTGCTGAAGAAGCCAAAAACGATATTTCAGTTGCAGGCATGGTTGCTACGGTAACGCCTCTGCTTGAATATGATGATGAAGAAAAGTATCTTAACGACCTTGCTGCT
The DNA here is from genome assembly GCA_045599645.1 of Candidatus Avigastranaerophilus sp. Lineage (GTDB taxonomy): Bacteria > Muiribacteriota > Ozemobacteria > Ozemobacterales > Ozemobacteraceae > RUG334. The sequence continues at coordinate 35,753 of JAZRWI010000025.1, forward strand.
GATATTAAACTGACCGGCACTAACCTTTCTGGTCTTTCCGGCTCAGACCTTGCTGTTTCAATCATTTACCGAACAACTAAAAGCACACCTGTAACAATTAAAGCCAATGGTTTTACATGCAGCCAGACATCAGAAAAGAATAGCGATGCTGCAGTAGCAGGCAATAATTACTTTGTCCATACTCTGAAGGTTGCAGAATTTGATGCTACCTTTGGCGGGGAAGCAGAAATCAAGTTCGCTCTTGATTTGAAGGGGCTTGCCAAGGCAGACTTCCCGACGGATTTCATGCTTGAAGTCAGCAGTGTTGATGGAAATCTAGAAAACCTTATTCCGTTCCGTTATTCCAGTAAAATTTCTTTCAGGGCTGAAAAGGCTAAGACTCCTGACCCGGAACCAGAACCAACTGTTTATACAATAACCTATGACCTTGACGGCGGAAACCTTGTATCTGGCGATACCAACCCGGACTGCTACAGTGAAGCTTCAGATACTATTATACTGAAGAATCCAGTAAAAGCAGGTTATACGTTTGCCGGCTGGACAGGCACAGGCTTAAGCGTTGCTACAATGGAAGTAACCATTGAAAAAGGTTCTACTGGTAATAGAGAATATAAGGCAACATGGACCGAAAACGCACCTTATACATATACTTTAACTGTTACTAAGGGAACAGGTATTGCAACCGTTTCTGAAGGAGCAGCATACGAAGCCGGTAAGGAAATCACTCTGGAATATACTCTTAAAGACGGCTATGACTTCGCTTCATGGACTAGTGATGATGTTACAGTTACTGACAATAAATTCACAATGCCTGCTAAGGCTGTGACTGTAACAGCAAATGCTTGTGTCATTACCTATAACATTACATGTCTGGGTATTGAAGGCGCAACCTTTGCTGACGGTGATAATCCTGTAACCTATGATGTTGCATCAGATGCTATAACTCTGAAAAATCCGACAAAGGCTGGTTATACCTACAAAGGATGGAGCGGCTCAGACCTGACAGGAGGTGAAAACCTGACTGTGACCATAGCTAAGGGTTCTACTGGTGATAAAACCTATACTGCCAACTGGACTCCGGTTAGCTATACTATCACGTATGGTGGCATTGAAGGCGCAATCTTTGCTGACGGAGTTACCAACCCTGTATCTTATGATGTCACATCAGCTACCATAACCCTGAACAACCCGACAAAGGCAAATTATGATTTCCTTGGCTGGACAGGCACAGGCATTGCAAGCGATACCGCTTCTATGACTGTAACTATCCCGCAGGGGTCAGTAGACAACAGAGCTTATGTTGCGAGCTGGGCTGTTTCGGTTATGACTTTTACATTACC
>JAZRWI010000026.1:0-3327 GCA_045599645.1 Candidatus Avigastranaerophilus sp.
GTCTGCTTTGGAGCAGGAATCATAGAAAACGTTGCTTCTTCTGAGAAGGATTTATAGTTTTTAACCTTGAATTCTAAAAGCATAGTGATTCCCCCTTTTCACGTTCAATTTTAATTGCTCTAAACGTATATGTCAACAAAAACAGCTATTAATTTGCAAGAATCTCGCAATTAAACACATAGTTTTGTAAAACAAAAAAGTATTAACAAGGAATACTTACAGGCACTTATTATCAAACACCTGCTAACACAGATTAGTCTGGCAAAACAATTCTTGAAAGCCTATAAATATTCTAAGAAAATTTTAAGGAATAAGACTACCCTACCTGTAGTCTACGACGACTTTACAAAAGACGACATTATAAAACTCTTCGCAAAAAAAACTCCCATAACACCAAGTCCTAAGCATTCCTCTAACCTCTCTTTCTCTGTTCTCTAAGCTCCAGTAAATTACAATCCTCCAAATTCTAGGAACTCTTCCAAGAGACATCTTCTGCTGCGACTGATTGATTGTAGTCCCCTCTAAGCTAAAGATTTCATCAATATATTGGTCTTGGGATCAATATTTGTCTTGATATTGGTCTTGACCACCATATTGGATTTCAAAATAGCTAGTGTTATGCTATAATACTTAGTGAGAAACTTATAAAAGAAGGTTTTCAACCAATGAAAAACACACTAGTTATAGAAAAGTTTGGACCATTAATCGAAAACTCTATAGAAATTAAGAAAGCAATTATTGTGTTAGGTCCACAAGCGTCTGGTAAAAGTACTTTTGCTAAGCTTGTTTATATTTTTAAAAATCTTAAAACCAACCTTTTAGACGTTTTTCTATTAGGCATTACAATGCCAGAAACATTAAATGATGTTTTTGCTACGATTACGAGATTTTTGAAGCAATCATTTATCGAATCTTTTGGAAATTTTCCTGTTAGAGAAAACTTCAGTGTTAAATATTTTTATACAGAAGAAATATCTTGTGAAGTATATAATCAAAACAAACAAGAAATTGAAATAAAACTCAGTCCTGAGTTCAAACAAGAAATCAGCAAGCTTGTTGCCTTTTGCAAAGAATACATCAAGAACAACCAATCAGATGCGTTGTCTGCGAACAACACAGCCTTAGTTAAAGCTGCCAGGTTAGAATTTATTGAAAAATTAACCAAGAAAATAAACCAGACCACTAACGACGATAATAACCAAATTACTTTCATACCAGCCACAAGAAGTTTTGTAAATAAATATAAGGATTTGCAGTTTTTAAAACCATCTGAAAAAGATTTAAGACTAATAGACAACATTGATCTTGAATTTATAAAAGAGATTGCAGCCATAAAAAGACATTTCAATCTAACATTAGAAGAACAAATAAAAAGTTACGATTATATAAACAGCATTGACACCAAGAAATATGCCAATAAATCTATTGAACTTATAAATAACATACTACGCGGCAAATATATATTTGATAGTATTACCGAAAAAATAGCGTTTAAGGACGATAAAAACGAACATTTTGTGGAAATCGCTAATGCCTCTTCCGGACAACAGGAATCTCTATGGATACTTAACATTTTATTCAGACAAATTCTAGAAAAAGAAAAGTATTATACAGTCATAGAGGAACCGGAGGCTCATTTATATCCAGAAGCTCAAAACAATATTGCAAAACTTATTGCCTTAGCAGCAAATAAAGGAATTAGCTTGCTTATCACAACTCACAGTCCATACTTTTTGGGTTGTTTAAGTACTTTATTTTATGCCAAGACAGTAGAAAACAAAATTCGAACGAAAAAATTGTCAGAAGATTTGAACTTAGAATTATACAAATTGGACATCAATGAAGCAGCTATTTACTATATAAAGAATGGCAAATTAGAGAATATTTACAGTGAATCAGCCGAATATATTACAGTTGAAAGTATTGATGGTGCTTCCGAAGAAAATAATGATTTGCTTTATAAGCTTATGGAAATAGACATAAATAACGAAGAGGAATCTATATGACAAATTTGAATATATTTGGAGACAGATGTATATATAAAAAGGGGAATAATCAATATTTTAAATTAGCTGAAATGCATACGGAATATAGAGTTAGAAATATATACCAAAAAGAATATATAACTTATTCCATTGACGGTGGCATCATACCCCAAAATACAAATACAACAAAATGTGACTTTTTGTTAATAACCCAAGACACAACCGATACCCACAAAGGCATTTTCATAGAATTAAAAGGCAAAAACGTTGAACATGCCTTAGAGCAGATTGATAGCACGCTAAGACAATTAGGCAGTGTTATAACAGATTATTACAAGCAACGAAGCCTTAACTACCGTTATTATGGTAGAGTAATAGCTAGGAAAGGCGTTAGCCAGGCTAATTGTAGTGCAAGACACAAACAATTATTTGAAAATTTGAAAAGACGTTTAAAAAAAGAATTTCACGGTGATATGCTTAAGATAGAAAAATCTGGCTTTGAGGAAAGCATCTGATTGTTTTTAACAACGCAATTAACAACCAACCTATCAGCAAGGAAAGCCGATAACTATGTGCAAAGTATTAGACGAAATAGAAAACAGAGGCAGATTAAAAGGTAACACAGAAGGAGAACTTAATTTCGCATTACGCCTTATAAAAAAAGGATTGATATCCTTAAAACAAGCAGCTGAAGAATTGGGCATGACTCCTAAGAAACTAGAGGCCGCACTCAATAACTTAGACAAATCAGCTCAAAAAAGTTAATTCTAACAGAAATCAACGTATTCAAAGGAATAAGCAAAGCCATCATAGCCAAACGCTAAGACTCTTCCTTAAAAGATGTAAAAGCAAAACAAAAAATTATGCATTATGAATTATGCATTCGAATGAAGCACCAAGCCTGTAACTTTCATAAACCCCAAATTGTGCATTATAAATTGTGAATTGTGAATAAAATAATCCGCCCTCATCCTGTTATCCGTTGCTAAAATGAAGAAGCCCCTGACATTTCACCAAGGGCTTTTGTTGATCTTAAGCGACGTTGAACGAATCAGACACTCATAGCATTTGATATCTGTTCAGGTGTCAGGCCAATACTCTTCAGATTATTAATAATCTTTTCTCTATCAGCAAATGTTTCTGCTTCAATTTTATCGGCTCTAGCTTTTTCCTTATCTGCTCTTTGTTTAGCTTCAGCAGCTTCTTGCTTTGCTTCAGCTGTTTCTTTTTTCAGAGCATCAACCTCGGGCTGTCGCTTTTCATAACCTTCTTCAATATAGCCTTTGCAGAGCTTTTCCCATTCTCTCAGGACATCATGTTCGTAATCAAGCATACCAATAAC